>NZ_SMOG01000003.1 GCF_004353895.1 Candidatus Syntrophosphaera thermopropionivorans | reverse complement strand
GCAGTCAGGAGAAGGGACATCATAGAATAACCTGGGATGGACGAGATAATGATGGTAATCTTAGCGGAAATGGAATATATTATATCGTTATGAAAGCTGGTAATCAAATCAGTCAAAGAAAAGCTGTCCTAATGAAGTAGTTTCATTTTTCTTTATAAATCAAGAGAATGACCCTGGTGGATAACCGGGGTCTTTCTTTCATTATCTATAGCGAGTTTTTATAAAAGATAAATTTCAAATATTAAAGCATTAAAAATGGTATGAAATATCATTAGTTATAGAATTTTTTTACTCTTTCCTGCCTCCTTCTTGGCTCTTAAGCTTACAAGAGACAGGGAATAAATAAGATAGAGCATATTAAAATTTTAACATTGAATGGAAAAAAAGACAAAGGATAGGTGGGAAGGTTAGTAGGTATAGGAGCTTGCTATTTTTGTTAAAGTGAGTAGGATATGTCCTTAAATACCAAGTAATGGAAGAGTTTTTATTTTGTAATGAATTTTAAATTAAACGGGGTTGATATTTTTTATTAAGAAAAGCCTTACGGCTTTGGCAAGACGAGGACGTCTTGCCACCATATGCACGAGGAAATATAATATCCTCTCTACAAGACGAGGACCTCTTGTCATCAACTACACGAGGATGTATTAAACCTTACTATTTTATTTTTTCTTTAAGTAATTCAGCCAGAGAGCGGATACCTTGTTCAATCTGTTCGAAGGTTGAATAAGTAAAGTTCAAACGCAGGGTATTAAACTTTTCCTGACCTTCAGGATAGAATTTAGAGCCAGGGATAAAAGATACTTTGTGTTTACTGGCTTCTACAAAGAGTTCATCTGCATTTATATATTCTGGAAGTGTAAGCCAAAGGAAAATGCCTCCTTCTGGTTTAGTCCATTGCACTTCAGGTGGCATTTGCTTTTCCAGTTCATCCAGCATTTTTTGTAGATAAGGACGATAGTATTCAGCGATGTACTTTAGATGAGTATCCATTAACCCTTTTTCCAGAAAACGAGCTACTGCTCTTTCAGCTACACAATCGGGTGTGATGGTTACTTTTTGTTGCCAAGAGACCATTTTTTCAATAAGTTCTTTATCACCTTTGGCATAGGCAATACGAAGACCGGGACCAAGAATTTTGGAAAAAGATACTATTTCAGTGACTATATTAGTAGGAGCAAAATCAGTTCTGGCAACTTGATAGAAGGTGGGAACAGGTTCTCCATAAAAGCGCAAACGAGAATAAGGATTATCTTCCAGAATAGGAATATTGTTATCAATACAAAACTGGATAATCTCTTTTCGTCTTTGGAGAGAATAGGTTATACCTGCAGGATTATGAAAATCTGGGATAATATAGAGGAATTTGATATTTTTCCCTTGTTGATGCAGAATTTTTACTTTTTCTTCCAATTCTTCTATAATAATTCCTTCATCATTTATAGGAACGCTCTGACAATCAGCTTCAATGGCATCAAAAGTGACCAGAGTACCCAGAAAAGAAGGTGCTTCACAGAGAATGACATCTCCTGGATTAATCAGACATCTGGCATAGTAATAGATAGCATTTGTAGCACCGACGGTAATCACCATTTCTTCAGGTTTTAGTTCGTAACCTTCCCACTGCATAAGTTGTTTTTTAAGCAGGATATCTCCTTCACTTGCACCATATTGTAGGACATCGCTACCTCCATTTTTAATCACTTCTTCAAAGAGTTCAGCTAATTGTTGAGTAGGAAAAGTTGCAGGAGAAGGAAAACCTCCAGCAAAAGAAATTAAATCTGGAATGTTTTTAGTGGAAGCCACTAACTCACGAATTAAAGAGGATTTCATCACTTGAGTAATCCGGGAAAAGGAATCAGGGTAATGCATGTTTTCTCCATTTATTTTATTAAAAAATACACGATTATCGGTTCTCAAGAATAAATCCTATTCTTAAGATTAATATTTTAACTAACAGATAGAGAGTTTATGGATAAATTCTATAAATCATCCTAGGGAAAGGAATAGTTTCGCGGATATGATGCACTCCACTAATCCAGCTAACCAATCTTTCCAATCCTATTCCGAAACCACTATGTGGAACTGTCCCATATTTACGGAGGTCCAGAAACCAGCGATAATCTTCAATAGGCATCTTTTCATCTTTCATTCTTTGAAGTAAGAGCTCATAATCATCCTCACGCTGTGAACCTCCAATTATTTCTCCGAAGCCTTCAGGAGCAATTAAATCACTACCCAGCACTAAATCTGGGTTTTCAGGGTCACGTTTCATATAAAATGCTTTAATTTCTTTGGGCCAGCGCTCTACAAAAATAGGTACAGGTGAATTTTCGGTTAAGAGAACTTCATCCTGAGCACCTAAATCACTTTGATGAGTGATATCGCTTCCTTTAGAACGAAGATATTCTACTGCTTCATAATGAGACATTCTTCCAAAGGGTGCATCAGCTGCTTTTAGGGCTTCCTTGTCTCGCTCCAAAATGGTTAGTTCATTATCTCTTTCTTTTAGAACAGTTTGGATTACATATCGGATAAGCTCTTCTTGAAGTTGAATATTTTCATTATGTTCAATAAAAGCGGCTTCTGCATCCATCATCCAGAATTCGGTAAGATGCTTACGTGTTTTAGAGCGTTCTGCTCGAAAAACTGGACCAAAGTCATAGACTCTTCCAAGACTCATAATACCTGTTTCCAGATAGAGTTGTCCAGATTGAGAAAGATAGGCTTTCCCTTCATCAAAGTATTGCAATTCAAATAAAGTAGTGGTTCCTTCACAGGCATTAGGTGTAAGAATAGGAGAATCAAAACGAGTAAAATGATTTTGATGCAAGAAGTCACAGATAGCATAATACACAGTATGACGGATGCGAAGGATAGCCCATTGTTTGGAAGAACGAATCCAGAGATGACGATGAGAAAGTAGGAAATCGGCACCGTGTTCTTTTTTTCCGATGGGATAATCTTCTGCAATTTGAATAATAGAGAGGTCGGTAACAGCTACTTCAAATTGTCCTTCCAGCTTTGGATGTGGTCTCACCAGTCCAGTAATAATAACGGAAGATTCCAGAGTAAGATGTTTTGCTTGGTCAAATTTTTCCTCTCCCAATTCTGGTTGAAAAGCTACACATTGCACATCTCCAGTGCCATCCCGGAAAATGATAAATAGGAGTTTTCCGCTATGACGGATATTACGTACCCATCCTTTAAGGATTATTTCCTCTCCGATATGTTCAGCGATTTCAGTAACTAAGATATATTTCATAATTTTATTTAGATATGCGTTGAAGGTTGATGGTTAATACAATCAAGAATTTGCATTGCTACTTGCAAAGCACGGTATCCAGCTTGTCCATCAACCACGGGTTTTTTGTCTTCAATAATTGCTTCAATGAATGAGTTCAGTTCCAAAGCAAGTGCATCCTGTTCAGAATCAGAAAGGTCAAAACGCTGAATTTCAACCAATTGTTCTGGTTTAATGTCCATAGTGCCTTGTAAGATTAAGGGTATGAATCTCATCATTGCAGGATTTATTTTAGTGACAGAGGCTAATTTAGCAATAAAATCCAGGGAAATATAAGCATCCCGCTGGAAAAAGCGAATCTTTCTTTCGTGTTTCAAAGAGACCCGGGATGAAGTCACATTAGCAATAGAACCATTTTCAAATTCAATTCTGGCATTGGCAATATCAATACTGGGAGTAAAGATTCCCACTCCATTAGCATAAATCTTTTTTACAGGACTTTGGATGAAGTCAAGGATAAGGTCAATATCATGAATCATCAAATCCAGAACAACAGGAACATCAGTGCCTCGTGGTTGAAAAGAAGATATACGATGAGATTCAATAAAAAGCGGGTCTTCAATCAGATTTTCTACCTTCAGAGTTACAGGATTGAAGCGTTCAATATGTCCGACTTGAATCTTTAAGCCTTTTTGATTTGCTAAATTAACCAGTTCTTCAGCTTGCCATAGTTCAGAAGTAATAGGTTTTTCAATGAAAATATGCTTTCCCTGTTCAAGAGCTTGTTTTGCCAGTGCATAATGCGAAGAAGTGGTGGTTGCAATATCAACAGCATCCACATCACTAAGTAGCTCCTGATATCCGGGAAAGGCAGTTAAATTAAATTCTTCTGCAACGGATTTACAACACTCTGGATTGGAATCATAGATTCCTACCAGTTGGCAAAGAGGATTGGATTTCAACTTTTCTGCATGAAATCTTCCTAAATGTCCTACTCCGACTAAGCCAATTTTTAACATAATCAGGAAAGTTTAGTAGAGAGGACACGAAGCATATCTTCAGTCATAGAAGCTAAATCATATTCAGGTTTCCAACCCCATTCTTCTCTGGCAGCACTATCATCCATTTTATTAGGCCAGCTATCGGCAATAGCTTGTTTTACAGAATCTATCTGGTATTCCATATGAAATTCAGGGATATGTTTTTTAATTTCTGCGGCTATCATTTCAGGGTCAAAACTCATTGCTGTAACATTAAAACAATTGCGATGTTTCAATCTGGAAGGATCAGCTTCCATTAAATCCACAAGTGCTCTTAAAGCATCAGGCATATACATCATATCCAGAAAAGTGCCAGGTTTCAGATAACATACATAACTTTTATTCTTGATAGCTTCATAGTAGATTTCTACAGCATAATCTGTTGTTCCACCACCAGGGAGAGTTACATTAGAAATGATTCCAGGATACCTTAAGCCCCGAGCATCTACTCCATATTTCAGAAAATAGTAATCTCCCAACAGTTCTGCCGCAACTTTAGAGATACCGTAGATAGTTGTGGGACGCATAATAGTATCTTGAGGAGTGTTATCATGAGGGGTAGTTGGACCAAAAGCACCAATAGAAGAAGGAATGAAAACAGCGCAATGTGCTTCCTTAGCTATTTCCAGAACATTTAACATACTATCCATATTGATTTTCCAGGCTAAGGTTGGTTTGGATTCGCCAACTGCAGAAAGAACTGCTACCAAGTTAATAATTGTGTCTATATTATATTTTTTGACCGCATTCATAACTTTGTCGGGTTCCAGAGCGTCAAGATTCTCACAGGGTCCACCATCTTTTATTTCTGGAATAAGAGGTTGACGATGATAGGTAGCAACAACATTATTATTTCCATAGATGTTACGAAGATATGGCACCAGCTCAGAGCCAATCTGTCCAGCTGAACCGAGAACGAGGATGTTTTTCATTTACTTCTCCTAGTAAAATATTATTTTTATCCTTTTTTTTGAATCAAGGAGCCTTGTCAATTCTTTTAACTGTTAGTTGTTTATAAGTAGCAAGTTATTTATCAATCTGGCTAAATTTGCAATAAGTTAACTAATAATGAAATAGGTTATTTAATGTAGTATTCTTTCAGTTTTAGTGCAATCTCATCACTGAGTTCTGTAATTGCAAAATTAAGCATATCAAGTTCGGAAGGTGGAATAGGTTCAGGTTTTTGAATAAGCATCCGGGTGTTATCAGATAGATTTTGCTCATCACCGCTTAAAAGTTTGCCCCATTCATCTTTCCAGGCATAATAACCAGTCGCAGAGTCGGTATATTCTACAATACCATTTTCAGCATCTATAATATAGTAAGTAGCAATAATTTTTAAAGAAGAAGTCTTGATAAATTTTTGGTAGGTACAGGTAACTTCATTGGTTTTATTTTTACTTTTTTTCTTTGAAGTTGCCGATTTTTGGAGGTTTGTATTGGGATTATCTTTCAATTCAACGGAAGTGGTTTGAGGAGCAATGTAATTAATCTGGAGGATTTTTCCTTCTATTATATTATTACAAGTTGGCGATTTATTAGGCTTTGCCAAGGAACTTATCTCAGCTATCGAATCAGCTGGAAGATTAGTTATTATCTGTTCTCCAGAATTTGAGTTGTTAAGATAGTTAGTATTTATAATATTAATAAACTCACAAGTTAGAGAATCTTGGACTAATTTAGCGATAATAGAAGAAGAAAGGATTTCACCTACACTACCATAACTTTTAGGGGTTCCAGATTTATCTTCAAATTCTTTTATAACCACCTTTTTAATAGAGTTTTTTCTTGCTAAAGCATATAGATTAGCAGCATTAGGATAATCAGGGAAAAATTCCATTGCAATTTTAAATTCTTGTGCTGCTTCCCACTGAACATCAGGGTCGTTACTGCTTTGCATTAGCTGTTGTCCATTTTGAAAATGTACTCTTGCTGCCTGATATTTACATATAGCTAAACGAGCAGTATAATCTTGAATACTGGTTAAAAAAGCCTTTTCTTCTTTACTAAGACGCGAAAAATCCACAGGTTTTATCCTATTTTGATATTCAATCAGAAGAGTGTATTCTTTCACTAATTGGTCCCACATATCAGGTGGTGCCTTAGCCTCAATCAGATTAATTCTTGCCTGGGTTTCTTCAATCAGTTGAAGATATGATTTTTGAACCAATTCCTGAGCTTTTTTATCTTTCGGTTTCAATTCCAGTATCTGTTTTCCTTTTTCCAGGGCTGCCTCATAATCACCTTTATTATAATGTTCCAGAGAAGATTTATACAAATGTCCTGTTGTACTACAAGAAATCATAAATAATGATATCACAGTTATTAATAAGGTAGTGATTTTCTTTGAGATGCCAATCATTAGCTCAGGTTAATACTCCTTTAAAATCCTAAATATTATATTAAGATAAAGATAGGGCATTGATTGTCAAGGGAAAATTATTTTAGAAGGTCATTATTCTTTTAGATAGTAATGAATATAAAGATACAACACCTATTGAAATATCTATAAATTTGGTTTTAATACAAGGGATTCAATGTTCACCAAGAATAAATCACAGATTTTTCAATATTAAGAATAGCGAGTAATGAAAGAATGAGCTAATATACCTTTTAAATTGGAACTCCTAAAGAACTCAAGCAGTTTTTGAATTTATCCTGTCTGATTTATATTTTCAGGAGTAGTATTAATCTTATTACTGAAAACCAATTTTTTGAGATTAGTTTTTAGAAAGATAGTTGAATAAAATCAATGAAGGAATAATTATTCAAATGAGGAATAATTTTTGCATCTTATTAAATTATCTCCTTAGAGAAAAGAATAAAAGGAATCTTTTGAAAATGAAGAAGCATATTATATTGATTACTGCCATACTTGTGCTTTTATTAGCTGGATGTGCCAAACGGAATACTCCTTGGCAGAACGAAGATATGTTAACCTTAAAAAGACATATTGAGGTAGTAGGTAATCCCTTGGATATTTCATTTGATACAGAGAATATTTATGTGGCATTGGATCAAGGCGGGATATCAATAATAAACAGTGCAAATTATAGTCAGAAATGGTATACCATACTTTCCAGTTCAGATGAGTCTGTTGTTCCTTTATTTAAGATTCGCAAGATAGGTGTGGTAGGTGAATATAATCGTTTATTTTTAAATGAGACTGATGCCACGGATAGGATTTTGATAGTAGATAATAGCAATTTAGATAGCTTGCGCATCATAGATTCAATTACTGGTGCTACTCAGGATATTCAGGATATGAAAGTGCAGAAAATTATAAATCCAGTAGATGATAATGTGATAGAGATAATATATTCTGCAGGACGCAATGTTCATTATGGAAAATATAATGGGACCTTATGGTTAGGTAGCACTTTCAGTATTTATCCTCCGGCATCTGCCTCTGGAGTTGATTTGGATGATAGATATGTCTATATAGCAGCACAACAGAGAGGTTTGTTGATTTATGATCGTAATAGCTTAGAAATGATAAGTGAAATAGCGGTTCCTGGAGAAGCTCAAAAAGTTAAGGTAGTAGGAAATTATGCGTATCTTGCTTGTAGACAAGGTGGTTTTTCGATAGTAAATATAGCAGATAGGACTGAACCACTTTTAGTAAGTAATTTTGATACTACTGGCTATGCCACCTCAATTGATGTAAAAGATAATAAGGCAGTAGTTAGTTCTGGTGGGGGTGGAATTTATTTGTTTGATGTATCCAGTCCATCTCATCCTCTTCTAAAGCAAAATATTACTTCCGCTGGATATACCAATAATGCTAAGTTCTATAATAATCAGCTTATAGTTGCTGCAAGAGATAAGGGTATTCTTATCTATGAAATAGACTAAGAGCTGAAAATATATTATACCTGGAGGTTTAACTCCAGGTTTTTTTGTATAAAATAAAGGGATAAAAATGAAAAAAATATTAGTCTTTCTTATGTCGCTCTTGCTACTACAGACTTGTTTAATAGCGGAAAATTTGGAAGCAGAAAAATT
Source organism: Candidatus Syntrophosphaera thermopropionivorans (assembly GCF_004353895.1). GTDB lineage: Bacteria > Cloacimonadota > Cloacimonadia > Cloacimonadales > Cloacimonadaceae > Syntrophosphaera > Syntrophosphaera thermopropionivorans. The sequence continues at coordinate 93,685 of NZ_SMOG01000003.1, read as the reverse complement.
AATTAGTATAGTTAAATCTGATAACCACCAAACTAAGCTAAAGTTAGAATCAACTCAGCTGACTCTCAAAGAGAGTATACAAAATAATCAAGAGGTAAAAGAAATAAAGTTACAAGGGGTTAAAAATTCTACAGTTTATAATGGTATGCCCGAATTACCTATTTTGGGAACCCTCATAGCCATCCCTCCACAAGGGAATTTTAATGTGACTTTCACTTATGATTCTGTAGATATAATTCCTTTGAATAATCCTAAGCTATATTATACTGAAGAAGGGGCTTTACCCATAACTATAGACGCACAAAATCTTTTCCCAGAAAATTTTGTTAGCTTTTCCGAACCTGCTATTTTAAGAGATTTCCGTGTTATCCAACTAAATATATATCCCTGTCAGTATGACTTTACAAAACAGCAATTGCGATATTATCATAATATTCAGGTGCATATTAATTATACTACTGATAAAGGTATCAATGAACTCCCCTTTGAGTCCTATGATAATTATAGCTATGTCTTTCAGAATATTTATGAAGCACAGATAGCCAATTTTGATGAATATCGCAATCCTCTTATTGCTCCTGAACAAGGCAGGATTTTGCTCATCTATGGAAATACTACAGATGCCAATTTTCTTACTAAATTAAATGAATTTGTTACTTGGAAACGCCAGAAAGGGTATGAAGTGAATGTAGTTAGTACTGCACAAACTGGAGGAACAAGCAATACTTCAATAAAAAATTATATCCAAAATCAATATGATAATCCTGAGACTAGACCCGATTATATTATACTGCTTGGAGATACTACTGGTAGTTATATAATTCCTACCTGGTATGAAAATTATAGTAATTATAATGGTGAAGGTGACTATCCTTATACGCATTTAGCCGGAAATGATACTCTTGGGGATGTGTTTATAGGAAGAATCTCAGTGGAAAATCTATCTCAACTTGCAACCGTCTTCAATAAAATCTATACTTATGAAAAGAATATTAATATATCTGATGATGCAGCGTCTTGGTTAAATCGTATGCTTTTAATTGGTGATCCCAGTTCATCTGGGATCTCCGTTATATATTCCAACAAATATATTAAAGAAATGTCTTCTAAAATTCATCCAGATTATACTTATATTGAAAATTATACCAGTAGTTGTTCTTCCACAATGAATTCAGGCATCAATCAAGGAGTAAGCTTCTTCAATTATCGTGGATATATCGGTATGAGTGGCTGGAATCCTTCAGAAAGTCTTAATAATGGACCCAGACTTCCACATTCGGTGATTCTAACTTGTGGAACGGGAAGTTTTGGGGGGACTTCAACTACAGAAACTTTTGTACGCTTAGGCAGTGAAGCTGTTCCTAAGGGAGCTTTAACAGCTATTGGAATGGCAACCTCAGGAACTCACACATTGTTCAATAATGCTCTCTCCTGTGGAATTTTTGATGGAATATTTCTTTATGGAATGCGAAATATGGGAGAAGCCTTATTAAATGGAAAGTTATATCTCTGGAATGTTTATGGCACTGCGAACACTTCTTATGCTAATTCTTTTGCGCATTGGTGCAATTTAATAGGGGACCCAACGGTTGAAGCTTTTGTGGGAATTCCTAAGGGTTTGCTGATTAATGCTCCAGATTCTATTCCTCGTGGTTGTTCATTAGTTGATATCAATATCACGGATTTATTTCAGAATCCTATGGAAGGTGTTAGCGTTACTCTCTATAATTCAGTATATCAAAATGTAGTGTCAAAAGGTTATACTGATGAAACAGGGACTGTTACTTTACAAATTCCTTCTTTTATAGCGAGTAATTTACTGATAACTGCTTCTCAGCATAACTGTAAACCAGTACAAAAGACCCTATCATTAAATCAAGAGGGTTCTCTTGTTTATTTTGAAAAATACATCATTGATAATGGAACTGCTGGTTCCTCAGGTAATGGGGACAGTTTTATTGAGGCAGGTGAGACTATAGCTTTGAATGTTGAAATTAAAAATACTACTACTCATAACATCAGTGGACTTCAAGGTATATTGAGCACCACTAATCCATATATAAATATACAACAAGCTCAAGCTATCTATCCTGATATTGTTCCAGAGGACACAGGTGTAAATAATACTTATTTCTTATTACACTTTGCGAATAATATCCCATCATTTCTCAACGCTCGTTTTAATCTGGAATTGACCGATACTCAACAAAATATATATCAAATAATATTCCATATGGGTGCATATAATGCCAATTTTAATGTTAATAACAGATATGTATTTGCAGGTGGCGACACTATTTTAGATCCTTCGGAAACAGGGATATTAACAGTAAGTATAACCAATAATTCTATCTGTGGGATTATTGATATCTATGGCGAATTACAATCTATGAATGATTTAGTTTCTGTTTCGGATTCTATTTCTTATTTCGGAAATGTGCTGGCTGGTATGACGGTAAATTCTATTGATGGTTTTAGCATTATGGCACGACCTCAATTAATTCCAGGTATGATAATTCCTTTTCAACTCAGGTTATATAATTCTACAGGATTTGAACAATTAACCTATTTTAATCTTCCTATAGGAACCGTTAGTCAAAATACACCACTGGGTCCTGATGAATATGGCTATTTTATCTATGATGTCTCTGATACAGCTTATCCTGATTGTCCAGTTTATGATTGGATAGAAATTGTGCCTAGTTTAGGAGGAAGTGGAACCCTTATTACTGGATTGAATGATTCGGGTTTAATTGATGATGAGGGAGATCAGGTGGGAAGCGATGTTCTGGAAACGATAAATTTACCTTTCACTTTTCCTTATTACGGTATAGAATATAATCAAATTACTGTCTGTGTTAATGGGTTCATTGCATTTGGAGTTACTGAAAATGGAGAATTTAGAAATGGAAGAATGCCTGGAGGTCAAGGACCATCACCAATGATTGCTCCCTTCTGGGATGATTTGATAATCTTATCCAATGCTGGTATTTATCAATATTATGATACAGTTAATCATATTTTCATTGTAGAATACCACAATCTAAAAAATGGGTTTAACCGTACATCTGAAGAGACTTTTGAAGTTATCTTTTATGATCCTCATTACTATCCTACCAGTCTTGGTGATGGAATGATTAAATTCCAATATAAAGTTTTTAATAATGTAGATGTTGGAAGTGGTGGCTATTCACCCTCTCATGGAAAATATGCCACAGTAGGTATTAGAGATCATACTAATAGAAGAGGCTTAGAATATACCTTCAACAATCAATATCCCTTAGCTGCACAACCTTTAACCAATAATAAAGCACTTCTTATTACTACGGTGCCAATACTTCAGGAAAGACCCCACCTGGTTATTGGGGATTTTATTTTGCAGGATGATAATGGAAATGGCTGGATGGAACCTGGAGAAAGTGGAGAAATTGGTATAAAATTGAACAACTTGGGAATAGCTACTGCAACTGATGTGCATATCATAGCAAATACTGTTAATCCCCAGGTCTTAATTCAAAATGCCGAAAGTGATTATCCCGATATACCAGGAAGTGGTTCTGCCGTGAATATAGACCCGATAACTATATCTATTAGTCCAGAATGTCCTCATAATACGACTATTGAATTAAATCTTACGGTCAGTATTAGTGGCAATAGCTGGAACTACATTCAAAACATAACGGTAAAAAAACCTCAATTAAGTTTGAGCGGGGTCTATATGAATGACCTGCAGGGCAATATTAATGGAATGGCAGATCCAGCTGAGACCTTTAATTTAATTGTGCACTACACCAATGATGGAAGTGTTGCAGCCTATAATATCACCAGCAATATCAGTTGTATGAGTTCAGATGTGGATATTTTAAATCCTCAGCAATTGATTAATTATATACCAGCAGGTGCAACCTGTCAGGTTATCTATGAAATCACTCTTTCACCTAATGTATCGGTAGGTAATAATCTCACTTTCTATATAACTTATCTGGGTGAAGCCATAGAAGCGCATAATGAGACTATCCGTTTAAATGTTGGTACTACCGGGATGTATGCTGATTTTGAGAATAATAATGGTTCATTTGTCACCCAACCGGCAAATAATGCCTGGCAATGGGGTTCTGATTCAATCGTAGGTGCTCATTCAGGAACAAAGTGCTGGGGAACTTTATTGAATCAGCAATATCCTAATTATGCAACCTGGACTTTAACCTCTCCGGTAATATATATAGGACCCAATTTTGTACTTGAGTTCTGGCATTGGTATGATATGGAACAGGGATATGATGGAGGAAATTTAAAAATATCCACTAATTCAGGCGGTTCTTGGACTCTTTTAACTCCAGAAGGGGGTTATCCATATCAAAATGTTTCTGCTCTTAGTGGCCCAGGTTACACTGGTAATAGTCAGGGATGGGTATTAGCCAGATTTAATCTCAGTAATTATGCCAATCAGAATGTTATGTTTCGCTGGACTTTTTCTTCTGATCCAGGCATTCAGGGTTGGGGCTGGTATATTGATGATGTACAAACCACAGGATATATTCCCTTTGCTGGTAAATTATATGGCATAGTTTTCTCTTCCAATCCTGAAATTAACTATTCTCAAGTTTTAATTCAAAATTCCACCCTGTTAACTTCACAACCAGATTCCGATGGGAATTATGTTTTGTACCTTCCGGGGGGCTTGCAAAGTGTAAATGCTATCGCACCAGGATATCAAACCGAGACTTTATCTTCAATTAATATTAACTTGCAAAATCCTGCAATTAATCACGACTTCTTTTTAGCTTATTTTGCACCAGCTACAAATTTAAGCTTTAGGGTAGTTCAGGATTCATTATATCTAAACTGGTCAGCTCCAGAAGAGCCGTTTTATCCCATCTTGAATTATAAAGTATTTCGTAAGCTTAATGCAGGAAATTATGAACTTATGGGAATATATTCTCAAACTTATTATAACGAACAACTTAGCACCATTGGAAATTATCGCTATTATGTGGTAACCTGTTATGAAACGGGAGAAAGCGTGGGAACTGAACCGATAAGTTTCAGCTTTCCTTATGAGGATATTACGGACCAGAATATAAATCCTCTGGTATCCAAGCTATATCAGAATTATCCTAATCCTTTTAACCCTTCTACCACCATAAGGTTTGATTTAGCAAAAGGTGGACCAGTAAAGTTGAGTATATACAATATAAAAGGACAATTGGTTAATTGTCTGGTAGATGATTATTTGAGAGAAGGCAGTCATACTATTGTCTGGAATGGAAAGGACAAACAGAACCGAAGTGTATCATCAGGAATCTATTTTATTCGGATAGAATCTAAAGAATTCAACTCAGTTCGTAGAGCTATTTTAATGAAATAGCTCTCTAAGATTCAAAACCTAAGAAGGTAAAAGTTCATTGAATGTAAACTTTAACTTTTGCCTTCTTAACCTTAGATGCCATCCAATTATTAAACCAATCTGGAGGCAGGTTATTCTTGTATACCTGTATAATCTGGTCTTGGGAGATTTTTTTCTTCTTATCTATCTTAACTGAAATTACTTCAGGTAATACAATCTTTTCATCTATGATAAAGGCTTTAGGTTTCTCCTTTTTAAAATAACAGCGAAGGGTCTGATAATAGATATTTGCAGCATCATTGTCAAGTAAGGGGGTATTGATAGTCATATTTTCAATGTAAATAGTGGGAGCATCAGAAGGTATAGTAGATTGTCCTGAGTTAATTTTATCTGCCAGTTGCAAGGCTAATTCAGCTCTTTTCTGTTCTTCCAGCTTTTTCTTAATTTGTGGTCTCACTTCATCCAGGGATTGATATGAATAAAGTGAAGATTCCAGCAATTCTACCACGACCCAGACCTTTTTCTTGGGAGAATAGATGGGGTCAAAGACATATCTATCGGAATAGTTGGGTATTAAATTCAAGATATTATTTACCACCTGAGAATCTCCAAACCAATCATAATCAGGGGAAATAATGCCTGTCTTTTGATAATCAAGGTTCATCTCATCGCAGGCAATAGATAGATTTTCTTTACGGGCAAGTTTTACAACCTGTTGAGCAGTTGGAAGAACCACATCTATACTGGACTGAGATGGAATATAAGGTATTCTTAGGACATTATAACTACACATACTTTTGGTTCGGCTTTCTAATTGATAGATATTGAGTCCTTCTTTATCTGCTATAGGAAGACTGAATTCTCCTTCTTTTAGCTGGCTTAATATCGTATAAATTGAAGGTTCAAGTTCACTTTCTCTCACATAATCCATACTGATGAAACTTAGATGAGGAGCAATGGGTAACTCACTTTCTAATATGTCCTGAACAGTTTTTCCTCGCATTAATTCATTGTATATAGAATCAGCTATAGCATTGGTCAATCTAATATCTGTCTTAGAGGGAACCACGCTAATCGTGGTATAGGCAAGATTAATATAAGGCTTTAGTTTGAAATCAGAAAGATGTTTCTGATAGTATATCTGAATTTCTTCTTCAGTGATATAAGGATTTATGCTCTCAGTATCTAAAATCGTCCATTTAATATTTGCACTGCTCTGAAGAATTTTTGAGATAAGTTTCTTTTCTGATGAAGTTAGAAGTTCATCTCGGATAATATAGTCTTGTAGTATAAGATTGGGTATTAGATAATTCTGATACCGGTCTCTATAGGGTTTAAGGTTATAGGGTGTATCATAAAGAAGAGATTGAACATATATTTTTTGGTCAAATTTGCCATCACTCATAAAAAGTGGAGATTTCTTAAGTGTTTCAGGTGGATTACTCTTTAAATACTCTATGGTCTCTTCAGTTGTTACTTTAATATTGTATTTTTTATAGTAGTCCTTGAGGATTACATACATAGTTTTTTCTTCCCAGGTCTGTTGTCTAATCAATTCTTTTTCTCTACTATCAGGAGCACGGTTATTTTCATACTGGAAATTATAATAATTTAAGAGTAGTTCCTGAATAAATTCATCATAGCGGATAGGTGTTCCATTTATTACACCAGCTAATTCAGGATTATTTTGTGCACCATTAATAGAAATGGCGAACAAAGCGAAAACAATGAGGGGGATAATTTTCAAAAGATGCTTTTTCATAACTTATCCTGTAATTCTTTTAATTTTTGCCAAGCTTGGATGGGGGTTAGAGAATCCAGATCCAGGTCTTTAATCTCATTTATAATATGGTCAAGCTCATCCGCTTTTTCTGCCAGAACCTCAAATAATTCCATCTGAGGTGAAGTTTCTTGAAGCTTTTTGCGTAAAGATGATGCCAGTCCCTGAGGTGATATTTCATGTTCTTCCAAATTCTTCAGGATTTCTTTAGCTCTACGAATAACTCTTTCCGGTATTCCTGCTAAACGTGCAACCTGAATACCATAACTTTGATCAGCACCGCCTCTTTCAATCTTTCTCAAAAATATTATCTGCTCATTATACTCACGGACGGCAATATTGTAATTGCGTATATCGGGATAGATACTTTCCAGTTCAGTTAGTTCATGGTAATGAGTAGCAAAAAGAGTTAGGGAATGTTTATATTTTTCTATGTATTCAATAATAGCCCAGGCTAAACTTAACCCATCAAATGTAGAGGTGCCTCTTCCTATTTCATCCAATAAGATAAGAGAGTCCGGTGTGGCAGTATTTAAAATATTCGCTGTTTCAATCATTTCTACCAGAAATGTGCTCTGTCCTTGAGCTAAATTATCGGAAGCTCCCACTCTGGTAAATACCCTATCAAATATAGGCATCTGGAGTTGTTTTGCCGGAACAAAACTTCCCATTTGTGCCATAATTACCAGTAATCCAACTTGGCGCAGATAGGTTGATTTTCCCGCCATATTAGGTCCAGTAATTATAGCGATAGTAGTCTGAGGATAATCCAGTTCCGTGTCGTTAGGAATAAAATCAGTATCGGTGAGTAGCTTTTCTATTACGGGATGTCTACCTTCAACAATTTTCAGAGTTCTTTGCTCAGTAAATTCAGGGCAACAATAACCATTTTGCCAGGCTAACCAGGCAAGACAGCTTTGCACATCTATTAAGGCAATAGTCTCACTTAAGCTTTGTAATTTGTCCAGATAACCTGCAAGCTGTTGACGTAATTGTTTAAATAGTTCATATTCCAGATTTTTTACTTTTTCTTCAGAACTGAGTACTTTGGCTTCAAATTCTTTCAGACGAGGGGATATATAGCGTTCAGAATTGACCAGAGTTTGTTTGGGAATATAGTAATCTGGCACTTTGCTTTTCTGGGAAGAAGTAACTTCAATATAGTAACCAAAGACTTTATTATAACCGACTTTTAGATTGGAGATTCCTGTTTTATTACGTTCATCTTCTTCCAATCTTGCAATCCAGGATTTTCCATCATGAATGATTTCCAGTAATTCATCTAAATCTGGATTATAGCCCTGATTGAAGATTCCACCTTCAGTTATGGTGATAGGAGGTTGAGGACGAATAGCTTTACTGATTATTTCAATTATTTCCTCAAATCCTTCCAGAGCAGGAATAAAATTATCCAGAAGAGGATGATTGAATGCTATTAGCTTTTTTTTGAGGTCGGCAACGGTTAATAAATAGGAATTGAGAGCAAGTAGCTCTCTTGGGTTAATACGCAGAGCACCAAGTTTGGATACTAAACGTGAAATATCACCGATATTATGTAGTATAGTTCTTACATCTTTCAAGTAGGCAGTATTATTCAAAAAAGCTTTAATTAAATCCTGTCTTTTTATAATTTGTTCCTTATCCAGCAAGGGATGAAGTAGCCAATTTTGTAATAAACGAGAGCCCATTGGTGTTTGAGTCTGATCAAGAACATAGAGTAAACTTCCATGTCTATCATTGTATCTTAAAGAATGGGTCAATTCCAGATTCCTGCGGGTGATTTCATCCAGCAGCATAAAGTTATCCAGGGAATAGAAACGAAGTGAGCTTATATGAGATAAGGGATCCGAGGTTAGAGATTGAATGTAGGCAAGAGCAGCTCCAGCAGCAGTAACTCCCATATTTTTTCCCAGTGCACCGAAAGCTTCCAGCGAATGAACCTGAAAATGTTTCTTTAAGACATTGGCTGCTTCGGAAGGTCTGAACTGCCAGTTATCAAAGATAGTGATAGTTGGTTCATATTCCAGATTTAAATTTTTGATAAAAGCTTCTGAGTCCGAACCATTAACAATTATTTCACTGGGTTTCAATTTTAGCAATTCATTAGCCAGCTCATTCTTGCTTAATTCTGTAAAGATGAATTCTCCCGTAGAAAGGTCTAAACTGGCTAAACCTATTTTACGATTTTCATCTTCATAGTAGATAGCGGAAAGAAAGTTATTTGCTGTACCACCAAGTAAGTTATGGTCTAAAACCGTTCCAGGAGTAATTATCTCTACAACTTCTCGTTTCACCAATCCTTTTGCCTGTTTAGGGTCTTCCATCTGTTCACAGATAGCCACTTTAATTCCTGCTTTAATCAGTTTATCCAAGTAGTTATCCAAAGCATGATAAGGAAAACCAGCCAGCGGAACAGGATGTTCATCACTTTTATCTCGTGAAGTGAGAGTAATATTTAATATTTTTGATGCAGTATAAGCATCTTCAAAAAAAGTCTCATAGAAATCACCCATCCGGAAAAGGATAAGTTTATCCGGATGTTCATTCTTTATCTTTTGATATTGAACAATCATTGGGGTGAGTTTAGTCTTAGAGGGGGAAGGAGACTGCATCTTTATTAGTATCTGGTGATAAAACTATCCACAGATTTTTGAGCCAGAATACTTTTTAAAGTTTCTGCTTCCGTTATGGAAGAATAAGGACCGCTGGCAACAACCCAGGGAGTATTCTTCTTATTCTTATCCTCAAAATATATAGCAGAGATATTGAGACCACGAATTTCTTCTGTTCTTTTACGAGCGTTGGCTTCAGAACTAAAACAACCTATCTGAACATAATAACCTGTTTCAGGTCTATTTTCCAGTTTAAGTGGCAAATCCTGTATTATTGAAGCCGCTGGAGGAATTGTTATTTCTGGTTGGATTAGTCCTGGAATATCCAGAGTTGTATAAGGATAAAGGAAAGATAGATCTAAGGATGGATTATAACGATTACGAAGCTCAAATAGTTTGTCTTCTGCCATAAATGCCAGAGGTGAATTATGATTCAATTCAAAGGCTTTTTTATAGTTTTGATAGGCATCGGCTACATTTCCCAAAAGTTGATAACAATACCCTAATTGATAATAGAAATATTGCTCATTTTTAGGATAGCCTTCTATCTTTTTTAACTTTTCCAGGGTAGTGATTGCACTTTGATATTTACCCTGTTTTCTATATGCATTTGCAATTATGTAGTAAGTATTTTCCAAATATTTATTATCTGATGTCATTCTAAGGTAATTTTCACTATAGGATATTGCCTTATCGTAATTACTCTTTGAATCAGCACAATATGCTAACCAATAGAATTTTTCTATGAGTTGAACATTGGTAATTTTATGTAAAAGTTCTTCAGCTTGATTTATTTCTCTTTTCAGAATGTGATATTTAGCCAGTTCCAGTATGCTCATCTGTCCATAATAGGTTTTGGGATATAAATTTGCTGCTTGTTGTAGTGAGGAGATGGTTTCATTCTCTGTCTTTTTCAGCATTGCTGAAAGATATAGTTGTAGTGCCCTATCTTCATCATTATTAGCTTTGGCAGTGGGGAGTAGAGAAGATATTCCAGCAATATCACCTTGCTGAAACTTATTTTCCAGAATCTGGAAATCTTTGCTTAATCCTGCTGAGTATCCCATTAAGGGCAAAGCAATTAGTAAGGCAGTTAGTAGAAATACCCTTAGTTTATAGGGCATAGAACATCACAATTATCTATTTTAATTGCTCATAGAGTTCAATAGTTCTGCATTGGTACTGGTGGCTTGCATCTTCTTACGTAAAGTTTCAATCGCTTGGACAGGACTTAATGTCTTTAAATATTGACGCAGCACATACATCCGATTCAATTCATTTTTAGTTAGGAGCAGTTCTTCTCTTCTGGTTCCACTTTTTACCAAATCAATAGCAGGATAAAGTCGCATATCAGAAATAGTTCTATCCAGCACCAGTTCCATATTACCTGTACCTTTAAACTCTTCAAAGATAACCTGGTCCATTTTGGAACCAGTATCTATTAGTGCAGTGGCAATTATAGTCAAAGAACCAGCTTCTTCTGTATTTCTGGCTGCACCGAAGAATTTTTTTGGTTTTATCAATCCATTAGCATCAATTCCACCACTAAGAACTTTTCCGCTGGAGGGAGTTATGTTATTATAAGCACGAGCCAGACGAGTGATACTATCTAATACTATAACAACATCCTGACCCAATTCAATCATTCTTTTAGCTTTTTCCAGAACCATTTCACTTACTGCAGCATGGTTTTTGGGTGATTCATCAAAGGTAGAGCTTATCACTTCACGATTTCCTGGTTTAAGAATCTTTTTCATTTCAGTAACTTCTTCAGGACGTTCATCAACCAATAACACAATTAAATGAACCTCGGGATGATTGGTCAAAATAGCATTAGCAGTATTTTGTAATAAAGTGGTCTTTCCTGTACGAGGTGCAGCGACAATTAAGCCCCTTTGTCCTTTTCCAATAGGAGTAAAAAGATTTATGATACGAGTTGAATAGTTATGTGGGTCAAATTCCAGGTTCAAGCGTTCAGTTGGATAGTAGGGGGTAAGTTCGTCCCAGGAACGTAGATTTTGGACAGAATCAGGGGACATACCATTTACTGCTTCAACTCTTAGAAGTGCATAATATTTTTCACCTTCCTTGGGGGAACGAACTGGTCCGGAAACCATATGACCTGTTTTCAAACCAAATCTTCGTATCTGAGTCTGAGACACATAGACATCATCTTTACCTTGAAGATAGTTGTTTTCTGGGAAACGCAGAAAACCAAAGCCATCATCAGTTATCTCTAAACATCCGGTAACAAAAGCAAGACCTTCCTGTGCTGCTTGAAATTCTAATATTTTAAACACCAGGTCTTTACCTTTTAATTGACTGTAACCAGGAATTTCTAATTTTTTAGCTAAACGTGTAAGTTGTAATTGCGACATTTCAAATAGATTTTCTTCTATAGGCATTTATTTCTCCTTGTGATTTTCTTTTTTATTGCTAAGGGGTTTTTTCCCCATTATAAGTAGTTTACTTGCAGAGGCACATCCTATCCTATTGATACGATCTAATAAGGAATTTCCTTCAGCTATAAGCTCTTCATTGTCTTCTAAGGATTCCAAACGTTTAAAGGATTCCTGACAGGTTTTCTTTAAAGATTCGCAATTTTTGGTATCTTTAGGATTGTCTACAGGGTAGTAAAAATCATCAATAATCAATTCATCCAATCCAAGTTTGTTCACTAAAGAAAGAATCTCTTCCCGGGGATAAATATTATTATGAAATACACCCATCTTACGATCAATTGCTGCTAACCAGTTATGAAGCATAATATGAGTTTTTTGTGCTTCAGTTTGGTCTCCATCACTATACATTTCTATCACTAATAAAGAACCACCTGGTTTTAATACACGCATCATTTCAGAAAATACTGCTTCCAGATTGTCAAGGTGATGCAAGGAATCTGCGATAGTTACCAGATCAAAACTATTGTCATCCAAACGTAATGCTCCCAGATTCATCTGATATATTTCTATATCATTTTCGGGGAAAAGCTTTTGGGCACGGTCAACATTTTTGTCCGATGCATCTACACCTATTATCTTAACATAAGATTTTAGATTGTCTCTTAATATGTTAATGAAGTCACCTCTTCCTGTAGCTACATCCAAAACATAAGCAGCTTCCAGGGTGTTAAGTATACTGAATGGGTCTCTCATAATGGATATTCCTCACTTCCTATAGTGATGGGATGATTGATTATCTCGCTTTATCTATTTTTGCTGGTCCTTACAGCGCTCTATATTTACTATTACTACCTTTTTATATGTATACTTTTTAGTCAAGCTTTTCCTTCTATTTTTGTTCTTATTATTGACTGCAATTCAAAATTATAACAGAAAAAATAAGTTCCAGACTTCTTTATGCACAAACAGATTTATTTCTAATAAATTAAAAGTCCATCCTCTTAGGAAAATATCCAATACTTGTTGCCCTTAGATTCATTTATTATTATAAAATCCAGCTTTGGTTTTTGTGTGGATTTTTCTTCTTTGTTTACAGATGGATACTTTATCTTTTATAAAAGTATAACTTATGACCGATTTCGGACATGAGCTGGACATAAGCTGGACATAAGCTGGACATAAGGTGGTTATCTTTTTAGAGGTAAGATACAAGATAAGCAAAATTATTAATATATGAACAGGAACATTGTTTTCAATAATAAATAATGAACTGGAAAGATTATCTATTATCTCATAATATTATGATAATCAATAAATTAATCTAACTATTTGTCTATTTTCATTATCTCTGTATACTATTTATCTTAGATTTTTAGAGAAGAGGAAAATAAGATATATGAGAAAAACTTGACATTAGTAGTGTATGCTAATTTCTTTAACACTAATAAAAAAGTATGGTAAAAGGATACTAATGATAAAAGTCCAGTCTTTGGTAAAGGAATTCATACAAAAGGATGGAACGAGTTTTCGTGCTGTAGATGAGGTCACATTTGATGCCTCAAATAATGAGATAGTCTGTCTTTTAGGAGTTAATGGAGCGGGCAAAACTACTACTATGCGCATACTTTCTACCATATTTAAACCTGATTCAGGAAAAGCTGAAGTTGAAGGATATGATGTTGTAACTGAAGCAGATAAAGTTAGAGAAAATTTAGGTTTTCTCTCTGGTGATACTGGTTTATATCAAAGGTTAACTCCCCGGGAATTTATCACTTATTTTGGTAGACTCTATGGAGTTCCTGAAGGAATGATAGAACATAGAATCAGAGAGATGTCTGAGATTCTGGATATGAATGAATTTCTGGATAAAAAGATAGAATTTCTTTCCAGTGGTATGAAACAAAAGGTTTCCATTGCACGTTCTATTATCCATAATCCACCGGTGATGATATTTGATGAACCCACAGCAGGATTGGATATTCTAACTTCCAGAAATATAGTTTCATTCATCAGAGATTGTAGGAATCAGGGTAAATGTGTTCTTTTTTCCACGCACATAATGCGCGAAGCCGAAAGATTAGCTGATAGAATTGTAATGATACATAAGGGCAGAGTTCTAAAACAGGGTTCATTAGTAGAAATGAGGGAAGAGACTAATCTTTCTGACCTTGATGATATCTTTATCTATTACATCAATCAAGCTAATGGAGAATTGAAGGTAGCTGCGAATGAATTTTAAAAAAGCGATTGTCATATATAAAAAAGAAATGCTGGAACTGTTTAGAGATAAACGCACCCTGTTTACCACTATAATTTTACCAGTAATTCTCTATCCCTTGCTTTTTGTTGGTTTCAGTGCGATTATGAGTCGTCAAGTTGATGTTCTGGAAAAGAGAGGTGCTACTATAGCTTTTCAGGATAGCCTATCTTTTCGTACTCCTGAAACTTTAGCAATCAGGGATTCAATCTATGAAGACTTGAAGAAAATAGAAAATTTCAGCATTATTCCTGCACCACCAGCGATGGAAAAGCTTTATCAAGAAGGTGAAATTGATGCTATTGTGACCGTTAAAGATTCCCTGAATGTCTTGCAAGAGCCTGTCTTAATAGTATCTATTCGCTATGATGGCTCTGGAGAAAAAGGTATGATGGTCTATCATAAACTGGAAAATAGATTATTGGAGACCTCACAAAAGATTACTGCTCAAAGATTAGAAGCTTTGCATATAGACCAGCAGACCCTTAAACCTCTGGAAATTAAACCGATAGATACATCCACTGCTGAGAAAAAGATGGGAAGTGTTCTGGGAGCTATGCTTCCCTACTTAATGATACTTCTTCTAATAACTGGTGCTTCTGTGGTGGCAGCAGACCTCGTTGCAGGAGAAAAAGAACGACAAACTCTGGAGACTTTGCTGGTCTCTTCTGTTTCTCGTGGGGAAATTGTTCTGGGGAAATATCTCACTATTGTTACTATGGCAATGGTTAATGTTGTAATCAATCTGGTTAGTATAAGTTTTTCCATTCAATATATGCTTTCTCAAACAGGATTGGATTTGGAGGGTATTCAAATGCCAATCAATTCCTTTTTGATTTTACTTCTGGCAATGATACCTCTGGCAACGCTCTTTGCTGCTATTTTACTCTCTATTTCCACCTTTTCTCGCAATATGAAAGAAGCAAGAACCTATGAGCAACCTATAATGATAATAGCAATGCTTTTGGGAATGGTTAGCTTTCTTCCAACGATAGAAATAAATAATGTTCTGGCTTTGGCTCCGATAATAAACATAGCTTTACTCTTCAAAGCTGTATTAATTGGGAATTATCAACTTTCACACCTGCTTTTGACTATTGGTTCAACTCTCGTTCTGGATGTGATTGCCATCTGGATAACGGTGAAATTATTCAATACTGAATCAGTTCTCTTCCGCACACAGGAAGAAGGTGGTAAAATTAAAATAAAGAATAAACGCACCTTCTTCTCTCCATTTTATGGGATAGTGTATTTCTGCCTTGCGCTGGTAGCTCTCTATTATCTTGGAGGAAAATGGCAAACAGCAGATTTAGTCAATGGGTTGATACAATCCGAACTGATTTTAATCTTATTTCCAGTTTTAATAGTTCTACGACTGGGAAAATACAAACCTGCTGAAATATTGCGACTTAACCCACCTAAAGCTAAGGAACTAGCAATAATTCCTTTCATTGCTATATCTGCTTCCACGATAGTGAGCATTATTGCTCAAGTGATAAATCATATCTTTCCCTTCCCACAAGAATATATTGAAGCTATGTCTCGTATCTTTACGCAGGATATCTCATTCTGGGAATTGTTTATAGTAATAGCACTGATTCCTGGAATATGTGAAGAGATACTTTTTCGTGGCTTTCTGATGCGTTTCTTTGAGCAAAAGCATTTTTGGTATCCTATAATCACTACAGCTATTCTTTTTGCTGTTTTTCATTTAGACCCTTTCCGCTTTCTCCCGGTGCTGCTTTTAGGAATCCTCTTGGGATATTTAGCTATGCGGACAGGTTCTATCGTAAATAGTATGTTCTTTCATATAATCAATAACACTCTGGCAGTAGTGATTACTACCTTTGGTGAACAGAATTGGATGAAGATTTTTATTCAGGATGGTGAAAACTTAAAATACTGGGTTATTCTTCCAGCCATCTTTATATTTATTATATCAATGAAGGTATTTAATAAAATAACCGTCTCAAAGGAGGTTCAATTATGAGCAATATTGTTGGGTATATTGGACAAAGGAATGCTTTGCCCATAGTTATTGAAGCTTTAAAACGTCTGGAATATCTTGGATGTGATAGTGCTGGTTGTGCCATTATTCATAATAACAAACTTCAAATTTACAAGAAACAGGGTAAGATTGTAGACCTGGAACGCTCTTTACCCGAGCCAAATCAATGTTCTGGTAATGTTGCTATAGCTCACACCAGATGGGCAACTCATGGAGAACCCAGTGAAGTTAATGCTCATCCTCAAATTGATTGTCACGGCAAAATAGCGATTGTGCATAATGGAATCATTGAAAATTATAATCCTTTAAAAAAGCAACTGATAGAACTGGGACACACTTTCCGTAGTGAGACTGATACAGAAGTTATAGCGCATCTGATTGAGCAATATAGAAAATCGGAACCTACTCTGGAAGATGCCATTAGAGCTGCTTTATCCAAAGTTGAAGGCACCTATGGACTTGTAATTTTATGTGAAGATGAACCAGATAAAATACTGGCAATCCGAAAGGGCTCTCCTCTCATTGTTGGAATAGGAGAAAACGAACATTTTATATCCAGTGATGTTTCTGCCATTGTAATTCACACCAAAAGAGTTTTTTATCTTCAAGATGATGAATTATGCATTCTGCAAAAAGATCATTTTGATATCACCAATGGTCTTAGAGAAAAGATTGAACCGGAAGTTTCTACTGTTGATTGGGATATTTCAGCCATTGATAAGGGACCTTATAAGCACTTTATGCTTAAAGAAATCTTTGAACAACCAACGACGGTGGAAAATGCTTTCCGTGGAAGAATTGATGAAACCAGTGGTAATGCCAGATTAGGTGGATTAAAGCTTACACCTAAAGATATAAGCAAAATTGAACAAATTCATCTGGTTGGGTGTGGAACTTCCTATCATGCTGCTCTTATAGGGAAGTATATGATAGAAGATTTAGCGAGAATTCCTGTACAGGTGGAATATGCTTCTGAATATCGCTATCGCAATCCTATTATTCAGGAGCATACTTTGATATTCGTTATAAGTCAATCAGGAGAAACAGCAGATACTCTTGCTGCCTTAAGAGAAGCACAATCCAAAGGAGCTAAGGTCTTTGGTATCACCAATGTGGTGGGTAGTTCCGTAGCCCGAGAAAGTAATGGAGGTTCGTATATCCATGCTGGAAGTGAAATTGGAGTTGCTTCCACAAAAGCCTTTACTTCTCAGGTTACTATTCTCTTCTTACTGGCAATTTTACTTGGAAGACAGAGAAATCTTTCCTCTCTTCAAGGTATGGAATACATCCGTGAATTACAAACCATCCCTTCTAAAATTGATAGTATCCTAAAGCAAAGTGAATATATCCGTCAGATTGCAGAAACTATCAAGGATGCACGCAATGCTATGTATCTGGGTAGAGGTATAAATTATCCTGTAGCACTGGAAGGAGCCTTGAAACTTAAAGAAATATCCTATATTCATGCAGAAGGTTATGCAGCGGCAGAAATGAAACACGGACCTATCGCTCTGGTTGATGAAGAAATGCCCGTTGTTGCTATTGCAACTAATGACCCTTTATATGATAAGATTCATAATAATTTGGAAGAAGTGCATTCTCGTAAAGCTCGCTTAATTACTATAACCAACGAAGGAAATAAAGATTTAGAAAAGATTTCCGAAAGTGTTATTTATCTGCCTTCAACTTTACAGGATTTACAACCTCTGCTTACTGTGATACCACTACAATTATTAGCTTATTATGTAGCAGATTTAAAAGGAGTGGATGTAGACCAGCCGCGTAATCTGGCAAAAAGTGTGACAGTAGAGTAAAGTTATAATATTCCAGCTTCTATAAGGTCATGCATATGTAGCATTCCGACCAGAGAATTAGTATTATCTACAATAGGTAGCATAGTAATCTTATGGTCTTCCATCAGTTTTAATGCTTCTGCAGCAAGCTGATCTGGATAACCACACTTAGGATTTGGAGTCATACACTCTTTAACTTTATGTTGCAGTAAGTTATCCTGTTTTTGCTGAATTTGACGACGAAGGTCACCATCAGTGATAATGCCAGTTAAATGCTTATCTTTATCAACAACAGCTACGCATCCAAGTTTTTTGGAGGTCATTTCCAGTATGGCATCACTCATAGCGGCTTCTTCTCCAATTAGAGGTAATTCATCTCCGGTATGCATAAGTTCATCAACTTTGATAAGCAATTTTCTTCCGATATTGCCTCCAGGATGAAAGCGCGCAAAATCCTCCAGTGAGAATCCCTTATCCTTAAGTAACAGGATTGCCAGTGCATCTCCTAAGGCAAGTTCTGCGGTAGTGCTTGAAGTAGGCACCATCCCTAAAGCTTCATATTCAGGAGGGATACTGCAATCCAGAACTGCATCCGCGGTCTCTGCTAAAGGTGAATGTGGATTGCCAGTAATGGCAATTAAGGGAATACCAATATATTTAATGTAAGGAATAATAGAAAGTAATTCCTGAGTGTTGCCACTATTGGAAACAGCTATAACCACATCATCAGGCTGCAACATTCCAAGGTCACCATGCACTCCTTCTGCAGCATGTAAAAATATGGAAGTAGTGCCTGTACTGGCAAGAGTAGCAGAAATTTTTCTCGCTATAATTCCAGATTTCCCTATACCGGTAAGCACTACCTTGCCTTTACAATTTCTTAGCAAATTAAACGCTTTATCCACTTCTTCTGGATTAAGCTGTTCAGCTACTTTTTTGATGGCTTCTGCTTCGTGGTTTAATTCCTCACGGATAAGGTCAAGAGTAGACATAATCTATTTTTCCTGAACAAAATAGAGTAAGATTAGAGCTCTTCTCTGAAACGATTGAGAGCTTCATCAAAGGTCATTGCACCCAAATCACCCAATAGATGACGACGCAAAGTTAAGATGTTGTTTTCTAATTCTTTAGCTCCAACAATGCACATATAGGGAATCTTTTTTGTTTCTGCTTCCCGGATTTTATAACCTATCTTTTCATTTCTTGCATCCACTTCACAGCGAATGCCTTTTTGAAGAAATTGTTCCTTTAGTTTATTTGCATAATCCAGTTGGTTATCGGTAATGGGTAGAATTATTAATTGTATAGGTGATAACCATAGAGGTAGATTTCCCGAATGATATTCCAGTAAAGTGGCAAAAAATCGTTCTATAGAACCCAGAATTGCACGATGAATCATAAAAGGACGATGAGGAGCATTATCCGCACCAATATAGGTCATATCAAAGCGGGTAGGTTCATTGAAATCAAACTGGATGGTAGTACATTGCCAGGCTCTTCCAAGAGCATCACGGATTTTTATATCAATCTTAGGACCATAAAAAGCACCACCACCTTCATCTACTTCATATTCCAATCCAAGTTTATCCAGAGATTGGCGCAAGCTTTCCGTTGCAGTACACCAATCAGTAAAATCTCCAACACACTCTTCTGGACGAGTGCTAAGATATATCAAAAACTCTTTAAATCCAAAATGCTTGAGCATATCAAGAGCAAAGACGATGAGTTTTTCTACTTCTTCATTAAGTTGTTCAGGAGTACAAATGATATGAGCATCATCCTGTGTAAATCCACGAACTCTCATCAGACCATGCAAAACACCAGACCTTTCATAACGATAGACAGTTCCCAGTTCCGCAAGACGGATGGGAAGCTCTCTATAACTATGTAGATTAGTGTTGTAAATAGCGATATGGAAAGGACAATTCATTGGTTTAATATAATAATCCTGCCCTTCAATATCCATTGCTGAATACATATTCTCTTTATAAAAACCGAGATGTCCACTGGTTTCCCATAAACTGGCTTTTCCGATATGAGGTGTGTAAACAAATTTATAGCCATTTAGCAGGTGTTGTTCTTTCCAGTAAGACTCAATGAGATGTCTAATCATAGCACCATTGGGATGCCAGAGAACCAAACCAGGTCCGACCTCTTCATTTATAGAAAAAAGGTCCAGGTCCTTTCCTAATTTACGGTGGTCTCTAAGAGCTGCTTGTTTAAGAAATTCCAGGTAATCATCCAGTTCTTTGGCAGTTGGGAAACTGATACCATAGATGCGTTGAAGCATTTTATTTTTTTCATCACCATGCCAGTAAGCACCGGAAGATTTAAGGAGTTTTACGAATTTTATTTTTCCAGTATGAGGTAGATGTGGACCTCTACACAGGTCTATAAAATCACCCTGTCTGTAAACGCTAATGGTATCAGTATCGGGTATATCTTCCAGTAGTTCTAATTTATAACTTTCACCTAATTCACTGAATATTTTTTTAGCTTCTTCTTTGCTTAATTCCTGTCTTGTATAAGGAAGATTTTCTTTACTGAGCATAATCATTCTTTCTTCAATCTGTTGAAGCTCATCATCGGTAAAGGGTTCATCCTTATCAAAATCATAATAGAAGCCCTGTTCTATGGCTGGACCAATTGCCACCTTGACTTGAGGAAATAGCTGCTTAACGGCTTGAGCCATTAAATGAGCGGTGCTATGCCAGTAAACTTCTTTTCCCTCTCTTGTTTTAAAAGTATGGATGGTTAACCGTGCATTATGGTCAATCAGATAATCCAAATCTACGAGTTTCCCATCTACTTCCGCACAAATCGCTTCTTCAGCTAAACGGGGGCTTAAATCTTCTGCTACCTGTATCGCAGTTACAGGATGGTCATATATTTTTTCTGAACCGTCTGGCAAGGTGATTTTTATCTGCATTCCAACTCCTGATTATTACATTATTTAATCCATTAATCACAAAGAAATGTTTTTGTCAAGTATCGGCTTTGTATCTTAGCAATCGCAAGGAATTGAATATCACTAAAATAGTGACACCCACATCTCCTAAAACTGCTTCCCAGAGTCCAGCTATTCCTAAAATCCCCAGAATCATAATTAATACTTTTATTCCCAAAGCAAGAACGATGTTTTGTATTACCATATTGCCTGTTTGGCGCGATATAGTAAATGCTTCTACCAATTGATGAGGACGGTCATTTAATAGGACAATATCAGCACTTTCAATGGATGCTTGATTGCCGATTCCACCCATAGCAATTCCCACATCTGCACGAGCAAGTGCAGGAGCATCATTCAGTCCGTCACCTACAAAGGCGGTTTTTCCCTCATTTTTATTAATTATATCTTCCAGTTTAGCCAGTTTCTCTTCCGGAAGCAGTTCGGCGTAAAACTCGTCTATTCCAAGTTCCTTTGCTACTTTTTCAGCTTTAGGAGCTCTGTCTCCAGAAAGCATCACCGTCTTCTTTATTCCTTGTTTTTTCAGCTTTTCTATTGCCTCTTTCATTCCTGGTTTAACTTCATCGGAAAAGGTTATACAACCGAGATAAAGTCCATTTTTGGCTAAGTGTACTACACTTTGATTAGGTGGATTAATCAAATCCAGAAATCCCATATTAGCAAAGAAATCATCAGACCCTGCCACCAATCTGTCTTGACCATAAATAAGAATTAATCCTTTTCCGGGAAATTCAGAATAGGCTTTAACCTGCTTACTATCAAAACTTCCCTGATAGGCTTTTTTAATTGCCCGAGAAAAGGGATGAGATGAATTGTATTCGCAAAGCCAGAGAACTTCTAATAAAACTTCTGGATTAATATCACCATTCACATATACTTTATCAATTTGCATTTCACCAGTCGTGAGAGTTCCTGTCTTGTCAAAAACTATGGTTCGTACCTGTCTTAATATATCCAGATAACCACTTCCCTTGACTATTATTCCTTTTTTGGCAGCAATACCAATGCTGATAAAAAAAGTTAAAGGAATAGAAATAACCAGAGCACAAGGACAGGAAACAATTAGAAATACCAAAGAACGCTTAAACCAGATTGCAGCTTCGGCACCTAATAAAGTTGGTATAAGGAATACTAAAAATGCTGCTGCTACAACAGCAGGAGTGTAAATTCTGGCAAAGCGGGTAATAAATTTTTCTTGAGGTGATTTGGCTGCTCCTGCATTTTCTATCAAATTCAGGATCCTACTTATCGTGCTCTCAGAGGCAACACTCTTTACCTGAAGTTCTAGCATTCCAGAATTATTTAAAAAACCGGCATAAATCTCGGTTCCCTCACCCACATAAAGAGGTTCGCTTTCTCCAGTTAAAGAAGAGGTGTCCACGGTGCTTTCACCTTTTATAATGGTGCCATCAAGAGGAACTCTTTCACCAGGATAGATGACAATAACATCACCAGTTGATATAGTAGATAAAGGTTTATCCTGAATATCATCTTCCGTTCGTAAATGAGCAATTTCAGTCTTTATATTAAGTTTATTTTTTACCATTTGACGAGAATGTTCCAGTGCTTTATCTTCTAACCATTCGCCAAACTCATAGAAAATCATCACTGCACCAGCTTCAAGATATTCACCTAAAATAAGAGCTCCAATGGTGGCTAAACTCATCAGGAAATGTTCAGTAAATACCTTTTTTTGCGTGAGAGATTTTAACGCTTGTGCCAGAACCCTATATCCTACTAAAAACCAACCCAGTATTCCTAACCAAGGTTGATAAGTTGAAGGAACAAATTCTGTAGCTATGAGCAATCCTACACCTATTCCTAAAAATACCCAGAATAAGGAAGATAGCTTATTGATCATACTAACGGGATGAAGAGTGAAGACCACTCCAGGATCAATGGAAGCAGCAACTTGATAAAGACGGGCTAAAGGGTCATCAACCGCTTTGTGATACCTTATAGAAAGCCTTTTATTCTGATAATCGAGATTAGCACTTTCCACTTCGGGTAACTTCTCTATTCCGGCTTCAATCCTGCTGCCACATTCTGCACAATGCAAATTCTCTATGTCATACTCTTTAGTAGTCATTTTATTAAAACTTCATTAATATGCTTCAGAGCTATTCCAAAAATTTCTTGAACATGACTATCATCCAGAGAATAGTAAGATGTAGTCCCTTCTTTACGACATTTTACCAGACGATGAAGTCTCAAAGTCTGAAGTTGATGTGAAACTGCAGATTGTTGCATTCCCACTAAAGTTGATAGATCAGCCACGCAGAATTCATTACAAGAAAGAAAATACAATATTCTCAGTCTGGTGCTGTCTCCAAAAACCCTGAAGAATTCGCAAAGCTGGTCTATAATGTTCTCTTCAGGAAGACCATCTATGATTTCTGTCAATTTTGTCTTAGATATATTCTTACACTTACACTTAGCTAACATACAATCCTCTAATTAATGAATATATGTTCATTAATTCAGAGACTAAGATTATGTCAATTTTTTTTTGTTCACCTCCTCCTACAATCTGGTGTAGATATGGTAATTATGCATTCTTTACGACAGCATTATAATTTTTGTGCAGTATATAAGAAAAAGAGAGTTCCAATTATAGAATATCATCAAACTGAGAAGGAAATAATGAGTAAGAGGTTACTTCTCCTAATATGTCTTTTACAAAGCATAGGTTTTCTTAGTGCAGATGATTTGTTTGGTGCTTTTAAATTATAACTAAACCCTCAGGTGCAGATGTTTCGCTCTATGATATTGACCTCTATCTTTATAAAACCCCAAGTCCTGTCTATACAGTTATGATGGATGAATATATGGTTTTACAAGAAGTGATTCCAGAGCGGAAAATAAACATTATCATCACTAAGGATGTCTATGTTCTTTTGAAGAAGACCATTTTTGTACCATTTCTTTATATTAAAGAAAAAGAAGCATTGAAACATCCCACTGTCTATTCCTGTTCAGCTAAGAGTTTATCCTAATCCTACCACTAATTTAGTAAATATAGAATTAAAGGGCGCTAAATCCAGCTATAAGGTTAAAGTATATAATCTCAAAAGTGAACTTGTAAAAGAAGATATGGTAGAACCTGATAGTAAATTAAGGTGGAATACTTTGGATAAAAATGGTAAGCAGGTAGCTCAGGGCATTTATCTAATTCAACCTGAAGTTGGAGGAAAGAAGCTTGCTCAAAAAATCTGTGTTATAAAATGGAATGTTAAGATTATAGACCTATCTGTATGAATTAACGGGGGTATGGTTTTAATTTGTATCCCCTAATTTTGTATCCTTGTTTACCATTTCGGAGTGCTTCTTTTCATTCTTTCTTTGACTTTATCAGATAATATGTATTATTATAAGATCTTCTACTTATTAAAAATTGCTGGACAAATAAAGTAGCTAAAAAAGTCTGTATTAAAATTCATCTGGAGGATGAAATGACTTTAACACCTGAGGCCAAAAAGGCTATCATGGCAGAGTTTAGACTCCATGAATCAGACACAGGTTCACCAGAGGTACAGGTTGCGCTTCTAACTCGCAGAATAAATGATATAACCGAGCATTTGAAGCAGCATCCAAAGGATTTCAGCACTCGTCGTGGACTTCTGAAACTGATCGGGCAAAGAAGGCGTTTACTTGATTATTTAAAGAAGAAAGATATTGCTCGTTATAGAGAACTAATCAAGGCGCTAAATCTTAGAAAATAGTAAACTCTCCCTATATTACGAAGTGGGTTCCCGCAATATAGTAATCATTGCGGGCACCTTCTTTCTTGAAATAATCTTATAAGGGAAAATAAAGGCAATAAATTCCGAGGGAGTTTGAGCAATAAGCTGAGAGCAGAATATAAACCGCTTTCTGCCTATTGCTTCTTCTCCCTTGGATATGATAAAGAGGAGAAGTTAATGAATAACTTTAATATTATTAAAAGGGAATTAGAATTTTGTGGTCGTCGGCTTTACATTGAAACGGGCAGGATGGCAAAACAAGCCAACGGTAGCGTCTTCATTAGGTATGGTGACACCTCTATCTTGGTAACAGCTACAATGGGAAAAGAACCGTCTGAAGAGCAAGATTTCTTTCCTTTAACCGTGGATTATGTAGAAAAAATGTATGCCAGTGGAAAAATCCCAGGTGGTTTTTTCAAGCGTGAAGCTAAACCAACTACAGATGCAACTCTTGCTGCTAGATTAATAGATAGGAGTATAAGACCTCTTTTCCCGGATGGATTCCGTAATCCCGTCCATGTAGTGGTTAATGTTTTATCCTATGATGGTGAGAATGAACCTTCTGAAATTGGGGTTTTTGGAGCTTCCTTAGCTTTAATGATTTCCGATATCCCATTTCATGGACCAATTGCTGGCGTAACCGTAGGTTATATTGAGAATCAGTTTATCATAAACCCTTCCCAGAATGAACTAAACAATCTTTCTCAACTTAATTTGGCAGTGGCAGGTTCTGCAACCTCTGTGGTTATGATTGAATCTGCAGCTAAAGAACTGAGTGAAGAAGTGATGCTGGATGCTGTATATGCAGGTCATGAAGAGATTAAAAAACTCTGTGCGTTACAGAATGACTTTGTTGCTGAAGCAGGTAAGGAAAAAATAGAGGTTGTCTTACAAAGTATTCCAGAAGAGATAATGGCAAAGGTAGAAGCTGATTACGGCAGTAGAGTGGCTGAAGCGGCTATGTTATTTGGTAAACAGGAAAGACAGGATGCATTTGATACCACAGAAGCTGAAATGCTGGAAAAATATCAGGCAGAAGCAGAAAATGAAGAAACCTATGCTCAGAACGAAAAATGGTATAAAGCTGCTTATGAAGAGCTGATTAGACGCTATGTACGCGATTCAATCCTCAATAAGCATCATAGAGTTGATGGTAGAAGTTTAGACGATATTCGGGAAGTTACCTGTGAGATTGATGTATTACCGATTGTTCACGGTTCTGCTTTATTTACCCGGGGAGAAACTCAATCTTTAGGAACAGTTACTCTCGGTGGTAGTAGCGATGAGCAAATAGTTGATGGATTGGAAACGGAGTATAAGAAGAGATTCTATCTTCATTACAATTTTCCTCCTTTTAGTGTGGGAGAAGTTGGTAAAATGGGAGCTCCAGGTCGTAGAGAATTGGGTCATGGCAATCTGGCGGAGCGTGCTTTAATAGCAGTTATGCCAGATAAGGAAATTTTTCCCTATACTGTGAGAGTGGTTACCGATACTCTGGAATCAAATGGTTCCTCTTCCCAAGCATCCATCTGTAGTGGTTGTCTGGCTCTAATGGCTGCAGGAGTCCCCATTAAAGCTCCAGTCGCAGGAATTGCCAATGGTTTAATTATGGAAGGAGAAAACTATGTGGTCTTAACCGATATTATGGGATTAGAAGACCACTTAGGAGATATGGATTTCAAATGCGCAGGCACTCGTGATGGTATAACCGCTATGCAGATGGACATTAAGATTGAGGGAATCACCAAAGATATTATGAAAATAGCTCTGGATAAAGCTCATAATGCTCGTTTAAAAATTCTGGATATAATGCAAGAGTGCATAGCGGAACCAAGAAAAGAACTAGCACCTACAGCACCACGTATAGAAGCTTTCCAAGTCCCGGTTGATAAAATTGGCGAAATAATTGGTCCTAATGGAAAGATGATTAAATCTATCATTGAAGCTTGCCACGTGGAAATTAATATAGAAGATGATGGATGGGTGCATATCCTTTCTCCCAATCAGGAATCTATCCGAAAAGCAAAAGAATTGATTAAAAGCATTATTAGGGAACCAGAAATAGGAGAAGAATTTGAAGGACAGGTTACAAGGATTGAACCTTATGGGATCTTTGTAAAGATTCTGGGAGGGACTAAAGAGGGAATGGTACACATATCGCAAATGCATACATCCAGGATTGGTAGTCCAGAAGATATGGTTAAATTAGGTGATATTGTCCATGTTAAAGCTCTCGGAATGGAAAAAGGGAAACTATCCTTAACCATGAAGGGAGTAGATGGTAATCCTGAACCCAACCACAATTCAACCAAGCAGGATAGACCCAATAGACGTGATGACAGGAAAGGAAGTTATCATCCTTCAGGACACAATAATCCAAATTATCGTAAGAGATAAATGATATCGTTCTTCTCTAAACTATAAAGGATTTTATGGAGACTAAAATGGAATATAAAGTAGCAGATATATCACTTGCTGATTTTGGCAGAAGAGAGATAATTTTAGCTGAAGCGGAAATGCCAGGTTTGATGGCTATCAGGTCTAAATATGCTGAAACAAAACCTTTGCAAGGGGCACGAATTACTGGAAGTCTGCATATGACTGTCCAGACAGCTGTATTAATAGAGACTCTGATTGAGCTTGGAGCTCAGGTTCGTTGGGCAAGTTGCAATATATTTTCCACACAGGACCATGCAGCAGCAGCTATAGCAGCAAGAGGTATTCCTGTTTTTGCTTGGAAGGGTGAAACTCTGGAAGATTACTGGCAATGCACCTGGAATGCTTTAACCTGGCAAGATGGAGGTCCCGACCTGATTGTTGATGATGGTGGTGATGCTACTCTTATGGTTCATGAAGGATACAGACTGGAAGAACAATATTATGCTACGGGCAAGCTTCCGGAGATTGATGCAAATTCTTATGAAATGAGGATAGTTCAAGAACTTCTCATTTCCGGTTTGCAATCTGATCCTGAGAAATGGCATCGTATAGTTAAAAGATTGAAGGGAGTGAGTGAAGAAACTACCACCGGAGTTAATAGATTGTATCAGAAACTCGCTAATCAGGAATTGCTATTTCCTGCTATTAATGTCAATGATTCGGTAACAAAATCCAAGTTTGATAATCTTTATGGCTGTAGAGAATCTCTGGCAGATGGAATCAAGCGTGGAACTGATATAATGATTGCAGGGAAAGTGGTAATGGTATGTGGTTATGGTGATGTGGGAAAAGGTTGTGCCAAGTCTATGCGTGGCTTTGGTGCTCGCGTGGTGGTTAGCGAAATAGACCCAATTTGTGCCTTACAAGCTGCTATGGAAGGTTTTGAAGTGAATACAGTGGATTATATGGCGGATTATGCAGATATTTTTGTAACTGCTACCGGAAATTGTGATGTGATTAGAGTAGACCATATTCTCCGAATGAAAGAAGGGGCAATTGTTTGCAATATTGGCCATTTTGACAATGAGATTCAGGTGCAAAAGTTATATGAATTAGAAGGCATCAAGCGCGAAAACATCAAACCTCAAGTGGATAAGATTTATCTGCCTAATGGAAAATATATTATCCTACTTTCAGAAGGCAGATTAGTCAATCTTGGTAATGCTACTGGACATCCTTCCTTTGTTATGAGTTGTTCCTTTACCAATCAAGTCTTAGCGCAGATAGATTTGTGGCAAAATAATTATGAGATTGGAGTTTATACTCTTCCTAAGATACTGGATGAGGAAGTAGCAAGATTACATCTGGATAAATTAGGGGTTGTGCTCACTCATCTAACACGTCAGCAAGCTGAATATATAAATGTCCCCATTTCCGGACCCTATAAGCCTGAGCATTATAGATATTAAGCTTTATGTCCACTCATAAACCAGTTGAGATAGAAGAGCTTTTTGGGAAGATAGAATTAGCACCTGAGAATCATTTCTGGTCAGTGATTCACACTAAACCGAGGTGTGAAAAGAAATTGGCTGAATATGCCCTAAAACATAATATATCCTACTATTTACCGCTCACTGAAAGCAGTCGTATCTATCAAAGAAGAAAAGTGACTTTTACTAAACCTATTTTTCACGGTTATCTCTTTACTATTATTAATTTTTACACGAAAAGAGAACTTCTCTATTCTGGTTATATTGTCTCCTACATAAATGTTCCCTCTCAGAAAGAACTGGTGGATGAACTGAGAAATATATGGTTAACTCGTAATCGTAGGATAGAGATGAGAGAAGCTATGTGGCTTTCAGAAGGACTGATGGTAGAGGTAATAAATGGACCTCTTAAGGGTGTGAGTGGAATAGTTGAAAGTCATAAAAAATTGGAAGAGGTTCATCTTCAAGTGAACATTCTCCATCAAGCGGTCTCGGTTAAAGTTGATCCTCGTGATATTAAAATTATAGGTGATTATGAAATTGTAGAAGAAGAAGAATGAAAAGGAAGATATTAATAACAGGTGGAGCAGGATTTATAGGCTCCAATGTCGCTGATGCCTATCTGGCTGATGGATATGAGGTAGTGGTGGTGGATGACCTTTCATCCGGGTCCTTAGAAAATCTTGATTCACGGGTGAAATTTTATCAGTTAAATATCTGTTCTCCTGCTCTGGAAGAGATATTTGCCAGAGAAAAACCTGATGTCGTAAATCATCATGCTGCCCAGATAAGTGTTCCTTATTCCATTGAAAATCCCATTAATGATGCTGAAATCAATTTAAAAGGATTCTTAAATGTTCTCCAATGTTCTGTAAAGTACGGTGTTAGAAAGGTTATTTTAATTTCTTCCGGTGGAGCTATCTATGGCGAAGCGGAAGAATATCCTGCTTCTGAAAACTGTCCTTTGAATCCTTTATCCATATATGCTATTCATAAATTGACCAGCGAATATTATGTCCGCTTTTATCAATATCAATATAACTTAACCTATACCATACTGCGTTATGCCAATGTGTATGGACCCCGACAGGTAGCACAAAGCGAAGCTGGAGTGGTCTCAATTTTTATAGAAAAACTGCTCCATAACCAAGCTCCTATGCTTTATGCTTATCCTGATGAACCAGAAGGTATGATTAGAGATTATGTATATGTTAAAGATGTGGTTAGAGCTAATGTTGCAGCACTGGATAAAGGAGATAATGATGTCTTCAATATTGGAACAGGACAGGAAACTACCACTTCATTTCTTTATAGAACTATAGCCTGGCAATTAGGTACGGACCTCAGACCAATACCAGGTCCTCCCAGAAAGGGAGATTTACGACGGTCACTTTTAGATTGCTCCAAAGCCTTTAAGGAATTAGGCTGGAGCCCTCTTTATACTCTTGATGCGGGCATTAGAGAAACCATAGAGTTTTTTAAGAATAAGGAGTCTTTGAAATGAATATAGCAATGGTTGGCAGCGGATATGTAGGTTTGGTTAGTGGCACTTGTTTTGCGGAGATGGGAAACAGGGTAATATGCGTTGATAATGATCCGAGAAAGATTGAAATGCTAAAAAATAATATCGTACCTATCTATGAACCTGGATTACAGGAGCTCGTAGAACATAATGCAAGAGACGGAAGGTTGAGCTTTACCACCGATATTGCTGAAGCAGTTCAATCTTCTCAAATTATATTTATTGCCGTAGGAACACCTCCTGATGAAGATGGTTCAGCAGACCTTCAATATGTGTTGGCAGTGGCAAGAGATATTGCACGCTATATGCAGGATTATAAGATAATTGTAGATAAGTCTACCGTTCCTGTAGGCACAGCAGATTTAGTTAGAAAAACGGTTAAGGAAATATTGCAAGATAGAGGTGTAGATATAGATTTTGATGTGGTATCTAATCCTGAGTTTTTAAAAGAAGGTGCAGCCATTGAAGATTTTATGCGCCCAGATAGAATTATTATTGGTGCAGACAATCCTCGTGCGGCAGAAGTTTTACGAGAACTATATCTATCTTTCAATAAGGTTAATGAACGTATCATAATTATGAGCACGCGTTCAGCAGAAATGACCAAATATGCTGCTAATGCTATGCTGGCAACAAAGATATCCTTTATAAATGAGCTTTCTCATTTATGTGAAGCGACTGGGGCAGATATTTCCGAAGTCAGGATTGGTATCGGTTCGGATAGTCGCATTGGTTATAAATTTATATATCCAGGTGTGGGTTATGGTGGTTCCTGTTTTCCCAAGGATGTGAAAGCTCTAATTCATATGTTTCAAGAAAATAATCTGAATCCTCAATTATTAGAAGCGGTAGAAGAGATTAATAAAGAACAGAAAATGGTTCTGGTGGATAAAGTTAAGAGTCATTTTGGAGAAAATCTTCAAGGGCTTACTTTTGCTATCTGGGGTTTATCTTTTAAACCTAAAACTGATGATATGAGAGAAGCTCCTTCTATTACTATTATAAATGCATTAGTGGATGCTGGAGCTAATATTCAAGCTTATGATCCAGCTGCAATGAATGAGGCAAAGCGGATTTTCGGTTCTCAACCCAAGATACACTTTGCCACGGATGAATATGATGCACTTAAAGATGCTGATGCAATGTTGCTTTTAACTGAGTGGCATCAATTCCGTTATCCTGATTTTGAAAAGATTAAAGCAACTCTTCGTCAACCCATTATATTTGACGGTAGAAATCAATACGAGCCCAAGATGATGAAAGAGCTTGGTTTTAAATATTATTCTATAGGTCGTGTGTAATTTTAGGTAGAAAGCGATTGATAACCTCTCAATGATACTCTAAAACATATTAATGAGCTACTTTCATAGTCAGAATCGTTTATATAAAAGCTTTTAACCTTGCACCAAGATAAGAATGTCCTTGACACAGGGCACTTGAACTAATGAGGTGGCTTTTGAAAGAAAATCAAATAAAACAGGAGAATAAAATGTCCAACAATCTCGTGTATGGCACTATCAGTTCAAATGAAGCTATGGAACTGGAAGAGAAATATGGAGCTCATAATTATCACCCTCTACCAGTAGTGCTGGCAAAAGGAGAAGGAGTCTTTGTCTGGGACCCCGAAGGGAATAGATACTACGATTTCCTTTCTGCTTATTCTGCAGTTAATCAAGGACACTGCCATCCTAAGATAATCAATGCTTTAATTGAGCAGGCTAAAACCCTAACTCTTACTTCTCGTGCTTTTTATAATAACAAATTGGGTGAATTTGAAAAATATATCACCGAATACTTTGGTTATGATATGGTATTACCTATGAATTCTGGAGCTGAGGGAGTGGAAACAGCTTTCAAACTGGCACGGAAATGGGCTTATGAGGTTAAGGGCGTGGAGAAAAATAGCGCTCTGGTAATCTTTGCGGAAAATAATTTTCATGGCCGGACTATGACAATGGTTTCTGCCTCAACTGACCCTGATTGTTATGAAGGATATGGACCCTATCTACCTGGTATATTGAAGATACCTTATAATGATGTGGATGCTTTGAAGAATTGTCTGGAAAAGTATGGAGAAAATGTAGCAGCTTTTATCATTGAGCCTATTCAAGGAGAAGCCGGTGTTATAGTTCCTGAAGATGGATATCTCAAAGCTTGCTATGAACTTTGTAAGGTTCATAATGTCCTGTTTGTTGCAGATGAAATTCAAACAGGACTGGGCAGGACAGGGAAACTATTAGCATGCGACTATGAAGAAGTTAGACCGGATATTCTGGTTTTAGGTAAAGCACTTGGTGGTGGTGTTATTCCCGTTTCTGCTGTGCTTGCAGACAGGGATATAATGCTGGTTATAAAACCAGGTCAGCATGGCTCAACCTTTGGTGGTTATCCTTTAGCTTGTGCCGTAGCCAAAGCTTCTTTAGAAGTGGTGCAGGAGGAGAATCTGGCGCAGCGTTCTTTTGTGTTGGGTGAAAAATTCCGCACTGCACTAAGGGACATTCAGCACCCTATGCTAAAATTAGTACGGGGTAAAGGCTTATTAAATGCTATTGTGGTTGAACCGAAGAATAGCTATGAAGCCTGGGATATTTGTCTTAAATTGAAAGAAAAGGGTGTGCTCTGCAAACCAACTCATCGTCATATTATAAGACTTGCACCTCCTTTGGTTATTACAGAAGACCAGTTGATGGAAGTAACAGAAATTATTAAAAATGTGTTTAATGAGATATAACCTATTGAAAACTAAATTAATGAGGACGGATGGATAAATCTGTCCTCCTATTTTCCTTTTATGGACAATCCTCAATTTCGTAGCGGTTTTGTTACCATTTTAGGTAAACCCAACACTGGTAAATCTACTCTTATGAATCGCCTGATAGGTGAAAAACTTTCCATTACTTCTCCAAAACCACAAACCACTCGTTATAATATTAAAGGAATTTTAAACCGGGATGATTGTCAGATTGTCTTTATTGACACTCCTGGCTATCTCAAACCACGATATAAATTGCAAGAGAAAATGCAGGATTTATGGTCAGAATCATATAAAGATGTAGATTTAATCCTGTTTATGAGTGATATTATCAGCTTTCCAACGGATTATGATTTAGAAGTGTTGGAGCTTCTTAAAAATATCCCTATACCACAAATTGCTGTCTTTAATAAGATAGATTTACAAAAGGATTATTCCCGTGAGTTCTTTATCAATCAATTACCAGAATCCTGTTCTAAAGCTTTTTTTATCTCTGCTACCAGAGGTGATGGAGTTCCTGAACTGATGGAGGCTATGCTACAATTTATTCCCTATCATCCTCCTTATTACAGTGAAGAACAGCTATCAGATTTACCTATGCGGTTTTTCGCTCAAGAATTTATCCGGGAAGCAATCTTTAATTATTTTAGTCAAGAAATACCCTATTCCACTGCTGTTCTGGTAGAAAAATTTAAAGAATTAGATGACAAAATCCATATTGATGCCGTGATTTGGCTGGAACGAGAAAGTCAAAAACCTATTATCATAGGGAAAAATGGAGCTGGTCTGGCAAAGATTAGAGATTATGCCGAACAACAACTTACGAATTTTATGGGCGTTCCAGTTATGGTTCATCTCTGGGTTAAAGTTAAACCTAAATGGCGCAAAAAACCTTCTGATTTGAAAGAACTTGGTTTTAAATAGCGTTGCATTTCTTCTATACAGGAGCAGGAATTATATTGACACAAATCTTCTTTAAGCAATTGTAGCCATTAATTTGATATAGGCTATGTTTTTTATATTTCCAAAATACTCTTTGTGTGGTTATTAATATGGAGAAATATTCTGAAACCACTACGCTGGTGGTGGACATTGGAAATACGAACATAACCTGTGGTATATACCAGCAGGATGAAATGGTACGATTTGCACGTTTTTACAGTTCTGCACATCGTACTGCTGATGAATATTTCAGTTTGCTCATTCCCCTTCTGAATACTGAATCCCTTAATAATATTAATAGTATTGTCATTGGTTCTGTAGTTCCAGAACTGATGCGTATCTGGATGCATCTATTTCAAAAATACTTTAGTGCTGAGGTCTGGGAGATTAATGCACTCAGTCCGCTGGGTATTAGTTATAAAGTGGATGATCCCTCATTCATTGGTGCTGATTTAATAGCAAATGCTTTTGGGGCATTAAAAAAATATGATTCGGATTGTATCATTATTGACCTGGGAACTGCTACTACTATCCAATTTATAACTAAAGAAGGAAGCTTTGAAGGAACTGCTATTGCTCCAGGATTAAAAGTAAGTGCAGATGCCCTATTTGAAAGAGCAGCTCTACTTTCTCAAATTGAAATAGTTCCTCCCTCTGTTCTGTTAGGAACAAACACACGTGATGCTTTGCTTTCAGGAATAGTTAATGGTCATGCTTATATGTTGGAATGCTATATTCAACAGATTAAGACGCACCATACTGATTGTCAAAAAATTGTTACTATATTGACCGGTGGAATTGCTGATTTAGTCTATCCGTTGGTTCCTTCTGTTGATATTGTAGATAAAACCATTACCTTAGACGGTTTTTATTTGGCTTACAAGACCATCCGTCATTAATTTGATGTTAAAGCGTTTTTGTCTCACTTTCATAATCCTGACAATTATCATTCTGGCTTTTGCTAAAGAACAACCCCAACCTCGCATCTATCTGGAAGGTTATCATCCTTTGATTTATAATAAAGTAGATGTTTATAAATTATATAAAGGATTGAATTATATAAAGAGCCAACCCTACTGGATAAGGGAATTTGAACCTGACACCAAAGAACAGATAAATTATCCTGAGGAGAAGGTTATTATTCATACTAAAATAGATGATTTTGACCTTGTTCCACCCCGGATTCTTTCTTTTGATACCTATTTTGCCAATCTGCAAGAAAAAGCCTTTTATAAGTCTATGCTTTCCCTTTATTTAACTCAAGCTCAACAGACTACAGTTACTAAAACCGGTATGATTAAAGAGTTTTCCATTGATCTTCCCTCTATTGCCGTTCCTAAAGCTGTGCAAAAAGTTTTGGGTTCTTCTGCCGGAAGATTGAACATAGATGGAACAGAAAAAATCAGTATGGAAGTAGGTAGTACCAAAAGAAAGAATGTGGCTATTTATGAAACTAATACAGCCAGTCAACTGGATATTAAAATGAGACAGGATACCAATCTTCGTTTAACTGGAACCATTGGTGAGAAGATTGGAGTTAATCTAAAATATAATAGTAATCAGGACCAGCAGTTTTTTGACCCTGATAATATCAACATAAAATACACCGGTACCGAAGATGAGTTATTTCAGACCATTGAAGGTGGAAATATAGCTCTTTCTTTACCAGGTTCTCGTTATATAAGCTACTCTGCTGCTTCACAGGGACTCTTTGGGATAACCTCAAAACTAAAATACAAAAATCTGGATTTAACTTTTATAGCCAGTACGGAAGAAGGACAAAAAAACACTCAACATTATGTAGGAACCAGTCAGGCGGATTCTACTATCTTTCGTAGTAGAGATTATGCCCCCAGAACTATGTATTATCTGGCAAATCCTTATGATGTATATGAACTTTACACTCAAGCTGATGTTTCTTCCAATGTACCTGCAGGTTGGGTAAATAATGCAGTAAAAACAGACCCTACGGGTGCTTGGATAATTAAAAACCCTAATTTACTTCCCGCAAACGGTACTGTTAGGCTTTTTATTGATGATGGCAATGCAAATAATAATGTGGCAGCAGCAATTGGGGATACTATATTTTTCAGCCCTACAAACTATTATGTGCCCTATTATGATGAATTAATTGAAGGAACCGATTTTATCACGGATTATTCTGCTGGTATTATTCGCATTAATAGTAATGTTGACCGGAGAGCTACTATTGCTGTAAAATATACTCAAAAAGATGGTATTCCTGTTCCGGCAAATAGTGAAGCTCAGGATGGGATTCTACATGTTAAAGTCCTAAGAAGACGTAATCAAGAATATGATCCCCATGACCCAAATAATGTCTGGCACTATCAGATGCGTAATGTCTATGATATGCACAAGAATAACATTAAAAGTGATGGCTTTACCTTAGATATTTACACCTTAAATGTGGACTTGACCCGTAATTATCTGGTTCCAGATTCTCTTGCTACCAGTTATATTACCACTTATACGGATTATTTACGAATGGATAGCAATGGCGACGGCTTAATTAATGGTGATGACAATACGGTCAATTTATCTACCGGTCTCATTACTATACCTTTCATTCAACCTTTTGACCCGCTGGGTGATGGTATCATTTACACGGATGAAGGTGAAAGTATCAATTACCTGGATATATCATTTTATATGTCAGTTAAGGGTAAAATAGGACGAGAATATGTAGATTTATCCCAGGGAGGTATACTTAAAGGCAGTGTTTCCGTTAAAGTGAACGGCATAAAGCAGAAAGAGAATGTGGATTATCTAGTAGATTATGATTTTGGTAGAATCACTTTTTTGACTTCTGCGGGAAAAGATCCCGATGCTAAAATTGAAATTGATTATGAATATAGAAGCACTTTTGATATTTCCAGTAAGACCTTAACCGGAGTCAGAGCAGATTGGAATCTAACTGATTGGGCAAAACTTGGGGGAACTTTTATTTATCGTTCTGAAAATGTTGCCGATAGACGTCCCCGAATTGGTAATGAAAACATTGAAATGTATATGACAGATATTGATGGGAGCTTAACTGTTAAACCTACATTTATTACAAGAATGTTAAATGCTTTACCCTTGATAAATACCACTGCTGATTCACGCATTACCCTTTCAGGTGAAATAGCTTATACCATACCTAATATCTATGGTGACCCTCATGGAAAGAAAAATGAAGCCTATATAGACGATATGGAAGCAATAATTGATTCTTATCCATTAGGAGTAACTATAGGTTCTTGGTCAATGGCAAGTAAACCCTGGAATACAAGTCTTGCCAAAGGAAGGACTATCTGGTATAATCCTAAAAATATTCATAGAGAACAAGTGGAAGATCCTGCTACTTTAACAGATAGGGAAAAAAAGGAATCTGTTACAGCTCTTGCTATTAAGGTTTTTCCTGCAAATTTAGGTATTGAGGGCTCTGAAGTGTGGAGTTGGGGTGGGGTTATGAAATATCTGGGTAATCAGCTGGATTTTTCTCAAAAAAAATATATTGAATTAATGGTTAAAATTGATAGGAAAGCTAATGACCCAGTTGCTCATCCTATTTTGCGTATTGATTTAGGAGATATCAATGAAGATTTTTACACTGAATATGGTGGCTTAAATGTTCTCAATACGGAAGATAAAAACCATGATGGTGTTCTAACTTTAGAGGAAGATACGGGTTTGGATGGAATTCCAGATGGTCATCCAGGAGACGACCCTAATGACCATGCAGACAACAGCATTGACCAGTTCGGAGATTATCCTTTTATTAATGGAACGGAAGGAAATAAGGTGCTGGATACCGAAGATTTGAATAATGATGGTGTTCTTAATACTTTAGATAGGTATTTTAGCTACTCCATTTCTCTTACTGATTCACAATATCTGGAAAGTGAAAATGAATATGGATGGCGTCTTTATCGTATTCCCTTAACTGATCCTTTAGTATATGAAATTGTTAATAATGCCCCTTCTGGAGCTGCTCCTACACTAAAGAAAATTTCCTATGGCAGAATAGTTATTGAAACAGATCAGCCAGTAAAGGTTCTATTATACGATATTAATGTGGTCGGAAATAAATGGGAAGATTTCTATGTGCGCGATATTAACGGATATATAGTACCGGATAATATTATCAATACCTATAATATCTCCTATCTTTCTGGTATCGTTAATAATCAAAGAAATAGTGCTCATTACACTTCACCTCCGGGAACTTATTATATTGAAGAACGAAGAGAATCAAGTGAATCTGCTCTATCTCTGGATATTCAAAACTTACAACCTGGACAACAGGTCCTTTTAAGACAGCGTTTATTTGAACCTTATAGTCTGCTTTCCTATAATAAAATAAAATTCTGGGTGTATCCAGAATTATCTTCATCCTCTCCTATTAATCCAGATTCTCTGGATATAATCTTCAGGATTGGAGCTGATAGCCTGAATTTTTATCAGGTAAGAGAACGTATTCATGTAGTTAACTATCTACCCAAAATGAATCGTAATTACTGGACTCAATTTACTTATGAACTGCAGGATTTCACAAAACTTAAAGAAATGTTCCCTGATGTTAATTCAGGAGAATACAGAGAAGATAATAAAATCTATTCGTTTAAAGGAACACCTACTTTAACAAATGTGCGCGATATTTATTTGGGACTGTATGTTCCAGATGATTTAACTATTCCACAGCCTTATAATGGGACCATCTATTTTAATGATATGCGAGTTGCAGAACCCTATGAAGATATCGGTGTGGCAAAAAGACTCTCACTGAATTCTGCCTTTGCCGATGTAATTACACTGGATATAGATTATGAAGATAAAAGTGAAAACTTTAATACTATTATACAACGAGGTAGAACCAATACTTTTACCAGCACTAAAACTCTTAATATCATGAATAAATTTTTCCTGAATAAATTATTTCCTAATGCCTGGGGTTTAGATATTCCTTTAAGTTTATCTCGTAATTATAATTTGGGTATACCAAGATTCCTTGCCAATTCAGACCTTCTATATGATAATATTTTAGACCCCGTGGAAAAAGATAGACAAAGAACAGAAAACTTAGTTTATGCTGCTGATTTCGGGTTCAGTCAACGTACCGCTCCTAAATCTCCTTTTTTATTCTATACTATTTATAGAACTTCTATCAGTGGTCGTATTGAGAAATCATACCGATACACTCCTACAACAGTGGATACCACTTTCAATTGGCGCGGAACTTTAAACTACAATCTTGGAATTCCTAGTGATAAAGTCAGTTTTATTCTCTTTAAAAACTACCGTATAGGGTGGTTTCCCAGTACTTTTAATAATAGCTTTACCCTGAGTAGTTCGGAACCGCAAAGTTATAACTGGGAAAAAAGAGAAGGGGTTTATGATTGGTATCCGCGAACTCAAACAGTTCCCACCAAGACTTTTACTTCTGACAATAATATCAGCTGGGGGCTAACTTCTGACATTTCTCTTTCAGCAAGAATAAATACCGAACGAGACCTCAAACAGAAGATTTATTGGCAAGATATTAATATCGGGAAGATGACTCGTTATGTGCAAGATTTAGGCTTGAACTACAATCCAAATTATCTCAGGAATTATATTAATTTAACTGCCAGTGCTAGTGCGCGTTATTCCGATTCACAAAGGAAATATTTCCAGAATACTGATGAGGGACAAATTACAATGTATCAGAGTGATGGAAACTCTAATAGAACTATCAGAACTAATTTGACACTGCTAAATTCCAGTTTATTATCATCTTGGGCAGTTAATCTTAGTTCTTCTCATTCTCGCAAAGAAGGTATGAAAAAGCAGGATGAAATAAAGGACTCTGATAAAGAACCAAAATCTCCTTCGGATGAAGATAAAAAGAAGAAAGAAGAAGAATGGAAAAAACAACAAGAAGAAGCCGAAAAATATGGGGATAGTGGAAAAGGTTATGAAAATGGATTTAAAGAAGAAATCTATTTTGGAAAAGAAGACATCCCAACCGAAGAACCAGGCTTTAAAGATAATAATGATTTAACTCAACCCCCCAAAGATAAAGATAAAGATAAAGGAAAAGAGGAAACCTATTTTCCTGTCACTCTTTTAAACCTTTTTTCTAAAGTCAAAAATATCACAATGACCTATCAAAACTCATATATACAATCCTATTCAAGAAAAGATGATAGACCACCTTTCCTCTTTCAACTTGGATTACCTCATACTACTCCTGCAGGATATCTGGATTCTGTTAGCGATGATAACACTATTTCTATCGGAAGTGGCATCACTTTTTCCCGTAATTTTGATAGCATTATCTCCTATTCGTATAGTTTACAAAAAAACCGAGCAAATGCTTCAAATCAAACTGAAGTTATCACTTTTCCAGATTTAACCCTATCTTTTATCAATTTTGAAAATTGGTTCGGGATGAATAAATTCCTTAGTGGAGCAAGATTAAACACGGGACTGCAATATACTACCAGAGCAACTGGAGATTTGGATTGGATAGAACCTAAACAAGAATCTGTTTCCTTAGCTTTAAATCCACTCGTTGGTTTTACC
Organism: Candidatus Syntrophosphaera thermopropionivorans; assembly: GCF_004353895.1. GTDB lineage: Bacteria > Cloacimonadota > Cloacimonadia > Cloacimonadales > Cloacimonadaceae > Syntrophosphaera > Syntrophosphaera thermopropionivorans. The sequence continues at coordinate 53,123 of NZ_SMOG01000003.1, read as the reverse complement.
GGCACTTTCTTTAGAAAAGTCAATACTAATATCAGTTATTCTATTACTTCCGGAACAAATACCACGGATATGGACACTTATGATATAGTAAAAACCAATCTTACCCATGCTGTAAATGGCAATATTTCTTATTCTTTCACTCAGGGAAAAGGATTTACTGTTCCCTTTACCCACAAGAAAATTCATATTAATAATGAACTTGTTTCCAGCTTATCTATTCTTTATGAAAAAAATTATGATAAAACTAAAGGAAGAGAAAGCTCTCAAGTAGACCGTGACTATACGCATTTTGCTATCAGTCCTTCTGCTACCTATCAATTTAATCCTGATATTCGCGGGGGTTTAACCGGAACCTGGGATCAATCATCAGATAATAAACGAGATACAGGTGTTCGTACTTTCAGTCTGGGTATATGGATAGAACTCAACCTTTAAAGAAAAACTTATAAACCTGAGATAAATATATTAATAAGATATCCTAATAATTATATATAATGATTTCACCTTATACATTATTTTAATATCCATAACTTATTGTATATCCGTTAGATAATTATATAATTATTTCCCTATTATGGGTTCTTTAGCTGAAATAAAAAAGGGAATTTTACCTCCTTATTAATGAATTTATTTAAATCGCAATTCAATGCAGTTACATAAATTATCCCGCAGCTACAATTCTTTCAAATCTCCTATATCCATCTTGTCTTACAATTATTACCTCCCTTCCAGTTAATGTGTAGCTTATGTCCAGCTCATGTCCAACTCATGTCCGAATATGGACATAACTTATTCATCAGTAAGTTATAATATCCATAATTGAAGACAATATATCTTTCTTATAATCAATTTCTATATTTATCCGTATTATGCGATGAATATCTTTCTGAATAAAAGAAAATTGAATCAAAAGAATTGACAAAAAAAGGATATATTTTTTTATGAATAATGCCAGGCACAGTGCAATAACCGCTTGTGAAATATGTCAGGTCAGGAATGAAGCAGCATTAAGCAAGGCAGGTTATGTGCAACTGTAAGCCTGGCATTTTCAAAGTAAAGGTCAATATATTGCATAGTTTTTGAACCTTATATGTATATAAGAATAGGACACATAAATGAAAAAAATATTAGTTATAGCATTATTCCTCGTGAGTTCAGCTATAGCATTTTCATATCCTGTGCATATTACCAGCTGGGATATAGATTCTGATGTTAAAATACTGAATTCCTTACAAATTAGCGTAGATAATGTTAATCGTAATACTGGCACTATTATTGTCTATGTGAGAGATGATAATGAATTTAATAAATTGCTGAATAATGGATTTAAAGCAGAAAAACTTCCTGATTTAGCCAGACGGAATGCACTGGAATTGCAGAAGATAGATTCTCTGGAACATACTAAAGATACCTACTACACTATCACTCAATACCATCAATTTATGATAGATACGGAAAATCAATATTCTAATATCTGCTCTTTGATTCAAGCGGGCACCTCAGTTCAAGGCAGACCTATTTACTTTTTAAAGATAACTGATAACCCAGATATAGAAGAAGCTGAACCAGAATTCAAATATGTTTCTTCCATACATGGAGACGAAGTTGTGGGTTATGATATGTGCATACGTTTGATTCAATTGCTCACCACTCAGTATAGAATTGATCCTCGTATAACCAATTTAGTCAATAGCACTGAAATTTATATCTGCCCAATGATGAATCCTGATGGCTATGTTCTGGGGCAACGTTATAATGCTAACGGTGTTGACCTTAATCGGAATTTTCCTATGCCTACTGGTATTCAGCATCCAGATGGTAATCAATGGGCTCCAGAAACTATTGCTATAATGGATTTCTCCAATGCACACCATTTTGTGCTTTCTGCTAATTTTCACGGTGGTGCCTTGGTAGCAAATTATCCTTGGGATTATACTTATACTCTCACACCTGATAATGATATATTTATTCAGGCTGCTTTAACCTATACCAGTCACAATTCTTCTATGTATAATAGCACAGAATTTCCGCATGGTATCACTAATGGTGCCGCCTGGTATGTTATCACTGGCTCAATGCAGGACTGGAATTATGGTTACACTGATGATATGGATATTACGATGGAAATTGGGGAAAACAAATGGCCTCCAGCTTCACAACTTCCTTCTTTCTGGGCATTGAATCAAGAATCTATGCTTTCCTATCTGGAATTTGTGCATAAAGGAATTCATGGTTTGGTCACCTCAACTGCAGGGCAACCCTTAAATGCCGTAATTACTGTCCAGGGCAACGATAAAGCTATACATACTGACCCCGATGTGGGAGATTATCATCGTTTATTGCTCCCAGGAAATTATACTCTCACTGCATCTGCCTATGGCTATATTCCTCAAACTGCTCAAATTACTGTACCTGCCTCTGGTTCTACTGAATACAACTTTATCCTTTCTCCTGCTGCAACCGTAGATTTAATGGGTCAAATTCGTGATGTGGAAGGTTATGGAATTCCAAATTTAACTGTCACTTTGAATACGGTCCCTCCACGCAGTTCTACCGCTGATACTAATGGAAGCTTTATGTTTATGCAAATTCCTGAAGGCTATTATCATATAATATTTAGTAATGCTAATACAACCTTATATGAAACTGATTTTTTGCTTACCACAGAAAATAATAACTGCGTCTTTAATTTTATTGAGCCATTAGTGCTGTTCTATGACCCCTGTGAAAGCTTATCTAATTGGACTGCTTCAGGACCTTGGGGGGTAGTTACCTATCAGGGTGAATCTGTTATTACTGATTCTCCAAATGGGAATTATGGAAATAATGTTACCAGAATACTTCAATTAAATAATCCTATCTCACTGGAAAATATATTAAATCCAATTTTAAGTTTTAAAACTATCTATGCCCTGGAAAATGGATATGACTTTGTCTATGTGCAAGCTTCAAATAATGCCTCTAACTGGATTGATCTTGGTTGCTTAACTGGTACACAAAGTAGCTGGACCACTCTTTCTTATTCTCTTTCTCAGTTTATTGGACAAAATGTTTATATCCGGTTTAAGCTTACCTCTGATTATGGGATTACTGCAGATGGTATCTATCTTGATGATATAAAGATTTCTGGAATAGATGCCAATTTAATTGTATATGGTGATGTGGATGGAGATCGTATGGTATCAATGAATGATGTACAACTGCTTCTGGATTATATAGTTGGTTATGATTCTCTACCTGAAATTGATCCTCTTCCCTGGGAAAATAATCGTATTGCTGCTGCGGATGTGGATGGAAATGATATTTTGAACTCGGTTGATGCCTATTTTATTGCTCAATATATTCAGAATCCTCAATTTCGTTTTTATGTTCAAGGTGCACAACTGGATAACCTGCCAGAAGTCACTTTAACTATGGATGAGACAGGAGAAAATAACACCGTAGAAGCTGTCTTTCAAATCCTTCCAGAGAATAATTTAAAGTGTTTAGATTGGGGACTTGTTCCTTCTGATTCCTTATCCAATTTAACCATTGAGGAAAATCTGGGATTAATCTATCGCAGTGCCTTCAATCCTGAACAGGGTAAATATGCTTATATCAATCTTGGTTCACCTATAACCGAAGGTTTCACTATCAGTTATCAGACCCCAGCTGTCAGTATTGACTTCTTTTATAGTGTAAATGGTAGAGATAGTTCATTCACTATTCTTTCTGATACCAATGCTAACGACCCTCTCAATCCTGTTATACCTTTCAATCTTTCCCAAAATTATCCTAATCCTTTTAATCCTATAACTTACATCACTTTTTCCTTGCCCGAAAGAGCAAAAGCTTTTCTGGGAATTTATAACCTAAAAGGTCAGCTGGTAAAAACTTTAATCAATGGTGAAATGAATTCTGGAATTCATAGAGTGCAATGGAATGGCTTGGATGAGGCTGGAAAACCTGTTAGCAGTGGAGTCTATTTCTATACCTTGCAAAGTGGAAACAAAACTATCTCTCATAAGATGTTACTTCTTAAATAATCAATGCGAAAGGGTATTCTTTTTATCGTGGTCTTCTGTCTGGTTTTAGGCTTTAATGGATGCAAGTCTAAACCAGAAGAAAAATCGTTTGATAGCATTAAAGGAACAGAATTTAGAAAAGATGCAACCTTAACCATTACCTCACCTACGGGAGAAGTTAAAGCCATCTATGAAATAGAAATTGCTGCTACAGAAGCTGCTTGTACTCAAGGTTTGATGTATCGTGAATCTATGGCTGAAAATAGGGGAATGCTCTTTGACCCTAAAGGTCCTTCCGAAACTCCTTTCTGGATGAAAAATACCTATATTCCTCTGGATATCATTTTCATTGATAAAGATAAAAAAATTATGCATATTGCAAAAAACAATACTCCTTTCAGCGAAGAAACAATAGCACCAAATGGAATCTATAGATATGTTCTGGAGCTCAATGCTGGACAAGCAGAAAAACATAATTTAAAAATTGGAGACCTGGTTCAATGGGAATGAAAAATCTATCTCGTTTTATACCTCTCGTTCTTCTTCTGATGCTGATTTTTACACTTTGTTCTTGTGATAAGTCCTTCTCTCAAAAAGAGAATATAAACAGGGGAAAAAGTGAAGAAACTGAGCTTGCCTCATCGGAATCTTCACTCAATTCCAGAGATTCCTTAACTGATTTAAATTCAGAGAATAATGGTTCTAAAACAATCGCTAATGTCCCTTTAACTCCTTATCCCTATACTAAATTAAACAGTTCTGAACTTCCTGATGTGGTCATTATTGTTGATGACTTTGGCTATAATGGAAAACTTCTGGAAAGGTTTGCTCAAGAATTACCTGCAGAAGTTGCTTTTGCTGTCCTGCCCAATCTTCCTTACACCAGAAAAGCAGGTGAAATTGCTTCCCAATATGGTCATCCCGTTTTGATTCATATTCCTATGGAAGGAACTGGAGTTCAGGAAAAGCAATGTATTAAAAATAATAGTTCCGCGGATGAAATAACCGCACTGCTGGATGATTTCTATGCCCAACTTCCTATGGCAGTTGGAGCTAATAATCATCAAGGAAGCAGTGTAACAGAAAATAGAGAAATGATGACCATAATTTTAGACTGGTTAAATAAGCATAATCTCTTTTTTGTGGATAGCGCTACCAGTAAAAATTCTTTAGCTCAAAGTTTAGCTTATTCTCGTGGTTATCCAGCTCTGAAACGAGATATCTTTCTTGATGTTCCCGATGATACGGAACAGACCTTAGCTAATAAAATCTCTTCTCTAAATAAATATCAGGGAAGAAGAGAACCAATAATAATCATAACTCATTGCCATAACGAGAAAAAACTATCCAATCTCCAGAGTTTCATTCGTGAAATCAGAAGTCAGGGTCTACATTTAACCAACATAATCAACGCTAAAAATATAGCCGCTTAGAACTCAAACTCTTTAGCATTCCATATAACCGAAACAGACCTTAACTGATTATAAATGCAATTTTTAATCAGCTAAAGTCTCTTTATAATCATTAAAAAGAGATTAAACGAGAAAATTTATTAATTATATATATTTTATTGATATTATGGTATAATAATTGCTTTAATAAAATGAAGAGCAATTGAGGAGTTGGAAAAAATGAAGAAAGTAAGTCTTGTTTTTCTATTATTGATTTTCACTCCTGCAATGTATCTTTTTTCAACTCTTGCTGATACTAAAATAGAAGAAACTCCCAACTACGAACAATATTTAAATGACAAAATTGCTTATCAAAATAGAGATAACTATTTAACCATCACACAATACTATCAATTTATGGAAGAAACCGCTACTAATTATGCTAATATTTGTCGTTTGATTATAGCAGGAACATCCGTTCAGGGGAGACCTATTTACTTTTTAAAAATAACTGATAATCCAGATATAGAAGAAGCTGAACCCGAGTTTAACTATATCTCCACCATTCATGGAGATGAAATTGTAGGTTATGATTTATGCATCAGATTAATCCAGTTATTAACTTCTGAATATGAGACCAATCCCCGTATTGCCAATATAGTGAACACCACCGAAATGTGGATTTGTCCTTTGCTTAATCCTGATGGTTATGTGCTAAACAGAAGAAACAATGCCAGTAATATTGACCTTAATCGTAATTTTCCTTTACCGAACGGGGAATTGCATCCTGATAGTAATCCCTGGGCTCCAGAAACGATTGCTATAATGAATCTTTTTAACGAACATAATTTTGTGCTTGGGGGTGAATTTCATGGTGGCGAATGTATAGTCTATTGTCCCTGGTCATACACTCGTTCCTCCACTGGTGAAAATGAGCTTTTGTACCACATTGCTTCGGATTATTCAATCCATAATCCCTTTTTAGGGAATAGTTTCTTTTATCCGAATAATATTTTTTGGGGCTCCACTTCCTACCCTCTTCTGGGAACTTTGAATGATTGGGGCTATGCTTTCACCAGCAGTACTCAAATTACCTTTGAAATATACGAGGTTAAATCACCACCTGCTTCAGAACTGCCTGGCTTGTGGAATGATAATAAAGAAGCAATGCTTTACTTTCTGGAATCGGTGCATCGTGGAGTTTATGGATTGGTGACTTCTAATACTGGAAGACCCCTGAAAGCTTCCATCTCTGTTCAAGATTGTAATAAAATTGTGTATTCAGACCCTGAGGTGGGTGATTATTATCGTTTACTGCTGCCTGGAACCTATAATATCACAGCTTATGCGGAAGGTTATGAACCCCAAACAGTGCAAGTAACCGTTCCACTATCTGGTTCTATTGAATATAATTTTGCCCTTAATCCTGCAATAACCGTGGATTTTAAAGGACAATTCAGAGATTTTGAGGGTGATCTTATTCCCTATACCGCAGTTAACCTGAACACCATTCCAGCTACCAATACTAATTTTAATTCCAAGGGGTTCTTTACTTTTAATGACCTTATGGAAGGCTATTACAATATCCATTTCAGTAACAATAATGAGGACATCTATGAAACTAATTTCTTGCTCACCAAAGAGAAAAATGAAGCAGTTTTTACTCCTGTAGAATCTTCCCTTATATTTTACGATCCCTGTGAAGATTTGTCCAACTGGAGTACTATAGGTCCTTGGGGAGTAACCAATTATCAAGGAGAAACAGTTATTACCGATTCTCCTTCGGGTAATTATGCTCCTGGGGGAACTTATACTTTAACTCTGGCTAATCCTATCTCTCTGGAATTTATAAAGAAACCAGTATTGATGATTAAAGCTCAGTTTTTTCTGAGAATGAGATGGGATAATGTCTATATTCAGGGCTCAACCCATGCAGAAAACTGGATAGATTTAGGAATTTTAACGGGATATGGATATGCATGGGAAGAAATCTATTATCCTCTGAATCAGTTCTCAGGACATAATTTTTATTTACGCTTTGTTCTCCAGTCCAGGAATAATTATGGTTATGATGGGATTTATATAGATGAAATCAAGATTACAGGAATTGACTATAGTCAGGTTATTTATGGTGATGTAGATAGTGATGATTTAATCACTATGAATGATGTCCAGGTTATGCTTCAATATCTGGTAGGATTTGATCCGGTGCCCTTGATTGATCCTATTCCCTGGAGTGAGTATCGTATCCATTCTGCAGATGTGGATGATAATGAAGCTTTGGATTCTGTGGATGCCTATCTAATCAGCCACTACATTCAGAATCCCAAGTATCGTTATGAAGTCCAGAATGGGGAAGAACTTGAGCTACCTCAAATGAATATTTCATTTGAACTCATAGAAAATCCAGCAGAAACAGAAGTATTATTTCATCTGAATCCACCAAATGCTTTAAATTGCTTAAACTGGGAATTGACTCAAGCTGATTCTATCCAAAATTTAGGAATAGGGCTCATTCCAGAGCAAACTTTTTTATATGCTTTTAATTCTGAACAAGCAAAATTTGCCCTTATAAACCCCGAAAAAGCGCCTCTGGCAAGTTTTTCTCTTCATTTCAATACCAATCTCACTGATATTGATTTTCTATATAATCTCAATGGACAAATTGGAGTTATTCACCTTCCTACAGGTACAAATCTTAACGATTCTTTAACCCCTGAAATATCTTTTGCACTTAATCAAAATTATCCCAATCCATTCAACTCTATCACCTGTATCAAGTTTTCTCTACCTGAAGAGAAAAAAACCTTCCTGGGAGTTTATAACATAAGAGGTCAACTGGTAAAGACTCTGATTAACGAAGTTAAAAGTTCAGGTGAGTATAATATTCTCTGGGATGGACGGGACAATTATGGACAATCAGTAAGCAGTGGTATATATTTTTGTATTTTGAAAAGTGGAGATAGATTTAAAACTCGCAAAATGATTTTAATTAAATAGACCTGATGGCTGGAAATATTTAATAATCGGGTGAGTAAAAATCTTTAGGGAATATTGGGGAAAGTGCGATTGCATAGAAATTTTTTTAAATCCAGATATTTTTCTTGACATAAATTAAATTATATTACCATAGTCTTTTTACTGTGTATGATCTAAAATTTAAACGGTTGAGGTTAATATGTATAATGTAAAATGGCTGTATTGTTTTATATTTACTCTTGTATGTTTTATTATTTTTTTAGGTCTTTTTTCTTGCAGTAGTGAAGTTTCTAAACCGCGTACTCTGGAAGAATTGGAAAAACCTTTTGGCATTCCCCCTTCCGAGAAACCTGCTAATCCTAAAAGTTTCAATATTATAGTTGATGCCAGTGCAAGTATGTATGGTTTTACAGGTGAAAATAGTGAATATCTCAATCTTCTTAATACCATTATAGCAAAGATTCCTCAGGACGCTAAAATCAATTTCTATAGCTTTGGTCAGGGCTCGCTCAAGATGGAGGGTGACTTAAGAGCCAATCTATATAAATTATCCCGACGGGATTTTTATAAAGAACCAAGAACTGACCTTACCAAACCATTTAACCTGATTAGAGAGGACAAAAATTCCGTTAATTTAATTCTTACCGATGGTGTGCAATCTACTCAACATTCACAACAGGATTATGTCATATTTGCTAAAGAACTGAATTCATATCTGGAAGGTAATGGTTTCTTCGCTTTGATGGGGAAACTAGTGTCTTTTGAAGGGTCCTATTATTCTGAATATGCCAGAAAATATATTGATATTGAACCAGGAGGGAAACGTCCTATATATTGCCTTGCCTTCGGAAATCGTAAATATGCGGATTTTGTCCAGAAGAAAATTAGAGACCTTTTTGAGAATTGTTTTGATTTTGGAGTCATTCTACCAAATCATCTAAAATATACAGAAGATGAAGAAGGGAAGAATGTTCCAGAAGAGCTTAATCATATTGGCAATGATGAAAAGTTACCAGTAGCATATTTTACATTAGATAAAGGTCATTTTCAATATCTAAAATTTAATTTAAAGGGTTATGAAGATAGATTCGGTACTACCATAGATTATGCAATTGCTTATCAAGCGAAAAAGAACCCTAATTTCGTTGAACTGCAGGACAAAAGAGGAAATATTAAAGCAAATAAACTCGCAGGAACAGATAAAATAACTTTTAAAATTCCTTTTGAAGAAGATAATCCAGGCACCTATCGTATCCTCTTATCTTTTCGTAAAACCTTACCCTCCTGGATAAAAGAATGGAGCACGGATGATGATTCAAAGCCTGAATTCCAGACTAAAACCTATCATCTGGCTAACTGGATGCAATTCATTCTGGATAACTTTGAAGACTATAAATTTTTAACTACGACTCGTTATTATCTACAAATAGAGAGGAAATAAATGTTACCTAATATCTCATTTTTTTGGATTTTCAGACCCAAAATTTACATTGAAAATTGGCATAATGAAATGAACCAAAGCGTTTTTATTGGGTTGATGGTTAATATAATTTTTATAGCTATCTATGCTGCTTTGCGTTACCGTAGAGAAAAAGAAAGCCAAAGATTCTGGATGGCCTTTTTATTCTCTATGGTTATTAACCTAATTTATATCATATATACTGCGATTAAGATAGATAGTGAGATGGTAACGGATAGTTACAGGTTTCTCTATATCCTCAATTTTATGCTTGTTATGGTATTGTGTGACTTTTTACTGTTTTACCTGGTAAGTTTTTTTCTTAGAGCAAAAAAATATTTTTGCAGAATTCATGAACATATACTAAAAGCTAAATAGGAGGAAGAACAGTGCCTTACTATGTATTTTCTGTCGGGGGAACAGGTGCAAGATGCCTGGAATCGCTTATTTATTTATGTGCTATGGGAATTCATTTAGACCAGCCTTTATTTCCTATATTTGTTGATCCTGACCAGAGTAATGGGAATATCACCAGAACCATTAAATTAATTCAAAAGTATAAACTGATTAGAGAACATTTACCCAGACCATCCAAAGATTATTTATTCAATACAGAGATTATATACAGCGACAAAGAAAATTCACCTAATACAACAGTTAAAATTCCTAATTTATACAATCCAAACTCTGGTTTAGACCCTGCTCAAAATAAACTTTCCCATTTTATTGAATATGAAACGAAACTTCAGGGGACAGATTATAAATTCCTGGCTGACCTTTTATTCAGTAAAGAAGAATTGAATATGGATATGAGTGCTGGATACAGAGGTATCCCTTCTATTGGTTCTATCTTAATGACCGATATTCAAAATCAAGCTTTCTGGACAGAATTAAGAGGAAGATTGGAAGAAGATACTGCTTCTCGAGTTTTTATTTTTGCCTCGTTATTTGGAGGTACTGGAGCTTCAGGATATCCAGTTATCAGTAAATTAATCAAAAATGCCTCTCCAACTACTAAGGTTGGTGGTGTTTTAATGCTTCCCTATTTTAAGCTTAAAGACCCTGAAAACCTGCAAAAATATCAAGAAAGCCTCAAAAAAGAAAAGATAATGCCAAATTCAAAAAGTTTTATGATTAATGCTAAAACTGCTTGTGAATTTTATAAAAATAATTATTCTCAGATTGACTCTAATTATTTTCTGGGAGATGACTTTGAACACTGTAAACAGTACGAAAATTATGCTATAGGCAGTGCTGAGCAAAAAAATGATGCTCATATGCTGGAACTAATGGCAGCTTATGCCGCTATAGATTTCTTCCATAGAGAAAGCGGCAACTTCAAACCATTCTATGTAATACAGGTGAAAAATCCTGATAAAAATGCTGATATTACCGATGTAGTTGCTGAAGATATTCCTCATCAAGATAAAGAAAAACCATTTGAAAGGTTTGCACTACTCTATCATTATATCAATGAATTATTTGAACTTATTGATAAAGACAATGCTAAACTTTTAGATAAAATTGCTTGGCTAAGGGACCTTAAGATTGATGATAAAAAAGTTAGAGCAAGAGATATAATTGATAAAAAAACTGAACTTTCTTCTCTTAAAGAATTAATGGATTCCTTCCAAGAATGGATTTATCAAAATCATAATAATTATGCAAAATTAAATATACTGGATTATGAACTCAAACTGGATAATCTTCTAACCAACAATCCTAATAAATATAAAGGCTATCATATAAGCCATCTGGATACCAAGTTTTATGGTAAGAAAACCAATCAAAATGACTTATTAGGTGATATGTTAGAAGCAATGTCCTTGGCAAAAATAACTGAAGGAAGGTAAAAAATGCCACGCTATTTACTGCCAAAACATAAATCTTTACCTCAGACTACACCAGGTCAATGGAAAGAATTAACCATAACCGATTTTACTACCTTTGTTAATGAAATGGAAGTTTCACCGGATTCCAAGATTAATGTTACTTCCATTCCTTCACCTTGGGCAAGAATGCTTCTTTTTAAAGAAGCTATTAAATCTACTAATCATCTAATACATAAAGAAGTTATGTCCAATATCCTGGATGTTCTGGAGATAATCTTCTATTATGAATTGATGAATATTAATATTGAGTATAAAGAGATTAAAATAAAGAATGACGAGAAAAATAAGTTTCTAAAAATACTGTATGACCTCAGTCCAGAGGAAATAAAGAAGGATGATATTGTCAGCATTGGTTTACTAATTGCCAGCAGAGATTCAAATGATAAATTCGTTTTAGCAGGAACCAGTCCATTTTCTCTCTTATTCACACCTATGAATTTAAAACATAAAGAGGGTAATACAGTCTTCCCAAGATATTTTAGAGAAAGACCTGTCCCTCTTAAAGAACGTCCAAAAGATTTCCAAAAATGGATAAATTCTAACTTTCTCACTAAACTACGAAAAGATGGAAACTATCCTGATTTAGTTAAAGCTTTATCTGATGAGGAAGGTATATGTGCAGAAAGCTTAAAAGAACCATTAACGCAGGAAATTTTACTTCCTTGTGATTTTCTCTTGGAATCCTCTCTGGGAAATCTGTTGGAAAAAATTAATACCAAAAAAATATCCAGCTCTTATCTGTTAAAACCTCGAAAGGAAAATGAAATACCCCCACTGGTTATTGACCCCTCCAAAAGTTTATATGCCAGTGAGTATTACAATGGTTATAACTATCTACAAGATTTCAAATATGAAGAATTAAAAAATAGCAACAGAGATTTTCTGCCAGGTGAAAACATTAAATATCCCTGGATATTACCTCAAGAAGATTTTTTCCAACCGGTTCTGATTAAGTATAAATATCGTCTCAACAATAATAGACTTATACTCGGTTCTTACAAAGATAGCAGCGATATGAAATATGCACTTCCTCTAACTGATACATTTTTCAACTATTTTAACTATGATGATGTACAGGATATGTTAAGCATCCAAGAAATAAGTGATAAAACAGTTAGAGTTACCTTAAAAATTCCTATCCAGAATGGGGATTATATAGAAATTAAACGGGATTATTTTCAAGACTTAACTAATAGCAAAGAAAATCGTATTATCAATTATGATGACCGGGATATTGATACACCTCTTCCACATATAATGATTTGGCCCCCTCTACATCCTGATAACTGGAAAGATAGCTATTATGCTTTTGTTTATGGGAAAAGATATAAAGATGCTATAAATCAGGAAGAAATGGTGCCTCTGGAGTTTAAAGACCAGGATTTTAAAGATATAAATTATGAGAGATCTCGCAAAGCTGATAAAATAGAAATATTCCGATTAGAAACACTTCCTACTTATATTGTGATTTCTGATATTGCTTCCAATGGTAAGGGTTTATTAATTCTCAATCATAAATCCCTGACAACAATAATGAATCCGGAAAAATCGGCAAAAGTTGGTATTGATTTTGGTACTTCCCATACTAATATTGCTATTACAATTGATAATTCTGAGCCAGAAGTGCTGAAATATAGTTCTGGATTTTTAGGTAAAAACCTGAATGATAATGATTTTATCACCCTCATAAGATTTTCTGAACCAGAATTAGGAAGAGAACAAATTCCTAATTTGATTTATAATTATTTAAAACAATATTTCTTACCTAATTCATTAAGTGAGATTCATAATAATCAATCTGTTGATATGCCTCTTCCTTCTATGATATTAATGGAAGGTGATACTGATTCTTATGAAGCATTATTAAATACCTCTATTGCTTTCTCTAAGGATGATGTAGGATTGTTCAATTATGATTTAGATGGAATGACAATTAAAAAAACTTATGTGCAACAAACCAATTTAAAATGGGAACCTCAATTAATAAAACAACAAGCATCAAAAGAATATCTCAGGATATTACTGCTCTTGTTAAAGTATGAATTAATTAAACGAGGAGTTGATTTAAAAAAAGTAGAATATCACTGGGCTTTTCCTAAATCTTTTTCTGAAACCTTAATCAGTGATTATAAAAAAATGTGGCGTGAATTAGTTGGAGATGTATATAAAATTACGGATGAAAGTAAAGCTGCTTTACTATATTTTGACCATAAAGGAATTCTACCTCGTAACACACCAGATATAGCAATAATTATTGATACAGGAGGCGGTTCATCCGATATTTCTATCTGGCAAGATGGTCAAATCCATATGCTTTACAGTTCTCTCTGGGCTGGAAAGAATCTGGTTGGTTTTGAAAAAGATAATAAAATATATTCAATAATTTATGACGCCATCATTAATTTACCTTCTACTAAGAGAGATATTTTCCAAAATATTAAAGGCTTTCAAAATCAATTGAATTATATTCTATATTCTTTAGATGAAACCACATTGAGTAATCTGGCAAGGTCAGATTCTTTCTATAAAATTCGCTTTATAATTCTCTATTTCTGGAGTGCTCTACTGTATGAAATTGGAATCCAGTGCAGAGCAATTGATATGGATAATATCAAAAAAATCAACCTATTCCTGGCTGGTAATGGTTCACGATTTGCCTGCTGGAGCAGTGGAGCAGTGGATAAAATGGATGAACAGGAACAAGAGATTTATCAAAAAATAATTAAAGAAACCATTCCTTTTAAGAATGAGGTAGAGATTCACACTTCTGCTGCTCAGGATAAGAAAAGAGAAGTGGCTATAGGACTTTGTAGAGGTAATGAAGAACTCAGAGCAAAAGAAGCAAGTAAAAGACAATTAATTGCAGAAAAAGTATTTATTGAAGCGAACTCTGACCTATCTAATATGACAATAGATGAATTTAATGAACTAATTTTACAGAATGGACATAATATACATCTGGACCAAAATAACTCTGAAATAGTTAAGTTCCATAACACCTTCTTTGAGGTACTCGCAAAAAGTAATCTCTATAGGGATAGACTGAAAAATGATAGGGCTTTATCTAATCTTGAAAGTATAAAAAATATATTAATTGGCGATTGGGGTAAGTTCGTTGGTGAATTGAGAGGAGTTATAGAAGATAATATTAAAAATTATAATTCTATTTCCAGCTCAGTTTTTACTCTTGAAATGCAGATTACGATTAATAGATTACATCGTTATCTTTCAGAAAATCAATAGAATCAGTATTTAATATAAAATGAGCCGGTTAATTTTAGGTTTAGTAATTTTAGAAGTTGCTGTTTTGGCTTTGCTTATTATTATAATCTGTAAAAAATTGGAGAAAATGGAAACTGCTAAAGAACCTCATAGGCATAGTAGAGATGATGCACAAATCCAAAAACTTTATACCATTCTCAATTCACATAATACAAAACTGGCGAAATTAGAGGAAATGGATGAACGAATTAAGCAACTGCAAAATAAATTGGAGTATTTAAACTCTATCAAAATACCTGAACTAGAGAATACGATTAATCCGCCAATTGAAATTCTTCCTCCAAAAACAAAAGAAGAAACAAATAACGATAACAAAATCTGGGTCTGGAGGTCTGAAGAAGGATTAAAAAAACTTGAACCAGTTAGTAATCCCCAAGGTCTTTATCTAATCAAAGATGGAGCAAAATATCTTCTATATCTGGATAATTTTTCTAAGGAAAGAATTAATGATATAATGAGATTATACAGGGAGATTATTGATTTTCCTGCCAATATTCAGCTAACCGACCAGATAGTAATGAATAAAAATCCTATATATGAAAAACAGGGAAATTATTATATCTTTCGTGAGAAAGGCGAAGTATCAATAAAATAAGGAGTAATAATGGATTCTTTAATATTATTTATTATAATAGTTTTTATTATTTTTGAAATCGGACTATCTATATATAGGGGATATAAAACATCTCAGATCATAAGATCTGAGAATAAATTGATAGATAGTACAAGAGAAGTTATCCAAGCAAAAAATGAGGATTTATTACTTGATCTGAGTGAAAAAGAAAGAAAATATCCTGCTTTAGATTATCTTGCTACCTGTGCTCAAACTGGTCAACAAATAGATGTAGAAAACTTTAAAGAATTACTAATTGCAAAGACTAACGCTGCTTTTTATAATGTAAACTCCGCAATGAATCAATTACCCATAATAGGACTGATGGGAACTTTTCTTGGTATTATAATAGGGATATTTGCAACTAAAAATCAATTAAAGAATATTAATCCAGATATTTTTAATTTAGCTGACAATATTAATCCCCTCCTTTATTCTGCTGGTCTTGCTTTTTGCAGTAGTTTATGTGCTTTAATCTGTGCTTCTTTATTAAAATGGTATTTTGGAAAGGAAAGAAATATATCGGATGAATTAATTGATGATACAATGAAAGCTCTGGTAGTAGATTATATTCCTTATATTTCACCTAAATCCACAGAAGACCGTTTTGCTAAAACAGTAATGAGACTAAATAATACCATAAATAATTTTGTTAACAGTTTAGATGAGAAGCTAAATGGTTTTATCACCAATTTTCAACCTCTCATTGAAAATCAGAAGCAAACAAATGAAGAAACCCTTAAATCTATGGAAGATATTGCTACTCGGTTAAATCAAGATTATGAAACAATTAAACTAATATCAAATCAACAAGCACAACAAATAAATTCTTTTTCCGATATCACAGAAAAGTTAAAAGATGCAAGTTCTTCTATGGAACAAAGCATAAAATTTGCTACGGAAAACTTAAATGAATTTGTTAAATTGGGTTCTGAAATGAAGAGTAATATAAGTGAGATGAATGAACCCTTGAATAATATCATTAAAAAGCAAGAGGAAATTACCAGGGTGAATGAAAGTATCATTAATGAGATGAAAAAGCTTTTGGAAAACATTAATATTCTTCCTTCCTATACCAGTTCAGTCCAGAATTATCTAACTGCCTTGAATAATAAGCTTGATACTTTTAGTTCTGTAGGTGATAAAGTGCATACTGTAACCCGAGAGTTTGATAATTTTAAAGAGAACTTAGATAAACTTTTAACTGAGTTTATAAGTAGCTCTCAGAGATTTAGTGAAACTATGGCAACAAGTTTTAAAGATTATGACCGGGAATTAAGAACTCTTTTTGGTCAGACAATCCCTAAAAAAGAAAAGATAGATTTTTATTATTATGACCCGGAATCTATATCGCAACTTAACGCTATTGCTGAGAAGAATAATGCTATGATTGATTCTATGACAAAGTATACTCGTTCTCTGGAAGAAAATCTTAATCGGTTAAATCAAGAAATTGATTCCCTTAGAGTTTTTGGCTTCATTAGAAAGAAGAAAAACAACAGGAAACATTAAAGATGAAATCAGATAATCGGGATGAGCTTAATTATTGGCCCAGTTTTGCTGATATTTTTTCTTCTTTATTCTTTATCTTCTTCATTTTATTTTCTATCTTCTTTATTTTATTTTCTATCTTCTATTTTAATTATAGTAAAAAAGCAGAGGCAGATCAAAAAGATATTGATGATTTCAAAGAAATGGTTGACTCTCTTGGTTTGAAATTCAATAAAGACAGTAATGAAATAATTATAAAATCCGATATTCTTTTTGACTTTGATAAAAGCGAACTAAAAAGTGAAAATCTTCCTACAATTTTGGATTGGAGAAAAGAGATTAAAAATTATATGGAGAAAGAGGATAGGAAAAAAAGATATTGTATAATTATTGAAGGACATACCGATACCGTTGGAGAAGAAGATTATAATTATAATTTATCTTTAGCTCGTTCACTGAGTTTGATTGAGGAGTTTAAAAAAGACCCTTTCTTTAGAGATCCAGATATAGATTTGATTCCAGCTGCTTTTGGAGAATCAAAATTGGCAGTGCATACACCTGATAATACCCGTAATATGGAAAATAGGCGAGTAGTAATAAGAATTGTCCCCAAATTTATCGGAACAATGCAACAGATAATGCCCCAATAAAATGGATAATGATATAGACCTAAATGTCCCTTTAACTTTAATATCTTTATGAATCACATAAGATTAATTGAACTATTTTTAATTTTTTCCCTTTTGCTGGTTTTTTCTTGTAAAACCGATAACTCTTCTGAACAGAATAATATTGCTATCTATAGACAACCTCAAACACCATCAATTCTTGATTCTCAAAGAGTGATTAAAAGTGGCAGCTATTCCTTAAATCAGATTTTTGTTTTAAATAATACTGAACTTCAGAAGGCAAAATTTCAAGTGGTAAAAGTCTATGATGGGGATACTATAACTATTTCTGACGGTTTTCACGAAATTAGAGTGCGATTAATTGGAATAGATACTCCTGAAATGAATGAAAAAAATCCTGTTTTAAGAAATCTTGCCGATCAAGCAAAAGATTATCTTAGCTCTTTAATCCTAGATCAATTTATCTATCTGCAATTGGATCATTTTAATGAAAAGTCTATGCATCTGGATAAATTCGGCAGATTATTAGCCTATATTTACCGTTTTTCTGATAATCTCTTTGTTAATGCTCAGATGATAAGAATGGGTTTCAGTCAGGAGTATGAAAAATATGCCTTTGAACAGTTGCTTTATTTTAGGAAATTAGCAGCTCAAGCAAAAGCTGAGAAACTTGGAATCTGGGCTCTTAAGAATAGCACAAAATTGTATGATGTTAAATATAATTCTGGAGTTTGTTTCTCTTCTTATACAATAAATTTCATCAATATTAATGGAGTAAGCCATTTAAAATTTTTCTTACTTTTTAGCTAACAAAATATTGGTTCTATTTCTTTATAATGATTGATTTATATCATTTCACTTTCATATATCCAAAATCATCCATTTGAAAAGGGTCTGCATTAAGGTGAACATCACCATTGCTATTGGTGTATCCTTCCAGTCCTCTTCTAAGACCAGAAAAAGCAACATATACTCTCTTTCCACTCAAGAGCTTTCCTGTAG
This sequence comes from Candidatus Syntrophosphaera thermopropionivorans, assembly GCF_004353895.1. Classification (GTDB taxonomy): domain Bacteria; phylum Cloacimonadota; class Cloacimonadia; order Cloacimonadales; family Cloacimonadaceae; genus Syntrophosphaera; species Syntrophosphaera thermopropionivorans. The sequence goes on along the minus strand of NZ_SMOG01000003.1, from coordinate 34,381 downwards.
CTTTTGAAATCACTTGAACAGTAATCATATTTCCTCACTTGTAAGTAACTGGTATTGTTTTGTAAATACCATCCGAGCTTAGAAACACATCATTCTCATAGATTTGCTCAATCATATAGTCTTCCAAGCTATCAAAGAAGTCTAAACCAAGGAATTGAATGAAGTTGACAATTGCGCCAGATAGTCCTGATTTATAGACAACTAACCTTACTCTCATCCACCTATTCCAGGGTATTTGTGTCCCAGTCTGTGCAGAATTTGAACCAGCTCCAATGTAACTATCGGCATAGTATATAAATGCGCTGTTGGACTTATCTCTGATATCTACACCAACATTTGCACTGGGTCCATTGATGATCCAGATTGCAGAGCCTTGAATGGTTTCAGGGATAAAGAACATTTCAGTGTTCCCTAATATATTAGGATCAGGTGCCAGATGAGCCACATGATCCTGATTATCGTCCCTGATCGTAACTTGTGTTGGACTTTCAGAGCACGATATTATTAGGCTCATTATTAATAAAACCAAGACAAAGGTGACACGAAGATTACGTTTTAAAGACATTTCTTACTCCTTTATGCTAACTTAATAATGGGTTTTCACTAATCGTTCCATTTCTCCCACTTGAATCTCATTCACTTAAAAATATTATAAAATTCACACATTATCTGTCAACGAGTTTTTTTTCAATAAATCTATGGTTATATAGTTGATTTTGTATAACTATTTATCATTAAATACATTATCTTGTAGAAGAATCGTGAGATTCAGTTTCTTGACCATAGTTAGGTTATCTAAATGTGTCATATATCAATAAGGTATGCCTTTGAGCAGTTGCATTATTTTAGGAAATTAGCGGCTCAAGCAAAAGATGAGAAAATCGGAATCTGGTTAATACTTTACCGCACAAACTTATATCAATTAAGAAATGACTCAATAGCTTATTTTCCTACTTTTACTTGAAAAAGCAATAAGGAAAATTGGGCAGAACCCTTATCTATTAAAGCAAATATAATATCAATACCACTTTTCATCCTGAATTCTATATATTTATTATAATTAATCTCCTTTATCTACTCGCATTATTTCCAGCTAATCTGGATTAATTTTGCTACCCTGTTAACAATTCTCCCTTAGCTCTCTCTTAGCTCTTACTTAGCTAATTCCTTAAGAGAGAAGCAAGTAGGAGTTAGGTGACAAGCAAGAATGGCTAAACCATTAAATGAGTGATAGTTAAGGAGAGCCCATAAAAATATTTTTCTTACTCTTAAGCTAATAAAATATGGGGTCTATTCCTTTATAATTATTGATTTAATTTAAATTCAGGAGGGTGAAATTAGAAAAATGGATAAGTTTATTTATCTTGACAAAATCATAATCCTAAGAATAAGAAATAATAGCGAAAGTAATCTTAGATCTTTGGAAAATGCCTTATTAAGTTATAATATATTGATAAATAATAAATAAATGATTTTGGGAGTAGTGTATGTTCAAAAAGATTAGAAAAAGGAATGGTTCAATTGTTGATTTTGACCAGCAAAAGATTGTGCGAGCAATTCAAAAAGCTGGTGAAGCTACAGGAGAATTCCAGGAAGATACCGCAGAGCTTCTTGCTAATCGTGTGCTCAATTTAGCTGCACAAATCATAAATACTGAAATTCCTGAAGTGGAACGCATTCAGGATATAGTAGAAGAGGTATTACTCGCTTCTCCCTATAAAAAGACCGCTAAAGCCTATATTATTTACCGTGATCAGCATGCCCGTCTACGAGAAATGTTTAATACCGGTGGAGTACAATTGATTGATAAGTATCTGGAGAAACTTGATTGGCAGGTGAATGAGAATTCCAATATGGCATATTCTTTACAGGGGTTGAATAATTATATTGCCAGTGAAATTAGCAAGACTTACTGGCTAAATAAGATTTATCCGCCAGAAATTCGTCAGGCACATCTAGAAGGAGATATTCATATTCACGATCTCGGTCTACTTTCAGTTTATTGTGTAGGATGGGATTTGATGGATTTATTGACCACTGGCTTTTCTGGAGCCGAAGGAAAAGTGGAAAGTTCGCCTGCAAAGCATTTTCGTAGTGCTCTGGGTCAGATGGTTAACTTTTTCTATACTCTTCAAGGAGAAGCTGCTGGAGCTCAGGCTTTTTCCAATTTTGACACCTTATTAGCTCCATTTATTCGTTATGACCACCTGGATTATAAAGAAGTTAAGCAGGCATTACAGGAATTTATTTTCAATATCAATGTTCCAACCCGGGTGGGATTTCAAACTCCCTTTACCAATATTACGCTTGATTTAAAGCCCTCTTCTCTATTTAAAGATATGCCTGTAATCATCGGAGGAAAACCTCAAGCTGAGACCTATGGCGAATTCCAAAAAGAAATGGATATGCTTAACCAGGCTTTTCTGGAAGTGATGATTGAAGGAGATGCCAAAGGAAGAGTTTTCACTTTTCCTATTCCAACTTATAATATTACCAGGGATTTTGATTGGGATGCACCTCAATTGAATTATCTCTGGGAAGCCACATCCAAATATGGTATTCCTTATTTTTCTAATTTTATCAATTCAGATATGAATCCTGATGACGCTCGTTCAATGTGCTGTCGTTTAAGATTGGATACCAGAAAATTAGCTTCCCGGGGAGGAGGACTTTTTGGTGCCAATCCATTAACTGGCTCTATTGGAGTAGTAACTATAAATTTGCCCAGAATAGGTTTTAAAGCTGAAAATGAAAAGGAGTTTTTTGAATATCTGGAATCTGTATTAATTATTGCTAAAAATAGTCTGGAAATCAAGAGAAAAGTGCTTGAACGCTATACAGAAAACGGTCTTTATCCCTACACTCGTTTTTACCTCAGAAATATCTATGAGCGCTTTGGAGAATACTGGAAGAATCATTTTTCTACTATCGGAATTATTGGTATGAATGAAGCCTGCTTAAATCTTTTTGGTAAAAGCATTGCCACCACTGAAGGAAGAGAATTTGCTCTAAAAGTGATGGATTATCTACGTCAGAGATTGATTGATTTTCAGGAAGAAACAGAATGCAACTACAATCTGGAAGCAACACCGGCTGAAGGGGCAAGCTACCGTTTAGCTTTGCTGGATAAAAAGCATTTTCCCGCTATTTTAACCGCTAATTGCGATGATGAAGCTCCTTTTTATACTAATAGCACACATCTTCCCGTGAACTATTCTGATGATATCTTTGAAGTCCTGGATTTGCAGGATGAACTTCAAACTAAATATACTGGTGGAACTGTCCTTCATATCTATGCTGGTGAAAGAGTGGAACAAGGAGAAAGCATTAAGAAACTGGTGAAAACAGTTTGTGAAAACTACCGTCTACCTTATTTCACTTTTTCTCCTACTTTCAGTATCTGTCCTCAGCATGGTTATTTGATAGGTGAACAACCAATCTGTCCCCAATGTCATCAACCGACTGAAGTTTTCTCTCGGATAGTTGGCTATTTGCGTCCCGTTTCACAATGGAATGAAGGGAAAAAAGCAGAATTTAAACTGCGAAAATCCTTTAATCCAGTCAAGAATATGGAAACTAAAGAACAGCATCAGGAGAAAACTCACCTTTCTTGAGGTCATAAAAGATGAAAATTGGGGGTTTTCAAAAATTCTCTTTGCTGGATTATCCAGGAGAACTGGCAGCTATTATATTCACTCAAGGTTGCAATTTCCGCTGTTCTTACTGTCAAAATCCAGAACTGGTAGATGCAGCAAAATCTGATTCTCTTTATCCAGAAGACCAGATTCTTGATTTTCTGAAAAGAAGAATAGGAAAACTCAATGCTGTCGTTATCGGGGGTGGTGAACCTACACTTCAAGAAGATTTAGAGGATTTCTTATACAAATTAAAGGCTATGAATTATCTCATCAAAGTAGATACCAATGGTTCTATCCCTGAAAGCATAGAAAATCTTGTAAACAAAGACTTAGTTGATTACTGGGCAATGGACCTTAAAGCACCAGAATCACTCTATCCTTTAGTCACACGAGCTGATATTCCTTTTTCCAGTATCTTGAAAAGTATGGAAATTATTAGAGAAAGCAGCAAAAGTTATGAATTTCGCACTACCTTTTTTGATAAACTTTTGCATTTGGAAGATTTAGAGAAAATCCAGAATCTTCTTCGTCCTGGCGATAAATTCTATCTACAAGAATGCCAGTATAGCAAGACCTTAGATAATCTTTCTAATCCTGCAACTAGGGATAATACCGCCTATATTAATATGCAAAATCATCCTGTTTTCCAGTCTCTAATTGAATGGGGAACTAAAAATCAGGTCAAAATAGAGATTCGCACACTTTAAAGAAATGGAAAAAATTCAGATTGAACCCTGGCTACTTCAGGTAAGCAAACCTTCCCGCTATATTGATGAGGAAATTAATGCTGTTCACAAACCCTGGCAGAAAGTCAATTTTTGCTTTGTTTATCCTGATGTATATGAAGTGGGCATTTCCAATCTCGGGCTAAAAATACTCTATTCTATAGTCAATCGTATTGAAGGAGTGATGGCTGATAGATGCTATCTTCCCTGGATTGATATGATAGAAATTATGCATCTTGAGAAAATACCTCTTTTTGCACTGGAAAGCAGAAAAGCACTAAGGGATTTTGACCTTTTGGGCTTCACTTTACAAAGTGAGATTACCTATAGCAATGTTCTTGAAGCTTTAGATTTAGCAGGAATCCCTGTTTTAGCCAAAGATAGGGGAGAGGAATATCCTATTATAATGGCAGGTGGTCCCTGTGCAATCAATCCCTTGCCTCTACAGGATTTTATAGATGTTTTCTTTGTTGGAGAAGCGGAAAAAGCCATATGTGAAATAGCTGAAATTTTTAAGAGCTGTACACAAAAGGGAATAAAACTTCAAGAACTGGCGAACATTGAAGGCTGCTATGTTCCTGAAATTCATTCTCCTCTTATTTCTCAAGGCTGGAAGGTGAAAGCAAGAAAATTTAAGGAGTTTTCTCAATCGGATTTGATTCATAAACCACAAATCTTACCCTGGCAAATAGCTACTCATCATCGCTGTGTTGCAGAACTAATGCGAGGCTGCTCTCGGGGTTGTCGTTTTTGTCAGGCAGGTTATTTTTATCGGCCTGTCCGTGAACGCTCTGCTGATATTCTCATTGAAGATATTCTTTCTGAAATTAAAGAAAGCGGATGGGATGAAGCTGGATTACTTTCTCTTTCCAGTAGCGATTACAGTCAATTGAAAGAGGTTTTGCGCACCTTACTGAATTCAATAGATACCGATAGAACTCATATCTCTCTTCCTTCTTTACGAGTGGATGCTTTAGATAGCCAGACAATTGATTTGATGAGACAATTAGGTAGGGAAGGTTTAACTATTGCTCCCGAAGCAGGTTCTCAACGCTTGCGTGATATCATAAATAAAAACCTTACGGAAGAACAGATTTTAACCGGGGTTAAATTGGCTCAACAACTTGGCTGGCAAAAGGTTAAACTCTATTTTATGATTGGGTTACCCGAAGAAACGGATGATGATATTGATGCTATAATAGAACTTATCAAGAAAATCCAGAGTCAGAGCAAAAACAGGATGCAGATAAATGTTACTCTCTCTCCCTTTGTTCCTAAACCGTTTACTGCTTTTCAATGGTCAGCAATGCTTCCACGAGAAGAGCTTTTAAAAAGATGCATTAAAATTAAACAGACTCTGAAACGCTCTGGCAATATCAAAATTAAATATCACACCATAGAATCTTCCATCCTGGAAGCTATTTTTGCTCGCGGTGATGAAAAAATAGATAAAGTTATCTTTGATGCCTGGAAATCTGGTGCCTTCTTTGATGGCTGGAATGAATGTTTTAAATATGAACTCTGGGAGAAAGCTTTTCAGGAAAATGGACTTTCTCCTGAAGAATATTTGCAAGCGAAGAATCTCAATGAAGTCCTATCCTGGGATTTTATTGACTTAGGAATAAATAAAGAATTTTTATTGGAAGAATGGAGAAAGGCACAAGAAGCTATAACTACTCCAGATTGCCGTCAGACCTGCTCTCAGTGTGGTGTTTGTACTGATGAAATCAAAAATGTAATCTCTCCGCCTCTACCGGAAACTGGGCGAACGCTTATCTCAGAGTCTTTTCTTTCCCAAAAAAGCAAATCTGACATTCAATATCGCTATCGGGTCTTTTATGTGCGTACAGATATTCAACGTTTTATTTCACACCTGGATTGGATGCGAATGCTGTTTCGTCTCGTTTCTAAAGCTCCTCTGGAAACCGTTTTTACTCAGGGCTTTTCACCTCATCCCAAAATTAGTCTCTGTCCTCCACTGCCTCTTGGTGTAGAAAGTATCAGCGAATATTTTGATATATCCTTTTATTCACCTTACACTCAGGAAGATATAATTAACGCTCTATCTTTAGAAAATATTCCAGGTTATAAAATCAATAAAGCAGAAAGATTAATTATAAAACCCAGAGTCCCTTTTGCAGAATGGATTTCTATAAAAATACCGCAAGAATACATTAATCATATAGAAAGCTCTCTTTCTACCTTTGAAAAAGAAGTTTCTCATCCTTTTATCAAAATCAAAGAAAATAAAACCACTACCTATGACCTCAAGAAGATAATTTTAAAGACCTATGGGAAAAACCACCAGCTCTTTATCCTGAAGTCCTTAGAAAGCCCAGCGCTATATGATATACTGGCAGAAGTGTTAAGACTGGATAAAACCATTCTCTATACATTATCCCTTTGCCGAAGTGGCTGGTCCTTCCTTTAATTATACAGATTCTGTTAAGCTCAGCAGAACAAAACTTTATTCAGGTTTCCCTTATCTTTTCCTATTTTAATAATATTCCTTTTTTGATATATCTTTTCCCTGAACAATTCACTTGTAGTTCTCTAAATGCATAATTTTAAGAGTTTTCTCAGTCTCTCGCTCTACCGGAGCTGTATCTTAAACTCTGTATTACCGATCCGAAAGGAGATGTCTAATGGATGCCATTAGCGGCTGGATATACGGTAAACGCCTCCTGAGAGATTATCACAATCTATGTTTCCAAGGATATCACCGGATTCATAGAGCCCTTTGGTGAGGCTGCCTGGATGCTCCTCTACAAGGAGAAGTGGGGTTATTTGGAAGTCTATAACGATCTTGACCATCGTCTGGTCAATCTCTTCCTGCAGGTCAAGTATCATCCTGATGAGCTGATCAAGGAGCTGGACTGTCTCATAGCCAGCCGCAAAATCTTTGGCGATATCCTCAAGCAGGAAGGCCTTACCGAGATACAGCGGGCAGTAGCAGAGTCATTAACGGCAATCGGCTATCTGTCTTCCAAGCTATGAGATGGTTTTTTATTCTAAAGTGAAGTCGTAGGATCAGTATCTCTCAGGGTTTCTCGCAAGTAATCAACTTCTATATTGACAAGAATCAGCAGATTACTTATTTGACATCTGAGTATGTTTTTGTTAGATTGCTTGCTGAAAATGAGATATGAAGAACTCAGATAAATAAAAAACAAAATCAGGAAGGAGGAATGATGAAAAAGTATTTGTTTTGCCTATTCTTTCTATTGCTTATGGTAGTCACTTTGATGGGAGTACCCTATGAGCAAACAGAGGAATACATCCAAAAGCAAGCAATCTTAAACGAAAGGGCGGCAAGATTCAAAGCCGAAACTGGTTTTGAGGGAGATATCACTTATAATTACCAGTATATGAAGTTCTCCCACATAATTGGAAATTTTAGAGACATAGTTATAACAGCTCCGCAAGATACCGTTTATATGAAGCAGGTCTTTGATCGGGTTCTTGCCAAAGTAAAGCCCTATATCTCTGCACAAGAAGGACAGCTGTTCAGAGGAAAGATATCAAGCAACACTTATGGAACCGGGGTCAGATATGAACAAATTGTAAATGGATACAGGATCGAAGGAGGTTTTGGATATCTTAAGATGTATTATAATTTTGCCACATTTGAGCTGAGTATTGTCGATGATACAGCAGACATAAGCTCTGACATTATACCGATTAATATTAGCTTAAACCAGGCTGTTCAAATTGCCATTCAACGCTACGACCCCAATTATAACTATGATCCAAATAATGAGTTAACCCATCCTAGATCAAAATTAGTCTATTTTCCCATCCCAGGCGAAAATAACTCGTATCAGTGTAAGTTATGCTATATGATAGCATTTTGGGGGCTGACCGTTTTTATTGATCCCAGCTCAGGAGATATTATTCACACAAGGACATTGATTATGGAGGACTATCAATGCAACATTGATGGTGAAGTGTATGAATCTACTTATTCAGGATCTTATGTGAATTCATTGGGTTATGTCCCCATTCCCTATGTTATGGTATCGACCGATAATTTTTCTGGGTATACAAATAGTAATGGATATGTTGCCGTAGAAGATTCTACTTTAAACAATCTTAAAATCAAACTGAGCTATCAAGGTTTGTTAAGCTTATGTGAGTATCCTGATACAATACGAGTGAAAATCTCCGATAGTATAAATACTGTTCAAGATAGCATTTTTGCGAGGTTCGACGATAATCCATGTAATGGGTTAAATATATATTATCACACATTAGCCCAGTTTCATTCATTGGATAGTTTATCACCGTTTTCAGCCAACACATTTGGAATTAGGATTATCGGTAATATGCCATTAACAATGAACAATTATGGAGAATTTGATCCAGTATATAATGCAATTCGAATACGTCAAGACATTGGGCGATATTCCCATGTATCTCGACATGAACTCAGTCATGCTTTTGTCTATGATAAACTGAACGGTGCTTTTTTTCATAACACTGATTTATCCAAGAGAGCAATGGATGAGGCATTTGCAGTATACTTACCATGTTCAGTATTGGGCTCCAGCTTATACATAAACTCACCTAATAATGTCAATGATATTACATTTTATACGGTATCTGATGTATTGGTAAACTACTCTAGCATGTATCCTAATTCAATTATGAATGAAGAGTTTTATCAAGAGTATTTCTGTCGTTATCCCATTGCCTCCGCATGGTGGGAGATTAGAAACCTCCTTGGCAACACAGTTTTTGACCAGTTTCTCATTAATGCACTAATTTACGGTGTATCATATACTGAACCCCTAAGGTACAAGCCTCGTTATTTCTACAATATACTCATGAGGAAATCAACAACATCGAATCAGTTAATAATAGATAAAGCCTATTCAGACAGGGGTCTTCATTTTACACCCCAGGCAATCAGTGCCGGAGTATCCAATCCACCAGATGGTCGGGACAAGAACATGTTTCGGATCGGTGATCCGGTTCATGTGAAGGTCACAAACTGTCCCCAGAATACTCCTCTTACGGTTTATGTTGTTGAGGATCAGGATTATACTGATGGGATGAATATATCAGCTTTGAATGCAATCATCTGTCAGGTATCTGGTACTTCAGATAATGATGGAGTGTGGTATTCCAGCACTCCTGTAATGACTGCTTCAGATGTAGGAGATTACGACATCCTTGTTGATATTGGCAATAATGGGGTGCTGCATTTCGCCTATGTTGGAGCAAATATCCGGGATGGTTTTGATGGTCTCAATGGTCCCGGTTTCACTGTTTATGACGATGGGATAGATGTAGTGTTAGCCCTTGATCTTTCACAGAGTATGGTAGAGGAATGCGCAAACCTTCAACAACTAACAAGAAGTTTTATAAGTGCTATGCTACCTGGGGATAAGATTAATATTTTTGGTTTTAATGAAGGAACTCCTCCGAACTGGAGCGGAGGATTTACAAATTTATCCCCAACACTAACAGCGGAATTATACTCTATTACTTCATCAAATCAAAACTCTTATATCAATAGTGTAGGCTTACCAAGTGCAGGAGGTAATACAGATTTACTTGTCCCTTTTACTTATGGATACTATAGATTTGGCGCGCCAACAGAAAGAAAAAAGGGGATGGTACTGTTATCAGATGGAGAGCATCATCCAACAATAGACCTCGATAATCAATATAACCCCTATTACAGCAACCCACATAGTATGTATCATGTTAGCAATAGCATCAATTTATATTATATTCCCAGAAATATTGAATGCTATACCATGCGGTTCGGTAATATATCCAGTGGCATTGTGAATATGAGTAATATAGCATCTTGGGGGCATGGGGTGGCTTATCAGGTGCCACAATTATCAAATATGTCATTGATTGTAAGCCGTCTGCTCAATCGTTTGAGAGGCAATCCCCCATCATACGAGAATAATCACTCCATTCCGCCAAACTCCATCCAAACCTTACAAATCGTTGTTGATGATCTGGCTGATAATCTAAGAACTACTTTGATTTGGAGTACATCCGGTAACCCTAGCGCTAATTTGTTTACTTTGACTTCACCATCGGGGATTATTTATAATCAGCCAGAGTGTTTTGGTACTACAACACAAAAATATGCCATTGATGCACCAGAGAGTGGAATCTGGTGTGCAAGCATTACTAACAACTACTCGACAGCACAAACGTACAGCATAATAAGCGAGGTTGATTCTGATTTAACTGTTTCGGTTGAGGAAATCCCTGCAGTGTATCCGGTAGATTGTCCTTTGTTATTGCAAGTTTCAGTTTCAGATTATATTACACCTATTACTAGCGCTGTAGTTAGTGCTCTACTTAAGAGAGGTGAATGGCAGTTTTCGGTTGATCTTTATGATGATGGCAGCCACAATGATGGGATCGCTGGTGACGGCGTGTATGGAAATTATTTGTATGCCTACGCAGAGATAGTTAATGTATTCCCATCCTATCAGCAATATGGGGACTTCGATTTGTCAATTATTGTAGATATTCCTTCGATAAATGGGCGACGGGTTGTCAATCAGAATCTATACTTAAGTCCCACTCAACCAAACCCATATCCTCAAGTTACACGCAATCTACATAAAGGGTGGAACTGGGTTGGGTACCCTCGTCTACAAAGAGATGAGGTAGGAACATCAATTGATTATGCTAATGTTTCTTTGTTGCCTTTTCTTACAGATATTGTCTCATCAGATGGAATAGCAGAATATCGTAACAATCACTGGTGCTATTATGGATTGAATTCGCTTAATAGCAATGATGGTTATAAATTGCGAATTAATGATATCGACAACATAAGGCTGTTCGAGCTTGGCACTATCATTGATACTCTGATGGTGCATCAATTATACGAGGGGCATTGGAACTGGGTTACATATCCTTGCTATGAGACGGTCTATCCCTGGGAGGCATTGTCTGGAGTCATAGATAGGATAGATTACATCATGGCAGAAGATTGGAGTATGAAGAAAGATGGCGATGTCTGGGTTTATGATGGGGTTTCTCGTCCTCATTTGAAATATGGTGATTCTATCATGATACGAACCGTTAGAGATTGCGAATTTGTTTGGAACAATCCACTCACTACACCAATAATTGTTGATCCTCGTAAACCTTCATACTTCGTTTATGAAGACAAACCAAATTACGAAACAATTATGATTGAATCAATCGAAGGCAATCCGGATTATACTGAGATAGGAGTTTTTCAAGATGATTTGTGTATAGGAGCTAGAGTTAACGAAGCATATCCCATCCAGATACTGGCCTATTCTACTCCTGAAGAAGAAGGTGGAGGACCGTTGAGCTTTATGCTGTACTCGGAAGGTAAAAGCGCTGTATCAGTTAGTCCGGCTACTATTCACCCTGGCAATTACATCGTTAATGAGCCAACTATTGAGCCTGAATTATATGGCTTTCGTGTGTTAACACTAAAGACCAGCGACCAACTGATGCCCTCAGTGCTTGCTCTGCATTCAATTTATCCAAATCCGTTTAATCCTTCAACTACTATCAATTTCTCTTTGCCAAAAACAGCACCTGTCAAACTGGTCATTTACAATATCAGAGGTCAAAAGGTTAAAGACCTCTTGAACGAGTCACTAGAGTGTGGTAGTCACAGCGTAGTCTGGAATGGTCGGGATGATGGCAATCGACCTGTTGCATCTGGCATATATTTTGTTCGATTAGAGCAAAGTGGAGTAACCAAAATTAGTAAAATGATGCTTATGAAATAGTATCGAATGATAGTGCATAAAAAGGCTGCCTAAAAAATTGGCAGCCTTTCCTTTTCAATCAACCATGCATCTATCAAAACTGAAACCGCTTACAGGATTATCCTCAAGAACAAGGATGCCTATTCCTCTACTATAATAGATATAGCAGACGATGATGTTATCAGCTTTAGCAGCAAGCGGGGTAATAAGGAGAAACCCGATATCAAGACCGTTGATGTCCTGGCAGGGGATACCAATCAACTTCAGAGCAGGATAAAAGGCTAATTATCGACTATCCGGAGTTGTAGCCAATGGATGCCTTTGATCTGGACTTCTATTTCAAGAACAAAGCTCGGATCAGAGTACGCTATATCTGGAATACACTTCCTCTTGGTGTAGAAAGTATCTGCGAATATTTTGATATATCCTTATATTCCCCTTACACTCAGGAAGATATAATTAGCAGTCTCACTTTTCAATTGACAATTTCTGGATTTTGATTAATATGTCATTAAGATTAGCAGATTGACTAAGTGAGTGCTAAAAAATCAAAAAGGAGTTTTTAGTTCAACAATGAAGAAAAACCAGCTTAGATTACAAAAAACCTTAAAGGCTTTAGTAGATGAATATATCCAGACCTGTGAGCCGGTCTCATCTCGTATCCTGAATGAAAAGTATCTTCAGGAGGTAAGTTCTGCTACTTTGCGTCTGGATTTGATGAAGCTGGAAGCAGAAAACAAAATACAACAACCCTATACTTCTGCAGGCAGAATTCCTACTATAAAGGGTTTTAGAACTTATCTTCAGCTTATAGAACCGGATCACGCAAAAGTAAAGTTTGAGGATATGGATTTATTACGTAATCTGCTAATCAGACATTATAAAGATACTCCATTAGCTTTGCATTATATAATGAAACTGCTGGCTAAAGAGACTGACCAGCTTAGTTTTGTAGCTGAGCCAGAAGTTTCCAGTGGCTATCTGCAAAATCTGGAAGTATTTCCTATTGGCAATCAGAAATATATCTTTGTGATGAGTCTGGATTCTGGCTTGGACAAAACGGTTGTAATGAAGATTGATTATGATTTTACGGAAAGTCAGTTAAAGAAATTAGTGCAATATCTGAATGAAGAATTGATTGGTGAACGTATTTACGATATTGCCAATCGCATTATATTGGAAATGCAGGAAGATATGTATCAGGATAATGTTCTGGTCAGCACTTTCTTGAAGCAGTTACATAAAGCTTTTATTGAAATTAGCGATTTTTATATTCACTATGATGGTAGTATTAATTTTCTGGAACAACCAGAATTTGATTCAAAGCAAAATATACTTAACTTTATGAGTATGATACAGCGTCAGGATATATTGATTAATCTGATGCGTCGTTCGGATGATGGCGCAGGTGTTAAGGTTTTAATGGGAGAAGATTTTAATATTCCTGAATGGAGCAATTTTAGCTTGATTTACGGGCGCTATGAAGTTTTTGGAATTCCTGGTTATTTAGGTGTGATAGCACCCATCAGGACTGCATATAGACATCTTATTCCCTTAATCCGTGATATAACTGTTACTATAACCGAAACAACTCATAAAGGATTAGTAGTATCAACAAAGGAGGAACAAATTGGCAACACAGAAGAAAAAAGCAGATATAATTTCAGATGAAAATAAAGAAAAAAAATCTCAAGATACACAACAGACCCATAGAGAAGAAAAGGATGAGGAACTAAATACTAAGGAGCAGGAATTGATGAAAAGAATTGCTGAACTGGATAAAGAATGTGCCGAATGGAAAGATAAGTATCTTAGAAGTATAGCGGAATTTGAAAATTATCGTCGTCGCAGTAATGAGGAAAAAGCGGACTGGATAAAGATGGCAACCCAGAAATTTGCGCTGGAAATCTGTGAAGTGGCGGATAATTTTGAAAGGGCGTTGAAGCAGGTTAGTGAGGATAAAAAGGATGATAGCTTTGTAAAAGGTATGATGATGATAGCAGAACAATTGAAAAGAGTGATGGAAAAGGAAGGTATTACTAAAATTGATGCTTTAGGCAAACCTTTTGATCCTGTCATTCACGATGCCCTTGCTCATATTCCCAGTGAATATGAGGAAAATACGGTTGCTGCTATTATCCAGAACGGATATATGATGTATGATAAGTTACTCCGTCCTGCACGAGTAGCAGTATCATCTGGGAAATTAGAACAAAAAACAGCAGAATCAGAACCCAAAGAAATAAATGAAGCTACAGAGTCTAAGGGTGAAGATTCTAATGACCTTGATATAAAAATTACAGATTAAATAACCTTAAGGAGGAAAAATGGGAAAAATAATCGGTATAGATTTGGGAACAACTAACTCTTGTGTTGCTGTCGTAGAAGGCGGCAAACCAGTTGTTATAACCAATGCAGAAGGAAGTCGCACCACACCTTCCGTCGTAGCGTTTACTAAGGATGGTCAACGTTTAGTGGGACAATTAGCCAAAAGACAAGCAATCACTAATCCTAAAAATACAGTGTATTCCATAAAACGTTTTATGGGCCGTCATTTTAGTGAAGTACAAAATGAAATAAAACAGGTGCCTTTCACTGTTAAAGAAGGCTTGAAAGGGCAAGCAGTTGTCCATATTGAAGTAGAAAATAGAGATTACACCCCTCAAGAGATTTCAGCAATGATTCTCACTAAGATGAAGGAAACAGCAGAAGCCTATTTAGGTCAAAAGGTGACTGAAGCAGTAATCACCGTTCCTGCCTATTTTAATGATAGTCAGCGTCAAGCAACTAAAGATGCGGGCACTATTGCAGGTCTGGATGTTAAGAGAATCATAAATGAACCTACTGCTGCAGCTTTAGCTTACGGAATGGATACTAAAAAGGAAGAGAAAGTTGCAGTCTATGACCTGGGTGGAGGTACCTTTGATATCTCTATTCTTGATATTTCTCAAGGTGTGGTTGAAGTTCTTTCCACCAATGGGGACACTCATTTAGGTGGAGATGATTTTGACAAAAGAATCGTAGATTGGATTCTGGATAGATTTAAAAAAGAAGAAGGAATAGATTTGTCTAAGGACCCTATGGCAATGCAGCGTTTACGTGAAGCTGCAGAAAAAGCTAAAGTGGAACTATCTGGAACTCCAACTACTAATATAAATTTGCCTTTCATCACTGCAGATGCAACCGGTCCAAAACATCTAAATTATGATTTAACTCGTGCGGAATTCAACCGTTTAACATCTGATTTAGTAGAGCGTACCCTTGGTCCTTGTAAACAAGCTCTAAGTGATGCAAAATTGACGGTAGATGATATTCAGGAAGTTCTTATGGTTGGTGGAAGCACAAGAATTCCAGCTGTTCAAGAAGCAGTTGAAAAATTCTTTGGTAAAAAGCTGAACCACAGTCTGAATCCTGATGAAGTAGTTGCTATAGGTGCAGCTATTCAGGGTGCTATTCTTTCTGGAGATGAGAAGGTTAGTGATGTGCTGTTGCTGGATGTAACACCCTTAACCTTAGGAATTGAAACTCTCGGTGGTGTTATGACTCCTCTCATTCCCAGAAATACAACCATTCCTACTAAAAAGAGTCAGATATTCTCAACTGCAGCAGATAATCAGACTGCCGTCACTATCCATGTATTGCAAGGTGAAAGACCAATGGCAGCTGATAATAAATCTCTTGGTCGCTTTGACCTCGTTGGAATTCCACCCGCTCCCAGAGGAGTACCCCAGATTGAAGTTACCTTTGATATTGATGCTAATGGTATTCTTCATGTTTCAGCTAAGGATTTAGCCACGGGTAAAGAACAATCTATCCGTATTGACCGCACGGGAGATATCAGTAAAGATGATATTGATAGGATGATTAGAGATGCTGAATTGCATGCTGAAGAAGATAGAAAGCGTCAGGAATATGTCACTGCCAGAAATGAGCTTGACAACTTGATATTCAGCACAGAAAAGAACCTGAATGAATACGGTGATAAACTTCCTGCAGAGGAAAGAAGCGAACTGGAAGCCGAAATAAAGCATGCTAAAGATGTATTAGAAAAGGCAACTGATGCTAATGAGCTTAACGCAGTTAAAGATGAACTCTTAAAAAAGGCTCAACGCTTAGGTGAAATCATCTATTCTCAAGCTCAGCAACAGAGAGGAGCTGGAGCTAATAATGCTGATACTGGAACCTATGAACAGCAAGATTATGGTCAAAGTTCCAATGAAGAACAGGGATCTAATCAATCCGAAGGACCAATAGATGCTGATTTTGAGGTAATGGACGATAAATAATAGATATAATCGCACTCCGGCAGGATTTTTATCCTGTCGGAGTACTAATTTGATATTTTCTGGAGTTTAAATAGATGGCAAAAAGAGATTACTATGAAGTGCTCGGTGTCTCAAGGGATGCCAGTGAAGATGAGATAAAAAAAGCTTATCGCAAACTGGCAATGAAATATCATCCGGATAAAAATCCGGATAATAAAGAAGCAGAAGAGAAGTTCAAAGAAGCTTCCGAAGCCTATGAAGTTCTCTCAGACAAAGAAAAACGTCAATTATATGACCAATATGGTCATGCAGGAATAGACCAGCAATTTGGTAACGGCGGATTTAGCTGGAATGATTTCAGCCACTTTGATGATATCAGTGACCTTTTTGGTGGAGGGTTCAGTTCTATTTTTGATACCCTCTTTGGTGGTGGATTTAGTTCTCGTAACAGAGAAAGTCAAAGGTATTCCAATCAGGGTGAAAATATTCAGATAGATTTAGCTTTAACCCTTAAGGAGATTGCTTTAGGGACGGAGAAAAAGGTAAGAATTACAGTCAAAGATATCTGTGACCAATGCAGAGGAACTGGAAGTGCTGATGGGAAAGCGGAGACCTGTCCTCAATGTCACGGAACTGGACAGGTGCGAACCGTGCGTCAATCGCTCTTCGGTCAAATGCAGTCCATATCAGAATGTCCTTCTTGCAGGGGAGAAGGTAAAATTATCCGCAATAAATGTCCCAAGTGTATGGGAGAGGGTAGAATTAGTAAAAATAAGGAAATTAATGTCAAGATTCCTGCAGGAGTGGAAGAAAATCAGGTTATCCGACTTAGAGGTCAGGGCAATGTAGGTCCCAGAAATGGAAGTTATGGTGATATCCTGGTTGTCATTCATGAAAAACCGGATGAGCTTTTTGAAAGGGATGGAAATAACATTATCCTGGAACTTCCTATAACTGTTACTCAAGCTGTTCTGGGTGATGAAGTGATAGTGCCAACCTTAACTGGCACAGCAAAAATGAAGATTCCACCTGGAACTCAAAGTGGAAGAATCTTTCGCTTAAGAGGACAGGGTATTAAAGGACTAAATTCCTACAGTCGGGGAGATTTGTTGGTCAAAATCAAAGTTGTAGTGCCCACTAAGCTTTCCCGAGAAGAGATGGAACTTTATAACCGTCTAAAAGAGTTTGATAAGAAGCGAGAATTGAAGCCTGGTAAGAGCTTTAAAGAGAAATTGAGAGGCTTCTTTTTCTAATTAAAAACGAAGATGCCTTCAATATTTTATCCTTTCTTAGATGCCAATATGAAGCCAGGTGAGCAAATTCGCTTGGCTGGCGAAGAGTTTCATCACTGGGCTTATGTGGCTCATAGGCGTATCAAGGAAACTGTTATATTAAATTCTGGTAAGGGGATTATGGCTAAAGCTGAAGCGGTTAAAATTGAGACTGCTTCTGCTTTATTAGAACTTACTGACATTATAGATTATCCCTATCCAGACTATCCTTTTGCCATAGCTTTTGCCTTACTGAAGAACCGTAATGATGAACTTATTGTAGAAAAGTGCACAGAACTTGGAGTGAGCGCTCTTTTCCCCTTAATTACAGATTTATCTGTAAGAAAACCGTCTGCAAACACCTTATCTCGTTTTCAAAAAATAGCTATCTCAGCCATTAAACAATGTGACAATCCCTGGTTACCGGAAATATTTTCTCCGCAGGATTTAAGAAGTGCTTTAGCAAACATTAAAGCTCAAAGTTATAATCCTATTCTTTGTTCAGAGCGCAAACCAGAGCAATGGATGTTTGATTTATCAGCTGAGCAGGCAGGAAAACCTTGTTTTATGATAGGAGCAGAGGGTGGTTGGAGTGCAGAGGAATTTAATCTTATGCAGGATTTACCGGAAATTTGTTTAGCTCATCAGATTACCAGAGCGGAGACTGCTGCCATTGTTGCTTCAGCGCAATGGTTAGCTTTAGCTCAAAGACTGAAAATAAATACAAAAGCCGGTTAAATTAATATTCCATTCTTTCTTTAATTAGACCCAACAAAGTTTCTTCATCTTGACATTCAGTTTGCAGACGAAGTGCCCGTAATTTATTCTTCAGTGGTGCATAAATCTGTAATTTGACCAGGTCCTTTTCCGTACAAAGAATATAATCTATCTGATATTTACTGCATAAACTGGAAAGTTTATTTATTTCTTTGATATCAGAAAAAGCATAATGGTCTGGATAACGAAAGTGGTGTAGCCAGGAGATTCCATCTTTTTCAATATTATGTTCAAAGGATTCAGGATGAGCGATTCCACTTACCAGTATGCATCTTTTCCCTTTAATATCTTTAGCCGTATAGAGATTATCCCTCGTATCTACATAACCTTTTCCTCTTATCCAGCAATGAAAGGAAGTTTGGGGAAAAGAAGACCACCACTCTTTTTCCTCAGGAACTTCCTCTTTACCTTCTTTATGATTGATTATAATTATAGAGGAAAGAGGTATATTTTTTACTGGTTCTCTTAAATATCCTGCCGGAATCACTCTTCCATTTCCAATGCCCCATTTAGCATCAAAGCAAATAAAATCCAGGTCTCGTGCAATACTGAGATGTTGAAAAGCATCATCTAAGATAACTATTTCAGTATCTGGAAATGCTGCCAGTAAGAGTGAAACAGCAGCACAGCGTTGTTTTCCTACCACTACTGGAATTTCAGGCAAGCGGGAGGCAAGAAGATAGGCTTCATCTCCACAGGTCATTGCCTTATAGAAAATCTGTTTTCCATCAGAAATAACTGTTGGAGTATCCTCTAAAGTTCCTTTATAACCTCTATGAGATACTCCAATTTTTATCCCTGATTTCTTTAATAATTCAGCCAGATACAGACAAAAAGGAGTTTTACCACTACCACCACTCATTATATTACCTATACTGATAACAAAACAATCAGAATGCCAGGCTTGGGAACTGAGTTTTTTTCTTCTTTGAGATTGGTAGATTTCATACAATTTACCTACTGGATTCATCAGGTTGCTGAGCCAGGTTTTTTGCATTAAATGCTTATCAATAAAGGAAGGACTTATCAATTTTTCTTATTAGGTTTTAAGTGTTTATCTATAAGTTCTATCAATTTATCAAGTTCAAATGGCTTATAGAGTATTTCCTGCAATCCATCAGATTTTGCTCTTACTAAAACATGATTAGGGTCGTATCCAAAACCAGTCATCATTATAACGGGCATTTGGGGATTATGGTCTTTAATCCTCCAGAAAAGTTCATAGCCATCCATATCGGGCATTGCAATATCAGTTATCACTAAATCAACATTTCCGGCGATAATTTCTTTCAGAGCATCCATACCATTGCTGAATCCGATTATCTTCCACTCGGGTTTAATCTGTTCCAATTGGAGTTTTAAATTTTCTACTAAATCTTCTTCATCATCAACAATACAAATACTTTTCATTGTTTGGATTGCTCTCCTAAAAAGATATCTCGGATTTGACGATACTTAGCTAAAGCCTTATCTATTATTTCTTCTGGTAAATGCGGAGCAGGAGGTTTTTTATTCCAACCAATACTTTCCAGATAATCGCGCACTATCTGTTTATCAAAGCTTACGGGACCTTTTCCCGAATTATATGCTTCCAAATCCCAAAAACGAGAAGAATCAGGTGTAAGTGCTTCATCAGCTAAAAGTATTTCCCCTTCTTTGGTTCCGAACTCAAATTTGGTGTCAGCTAAAATGATTCCTTTGGGTAGTAAAAAGTTGTAGCCGTAATCATAGAGAGCAAGAGATTTATCTCTCAAAAATTCAGCAATAAATTTATCCATATGATTGAGCATCTCTTGATAACTTATATTTATGTCGTGGCCCTCAGTGATTTTGACGGAAGGTGTAAAAATAGGTTGAGGTAGTTTTTGATTTTCTTTCAGTCCAGATGGCATAACTTCACCTCCAACAGTTCCTGAATGGGAATATTCATTCCAGGCAGAACCACTGATGTATCCTCTAACTATGCATTCTACAGGTATCATTCGGAGCTTTTGCACCAACATACTTCTACCTTCCAGATAATCTTTATAAGGTTGAAATTCTTCTGGATAATCTTCTGTCTTATCACTTATAAAATGATTGGGAACAATATGGGAAGTAGTTTTAAAAACATAAGCAGCAATCTGATTGAGTATTATTCCTTTGCCAGGAATTGGGTCTGGAAAAACTACATCAAAAGCAGAAATGCGGTCACTGGTCACCATTAAAACTGTCTCACCAAGATCATACATATCTCGCACTTTTCCCTGACGACTTTGCTTTACAATTGGTAACTCACTTAATATCTCATACATTGCTTATCCTTTATAATTTTGAATATAATATTCATAGAGTAATCTTGCTTCATCGGTTTTATTTAAATTGATGGCTAATCTCTCGTTGGGTCTATAATTTATTGGTTCTACTGGGAATTTATAGATTTTATCCTTAAATTTACACCAGTTAAGTAGACCATTTTCCACACCAAAATCTTCCGTTTGATATGATAAAGTCTTGGTTAAATAGAGAAATTTTAGCCAGTCTCTATATTTTGCAAAGTTTTCAACTTCGCTGGCAATAAGATCTTCCTTTTCAAATTCCAGTTCATTGAAATATTTTTCTTTTTCCTTAGTAAGCATTTCCAGGATACTATTGTCAGGATGAAGATAGGCTTCCCAGAGGAGAGATTCTAACTTATTTAATTCTTCCACATCTTCCACTTCACCTTCTTCATCTAAAGCTTCACAATAACCTCTACAGATTCCTTTATCCAATTTGTCACAAGGATAATAGGAAGTTTCGCAAAAGGGAAGTTTCAGTATACGAGAAATGCTATCCATTATATCCATCAAGAAAAAACGACTTCTCCAGGGTCCTGCATAAGTCCAATCACCATTGGTGTCAGATTGGATGG
Source organism: Candidatus Syntrophosphaera thermopropionivorans (assembly GCF_004353895.1). Taxonomy (GTDB): domain Bacteria; phylum Cloacimonadota; class Cloacimonadia; order Cloacimonadales; family Cloacimonadaceae; genus Syntrophosphaera; species Syntrophosphaera thermopropionivorans. The sequence continues at coordinate 13,079 of NZ_SMOG01000003.1, read as the reverse complement.
ATACAAAAGGGAAATGGTATGCATCAAGAGCGAGATAGACATATTCTTTCCAGGGTGCAGTCACATCTTGAAAAGGAGGATTATATTCCTGAACAAAGACTTTGTAATGAAATAAGACATCTACCGAACGAGAATAAGGTTCTATCTCTATATATTCAGCAGCCAGTGAAGCCGTTCTAAAAGATTCATCCTGTTCAGCTTTTCTGCTTATATTATGTAAACGCTGGCTAATATTTGGAGTAAAACCACACCAAAGAGCAAGGTCTTCTTTTTTAAAGCAAAAAAACACCCATCCAGATGGCAGCTTAATATCCGCTGGTATTTGATTATTTTCCCATTTGACTTTTATCATACGGACATAGTTTTGGCAAAAGTCTTTGTGTCAATCAGAAAGTTCTGTTTAAAAGACTTTCTTCTCTCATAAGCTAAAATGGATTAGCCCTTTTGTCATTTTTAACGAGATTTCATTAGCCAGGTCATTAAAAAATAACCAGCTACCATTACTGCAGTGGAAAGGAAAAAAGAAAGAAAGAAATTCCAGTTTCGTTTTAGCAGAATGGGGAATAGAATGAAGAATAGTAAAGAAGGCAGAACCAACCAGAAAATATCAATAGAAAGTTCTGCAATCTTTCCTGTATCTTTTGTCTCAAAATACATCCAGAGTATAGCGAGAAAGGAGATCAATGGAATAGAGGCAAAAATCGCTCCTATAAAACTACTTCTTTTAGAGACCTCACTTATCAGAACAATCAAACCAGCAGATATAATAACTTTTAATAAATAATACATTATTCAATCACTCCTCCTCCAAGAAGCAAATCACCCTTATAAAAAACGGCAAATTGTCCTGGAGTTATGGATAGTTGAGGTTCATCAAACCGAACTTCTACTCTATTTTCTGAAAAAGGTAGCAAAGTTCCTAAAGCTGCATTATGAGCTAATCTTATCTTTGTTTCTGCTCTTATTTCTTCTTTTAAATCAGGGATAGAAACCCAGTTTATATCCCGGGCAATAAGTCTATCCTTGTAAAGTTCCTTAATAGGTCCTACAATCAATCTGTTATGTTTAGCATCAATTCCGACCACATAATAAGGTTCAGTCATTCCGCTGATTCCTAAATGTTTCCGTTGTCCTATAGTGTAATTTACCAATCCCTGATGATATCCTAACACTTTGCCAGTGCTGTCTATAATTTCTCCTGCGGTAAAAGCCTGAGCGGGAAAGATATAAGGATAAACAGAGGAATCTATAAAGTCCTGACTTTCTTCTCGTTCTCGGAGAAATCCCAAACCTATATCCGTGGCAATTTGTTTTATCTCTTCTTTTGTTCTTTCACCGAGAGGAAAAAGAGCTCTACTTATTTGTTCCTGATTTAATAAGCAAAGGAAATAAGATTGGTCTTTAAGAGCATCTTTCCCTTTAAGAAGCTGCCAGCGATGGAGTTCATTATCATAGTTCTTTCTTGCATAATGTCCCGTAGCAAAATAATCAAAATCCAATCCCTGTCTTTTTATTCCTTCACAGAAAGCAGCAAACTTTATATGAGCATTGCAGATTACACAGGGATTAGGTGTTTTTCCATTCATATAGCTGGAAATAAAATAACTTAGCACTATATCTTTAAACTCTTTTATTAAGTTTATGACTGTATGTTCTATATTCAGTTGAGAAGCAATCTGGCGAGCTGATTTTATATTTTCTTCTTCTTGTGGTCCGTAGCAACCTTGTGAACACCAACTGGATGCTAAAGCAATATCATCCCAGAAGGACATTGTAGCACCGATAACTTCATATCCTTGTTCTTTTAATAAAAAAGCACTGACAGCAGAATCTATGCCTCCACTAAGTGCTACCACTACCTTTTTCATCCATAAACCTCAAAAAAGCTTTCCAGTTGTAAAAGAGTTCTGCTATCAAGTTCTTCTGGACGGTCACCTTCCAGGTTCAAGAAGGGTATCTTTATGTGTTTTTTCAAAAGGATATTATCAATCTGCAGGTGACAAAAAGATTGAGTGTAGCTAATCACCATATCTATTTTTCTTAAATTTAATTGTGAGAGTATATCTTCCAGGCGAGCAAAAACTCCATAAGGATAGGTGTAGACTAAATATTGTTCTACTATATCGGAACAGAGGTAGGGCATAGAAAATTGTCTTTGTACCTCGTTAAAGATAACTCTACCATCAAGTTCTTCAATGCGGTCATAGAGGTCACGATAGATGGGAGGAACACCCAGATAGGCACAGCGATGTTTAGGCATAGAAGGATTGCGTTTGGATGCTTCTTCCATAAATAAGGTCAAATCCTCTTCAAACTTATCGGGATTACCCCTAAAATCGGAAGAATTAACCAGCCAGTAATGATTTTCTTTTCCTGTAATCAATCCTTCTTTCCAGGTCCATTCATCCAAAGTTATTAATTTAATTCTAATGTCATCCAATCTTTTTTTAACCTTCATCACCTCATCTCTGGAGACTTCAAAGTGTTCTTCCAGTTTTCTGATTTCTACATTTAGAGCTTCATAGGTTCGTTCTTGAGGGAAGGAAAAATGATAGATAGGAAGTCCTTCTTCCGCTAACATAGCGGTTAAAGAAATGCCGTTAGAGCAATCTCCCTGGGAAATTCCTATCACTTCATCCAGATTAGCGGAAAGTGCAGCAGCAAAATTGCCTTTAATCCAGGCGCAGATGGTGCGGGGAAATCCTTTCAATTCAGCTTTACGAATATATTCGGTAGAATTTCCTTCCACAAAGATATTATTTAAGTCCACAGGTGTATAACCTGCTGCATAGACAACTTCTACGGGGAAGGAAGAAGTGAAGCCAATCCTTTTATTTGTCATAATATTGATAGTATAATTCTAAATATTTTTCTTCCATCTCATCAATCAGTTCTTTCAACTGGGTCATTGTTTCTTCCAGTTCTTTCAGTTGTTTTTGTAATAATTTTACCTTTTCTGGTGAGGAATAGGTAGTAGATTGAGATAGTTCGTATTGAATTTCCTGCATCTCTTCTATTAACAGTTCATATTCTCTGCTACTTTCTTCAATTTCGCCAAGAATGCTGCGCATATGCCAAGGATTGATGCGGTTTTTTCGTTTACGGGGTGGGGGAGGAGTCTTAGTTGCTTCTGGTTTTTCAAATGCCAGATTCATCGCTTCTTCCCAGTTGCCAATGTATTCTTGAATGGTTGTGTAGAAACCATTTTCTGCTTTGAGCTTGCGAAATACCCAGAATTTGGTAGTCAGTTCTTTCATAAACCAGCGGTCGTGAGTTACAAAGATAATAGTTCCATTATAGTTTTTTAAAGCCTCCATTAATGATTCAGTCATCTGCAGGTCAAGATGATTGGTAGGTTCATCCAAAAGTAATAGGTTAGGTTGCGTGTGAATTAATCGGCAAAGATAAAGCCGGGATTGTTCACCTCCACTTAATTGCTTCACCTTTTTATCAATATCATCGTCGTAAAATCCAAAACGAGCTAACCAGCTTCTCACATAACCTATAGTTGCTTCAGGAATAATTTGCCAGATAGTATCCAGCACGGTTAGCTCAGGGTCTAAGTCATTCTGTTGCTGGTCAAAATATCCTATATCCAAACTTGCTCCTACTTTAAGAGTTCCACTGAAGATGTCGCTATCCTGCAAAAGGACCTTTAATAAAGAAGTTTTTCCGCAACCATTAGGACCTAAAATGCAGATTCTATCTTTATAGTTGACGGTTAGATTGATATCTCTTGCCAGTTCTTTATCAGGAGGAATGCCATAAGAGACATTTTCCAGAATATAGATATCATTTCCGCTGCGCTTATTGGCTTCTATGGAGAGCTTTATAGATTTCTGGTCAGACGGTTTTTTTACTATTTCCATTCGTTCTAATTGCTTTAAACGGGATTTAGCTAAATTGCTACGATTTCCCGCAATGTTTTGTCGGATGAAATTCTCTGTTTCTTCAATATATTTCTTTTGCTGCTCATATTGTCGTGCTTGAGAAAGTTGAGCAATCTCATCTGCTTTACGAAAAGTACTATAATTTCCCTTGGTGATAGTCAATTGACCATCACGTAAGCACCATATAGTTTTAACCGTATTATCCAGAAACTGACGGTCGTGAGAGACAACAATAAAAGGTTTTTTCAGATTTTGTAGATATTTCTCCAGCCAAGTTATCATTTCTAAATCAAGATGATTGGTTGGCTCATCCATCATAATCAGGTCTCCGTTAGTCAATAATACATTTGCTAAAGCAATTCTGGTTTGTTCTCCTCCACTGAATTCTCCGCATTTTCGGTTCCAGCTTTCCGGAGGTAAATTAAGTGAAGTGAGCACATATTTAATCTCATTCTCAAAATCATAGCCTCCATAATAGGTATATTGTTCTATTACCTTATTTAATTCTGCTTCAATTTCTTCGTCAGGATTCTTATTTAATTCCTCGGATAATCTTTCTATCTCTCTTTCCAATCTCAGAAGTTCGGGACGGGCAGAGCGAATATATTCTATAAGAACCCGATTGGATAAGGGATGATAGTCCTGAGGAAGGTATGCAATATTACAATATTTAGCTTTTTGCACCTTTCCAGAATTGGGCGTTTGCATTCCATATAACACTTTGAGTAATGTGCTTTTACCGGAACCATTCGCTCCAATCAAACCTATCTTGCTATTATGCTCCAGGCTGCAATTAATGTTCCTAAGAATAGATTTACCACTGAATTCTACAGATACATCTATAGCGCGAATAAGACTCATAATTGTTCCCCGGCTTTAAAATTATCAAAATATGATTATATAATCTATTTATTTTATTTATCATAATGTTATTTAACCATTTTCCAGCTATTCTCTCATTGTCAATTTATATTTAAATCCCGATTTGATTTTGGAGGTTATGCCTTCATTAGTGGAGTAAAATTGGTAAGGCTGAAGGAAAAAAAGGTTGAGCCAAAATCAACTCATTGTTTTGTTGGGAACTAATAAAATAAAACAAGGAGAAGAGACATAGCTCAATCCAAGAGAAAGAAAGATAATTATGAGGAATTAGTTAAGTTAATGCGTCAAATATCACCGGTTAATTTCTAAGGACTTTATTAAAGATTTTCTTTAAAAATGACTTTTTTGTTCTTTTTTTCTCATCTAATTTTGTAATAGTATTTAAATTTTGTTTTACCTCTTTTGCATCACTAATCTCTTGAGATAATTTTATTTTCATTTGTTCAATTTTTCTTCTGTTCTTAATAGTAATTAAATAAATAAGGCAGGGGTCATAAGTATCATATTGATTCAAGGTCCTTAGATCATTATAAAAATTTTTAAGATTTTGTTGTTTTATATCCAGAAAAGTTTCGGTTTTATTTATATATTCGGTCTTAATAAGTTCTAAATGTCTATTTATTTGATTTAGTTCATCTTGCAAGGTTTGAATATAATTAATTAAAGATTCAACTAATTCATTTTGAAACTTGTTATTATGAAATTCTTGATTAAAATAATCCTCTTCATAACAATAACAATCACTAATTTCAGAGATAGCTTCGGAAGAAAGACCTGATAACATATCATTTTTGGGTATTTTTCTCATTGCGCAAATTAAACGATAAACAAAAGCAATTTGTTTTTTATTAAGATATCCAATTTTGATAGTCTCTCTGGTATAATTAACTATGTTCACTGATTCCTTAACAATTTCATATCCATTTAACATTAATTTTCCAAATCCAAGAAAGATGGATGTAATATCAGTTAGTATTTCATTTTCGTATTCAAGAAGGGGTCCTGTACCGCAAGAAATAGCATTAATCTGCATATATTTATGAGTAATTTCATGAGCTAAAACTGCTAAAACAGCATTTTGAGATTTTGAAATATTATCTGATATTTCAATAAAAACTTCATTCTCATTATTATTAAGTTCTATATAACCACCGACATTGGATTTTTGTTTAGTTTTTGCAACTATGAATACTAAATTATTTAGTCCCACAAAATCAGCAATTGTTTTAGCAGCTTTTTGAATGGATAAGCTGTCTTCGGTATCTACAGGAAAAGGTTCTAAAATTTTATAAGTAGTTTTTGCACCAATACTTTTTTCTAATAAAAAAATTTTATCCAGATAATCATCAATATATAAATCAGATTTATGTATTTCATTCATCTTCTTTTCTCTTATATAATTATGCTATAATATAATATATAAATTATTTTAACTAGCGCATCTAATTTTTAGAATTAACCAATATTAACGGATTTATTAAGGCTAAACGAGGGGAGGTGGTTTACTAAATAAATCAGCAAAACCATCAAGTTGCCATTGACAATTTCACAGCACCGTACTTGAAAGCAGATATTGACAAGAACCTCCTATTAAGCTGTTGTCATTCCATAGGGGTGCAATAACGGGAACAATAGTGGTAGAAGCTAATTGATTGGTAAGATTACTACTCGTCATAGAAAATAATGATTGCTTGATATTAAGGATATCAGAGATTATATCCATAAGTTTTCCTTATGATTAATGTTATCTATCTGTTATTCAGTTATATTTATAAAGGTGTAATTTAGATATTTACTTGCATATATTATCTTTATTCTTACAACCTTTTTTCCTCTCCCTTAGCTCTCTCTTAGCTCTTTTTTAGCTAAGTTGATAAGGGAGAGGCAAGTAGGAGATAGGGAATAGTATATAGTAAAATATTTTATCTTTATTTATGGGAATATGGCTTGCCTATCAGTCTGTATGTCGGAAACCTGATTTTATTATATGCTACAAAGCAGAGGACAAAGTATTATTAAAGAGTTTGTTACTAAATAGACAACTACTCTACTTTTTTAATTTAATTATCTATTAAAATTTATATAATTTACTTGACCTCAGAACTTATCTGGACTAAAAAGAGATATATGAAGATTAAGTTTAAAAAAGATAGTTCAATGAAAGAGAAAAAATTAAGTCTGTTTACTCTTTTCCTCCTATTGCTAATGCTACCTTCTTTATATGCTAAATATTCAGATGAGTTTCCTTATGGCATTTATGCAAACTTGAGAAATGGAGACAAGGTGGATTATCCTTCTCGTTATGCCACTATCAATTTGATGAAAACTTTGGGGTATAACGCCACTATAATGGGGACACAAAAGGGAGATCCTGACCTGCCTGGTTTATTAAAGGACCTGGATAACTCTCAAATTGATGCCTGGGTATTAGATTGGGGCTGGGATAAAGACCCTGAAAGTGATTTACATTATGCTTCCTATCCACTTTCTGCGTCCAGCTATTTCCGTTTTGAAGCAGAATTTTCCAGTGAAAAGGATGTCCGCATTGGAGATGGAATGGATAATCAATACTGGTATGCTGCCCAAAGTGAAAAAAATCTTTATAGAACAGGAAAAGAAGATATGGCTCCTGACGCTTCATATGGTTATGTCTGGAAAGCAGAAAAAGGTAAAGACCAACCTGGACATATCTTTACTGACCTTCGTTATCGCTGGCAAAATAGAAATGGATTCTATGTTCGTTTTGGCAGTGAATTTATCCTCTATCAGACTAATCCACCAGACTATCCAGATGACTATATTTGGGTGAAATTCCGTTTTAAAATAAGCAATCTTCAATCAGGAATTAGTTCTAATACGCCTCTCTTGCGATTTTATGTAACCGGTTTTGAACTTTATGGAACAGGATTTTCCAGCCAAATGAAGATTCTGAATCACTGGATAGATAATCAGCAAAGAAGTGAGACTATTTTTACAGTGCATGACTATCTATTAAATCGCAGAGGTAATGAATTCTTAGAGCTGGAACTAAAGATACCTTATAAAGACCTTATAGACGCTAATCTCTTGACTGCTGATATTGACCATAATCCTGCAACCCCTGATTCCAGAGAGTTCCTCCGCTTGGTTAATCTCAATCCCAGAGTATATTGGTATGGAAATTGTGATGTAGAACTGGATTATGTGGAAATAGAAGATGAGCTACATCATAAAATCAGTCACGATAAAAATTATTGGCAAGATAAAATTCTCCAACGGATGGATAATGTTATTTCTCAAGGTGAAGGTAATGTAAAAGGTTTTTATACCTTTGATGAGCCCTATCAAGGGCAATTTGATTCCTTTAAATTGATGCAGGAGATTGCTTCTCAGGAAGATATTCCTGTTTTCACTGCGGTCTATGATTTTCAAGTTACCAATATTACTTTAAATAAAGAACAGGGAATATATTACGACCATATAGATGCCTTTAGCAAAATTGCCCAACCGCAAATTATAGCTCCTGATATCTATCCTTTAAAGCCAGATTTAATATGGAATGCCACTGAAGGAGAGAAAGGAAAATTTATTCAGTATATACTGGACCAAAAACTTTTGAGTGTATATCAAGATTGTATGGAATATAGAGATAAAAAAGAGGAAGGGAAGTTTTATCCCATCGTCCAGGTTCTCGGTAAATGGACTTTATATCAAGGGCAAGAACAATGGGTAGATTGGATACAACCCACTACTGCAGCTCAAAAGGTGCTGCTCTATCTGCCTCTATGTTTTAAACCTGACGGCATCTTTCACTATTGTCTGAGGTCTTATCAGGATATTAAAGGTTATGGACAAAGGTCTATTGCTTTTTCTCGTGTCGGAATGCCTGATTATCCTTTGCTGGTGCCCGATCCTATAACCTGGAGAGCGGTTAGTTTATCCAATCCCCGCATAAAAGCTTACGGAGTTATAATCAAGGATTTGAACTGGCAAAATTCAGAGTGCATTGGCACTTCTCGCAAAAAATTTAAGAAAGCAGAGAAAGATAATCCCATTCAATATATTCAGGTTCAGAAGCAGGGGATAGGTGAATATGAGGGCTATATTCAATGTGCCACCTACCTTGATAAAGAGGAAAATCTCTGGTTAATGGTGGTTAATCGTAGAGCCAATTTTTTTCTCCCTGGCATAATCACAGAACCACAATTCGTTCCCCCTGAAGAATTTGATATTTACTTTCCTGAGGCTCCTCCCCAAAAACTCCTTCTGACTTTTAAAGATAGTGGGAGAAAAAATCCCTATCAAAATTATGCTTTCTATGATCCCTACGAGGATAAATTTTATCCCTATCATAATGGCAACATTGAGATAGAACTCCCTGCAGGAGAGGGTAGACTGCTAAAATTGGTCAATAGGACTTCAAATGACCGTTAATTTATGGCACTTATAGGGAGAAATCACTTGACTTTTTATCCTCTTTAACGAGCTTGCAAAGTGGAGTTTTAGATGTGTGGTATAAGTGGTATATATTCTTTTGATTCCCAAAAGGTTATAGATATCAACCTATTGAAGGCTATGAATGCTCTCATTGAACATCGCGGTCCAGATGATGAAGGATTTTGTTTGATAGAAAAAAATAGTCATAAGATTCTTCCTTTCAGTGGTGATGGTTCAAAAGAAGATATTCGTCAGCTCTATCCATCCTTAAATCTTTCTGCCAGAGCTTCTCTTGGATTGGGATTTCGTCGTTTAGCTATCCTTGACCTTAGCATGAAAGGGCATCAACCTATGCTTGACCCTCAGCTTAATCTGCTAATAGTTTTTAATGGGGAAATATATAACTATATTGAGCTTAGACAAGAACTCATCGCTCAGGGATATTCTTTTAATTCTGAATCTGATACGGAAGTTATTTTAAAAGCCTATGATTTCTGGGGGGAAAATTGTGTCCTGCATTTCAATGGTATCTGGGCTTTTGCTCTCTGGGACGCAAATAAAAGCCTGCTTTTCTGCTCCCGTGACCGCTTTGGCGTTAAACCTTTCTATTATTGTAGGAATAGAGATTTTTTGTATTTCGCTTCGGAAATCAAACAGCTACTTCTCACTCCAGTGGATAAAAGCCTTAATCTGCCGATGATCTGGCGCTCAATGAAGATTAACTCTCTTGAGGTCTATGGAGAGGAAACTTTCTGGCAAGAAATCAAAGCTCTCCAACCTGGCTATAACCTTATCGTTGATCAGCACGGAATCACGCTAAAAGAGTATTATAAATTGAATCCTGCAAGCTTTGGAAAAAGTTCTCTTTCTTTGCCGGAAGCAATAGAAATTTATAGAGAAACTTTTGAAAAAGCGGTTCAATTGCAGATGCGTTCCGATGTGGAAGTAGGTTCTTGTCTCAGTGGAGGTCTGGATTCTTCCGCTATTGTCTGCACTGCTTCACGGTTAACGGATAGACCATTACAGACCTTCTCTGCCTATTTTCCGGAATATCCTCCACTGGATGAACGAAAATGGATTGCAGAGGTAGTCCATTACAGTGGCTGTATTTCCTATCTAACTGCCCCTCAAGCAGAAGATGCTATGGCTTGGTTTAATGATGCTACTTGGTTCAATGACCTTCCTCTTGGCTCTGGTTTTACTGCACAATATGCAGTTATGAAACTTGCTCAGGAAAATGGTATCAAAGTTCTTCTGGATGGACAAGGAAGTGATGAACTCACAGCAGGTTATCGTCATTCTTTCTATCGTTTTCTGGCAGATTTAATTCTTCAGACTAAATTCCATAAAGCCTTGAAAGAAGCTCTTGCCTGGCTCAAGAAATATGGCTGTATTAAAGGTCTTTCTGGACTGGCAAAAGCTCTACTCTCTATCTTTTTATCTGAACCTCAACTCTATAACTTTGAGTTCCGCTTCCTTCGCTTTGAGCCATTCAATCAGGATTTCCTTCAACAATGTAAAAAATCTCTTTCCGAACCTATTCTGGCTCAGATTTCCGATTTTTCCAGTAAAAGTGTTTCAAAATTCTTTTCTCAACATCCCATTAAACTGAATAATACCCGCACTCTTACCTCAGATAACTTTTCTAAACCAACCTGCGATAAACTTTCCAACTTTCTCTATAATGCTGTCTATACCACCTCTTTACCAACTTTACTGCACTGGGAAGACCGTATGTCTATGTCTGCTTCCATAGAAAGCCGTGTTCCTTTTCTGGACCATAATTTGGTAGAGCTTGCCTTCTCTCTTCCCTCCGAATATAAAATTCATAATGCTCAGGGTAAATATATCCATCGCCAAGCTATAAAACCTCTCGTTCCCACTGCCATCTTTAACCGCAAAGAAAAATCTGTCTTTGGCTCTCCCTTTATTTCTCTCTGGCTAAGAGGTCCAATGAAAACTTCCTATGAATCTCTCATAACCTCCAGCACCTTCCGTAATCGTGGAATCTGGAACCTTCCTCTCATAATGGATAACTGGCAAAAATATCTTAAAGGCAATAATTCTCAGGCAGAAATGCTCTATAATATATATGCTTTGGAGATGTGGTTCAGAAGATTCAGTCAAAAGGCTGTTATATAATAATCCTAAAATATCAGAATTTTAAAAGATAATTCAATTATTATATTTCTCACCTATTTTGAGATATAGACTATTTTCATTAGGATGAGTAAATTATAAAAATTATGAAAAAGTATGGATAGAAAAGGTAACTATCATAACCAATATGCACAAGACTAACCATATTCTCTTTCTCATAATTAAGCTCCTTTGTCGCGTACATTCAAATATCTTCAGGAAAGATGTTCTCTTTTCTGAGAATTTATTTAGGCTTATAATGCTTATCTAATTAGAGTGACCTTTCTGGTCAGGACTGATTTACCATTTAACTTGAGATTAAGAAGATAGATTCCTGAAGGACAGAGCTTACTATGCTGGTCTCTACCATCCCAGTAAGTCCATTGTTCAGTCCCTTTACTAACATCAAGATTGATAGTCTTCACTTTCTCGCCCCTGATATTATAGACCTCTATACTGGCAGAATTAACCTTATTGAATGTATTATTTGAGTCAGAGGGAAGTTTAACCTTCAGATTGGTAAGGGCATTGAAAGGATTGGGATAGGCTAAGATATTATATCCAGGAACTGAAGGTAGCACCGGATCCTCTACTCCTACATAAGGCTCAGAACCATACTCATAACATCCCATATCAATACATCCATCCCATATTCTCCAGTTTCCTGCCAGATCATAAGGTAAAAGTCCGAGACCGGTTGTATCTGGTGTCCCAGCATTGATACAGGGTGAACCCTCCCCCAGACGCAGATACAGAGAATCTCCATAAGTGAGGCTGGCAAATAAGGGTTCACTGCTAAGGTTATGCTCTCTATAGTAAAGGTCATTGGTAGGACTGCTATTTCTAATCCCATTGTATCCGTTGCGGATATCATTGTAATCAAAATCCAGTCGGGTTACGCAGTATAAATCCAGCTCTGGGGCAGGCATATAAAGCTCATACTGAGCATCAGGATTATAAAAGATATTATTTCGTATATCTATCTTACCTACAGCCATAACTGCCCCTAGAGTCCCAAAATTGTTGTAGAAGGTACAGTTAGATACTTTAAAACTGCCATAGACATTAGTGACAAAACATACTGCACTATGGTAATTAGTCCTTATATTATCAAAAAGACAGTTAGTGACCTTTATATTGCCTACATTGCCAGGAAAATAAACCTCATTACTTATATACAGCGTCGCTTGATTATTCTGCACAGAGATATTCCGGAAAATACAATTATCTACCGTCAAAGTATCTAAGGTTATAATGTCAACAACAGTTGGACCCCAGCTATCATCTCCTGGAGTATCAGGTGAGGTATAAGTAGAATGGATGTTCTCAAAGGTGGAATTAGTTATGCTACAATCTTGAAGAGTATCTTCGATATAGACAGCATGTTCAGGGACAGTTATGTTCCTGATTACCAGAGAATCAATAGACAAAGAAGTAGGTTCATATAAGAATATAGCAGCATCTCTATAATCATAAATAGGAAAATCTTCTAATATCATATCAGATATTGTAAGATGACTGATATAGAAGCTAATCATAGGACGACAGTTCTGATTTATTTCCGCACTGGTAGTAAAACCATGAATAGTAATATGCTGAAGATTTTGTCCTCCCCAAAAAAGGGTATTCCCGGTAGGAGAAGCTATATCGGAATGTAAAATAGTCTTATCGGAACCAGCACCTATAATATTGACATAAGATTTTAAAGGGATGGGGAAAAGATAAAAACTCTCATCTTCATTATAGGTCCCC
>NZ_SMOG01000029.1 GCF_004353895.1 Candidatus Syntrophosphaera thermopropionivorans | reverse complement strand
CTTGACAGAACTGATAAATTAAGAATATATATTTTGTATAACGATTAAATTAAAGCAAGGAAGTGTAAAATGCGTAAGATCAGTTTAATTTTTCTATTGCTTATCCCGTTTTTATTAGTTGCACAGAGTTTTAACGATGAAGGTATGATGGATGAAGAAACAGGTAGAGAATCCACTCCTTCTTCTCCTGCTTTAGGTTTAGGTGGCACCCTAGGTAATATCCTCATTGATGGCACTTATTACACTCAATTCCGTTTTCAGCCAGAAATCACTATTTGGAAATTTGGTTTGGGACTGGATATTGATTTACTAATAGATAGTAACGGTAATGTTCGTAAAGAGGATTGGGATTCCTGGGATGATGCCTTAAGTAAACTTTACTATTTTAGATTTGCACAAAGACAGGATCCTTTTTACTTTAAAGTAGGAAGTATAAATGATTATACTATGGGTCACGGATTGATATTTGATGAATACTCCAATATGTTACATTATCCTAATGTTAAACCTATTGGGGCTTATGTTGGAACCAATCTCAAGTCACTGGGAGCAGGTTTTGAGGTATTTACTCATGATGTTTCCAAAAATGAGATTCTTGGTGGGCATCTTTATATACAACCCCTAAAACCAACTGGAATCCCTATAGTTAAAAACCTTAAGATAGGTGCCAGTATTGGTATGGATAGAGACCCTTATGGCAAATATGAAGATTCTGATGGTGATGGCTATCCCGATGTTTACGATAAATTCCCCAATGATCCTTATTACTGGTTAGACACTGATAATGATGGCATACCAGATAATATGGATATAGACTTAAACGGCAATTCTATATTAGATCATCCTTCACTTAATCCTTATGTGAACAGTGAATTCCCTGGTATTGCCGATAATTATCCTAATTATCCGTTTGATACTCAAGTATATCCTGATGAAGCTATGCCCATAGATCAAAGCAATGAGATAACAATCTATGGATTAGATTATGAACTACCTATTTTAAATAAGAAGAGTTTTGGATTAAGTCATTATGCTGAATATGCAAAAATAGAAGATTATGGTAGCGGTATAATTTTCCCTGGATTTGCAGCCAGATTCTTAATCTTTAATTTAAATTTAGAATTCCGCAGTTTCAAAGACCAGTTTCTTCCCGGATTTTTCAATCATCTTTATGATGAGCAAAGGTCTCAGGTGGTATATACTACAATAGAAAGTGAAAATGGTCGTCGTTGTTATTCTTTAAAAACAAAAGAATCTGAATTAGCAGGCGTCACTTCCAGTTTAGGCTGGTTTGGCAGTCTTAAAGCCAATCTGGGAAACTTTGCCTATTTGAGAGTTACCTATCAGGATATGTATAATGATAGCAAGACCAAGGGTAAATCCTTATGGGGTGAATTAACTGTTATTCCTAATATAATACCAAAATTACAAGAAGCTTCAATTGTTTATGGACAATCTAATGTAGATTATATCAGTTTTGATACCTTACGTAATGAAAATGCCGAAATTGGCGGAAAGATTGTCTATAACTTGAGTAGCTCTTTTAATCTTGCTCTTCGTTATAACGAATATTATCGCGACCTGAATAGGGATGGCAAGATTAAAGGAAATGATGAAATAATTGAATCAATGTCTTTGGGGATAGAGTTTCAGTTTTAATCAAGTAGGAACAGTTGCTAACCAGAGAATACCCTGACCTCTGAGAGTAATTTCAGAAATGTCAGAAGTGATAAAAGCTGCTTTCCCTGGAGAAAGAATTTTTTGATGTTCCAGGATAGTGACTTCGCCCTGATAGCATAGTATTATCACAGGCATATTATGAAGCTGTAATTTCAAGTTTAGTCCTGGTATAATATGCAGGCTTTGGAGTTCAAATTCCTTTACAGGAACAGAATATATAAAATAAATATCGTCTATATTTTTAGGTAAGATTACCTTCTGCACATAAGGTTTATATACCAGAGTATTCAATACTTCTGGTATATCTTTATATTTGGGAGTTAATCCTGCCCGTAAGACATTATCTGAATTAGCCATAATTTCAATTCCTGCTCCATGCAGATAGCTATGCATAACTCCAGGTTCTAAAAATAGAGCTTCTCCTGGATGGAGAGTGTAGGTATTCAAATAAAGAGGTGATAACAATCCTGCATCTTCATTAAAGTGTTTCCGAATTAAGTTAAAAGCTGAGACCACATCTTCCGGTAGACTTCTATTTAAATTAAGTGAATGCTCTAATATCCTAAGAGACTGGTTTAATTTTTCGCCTGATACGCTAAGAACTTCTTGAGTAAAGTTTTTAAGGGTGGCTTCATCTTGTTTTTGCGCTAAAGTTGAGAGAGAAGGGAATAACTTATCTAAATTAACCTCCCGGAAATTAGCGACAATTTGATCTGGATTTCGGAAACCACAGAGAGCCTTGAACTCGGTAAGGGCACACAGCAATTCAGGTTTAGGATGAGGGTCACGATAGTTTCTGGTAAGAGAATCAAGTGGTATACCCCGCTTATTTTCCTGAAGGAAACCTTCCTTTGCCTTTTCTGCAGAAGGATGAACCTGTATGGAAAGAGCCTTCTCTGCCGCTAAGACTTTAAGCAGAAAAGAGAGTTCGCCATTATAAAGATTCTTGGCTTTGCCCAAGGCTTCAACTGGATGATTTAAGATGTATTCTCGTAAGGATGGTTGACCTTCAACTTCACTCAGGATAGATGAATCAGCTGGATGAGCACCAATCCACATTTCTGCTACTGGCTTGTCTGGATAAGGTTCCATTTTAAGCAGCTGAGGAATATAATAAGGTGAGCCCCATTCATAATGTTTTAACGGATTGCTAAGCAAAAAAACTGGCATAGGTTGACTTTACATTCTATTTAAACGAGCATCCATCAATTGAAGTAAGGGACTGAGCACGCTAAAGTGATGTTTGGCTTCCTGCATATAATAACGAGCTTTTATAATACGTTTTTGCTGAATAAGTAGACGGATAAGTTCTTCATATAAAGGAATTGAGTAGGGATTATCATTAAGCCCTTTTTCCAGAATCTGGATAGCCCTATTGGACATTCCACTTTTTACCGCACAATCGGCATAGATATAAATGTGTTCACTCTGAACTATATCTCCACTTTGTTCATAGTTGTAAAAAGCATTATAGGCAAGTAACCAATTCTGAAAATGAGCATAAATAAGAGCTTTTAGTAAAATAAGATGACGGTGCTCTCCGATTCTCTTTTCCGCCTTCCGAATGTATGTTTGTGCCTCTTCATACTCCTCTATATGCATTAACTGCTCAATTAAAAGGAAATAAATAAAAGGATTATTATCTATTAAATCCAGTAAGTCACGCATAATATTGATGCTTTCACGGTTTCTTCCCAAGTATGCCAGTGCCAAGGCTTTATTATAACGGACATCTACATTTTGGTCTTCTATCTCATCATAATACACAATCGCTAATTGATACTCTCCCTCGGAAAAAAGAGTATTACCAATGATTAATTTCAATCTATCATCATCTGGACTTAATTTCAGAGCGGATTGATAGTATTTGACGGCTTTGTTAAAAAGCTGGCGTTGCTGATAAAAATCTCCCAGAGCAATAAGTGGACGTGGGTCTTCTGGATTTTCTTCCGCTGCTTTATTAAGTAATTGCACAGCATAAATCCAGTTAGTCTTCATCAAAGCTTCTGCTCTCAGGAGAAGATTTTGCAATTCTTTTTCAGCCGCCATTGATTAAATCCATCCTTTTAATTTTTATATCTCTTATTATATTTTAAATAAATTTTAGTTTTGAGCACCTGAATTATATTATTAAAAAAGAACTATCTCCAATGAAGTCAATTAAGTTCTTTCAATATCTCTTCAATAGCTCTTAGTAGTTGAGCATCTTTTCCTGCAATTATATCTTCAGGTTTGTTTTCTACTACTATATCGGGTTGGACTCCATTCCCTTCCATATTTGTACCATCCAGACGATACCATCCAGAACCAGGTAACCGCATAGAAGATCCATCAAGCAATCTAAACTCCCAGGTTCCAATCACTGAACCACTGGTAGGTTGTCCCACAATTTTCCCCAATTTTAATTCTTGATACACGGTAGGAAATATCTCCCCGTCGGAAAAAGAATGTTCATCCACAAGTAAAATAGTAGGCTTAGCCCAGATACCACGAGGTTCAGGATTCAGTTTTCCACTATAACGACGGGAAGTAGAATAAGCGTAATATCTTTGATTAAGCATAGAGATGAGTTTATCGTGTATGTGTCCTCCGGAATTGCCTCTTACATCAATAATAAGCGCATCTTTATCTGCATTATCTCGGAAAACTTCTCGGCGGAAATTTTCATAATCATTATTCCCCATCGCTGGTATATGCACATAACCTATGCGGTCTTGAGTTAATTCTTTTACAATCTTTTTACTTTGTTCTGTTTTATAATCATAGTATAGCTTTCGCTGTTCTGACCAGGTTAGTCCATTCAGTTCCGCTTCAATTTTCTGACCCTCTTTTAGAATTAATAATTTAATAAGTTTACCGGCTTTTCCTGCCAGAAGTTTATCCAAAGAAGAATAAGGAGTTATAAGAGTTCCATCTATTGCTAAAAGAATATCACCATTTTGAATATGATAATAATCAGCTAAGCGAGATTGTGGATAAACCACTTTAATCGGGATGCCTTCCTCCAGAACTTGGCTATAATCAAATTCTAAGCCAAGATAAGCGCGAGCAGGACGAGGTTTGACCTTTTGAGGACGAGGATAAAATCCCGTATGAGATGCATTCACATCACCTATCATTTCATTTACTATCTGCTCTATATCGCTTATAGAACGTGCTCTTTCTGCATAGGGATAATAAAGTTTAAACAAGTCCTCCCAGTTTTTACCATGCATATTAGGATCATAAAAATTCAATCCAAATGCACCCCAAACCTGTTCAAACACTCTCAGATTGAGTTTACTTTCACTGAAACTATAATCGTAGTTTGCAGTTACTTCACTTATAGAATGTTTATCAAGATTATAAGCTTTTAATTTGCCATTTTCTAAGAAATAAAGAGAATTTCCCACCCAGCGAAGATTACTTATATTTTGACCTAAATTTTGAATGGTTTTTGAATTCTTTCCGTATATATTTGCCTTTTTAAGCTGATAAGAAGCGGTTTTATCGTGGGAATAAGATAGATAATAAAAGGTGCTATCATCAATGACTTTCCCGAGACTAAGGATTCTGTTTGATTCAGATAATATCGGATACAATCTTTTCTCAATACCTTCCCAGACAATATTTAGCTCCTGTTTTTCTAATTTTTCAGTTGAAGAAGGAGTAGAATCCTGATCTCTATTTTCTTCTTGATTTACAGTTTTGGTAGCTTTAGACGTAACTTGGGGATTAAGGATTTCTTTCCAGTTATCAACTTCGTATTCAAACTCATCCCGAGGTGCTAAATCCAGACGAAAGATTCCATTATTTCTACTCATAAGAATTGATTTATTATCAGGAGTCCAGAGCATTGAACGAGTCCAGGCATCATCGTTCATAATCTTTTTACTTTCTTGGGTATTAAAGTCATAAAGCCATAACTCTCTAATCCAAACATCTTCTCTGGTAGTCGCATAGATTCCATAATCACCACTGCTATTTATGGCAAAAATATTGAGAGCAGCGCGAGAATTATTGATAGGGCGGATATTATATAAGTTTGAATCGGCTACTGCTATTCTACCACTCATCAATTTGTCGCCATAAAAAATAACCCATTTACCAGAAGGATCTTTATATAAACCTTCAACATCCAAACTATCTGCACCAAACCAATCTATAGGAGTTACCTGCAAAAGACTATCACATCTAACTTTATAAAGTTTATCTATCCCCTTATCCATTCTGATAAGGACCAAAGTGCGGTTATCGTCTAAAAAATCCATATCTCCAATAGCAGTCTGACCATTATCTATCTGGACAACTTTACCACCTTTACGAGGCATAAAAAAAGCATCATATTTATAGGTGAAACCCACCAGCAATTCATCCGAAGAGATAGCAAAATCTTCAATATTGTTATATACTACTTCTTGATGTAGGTCTGGAATCCACATATCCTCGTCAATGAGGATTGGAACTTGAGCAGCAATCCCGGTTTCTGGATCCCAGTTCCAGATTTCATTAAAATATTCATAGACAAGGCGATCATTCTGGCGGGCTATAGATATATCTCGGGCAGACCAATCTGTTAAATTAGTAATTTGCTCAACCTTAGAAAAATCCAGGGATGTAACCCGATAAATTTGGAATCTTTCTCCATCTGATGCACAATAATACAAATAATCATTTACATAGGAAAAGCGAGGATAGCGCTCTGTGTAATCTGTGTAAGTTAAACGAGTATAGGTCTTAGAGGAAAGGTCTATTTTCCAGAGTTCTCCTGCCTGGCTTCCTTTATAAGCTTCTCTATAAGGATAACCATAGCGGTTAAAAACAAGACAGGAATTATCAGGAGAAAGAGAAGCAAATGGGTCTCCAATCTCAGCAATTAACTCAGGTCTCTTTCCAGAAAGAGAAAGTCTATAAAATGAAGTGCCAAATTCCAGAGTAGAACGAGTACATAATAATTCCTGACCATTATTAAACCAATCGCATACCGTGTAGCTCTCTTCTATGACTGGAATCGCTGAACCACCTGTTGCGGAAATAATATAAGGGAAAACATTGCCGTCCCGATCAGAGTTAAAAGCTATCAGTTTTCCATCTGGAGACCAAGCTGGACCCCATTCCTTTGCCTCTGTGGCAGTTAATCTTTTTGCACTTCCTCCCTGGAAAGGAACTAACCAGAGGTCTCCATCATAGACAAAACATATCTGATTACCATCAGGTGAAATGGCTGGATCGGTGGTAAAATCCGGAATTAGCGCAGTGCAGGATATAATCATAACCCCTAAACAAACTATAATCATTATCCTTTTCATTATTAATCCTTTAATCTATTTCTATAATTTCTAAACTTGGCTTTTTATCCTTGATTAAATATTCATTTTTCAATATGCGTAAATTAACTGGAGGGAAAACATCCTGAGTAACCCGGATTCTTAATTTATCTTCAGGAGGACGTTGGAGAAACTCATTTAGAGCATTATCTAATTCAGCTTCGCAAGCAGCTATTCTTTCATTTAATATTTCTATTTCAGCAGCATTAGCGAGTGGATTTTTTTTAAGTTGTATCATCTTACGAGTTAGTTTCATTAGGGCAGCTTTATGCCAGGGACTGATAGAAATTTCTACTTCAGTTAGTTTCCCTTCAGGATCACCTAAGTTTTGTAATTCAATATTCCCACCTGACTCCGTATGTCCTCCTTGTAACCAACCAGAAGGTCCAGAGATGCCATTATTAGCAATAATTTCGCTATCCTTAATCAGTTCCGTAAAAGTCAATTCCCCATAACATAGAACCTTTGAACATATAATCTTCTTGCAATGAACATCGCCTTTAATCTCTAAACCTGGGATCTCACAGTTCTTAATATCTCCTTGAACCTGGATATTGTCCTGACAACTTATTCTACTATCCACAACATCCCCCTGAATAATTAGTTTACCTGCTACAGCTATTTGTGCGCCTATGATATCACCAACCACTTCCAGAGAGATAGGTGCTCTAATAATTTCAGCAGGATAAGATATGCCTTCCTTAAGAATAACTTTATCTATAATAGAAATTCTACCTTCCTCATCAACGCGAGGAATCCCTGCACATTTCGCTAAATATTGTTGACGATTTATATCAAAAGTAACATTCTCACCTGCAATTTGTTGAGCTGCCTGTAAATCCAATTCTTCATCAGGTAGCATTTCTCCGTAAATGTCATATATGGAGCCCTGACGATCAAAGATATCATTGTTATAATCAGCAATCACAGTGCCCTCTTCAATACGGGTGAGATTAGGTAGGTCATCTAAATGAATCTCTCTTTGTCTCTGCTTTGCTTGATTCAGATTGAAATAATAGTTAAGTTTTGTTTCACCCTGCACTCGGGAACACATAGCTATGGGGAAAGGAATGTCAAAATCCTTTTCCATACTATGCTTCCGCATATATCTTTGTGCTTCTTCAAAACCATTCTTAATTCCAGCTCGTTCTAATAAGTCCAGAATATCCTTTTCATCTATAAGTTTATTGTCTTTCTTAATGGTTAACCAGGCCGAGAGCTTATCATCTTTGAGCTCTAATTTAATATTCCCATCCGGATTTGTCAGAATTTTACTCATCTATAAGTCCAATAAGGCTAATTTGGCGATTATCAGTTTTATCCCTTCTATAAGAAAAATATAGAGGCGATTCAAATGTGCAGGTATTTTTATGAACTATTTGATCAGAAGGGACTCCAGCTGCAAGGAGTTGCTGAGTTATCCCTGCTCTAAGGTCAATATGGCAAAAAGGAACTTTCCCGATTAAAAAACCTTGTTGTTCCATACACTCATTATAAAATCTCCAGGTGCCCTCATCAACAGTATAATGTTCCCCGCAAATTCCAGCACCAATGTAAGCAATTAAGTCCTGAGCCATAACCTCCAATTTTTCTTTCAGAGCGTTTATGGTCTTACCTACAAGATTTAATCGGGTTCCCTCTCTTCCACTATGCACAGCAGCAACCACGCGCTGTTTTTTATCTTCCAGCAAAATTGGGAAACAATCTGCAGTACGTATTAAAAGATATTGATTGGGAATTGCTGTAATTAGAGCATCAACACCCTGTATCTGAGAATGAGAACCAAAACCGGCACCATTATCTTTCTTTGAACATAGGTATACTTTATCGCTTGCTACTTGTTCTGCAATAACGCTTTGACTCGCTAAAATCAATCTATCACCCACATAAAAGTCTTTTTGATTAGCCATTAGACTTCTATAATCGTATTGTTTATCTCCAAAGAACACAAAAGTTTTCATTATACTGTCTCTGAGTATACTGGATGAACGGTAATGGGTCTATAGAGTTCAGTATTTTTATTCTTTACCAGCATTCTTAGAATGTTTTTGGAAACTTTGGGAACCATTTTAATCCCACTTAAAACCCATAGTAAACAAATTGCTGCACAGATAGTTAAGGCATAACGAGGTCCAATTTCCCGAGTTAACCAACCAAGTAATAAGCTTCCAAAAGGAGTTAGAGAATTTAAGGTCATAGTATAAACACTTAGAACTCTTCCTCGCATACTGGGATAAGATATTGTCTGTAATAAAGTGTTAGTTATCGCCATTTGAATGGTCAATCCCATCCCTACAAAGACCATCATTAACATACTCAACCAGAGGTTGGTACTCTGCGAAAATCCTATTAATGCAAGACTTCCAATACAACCCATCATAATAGAAACCCAGGGTAGACCCTTGATTGTTTTGCGTCCTGCCATATAAATAGCACTCGCTAAAGCGCCCACACCTGCACAGGTTAATAAAAGACCCTGAGTTCCAGCATTTCCCTTAAGGACATCCCTGGCAAACACCGGAATAACAGAAGTATAAGACATAGCAAAGAGCATAAACACACCAAGATTTGCTATTAGCCAGCGAATGGGAAGATTGCGCCAGGAATAACTCCATCCTTCTTTGATTTTAGCGAATATATTCTCTTTGCTTTCGGGAGGCTTACGATATTGAATACGAATTGCCATTAAAGAACCTATAACCGCCAGATAGGAAAGAGCATTTATTAAAAAACAAATGCCTTCACCCACCAATACTATCATTATCCCACCAATAGAGGGTCCCAGCAGTCTGGCAGAATTAAACATAGCAGAATTTGTAGCAATAGCATTAGGTAGCAAGGACTTTTTCCCCACTAAGTCCAGCACAAAATTTTGCCTAAAAGGAGCATCTACACCATCAACACAACCCTGAAACAATGCCAAAACAAGGAGAGGCCACCAACGGAGCTCATTTATAAAACCAGTTAACACTCCTGCTGCCAGGAGAGAAGCCTGTAACATAAATAGGATTTGCGTTCCGATTAAGGTTTCCCTACGATCCCAGCGATCAGCCCAAGCTCCAGCAAATGGACTTATAAATAGAGCAGGTATCATACTTAAAAAGGCAACCACACCAAGAAGAAAAGGAGAATGAGTCAATCTGTAAACATACCAGCTCATAGCAGTTCGCTGTACCCAGGTACCAATTAAAGAAATAAGCTGTCCCATAAAGAACAGTCTGTAATTACGCACCGTTAAGGAGATAAACAATTCTTTCAGCTTGCTCATGTATTTAACAGATATAATTAACCATTATGCTCCTAAGGATGTTATAAATTAGGAGCTATAATAGCTTTTAAGATTCAATCTTGAGGTTCCGAAGGAGGAGTTTGAGCCGCAGATTCTTGTTGTTCCTTAGTCTCTGGATTTTCAGGTGGTACAGGTTTAACACTATGTTCAAAACGAAGTTCTTTGGCTTTTTGATACTTCTTCATTATGATATCTTTTTCATCCTCTTCCACTTCTGCTAACAGAAACTCAAATATTTCGTCTGTGCCCAGAATTTCTTTTTCTAATAGAATAGCTGACATTTTTTCCAGGATATCAATATGACGCCGTAAGATATTCAGCGCACGATCATAGGCACGATAAATAAAGCCTCTAATTTCACTATCTACTAATTGAGCAGTTTCATTGCTATGAACATCTCTTTCCACTAATTCTTTACCCAGAAAAACTTCAGTTTGATCTTTGCCAATTGTCATAGGTCCAAAGGCATCACTCATACCCCACACACAGACCATCTTTTTGGCAATTTCGGTAACTCTTTCCAGGTCATTACTGGCACCGGTTGTCAATTCTCCAAATACTATTTCTTCCGCAGCACGTCCTCCTAAAAGCTCTACCATAGTCTCTTCCAGATACTTCCGGGAATAGTTCATTCTATCTGTTTGAAGAAAATGAGTAGCTCCAGCAGAAAAACCTCTGGGAATAATGGATACTTTATGCACAGGTTCCGTAGTTTCCTGAAATACAGAGGTCAAAACATGACCTATTTCATGAACAGCTGTGAGTTTTTTATCCTCTTCTGGGATTACTCTGCTCTTCTTTTCCTTTCCTAAAATTAGCTTATCTTTTGCTTCCTCAAAATCTTCCATATCAATTAGTTGCTTACCCTGACGTGCTGCCAGAAGTGCTGCTTCATTAACGATATTAGCTAACTCTGCACCACTAAAACCAGGAGTGCCCCGAGCGATAACTTCCAGATTCACATCAGGAGCAAGAGGCAATTTGGAAGCATGCACTTTCAAAATCTCAGTTCGTCCCTTAATATCTGGTAAATCAACCGTTACTTGACGATCAAAACGACCAGGGCGCAATAATGCAGGATCTAAAATGTCCGGACGATTAGTAGCGGCAATTATTATTACTGAATCATTGATTTCAAAACCATCCATTTCAACAAGAAGCTGATTAAGCGTTTGCTCGCGTTCATCATGACCTCCACCCAAACCTGAACCACGATGTCTTCCAACTGCATCTATCTCATCAATAAAAGTAATGCAGGGAGCATTTTTCTTGGCTTGGTCAAATAGGTCTCTTACTCTTGCTGCACCGACTCCCACAAACATTTCTACAAAGTCAGAGCCACTGATACTATAAAAGGGAACTCCAGCTTCTCCTGCAACTGCTCGTGCAAGTAGAGTTTTACCTGTTCCTGGACGTCCTACGAGTAAAACACCACGAGGAATACGAGCTCCTATTCTCTGGAATTTACGTGGTTCTTTCAGATAATCCACTATCTCTTGCAATTCTTCTTTTGCTTCATCTACTCCTGCCACATCTTTGAAGGTTACGGTAGTTCGATCACCCTGGTGCAATCTTGCTTTACTTTTACTAAAGCTAAATGCCTGAGTATTTTGATTACTTACTCCCCGCATCAAAAGCCACCAAAATACCAGAAGAAGAACCAGCGGAAGTAAATAGGATAGAATGCTTGCCCAATGAGAGGGTTTCTTGGTATTTATCTCAACCTTGTTTTCCAGTAATTGAGGCATTAAATTCGGATCTTCTAATGGAGGTAATAAAGTATGATATTTTTTCCCCGATAGAGTAGTATAAATCATATCCTGATCGGTGAAAGTAACAGATTTGATTTCGCCCTGAGCTAATTGAGCAGTGAACTCGGTGTAGCTGGCTTCAATTATTTGTTCCCGTCCTCCCAACCAACTGAAAAGTAGCATTAACCCCAGCATTACCATAATTATTATAAAAGTAAAAGAGATTGGTGTTTGAGTCGGACGCCCCGGAGGCATATTTTGACGCTGAGATTTAGGAGCCCCAGGTTTAACATTACGACGAGTTTGGTATGGTCTACTTTGAGGTGGCTGTTGCTTCTTTCCAGCATTCATTTTATGTCTTAACCGGAAGATGCGTATTAAACTAATCACCGAAATGATTATTAAGGCGATAACAAACCATTTCAATAGTTGCGAAAATTCTTGCATTACCGCTTCTTGAGAAGACTGGTCCATGGGTTGAGCAGGAGTGTTAACTGTATTCGCAGCACTTAAACCTGCATAACTCATTAATAATATTAGTATTAGACTGATATATTTCATTTATATAATTCTTCCTTCAATATTCCTAAATAAGGTAAATTCCGGTATTGCTCATTATAATCTAATCCATAACCTACTATAAATTCATTACCTATTTCAAATCCTACATAATCAAAACTCACATCTATTTTATGCGCTGCTGGCTTATCCAACAATACACATGTTTTCAAAGTTGCTGGTGAATGTTTAGATAAATATTCTTTTATATATTGTAAAGACAAACCAGTATCTACAATATCTTCAACAATTATAACATCTCTACCCGTTATGTCAAGATCAATATCCTTCCGAATCTTTACAACTCCAGAACTGGAAGCCTCTTTCCCATAACTTGAAATAGCAAGAAAATCCAATTCCACAGGAATAGAGATGCTCCGGCATAAATCGGCAAGAAACATAAATCCGCCTTTTAATATTCCCACCAGAATGGGGACTTTATCTTTATATTCTTGAGTGATTTGCATTCCAATTTCCCGCACCCTGGACTGGATGCGAAATTCATCAAAAAGCAAAGCTGCAAGATCACAGTTCATTTTATTCATTTTTTCTCTCCTGTTCTGCTACGATTTGCAGGTCTAAGCTGCTTATCTTGTATCTTTTCTGCAGTTATATGCAAAAAACGAGTACTATTATCATCAATTGCCACTCTCTGATCCAATCTTTTACCTGTTACCCAGAAAATTTTTTCTCCATCATCAAAGATTGGAATGTAATCCCGTTCAGATTTGGGCACCTTACAATTTATTAGAAAGTCTTTTAACTTAACTATCTGATTCATACCCAATGGCATAAATCTATCACCAGGTTTACGACTACGAATTACAAAAGGATATTTTACTTTATCTGCATCAAGGCATACTGTCAAAGGATCATTACTAAAACGATTGGGCAGCACTTTCAATAACTTAAAACTAAATCTATAATCACCCCAAACTACTCGTGAACGATCTTCTTCCACAACTATTGGCTCAGGAACGGGTTTGGGCTCTTCTGAAAACTTTATGATTAATTTATCATATTCTTTAACTACTTCTAATCCATTATTCAAACTGACCTTTTTACTACCTTCAGCTGCAAATAACTTCCTGATATTTTCAAAATTATGAGCAAAAAAGTCACGCCTACTTCCACTTATTTCTACAATTACTTCCCTTATAATGTAATACTGCTCTAATTTACTAAAATGTATTAGTGGGGGTAGAGAAAGAATAACTTTACTATTATCCTCATCTAATACTACCTTTTTTAGTAAGGACTTCATTCTTTTTAAAATCATATCTTCGGCATCGGCAAAAATCTCAGCTTGAGTTCCTAAACTGGTGGAGATTTGAGGGTTAATTTCTTGCTCTAAAAGAGGTAAAAGTGTATGCCGAATCCAGTTTCTTCTATAATTAAGCTCTTGATTACTTGAATCTTCTCTCCAGGGAATTTGAGCTTCTACCAATAAATCTTGCAATTCTTTTTTGGAAAAGCAAAGTAAAGGATGCAACACTATACCACTACGAGGTCTAAGACCAGCTAAGCCACTTAAACCGGCTCCCCTAAAAAGATTCAACAACATTGTCTCTGTCTGATCATTACGGTGATGACCTGTCACAATATAGTCAAATTGATAGGCATCTAACACTTGCTGAAAAGCTTCAAACCTTTTCTGTCTCGCTTGATTCTCAGATTTATCAGTTAAATTTATCTTACGTACTATTAGAGGAACTCCTAATTTCTGACATATACCTCTCACTAACACTGCATCAGCTTCACTTTCTTCTCCTCTCAATTGATGATTTATATGCACTGCTAAAAGTGTGATATCTATTTCAGATCTTAATAAAGAAAAAAGATATAATAAAGCTATGGAATCGGAACCTCCAGAGACTCCAAGTAATAACTTAGCTTCAGCAGAGAAAAGATTCTTTTCTCGCACATAATTTCTAAGTTTTGTAATACCTTGCTCTCTTTTGGTCATTACCAATCCTCTTACTTTTCCTCATTAAATTATTATTTTTTATAAGCCCTTGCTTGTCAAGTCCCTTTTACTACTTAAAAAATTCTTACCCTTTACTGTTCTATATCAAAACTACATAATCCCTGAAATCATAAGCTTAAACTAATATATTAATTTATCACCTTTAGTTAAATGGCTACTTATATAAATTGATATAGTTTTTATACTCCATAGCCGTATCAAGTCTTAGTATTATAAAAATTAAATAGCTACATCCCAAAGAAATTCTTTGCCCCACTTCTTATTATTCTGCTACTGCTAAAAATAAGGGCACGATAATCTCATCGTGCCCTTATATATTTATACCACATAACAACCCTTACCATTAAGGGAGTTATGGTATTTTATGATTTTGGGATACTATTTCATCATTATCATTTTTTTGGTGCTGCTGTATTTACCAGCATTCATCTTATAGAAATAGACTCCGCTGGATACAGGTTGATTATGACTGTCTCTTCCGTTCCAGATTACTGAATAATTACCTGCTATCTTGACCTCATTCACCAGTGTACGAACCAGCTGCCCCTTAAGGTTATAAACCTCTATGGTGACAGGACTGGTCTCTTTCACACTGTAGCGAATAGTGGTCTCCGGATTGAAAGGATTGGGATAATTACCCTGCAGCTCTGTTGCCAGAACAGGAACATTGGGATCTGCTAAAGGAGTAGCTTCAACCGTGACATCATCTAACAGGAAGATAAAGGCATCATGAGATACACACTGAATTCCGATATATGCATTTTCAGGTTGTCCCTCAATTTCATAGGTATATTCCGTCCAAGATACCGGTGCTTCTATATAGTTAGGTCCACTGATGATGGTGAAATCGCTCGGATTGGTTCCCGTGGTAGAGACACCTACTTTAAATCTTTCCAGACCATAAGTGGACACATAAGAGCGTGCCCAGAAGGTTATCTGAGCAGGACGATGCAGTAGCGGGGTAATCAACCAGTCATTATTAGGAGGAGTAGTTGCAGCAAAAGAAGCTGCTACTTTAGTACCAGTATGAGTTACATCTGGAGTACTAATCGGAGGAGTTGTAGCTGAGGGCACAAAGATGATGTATGCCATAGGTGAGAAGCAATTGGGGAAGCTTACATTTTCTATGCCCCAAGTTCCACTCTGGTCTACATCAACACAGGTCCAGGGTGCAAAGGTCAGAGCAAAGTTCTCATAGGTCTCAAAACTATCCTCCAGTATAATGTTGGTACTGCTGGGAGGAAGTATGAAATTCACCGTAGTAGTCTGATTATTTACCACTACCACATTATCCTCAGTAACTGAATCATAGCATGGTGCACTGGCGGTTACACTATGAGTTCCGGCAGGTACCTGCATACTATAAGCACCACTGGCATTAGTAGTAGCTGTAACATCCCCACAGGTTACTGTTGCTCCCATTATAGGTGCATTCTGTTGATTCTTAACCGTTCCAATTACGGTTCCTACCTCAAT
>NZ_SMOG01000028.1 GCF_004353895.1 Candidatus Syntrophosphaera thermopropionivorans | reverse complement strand
CTTTAATTTAATCGTTATACAAAATATATATTCTTAATTTATCAGTTCTGTCAAGTAAAAAACTTATATATGTAGATTCTCAGCAGAAAAAATACCTTCTTTTGACTACCTTTCTCAAATTAATATGAGGTAGGTCATAAATTTTATAATATATCCACTTCTCTTTCGGATAATTTTAAAAGTTTAACGAATCGTATTCTTATATGCAAGTTAGAAATATCATCCAAAGGAGAATAAGTGGATTTGGAGCATAAAGTATAGAAATAAGAAAAGTATTATTGAAATATACGGTTGATGTAGTAGAATTAATATAATCCTAAGGACTAATATTTAGGAATAAAGAGAAGAATTTTAGATTTTATAGCAACTATTGAATATCACATTGGAAGAAATTAGAAAATAGAAAAGATGAGGTTTATTTAGACTTATCTTATTATAATATAATCAGATACTATCTCTAAGTTCACACTTACCTCTCTCTTAAGAACTTAAGCAAGCAAGAGCTAAGGGAGAGCCAAGATAGAGATGAAGATTTACCTATGAATAAGAGTTATAATTTTAGAAGATGATATTTATTAAAAAAGTTTTTATATATAGCTCTTTTTCTATAAGTTCAGGTCGCAGACAGAATAACCTAGGGTTAAAATAATTGAAAGATTAAGTTGTTGGATTAAATCAGATAAGGTTATGGTCGTTCCCTGCGTTTTTTAGGTAAAGTTTCATTTTTAATCGTTATTTTAATATTAAGGTGCTTTTATATAAATAAGCTTCTTTTTATTAGGCTATATTATAAAGTCAGTTAACCTCACCTTCCTGATTTTAATTTAAAATACTGACTTCTACTTCTATCTTTTTCTGATAGGAGTTCAGGGATTTAATGATTGTTATTACCGATGTTTAGCTCAGTAGTCCATCTCTTCTTAATAGAGCTTCAGGGTCAGGTTTTCTACCGCGAAAAGCGACAAATAGGTCCATAGGATGGAAGGCATTTCCGCGAGCTAAGATATATTGGCGGAAAGAATTGGCTACTTCTGGATTAAAGATACCTTTTTCTTTAAAAAGACTCCAGACATCTGCTTCCAGAGATTCAGCCCATTTATAAGAATAGTAACCAGCGGAATAACCTCCCGCAAAGATATGAGCAAAAGCACAGGAGATATTGCTTTTGGGAACTGGAGGTTGCACTTGAAAACGAGCAGTCACCTCCTTTTCAAAGGCATCTACATCAGAAATCTTTTCTACTGGTGTGATATGCCAAGCAAGATCCAGATATCCATAACGAAGCTGATTGATATTAGCGAGCCCAGCTTGGAAATTCTTGGCGGCTATAACCTTTTGCAGTAATTCTTCTGGAAGAGGTTCACCGGTCTCATAATGGCGGGTAAATAGTTTTAATGCTTCTTCTTCCAGCAACCAGTTTTCCATCAATTGACTGGGTAATTCTACAAAATCCCAGAGCACATTGGTTCCGCTTAGGCTTTTATAGTATCCATCTGCCAGAAGAGAATGGAGAGCATGTCCAAATTCATGAAAAATAGTGCGAGCTTCATCCAGAAGCAAAAGTGAAGGTTGTTCTGGAGTTGAAGGTGTAAGGGATGCTACAATAGCCACTTGAGGTCTACGAATACCGTCCGAATAAAGTCCTGCGGTCTGAAAAGTTGTTTGCCAAGCACCTCCTCTTTTAGTCTCTCTCGGGAAAAGGTCTAAATAGAGTAAGCCCAGATAATTTCCATCTCTATCATAAGCTTCCCAGGTGCTAACCTCAGGATGCCAGGTTGGTATATCGTTAACCTGTTTCATTTCAATACCGTAAAGCCGATTAGCCACAATAAATAAGCCACTCAATACATCTTCTACTTTAAGCCAGGGACGCAGTTCTTCTGGGTCATAAGCATATTTCTTTTCTTTTAATTTATTGGAATAGTAGGCTAAATCCCAGGGTTGAAAATCAGTGATATTATCAATTTCACGAGCAAATTCCACTACTTCTTTATATTCATTTTGAGCTGCAGGATAAGCCACTTGATATATCTTTTCCAGGAAATTTATCACATTTTGAACTGACTCTGCCATACGGTCTTCAAGCACATAATCAGCATAAGTGGGATAACCTAAAAGTTTAGCTCGTCTTTCTCTCAGTTTAAGCAGTTGTTTGATGATTTCCTGATTATCAAATTTATCGTTAAAAGCGCGAGAATTATATGCTATCTGAATCTGACGACGCAATTCTCTATTTTTGCAATAAGTGAGAAAAGGAACCATACTGGAAGGTTGAAGAGTAAATAGCCATCCTTCCTTTTTGCCTTTGACCTTTGCTTGATGTGCAGCTCTTTCCAAAACATTCTGAGGGATACCTTCCACATCACTGTGATTAGTGATATATAATTCAAAAGCATTGGTGGCAGCAAGAACATTATCACTAAATTTAGGTCCCAGTTTAGAAGCTTCCATCTCTATTTCAGTTAATTCTTCTTTTTCCTCTGGAGTTAATAAAGCACCTCCTCTGATAAATCCTTTATAAACACGGTCAATGAGACGATAACGCTCTGCCTGTTGCAAATATTGCTTTTCGGAAAAATCTTTGGGAATTTGGGGTTTAGGCCTATTCTGAACCTCTTTTTCCCACACTTTTTTAACTCTTGAGAAGATAACGGGGTCTGTCATAATAGAACTACTAAATTCTGCTAAAAGAGGAGAAATCTGTTGTGCCAGAGCTTTAAATTCTGCATCCGACTCAGCAGAAAGCAGATTGAAATAGATGCTGGCTACATTCTCCAGCTTTTCTCCACTCAATTCCAGAGCTAAAATAGTATTTTCAAAATCTGGTTCTGCAGGATTATTTTTTAAACTTTCAATTTCTGCCTTTGCCATTTTCAAAGCTTCCTGAATAGCAGGCATAAAATGTTCTGTTTTAATCTCATCAAATGGTATAGCCTGTAAACGATGTTCGTTCCTTTCTTTCAATAATGGATTTTCCGTTTTTGGCATAATAGTTCCTTTTATATTTGTTTTATATTTGTCAGAATAATAAGAGTTACAAAATCAAACAAATATTTTTTAGGTTAATGCTTGTCAATTTGAAAATGATTGACCCTTGAGTAAATATATTAATTGACGACCTAATCCTTTATTTTATCTATAAAATGAGTATAGGTAAAAAATATAAAACCATTTAACTTTATGAAAATACAAACTTGTTATTTATTTAATAACAATTAGATAAAGCGAAATATGAATTTTTCCATCTCTAAATAAAATGAAGTAAAAAAGATTGACGGATTTCTTATTTTATATTTTAAGTATAAGTAGATGATTTATAAATTAATAAAGAGGATAAGATAAATACAATAAGTAAAGCGTGAAAAAAGCTCTTCCAATTTGCTGGAAAATAAATTAAAAAGGAGAGAAAAATGTTAAAAAAATTAGGTTTTTTAATCGTCGCAGTCCTATCATTTACATATTTAATAGGATTAACAGCAGGTGATATCGCTATTTTAGGAGTTCATACTGATACTCCAAAATCAATGATTTTTGTTGCTTTAGCCGATATTCCTGCTAATACTGAAATTTCTTTTACCGATAATGGATGGAATGCTACCACCCAACAATGGAGACCAAATGAAGGAACCATTGTTTGGACACATACTGAGTTAGTTAGTAAAGGTACCTGTATAACTCTTTCCATTAATACAAGTCCTTATAGTGCCACTTTAGGCACTGTCACAACTAATACAAATTTTAGTCTTGCTACAGCTGGTGACCAAATTTTAGCTTATGAAGGTACAACAGCACCATCTACTAATGATGCTTCTATCTGGTTATATGGATTTTCAACAGAAAATTGGGTATGGGGTAATAATGCTAATACATCAGATCTACCAACTGCTTTAAGTGGTGCTTCTGTTGGATTAACCGATTCTACTACTGAAGTTGATAACGGTTATTTTGCTAACGGTAGTGAACCTCAAACTTCTGTATCAGTATCAGGAACAAAGGCACAATTACTTTCTTTATTTGGCGATAGAACCAAATATTACACCAATGATAATGGTCCTCTAACATTTCCTACTTATACCATAACAGTAGGAAGTGAACCAGTTATTTCCGTATCTGGAACACTTAATCCCTTTAGTACAATAGTAGGAACTCCTTCTCCAGCCCAAAACTATACTCTAATAGGACAAAATTTAACAGCTAACATTATTGTAACTTCCCCCACAGGTTTTGAAATATCTACTGATGGTAGTTCTTATTCATCTAATCTTTCTTTATCGCCTACTTATAATGGTTCAATTTATGTAAGACTGACCGGGACAACAATAGGAACATTTAGCGGTAATATTACCCATTCCAGTACAGGTGCAGCTCAAGTTGACTTACCCGTAAATGGAACAGTTTTAGAAACCCAACCTCCAGTACTACACATAACTGGAACTTTAACTAAATTTACTATGGAACAGGGAACTCCCTCAGAAAGCCAGGGTTATACTTTATATGGAGAATATCTTACTCAGAATATTTCTATTATACCACCAGCAGGTTATCAACTTTCAACAGATAATACAAACTGGTCAGGTCAATTATCCCTTAATCCCTCTTTTAATGGCACAGTCTATGTTCGTTTAAATGGAACTAATATTACAAATTATAATGGGAATATTATTCATACCAGTGGTACTGCACAGGCAACTCTTGCGGTTAATGGAATAGTTTTTGAACCTACTCCTGCTAATCTCTTGCTTCTGGATAACTTTTATTATGACACAGGCTTAGCTTTAACATCTACTCGCTGGACTGCACATAGTACAGGAACTAATCCCATAACCGTTCAAAGTGGCAATTTGACTTATGAAGGTTATCCTTCTATAGCAGGAAATTTAATCTCTCTTGCTACTTCAGGAGAAGATATTCATCGCACTTTTACTGCTCAAACAGCAAATTCAGTTTATGCCTCTTTTCTGGTTAATATAACCTCTGCCACTACAACTGGTGATTATTTTATTCACTTTGGTCCCCAAACGATAGGAACTCTTTATAGAGGGAGGGTTTTTGTAAAAAAGAACGACGCTGACGCTTTAAGTTTTGGTCTATCTTATGCAGCAAATGTTACTGGAAATGTAGTCTGGACAGATTTTAGCTATAGTTTAAATACCACTTACTTATTGG
Organism: Candidatus Syntrophosphaera thermopropionivorans; assembly: GCF_004353895.1. GTDB lineage: Bacteria > Cloacimonadota > Cloacimonadia > Cloacimonadales > Cloacimonadaceae > Syntrophosphaera > Syntrophosphaera thermopropionivorans. Next base: position 11,205 of record NZ_SMOG01000028.1, on the reverse strand, counting down.
TATTACGCTATGATTTCTTTGAAGGTATGGCAAATGATGTGGCTCATTTATATATCAACCCTCCTATAACATATAATGAACCAGCCGTTACTTTGACCGCTACCGATACTAACACTGATGCTGCTGATATAGGTTCTATTGCTCTCCGTCAAGGTACTGCTGCAAATGCTCCGACTTTACTACTTGATGGTATAAGGGTGGCTAATTCCTGGTTCAATCTTTGGGGATTTCAGGCAAATCCGCAAATAGTGGTTATTGGAGAACCAGATCCATTATACAATATTGTAGGTAATCCATCTGATGAAATTGCTCATTATCATTTAGAAGGGCATCAATTAATCAGTCCTATCACTGTGGTAGCACCAGAACCGTTCCAGATTTCTACTACAGGAACCGATGACTGGGAAACCACTATTCAGGTGCCTCTGGATTATAATGGAAATATTTATGTAAGACTTTATGGAATGGAAGTCGGTACTTATGGAGGTTTTATAACACACAATAGTCCAGGAGCAGAAGAAGTTAGAGTTAGGGTTGATGGAGAAACTCTCCCTGCTGATGTTACATGGCATATAATCGCTAATTTAACTGAATTTTCTCAGGAAATAGGAACTCCTTCGGCTTCTCAATCATATAGTTTGAGTGCCACTGGTGCAGTGTCAGATATAATTATTATAGCTACCAGTCCTTTTGAATTGAGCACTACTAATTCAGATCCCTGGAGCTCAACTTTAACTTTACCACCTACTTACAATGGTCTGGTCTATGTTCGTATGAATGCAACAACAGCTGGTAATTTTACCGGAACTATTACCCATACAACTGCTAATGCTACTAATTATGTGATAAATGTAAGCGGAACGGCTATAGTTTCTGGAATCTTTGCTACTGACCTTTTCTTTTCTGAATATATTGAAGGATCAAGTAATAATAAAGCATTAGAGATATTTAATGGAACTGGCGTGCCAGTAGACCTAAGTCAATATATGGTTCTGTTGTATTCAAATGGAGCCACTTCACCAACTAATACATTACAATTAAGTGGAACTTTAGCTCATAATGATGTATATGTGATTTCTCATGCAAGTGCCAATGCTGCCATTCAAGCAGTTAGTGATATTAATAGTACTGTATGTTATTTTAATGGAGATGACGCAGTGGCTTTGATTAAAGGTACTACCGCTAATCCAATTTATATAGATATATTTGGAAGAATTGGTGAAGATCCCGGAAATTATTGGGGCACTGCTCCTTTAATAACATTAGATAAAACCTTAGTGCGTAAGTCAGATGTCACTCATGGAGTTACAACAAATCCAGAAAGCGGATTTCCTACTCTTGCAACGGAATGGGATTCCTATCCGCAGGATACTACTACTTATCTGGGTTGGCACACTTTTACTCCTGGTATGCCAGCTGCAGCAGCTCCGACCTTTAATCCTACTGGTGGTATCTTTTCTGCTCCCATAACTGTCACAATAAGTTGTTCCAGTCCTGGAGTGACCATTCGTTATACCACTGATGGTAGCATTCCTACTGAAACTTTGGGGACTATTTATACTTCTCCAATTTCTATTACTACCACTACCACTCTTAAAGCGGTTGCCTATGGTAATGGATATAGCGTAAGTCCAGCAGCTCAAGCACATTATATCTTTCCTATTAATGTAGCTACTATAGCAGAATTGAGAGCTGGTACACCAGGTGTTTATTATAAATATACCGGAACTGCGGTAATAACCTTCCAGCAAGCTTTCCGTCATCAAAAATTCATCCAGGATAATACCGCAGCAATTTTGATAGATGATAACAGTGGAGCAATTACCACAACTTATAATCTCTATGATGGCATCAGTAACATTGTTGGAACGGTTGCAGAATATGGTGGTATGATGCAATTAACTCCTTTAGCTGATCCTGGTCCAGCAGTTTCCACCGGCAATGTAATTATTCCACAGGAGATAAGTCTTAATGAACTAGTCACTAACTTTGAGGAATATGAATCTGAACTGATAAGAGTTATGGGTGTCTCATTTGATAATGCAGAAAGTGGTTTAACTTTTATTAATGGTACTTTATATCCTATGAACAATGGCTTAATGAATTTCCGCACCACTTTCTATGATGTAGATTATATAGGAATGCCTGTACCTACAGGTTTATGGAATATCATAGGTCTTCCCAATTCCCGGGTTGTAGAAGGGAATCTCTTTACGGCACGGTGCTGGGCAGATTTTTCCAGTGCTGGAGTCACCTTGCCTGCACCAGTTGTCACTATTTCAGTTCAAGATAATAACATTATCCTTTCTTGGGAACCAGTAACAGGAGCGACAAGTTATCGTATTGAAGCTGCCGATGATCCTTATGGAACCTTTGGACAAGTGGAAATAACCACTAATCATAGTGTTTCCTATCCAGCTTCTCCAAAGAAATTCTATAGAGTAATTGCAATTCAGTAGTAAGGAAAAACAGTATAAAAACCCGGGATATTATTCCCGGGTTTTTATATTATATAGGCTAAAAAGATAAATCAATTATTAATTTGATAAGAAATAGGCTATTCAACTAATCCAATCTCCCAGATTTTCGGGATTAATAACTCTGGTCTCGGAAAGAGGATAATTATCACAGAAAGTTTTAGAAAATCTCGGTTTTCTGCGGGGATTCCATTTAATCTCACAAGCCATATAAAGATTATTACTTTCTTCTATATAATCTATCTCTTGTTTTTGCGTGGTTCTCCAAAAATAAGATTTATGATATAAATGAAGCGTTATTAAATTGGGAAGGATTGTAATAGGCAAAATTATAATAAAATTGGAAGCAAATCCAAAAATATTATAATAAAATTGGATTCTATTCCAAAAATATTATATTTATGCTGTAGATAGCGATTTGGTCAAGAATTAGAATATCCTACCGAATGGGAATCTTGGCTGTTAAATAATTTAGGACGCAAGTCTCATCAAGCAGTTTCTTCCATTGAACTATTTTTTCTGCGGGAAGTTGTTTTATGCGAGAATATTCGTCAGCACAGCGATTGGCACTTAAAGTTGAGACTAAATGAGCATTGGTCTTAATAGCAGAAAGTGTTTCAGCTGTTATTTCAAAATCTAAGGTAACCGCAAAGCGAAGAGCACGCAGAATTCTTAGAGGGTCTTCTACGAAAGAATGAAAAGGGTCCTGAACACAGCGAATAACTCTGGCTTGCAAATCTGCGAAGCCTTTTTGACAGGGGTCTAAAACCTTGCCCGTCATTATTTCTTGATATAGTGCATTGATAGTAAAATCACGACGTAGACAATCGGTATACAGGTCTGCAAACTGTACATAAGGATGTCTTCTACCAGGAGGATATTTCTCGCTTCGGGTCATCACCGTTTCTATTTTTATACCTTCTATGATTATTTTAGCAGTTCCAAAGCTTTTGTGGATTACAGGAGCAGGAGTATTGAATTTTTCCTGAAAAAAATAGGCAAGTTTTATGCCACCTTCTGGAAGTTCTACAGCTATATCTGCTTCAATAATAGCAGCATCTGGATTTAATAAGAAGTCCCGCACGCAACCACCTGCAAAGTAAGTATGATTTTCAAATTCGGTATCTTTAATGGCTCTGGTAAGTAATTCTCTAAGTTCCCTTAGCGTCATATTAGCTCTCCAATTATGGTATTAGAGACAAAAAGTGCTTTAGTGCTAAGAGAGAGATAAGAGCCATTTTTTTCAATCATACCAAGACTATATAACTTTTCCAGTTGTAAGCCCTTATCTTCTTCCAGATCATAGTTAAAGTGGTTTTTCAGCTCATTCAGGTCAATACCCTCTGTCAATCTTAATCCCATCATAATGAAATCTGCAATCATTTGCTTGGAGGAACAGGATTCAGCCTCAGGCATAATTAATCCTTTTTCCACATGGTCATAGTAATCATACAGATTAGAGGGATTGGTATAACGATAGGGAGGTAAGAATCCAGAAGCTGAAGCTCCTAATCCAAGATAGGGCATACTTTTCCAGTAGCACAGATTATGTTTTGATTGTTTGCCAGGAAGACAGAAATTGGAAATCTCATATTGCTCATATCCTGCCCTATTCAGTTCTGAACATATAAGTTCGTATTCTTCTGCCAGCAAGCTATCTGCTGGTAAAGGAGGGACTTTCCCTTTCTTTATTTTTGCCGCTAAAGGAGTATCCGAGTCCAGGGTTAAAAGATAGCATGAAATGTGTTCAGGTTTTACATAGAGAAATTGGATAAGATTATCTTTTAATTTTTTTAAGGATGAACCGGGTAAACCATATATAAGGTCAAAAGAGATATTATTAAACCCGAACTGACGACAGAGCTCAATTTTATCCTTTATCTGCTCAGCTTTATGTTTTCTATCAAGAAGATTTAGTTCTTCATTGTCCATACTTTGAATACCAATAGAAAGACGATTTACTGGTGTGTTTTTCAAAGCTGAGAGGTAGTTCTTAGTTATTTGCAGAGGATTTATTTCCAGAGTAATTTCAGCTTCTTCAGCAAAATTAAAATGAGCACAGAGTTCTGCAATATCCTCTGCTCTTAATAAAGATGGGGTTCCGCCTCCGAAATAGATAGACTTTGCGTAAGCTAAATCAGGATGATATTGAAAAAATAGGTCTATTTCTTTATGCAGATATTGTAGATAAAGTTCCAGTGAAGATTTTGAATAGTGGACACTGAAAAAAGTGCAATATCCGCAATGAGTTAGGCAAAAAGGGATATGTAGATAAACAGCTATCTGGCGAGACGAAATATCCTGTTCCATCGGATATGAGGAGTATCATAAAGTTTATTATACTCTATTCCTCGTGAAAAGAATATTAACCAGGGACTACCAGTTATATCTGACCTCTTAAGAAATCCCCAGTAACGACTGTCCTCACTAACATCACGATTATCTCCCATCACAAAATAGTGTCCTTCTGGAACTTTAATAGGTCCAAACCAATCACGATTAAAGACCTTTCTGGCTGAAATTCCTTTAGTGCTATCTGGAGGGACAATATAAGGTTTATACCAATCGCTGTTAGATATATATAAATCTTCCTCATCTTCAGCAAAAGTTTGTTCTATAATTTGAAAAGGAGGTTGAGGTGGTGGAGGATAAGCTATACCATAGCATTCATATCCTCTTTCAAAGAGTTCGCCATTTATATAAACCTTTTTATTTTTAATCTCTATAATATCTCCAGGCATACCTATAACTCTTTTAACTATATTCTTTCTTGCATAATAGGCAATATGCATAAAGGTCATAGGATGCTTGCTGAAAGCTGCTTTTTTATTGATATAGATAGGAGGGAATACTTTGATAAAATTATCTTTATAATCTGGATGTTCCGGTGTTCCTTCTTCAATTTTAGGATAACGGAAAGTTACAATATCTTCTCTTTTAGGGTCTTCTATATAGTATTTAATTTTATTTGCTACAATATAATCGCCAGTGAGCAAGGTTTTTTCCATAGAAGAGGAAGGAATCATAAAGTTCTGAAAGGTGTAGTTACGGATTATCATTGCCACCACAAAAGCAAAAAGGATGGCTTCTATCCAATCCTGTAACCAGGGTTTACGACAATGGAATTTTTTCCCCTGTGGAATTGGGGTAATGGTATAAGTTGGTTCTTTATAAGGCTGCTTTTTTAGTTTGCTTTTTACTCTATTTTGTTCCTTCATTTAAACCTTCAGCTAATAATTTAGCTTTCTTAATTTTTTCTTTGAGTTCTTTTGTCAAGTAGTATATTAATACAATTTCAATAAGCAAGCATTAAGAGAGCTTCAATATCCTCTGCCCTGAAACGAACAATTTCTCCTATTGGACCATAAGTCAGAAGCAAATCTCTTATTTCAGGCAGTTGTGATTCCCTGATTCCCAATTCTCTAAGGTTTGTAGCAGAACCCCAGCGTTTCAATGTTTCACGGCATTTACGAAGAGCACGTGCTACACTATCTTCTTCAGAGACTTCTTTTACCCACCAGGAAAAACGGTTCGGCTCTCTTTCACTGACATATTCAATCCAAGCCGGGAAAATAACCCCTAACCCTTCTCCGTGTGCAATTTTAGGATCAATGGCAGAAAGAGCATGCTCTATGGAATGACATGCCCAATCTCCTCCTTGTAATCCTACTCCACTAATTCCATTTAATGCTAAAGTAGCAGACCAGGCAAGATTTGCCCGAGCTGTATAATCATTGGCATCTTGTTGTAATCTATCAGTCATTTTTACGATGGTTTTTATCAAACCTGCATCAATGTTTCTTGTAACAACGGCAGTTTCATTCATAAATATATATTCTAAGATATGAGAAATGGCATCTATTGCCCCATTTACTGTTTGTTGAAAAGAGAGAGTAGCCTGAATAGAAGGATCTATAATAGAAACCTTAGGATAGAGAAGTTTAGATGAGATACTCCATTTTTTCTTTTCAGAACTTAAGGTTAAGACTGAATTTCCATTCATCTCGCTTCCAGTTCCAGAGATTGTAAGGATAGTAAAAATAGGTAGAGCACGGATGATTTTTTCTTTGTCCACATAGGCATTCCAGATGTCATTAAGAAAGATCCCTGCTGCAGTTGCCTTACCACTATCTATAACACTACCTCCACCTACAGCCAGGATGGCATCAACACTGGATTCTTTTGCTAAAGCTATCATTTCACGCACTTTTTCTACAGTTGGATTGGGTTGCACACCCCAGCTTTCTATCCATTCAATCTTATTTGCTTTTAAACTTTCACAAACCTGGTCATAAACTCCATTTTTACGGATGGAACCCCCTCCCGCAATCATTAAACAGCTCTTAATATCAGCTTTTTTAAGTTCTTTTCCTATTTTTCCTATTTGACCTTTTCCAAAAAGTACTCGTGTTGGATTATAAAAGCTAAAAGATTCCATTTTTTCTCCTTTCCTAATATGCATCCAATAAAAAATAAAGCTACACTTACAAATTAAAGCAAAGCTATAGATTGGCAACTAGAAAAGTGCTGAGGATGTTTATCCTAAACTGCAATTTCAAGATAGATAAGGAATGATTTTTTTACACTAAGGAATAATTATTGCTTTATTTTTAGATAGGGGAGGATAAAATGAAACGATTTCTTCTTATTATGTTATCGTTTTCTTTATTTTTGGGATTAAATGCTATTGTTACAGAAGTAGGCTCCTTCCGAGGCTTTTTCTATGGTTCAGAACCTGCTTGTGAGTATGATAACTGGACTAGTCATATTGCTGAAGGAATTTTAACTAACACTAATGTTTATGCTCCCTGGGAAGTTCAGAATAATAATTTTGGGAATTATATTCAACCTACTGATACAATGTTGAATCAATGGGAAGAGGTAGTAGTAGATTTTCTTAATTTAAATCTGGACAGTGCTCAAGCTAAAATTAATCAATATGGCTTTCCTTATGAGATAGTGCAATTTCAAGACTTGGATAGTGGCAGAAATCTTTTTTTCTTAAGAGAGGCGCTTAATAATATTTATTATGATTCCAATCAAACTCCTTCTACTGAAGATGATGAAATAGGAAGTTTTGATTATGGCTGGGGATTGTTTGTCTATGACCCTTATGCTTCTCGTTCAGTAATAATAACTGTGCCCCATCCTTGTGATGATTATCCTGCACCAGTTTTTGGGCTGGAAGTCTTTTATCAGCTTGATGCAAGATTTTTCCTAATTAGTGGTGCAGGTCGTGAAGTTTTAATGAGTAATCCAAATAATGTTGATACATCATTGAGTGATCCTTCTCGTAATGCTAACCATCCTTTTAATGTATTCTATCAAAAGGGTGCAGACCAGATTCGTAATCTTACAGGTAAAAGGGAATTTTCCCTACAAATCCATACCTATGATTGGAATAAATATCCTGGTAAATCCAATATTATGTTTTCGGCAGGGAAATACCGATTATATCCAGCTCTTCCTTTAAGAGATAATTCTTTATTTCATCATGACCTCATCCATAAAACTCCCTATCTGGTGCATCCCGCAAATTCTATCGGTAATAATACTGCTGTGTCTATTCAGAATTACTATTCCGTTTATTATGCTGAAAATGAACCTGTTGTCTATCATTATGGAAATCAACTTATTACTATTCCCCTCAATGAGGATCTACCGGGTTATCCTTTAAATAGGCAAATGCTTTATAGTGAAAATCCTAATATGTATGATGTCTATTCCTCTTTTCTTCATGTGGAAATGGATGAATTACCTGCTCAATATAATCAAAATACAACTAACTGGCGCTGGTTTTATGGATATGATGCGGATACTAACACCTGGAATATAGAACAATGCTATACTCGTTTCATTCAGTATTATAGACCCTGGTTAAATGCCCTTACGGAAGTTATTGATAGTATGTTGATATTAAATGATGGAATAGGACCAACTAATCCTTCTAATCTACAGGTAACTGCTCTTTCCTCAAATAATCTTACCTTTACCTGGAATCGTAGCTATAGCTATGATTTTGATAGTTACATAATTGAATTGCACTATGAAAATAATGGCGAGAATGTTAATTGTGTTTATAATAGAGACACTATTCCCAATTTAGCCTGGCAAAATCTCCATTCTTTATCTTTAGAACTACCCCTTTCTAATAAAATTTATTATTTGAAGATGCAAGCTAGGGACAAGAATTTGAATTATAGCCTTTTTACCGAAGAAATTGAAATCTGGCATTATTTTCCTGGTTTTGCTTATTTTAACGGAACTCCTTTAGATAGTGCAGTTAATCTAATTTTTACTTCCACTTTTAGTTCCATTCAAGGTTTTAATATTTATCGTAAAGAAAATGAAGGACCCTCTCTTCAAATTGCTTCCTGGACCGATAACCCAGCTTTACAACCGAATCAATCCCAACTTTATTTTTACCTGGATACCGGTCTTGCCAATAACCATATCTATCGTTACAAAATTTCAGTTGTATATAATAACGGTTTTGAACAATTTCACTGGAAAACCTTAATTACCAGTCCATACAGAACTTATGATTTTAATTTATACAATCAAAATAGTGGCATGCATAATGTTCTTTCTATAGGAATAAATCCTCTGGCAAAAGATAATGAAGATTATTATGATGAGGTCTGTACATATCTTAATGGTTCACTCATTTTAATATCTATATCACCGGATAGTTTAGTTTTTTTCTCCAAAGATGTTAGAACCGATTATGATTTAGATTCCCTGAATAAATGCTGGCTTCTTCGTTATCGTTGCTCCTCTCCAGGTCAAAGTTTATTCCTTTTTCCCCCGTCCGATTTGATAAATCTGGGATATGACCTTTTACTTTATGATGTTAATAAAGGATTATGGGCAGATTTAAGACTGGGACCCTATTGCTGGGTTAATAGTGACACTCAGTGGCATAATTTTGAACTATACTGGGGGAAAAGCCTTCCGCAGGTACAATTTCATGATGAATTTCAATCATTATCAGACCTCTTCGTTTTTCAGACCGGGACTATTAATTTGCATTATAGAGTAATCAATCGTCACAGAGTCCAATCAGTTAATTTATATTTTGTATCTTTTCAAGACACAATCTTAATTCAAGAAGGTTTACCCCCTGAAATAACAGACTGGCAAGTCCAGAATCCTCCCTTACTGAAAAGTGCTCAATTGATGGTGCGTTTATATTTAACGGATGGTTCCACTTTAAATTTCTATTCCCAGAGAAGATTTAATGTGATCCCTCAAAACATTCAGTATCATCTTCCTGCCGGATATTCTTTTCTTAGTTTTCCAGTGAGTAATTTTAACCATCTTGCTTGGGAAGTTCTGGGAGAATCTTCTTTAACCTGGATACTGAATTCTTTTCAGCAATGGGAAATCACCACTCAATTGAATCGTAATCAAGGTTTTTTGGTTTATCATCCCGAACCTTATGATTTTTCCATTCCTGCTGAATTACCTGCTTATACTGTGACATTAAATATCTCTCCGGGATGGAATCTTTTGCCCAATCCGTACTACCATCAATTTGAGATTAAGGACCTTTATTTTTATCACTCTTATATCTTTAAAAACTATAATGATTTGGTAGGAGAAGAGCTTATCTATCCTTTTGTCTATCTTTATGATTCAAACGGTTTCACCTTATCTAAGATAGTTCCTCCTGCAAGAGCTTTTTTCTTCTATTATGGAGGGAAACAACCTCTTCAGATAGTCTTTAATCCTAAATATTACGATGGACCCCCTGTCCTCTGGCAAGATCGATGGAATGCTATTATCAGTATTTCTGATGGAATTCATACAAGGGATAATATTCAGATAGGAAGCTCCGATGACAGTACACCTGATTATGACTTTCTTTATGATTTATTAAAAGCACCAGCGTTTCCTAAAACTCCATATAAAATTTCTTTAATTAATCCTGATGATCGTTATGTAGTTCCTTATCAAAGCGATTATAAAGGACTTTATCCTGATTATGATCCGGTTGATAAATTATGGAATTACCAAATAGAACTCAATACATTAACTCCTTTATGTTTCAATTTTTATACTTCTATGCCGGAAGATTATGCTGCAGAACTATGTTTTGAACAAAGAATCTTCCCTCTTATAAAAGGACAGGAACTCTGGATTACTCCTTCTACAACTGGAATTCTAACAGGCTGGTTTAAGATAAAAAGTTATGTACAGGGCACCTCCAACTCCGAAATTGTTCCACTCATTTCCATTTATCCCAATCCTTTTCATCAAGAACTTAAAATAGAGGTCAAAAACCCATCATTAACAAACGCTAAAATATCAATCTATAACCTAAGAGGGCAAAAAATCTGGGAGAAAAAGATAGATAAAAGTAGCCCTAATCCTATTATCTGGAATGGAAAAGATTACAATAATAAATCCTTACCTGCTGGCATCTATCTATTAAAAATTTATGTAAATAAAGAAAATACCTATCTTTATAAATTAATAAGGTATTAATAGGTTCACTAAATCCTTATTTTAGCAGGTAATAGTTACACCTACTCAAAAACATCTGGATTGACATACTTTATCAATTAGCAATTTTGGTTTAACTAAATCAGGTTCAATAGGTTATTTTGATGAATATCAATAAGTTGAGCCTTAAAACAATGATTAATACCTTTCCAGGAGAAAAAGAAGTATCTTATGTTATTTATTAATAGCCCAAGTCATTATGCTCCTTTCAATATTGCCT
>NZ_SMOG01000027.1 GCF_004353895.1 Candidatus Syntrophosphaera thermopropionivorans | reverse complement strand
GACCTTACTCTTGTTAAAGTGGAAACTATTCAAGGTGATGCCATCAAAGAAGACAGAAACTGAATAGATATGGTCTCCCACATTGCCAAAATCTACCATTTTACTAAGATTAGGATGCTCTATTTTGGTTATATGGTGCATATCTTTAGGCTTAAAATAGCGGTAAAATTCCTCGGAAGAAAGGTATTGGAATAGCTTCAAAGTATACATATTATCGTTACGTATGTCTCGCACTTTATATACATTAGCCCATCTTCCTCTACCTAAGCTTTCCAGAACTTCATACCGGTGATCAATAAACATATATATAGTAAACCTCTTAGTATTCTTTATTTTCAGAATGGCAGGGCTTGTCAACTTAAAACTTTGTGAAAAAATAAAAGAATCCCTAAAACCAGAAGATGCTTTTATAGTTTAGTCTTTTTTCCTATTCTTAATTGAGTTGTCTTTCATTGCATCAGTAGCTTTCCATCTATTATGAACCCAGAACCATTGTTCTGGATAACGATGAATATAACTCTCTATCACCTGATTTAATTGTTTCCATAAATAAATATAACCTTCTTCATTATTTTGCAATTCCGGGTAATAAATCATCGGTTCAAAACAAATCTGGATTTTAGCATCGGGCTTCCGAAGCGCAAATGCAGGTACGATAGGGATATGGTATCTAAGAGAGATTTTTACAGGTCCTTTCCAATGTGAAGCAGGATAGCCTAAAAAATCCAGGATAATGCCAGATTTACCTGCATTCTGGTCACAGATTAAAGCTACTAATTCATTATTTTTTAAGCGAGAAATAATCTCTTTAACTCCATGTTTTAAATCTATCACTTTCATACCATAACGGGTGCGAAGGGCATTGCTATACCGGTCAAAATATGGATTGTGTTGTCTTTTGACTACAGCTGAAAGTGGGTATCCAAAAACAGGTAAGGTTGTTGCAGCTTCCCAATTTCCAAAATGAGCAGTGGCAATAATAACTCCTCGTCCGAGAGAAAGTGCTTTATCCAGATTTTCTGTATCCTTCAACTCTATAGATGAGATAAGGTCTTCTTTCTTTTGCAAATATAATTCAGCGGAAGTTAACCCCATATTCCTGTATATATCTCGTAAAAGAGACTTTCTTTGTTCTTCTGTCATTGAAGGATAAACCTTCTGAAGTTGCTTTGCTGCTAACTTTCTTCTTATTCCAAATCCGTATCCTATCCAGATGAATAATCTAACGGTAAGCCATTTTCCCCATTTATAAGGTAAAATCCGGAGAAAAAATAACCCAGAGCGAAAAAGTACATATTCAATACGGTTTACAAAATCGTTTCTTTTCAAATACCATTCTCACTATCTTATGCTCTAATTAATTCCAGCTTCTTTTCTATTACCCCTTTTGGAACCACACCAATTGAAGTATCTTTTAATGCCCCATCCTTAAAGAACATCAGAGTAGGTATACTCATTACACCGTGACGGGATGCTATTTCTGGATATTCATCAACATTTAATTTAGCAAAAGTTATATCAGGATAAGCTTCAGCTAATTCTTCTATGGTAGGAGCTAGCATTCGGCAAGGTCCACACCATTCTGCCCAGAAATCTACTACTACTGGTCCTCTGGACACTATTTCTTCAAAGTTGTCTTTAGTTAAAGTCATTATCATTTTTTCTGCTCCTCAAATTTACTCTTATAGCAATAAAATAAACTATCCTGAGTGGAAAGCAACCAAAGCGTAAGCGTAAAGAGAAGAGAGTAATAATTAGCAGTCATAATGCCTAAGTGCTAATTTTACCTTGACACCTGCATTATTACATTTATTTTATCATCAGTAAATAAGTAATTTGAAAAAGGAGTTTTTATTATGGCTGAGAAAAAAACAGAGAAAGGCAGTCTTAGTATACATACTGAGAATATCTTTCCTATTATCAAGCAGTGGTTGTATTCAGAACATGATATCTTCCTGCGAGAGTTGATTTCTAATGCGGTTGATGCGATTAATAAAAGAAAGTATGCGGACCCTGAATTCAAAGAAGAAGATATGAAAATTGAAGTGAAGTTAGACACCAAAAAGAATGCCATTGAAGTATCGGATACGGGAATAGGAATGACTGCTGAAGAGATAAAGAAATACATTAATCAAATAGCTTTTTCTGGAGCAGAAGAGTTTGTATCCAAATTCAAAGATGTGCAAAACAGCATCATTGGACATTTTGGTCTGGGTTTTTATTCCACCTTTATGGTAGCCAAAAAGGTTACCATAGATTCACTTTCCTATTTGCCGGATAGTGTGCCTGCCTACTGGGAGTGTGATGGTAGCACCAATTATATAATGAAAGAAGGTAAGCGTAAAACTGTAGGTACAACGGTCACGGTATATTTGAATGAAGATTCCCTCAATTATGCCGACGAAGCCAAAATTCAAGCAATTCTGGAAAAATATTGTAATTTCACTCCCTGGCCTATTATGTTTAAAGGGAAACAGGTCAATATGAAGGAAGCTCTCTGGAATCGCAGGCCTCAGGAGATTTCAGAAGAAGAATACAAGGAATTTTACAAGAAGTTATTTCACGATTGGGAAGACCCGGTTTTCTGGATTCATCTCAATGTAGATTTTCCCTTCAATTTAAAAGGTATACTATATTTTCCCAAGTTAAGAAATGAACCAGATTTCTTTAAAGGAGAAGTAAAACTCTACTGTAACAATGTGTTCGTTGCGGATAATCTGGAAGAGCTTATTCCTGAATTTTTGCTCTTATTAAAAGGGGGTATTGATATTCCTGATATCCCTCTCAATGTTTCCCGTAGTTTCCTGCAGAACGATGCACAAGTGCAAAAGATTAGTAGATACATTGTTAAAAAAGTAGCTGACCGTTTTAATGAAATTTTCAAGGAAGACCGCAAGAAGTATGAAGAACTCTGGAAGGATATTAATGCTTTCATCAAGTTCGGTTTGATTAAAGATGACGATTTCTTTGAAGCAATGAAAGATATTATACTATTTAAATCCGCTTCAGGAGATTATATAACGCTGGAAGAGTATAAGACGAGAAATAAGAGTGAAGGTGATAAAACCAGAATCTGGTATGCTTCAAGTGAAGATACTCAGGTTACTTATCTGAAATTGATGAAGGAACAGGGTTTTGAAGTTATCTTCCAGGATTCTCCTTTAGATAATCATCTCTATCAGCATCTGGAATATAAATTTGATAATATTGAGTTTGTGAGAGTGGATAGTGAGCTAAATGATTTACTGATTAATAAAGATAAAAAAGAACTGGTAGACCTGGAAAATCGGACTGATTCAGAAAAACTGACGGAGATATTCTATCGTGCTCTCGGACAAAATGTGGAAGCTTCTTTCAGTAAAGAAAGTTATGGCGATTTCTTGAAGAAACATCCTCAAGCAGCTAATATTCTTGCTCCATATATAAAAAATGAGGGAGACCGTATCATTATTAATCTTTATGATATGCCACCTGCTGTCCGTGAACAATTAGGGAAATCTACTCTGGATGACCTTTTTGACCATGTTTACACCGAACTGAAAGTGGAAGTGAAAAGCCTGAAAACTCCAGAAATTCCCTCTATGATTGTGTTCAATGAGTTTATGCGTCGCTGGCATGATATGGAATCCTTCGTTCATAATGCCAATCCAGGTATGCTGAAACCGCACACCTTAGTGGTAAATCAGGAAAATCCTATTATAAAGAAAATTCTTGAACTGGATGCTGCTGGAAAGAAAGAAGAAGTGAAAACTTTATGCAATTATGTGCATCAACTTTCTTTGCTTGAGCAAGGAGCTTTTAGTGGTGATGAATTGAAAGAATTTATCTCCAACGCTAATAAGATTCTAACCTATATCTAATTAACTAAAGATAACCTTACCCGGGGAGCAAGAACAAAATCTGCTCCCTTTTTATTTTAGTTTTTATTTATCTGTCAAGGAATAGTCTATTAACAGTTTCTTTTATATACCATTATTCATTATTATATTTAATCTACGGTCTATTATTAACTATTTATTATATCTATAATAATTATTTAATCCCTTGTTCATGGTAAAAAAATTACCTCTTTCTTAGCTCTCCCTTAGCTCTTTCTTAGCTCTTTTGCTAAGATGGTGCTAAGAGGGAGGAAAGAGACAATAAATTAATCTAACTTCCTGGTCTTAAAATAGATTATATTCAATTATAGTCATAATATAAGGTAACTATAATAATTTATTGAGAAGATATTTCTAAATTGAATGAGTGGGGAAATATTATATTTAATACTTACTCAAAATGAGTATTTTGCGATTTATAAGCAGAGAGATTTTCAGAGATTATTGATTCTAAGTAATTGGCTAATAGTTTGTTATCTTGATAAATGGGATCTTGAGGTGAGATTGGGGGTAGGATAGTGATTTTAATTTCAGCTGGATGGATAAAAGTTTTTTCATCCATAATTTTCCAGGAGCCATCAATAGCGAAGGGAACAATAGTCGCATTAGCCATTTGAGGGAGCTTCAAACTTCCTCTATGGAACTTTCTCATCAAAGGAGTTCCACTTCTTCCACCTTCAGGGAAGATGACTAAAGGCTGTCCTTGTTTGATGATTTCTGCAGCTTGTTTAAAAACTTCTAAAGCTTGGCGAGGATTTTCACGGTCAATAAAAAGACTGGGCATTTGCCGCATCCATTGACCTAAGATAGGGATACGAGAGAGCTCTTTTTTTGCGATGAAGCCTATAGGTCTTCCTATATAACCAAGTAGAGCGGGAATATCAAAAAGATTCTGATGATTTCCAATAAAGCAAATTGGTATACCATTAGGTATAAATTCTTTGCCCGTGATTTTCACTTTAGAACCTGTAGTTATAATAGTGATTCTTCCCCAGATTTTTCCTACATAATGGGCTAATTGATAGTATTTTAAAGGTGGTAAGAAAGGTTTACAAAGAACCAATAATAATAAAAAGAGAAAAATTATCAGCATAAAGATTACATAGAAGATTTTCCAGAGTGCAGTAAAGATAAAAGTTCGCATAATCAATAGATAAGAATCAGCTTAGGGTAACCCATTCGTTATATATGTCATTGAGAGTGGTAATCCATCCATTCTTTTTAATGGCATAACGCAGGATAGACCAATAAACGCTTCCCCAGAAAGGGAAATCTATGGGGTCAAAATTGACATTGTGCCAGAGCAATGAAAGATGAGATTGATACCGCTCAGCGAGGTTAACCATTCTTTTAAGTTTTCTTACCGCTGAATTAGGGGTTAAATTCATTGCTTTTTTGGAATAGAGAGTTGTATCCATAACAATTAAGGGAATTTCCAGGACACGGAAGGGTCTATTTTCTTCAATATTAAAAGGATAGAAAGGAAAGGAGATTCCTGCTCTAAATCCAATGCTTTCCCAGTAGCCAAGAGTGGAATCATACTGGATTCCTGCTTGTTCCAGGATTTTGAAGCTCTTTTGATAATCAAAACAAAGATAATGTGAGCGATAGCCTTTCACCTCAAATCCTGCATTTTGTAAGCGATGTAATTCTGAAAGAAGAACATTTACATCAAAAGCTGCTTCTGGACTGCCATGCAGACCAACTTCTTGATCCTTTAATAAATCCAGCAAGATTTCCCGGATTTCAGGATTGCCTATATAATTTCTTCGTTCATCGTCAAAATCATCTTTTCCGAAGAGAAACCAGGTGGATTTGACACCAAGTTTTTCTTCTTTAGATTTAATCCAGTGTAATTGTCTGCGAGGATTATGAATTAAGTTTTTATGGAAGGTATGTCCTATAATCTTATAAGTTGCAGCGAAAGGTCTTTTATACCAGGTTCGTAAATTATAAAGCAGGCTATCAATCTTCTGTTTTCCAATCCAGTAGTTCCAGTAATCAATATCGTGAGAAATGGATATAGAAAATCGTTTGTCTCCATCCCAGTCAATTTCTCTGATAAATTGAGGTAGTGAAATACCCATAGCATACCATAGCATCTGACAATATACATCAATGACGGGAATATCTATAAAATCCCATCGGTATTGTAATGATTGACGAAAATCAACCCGGTGATTGCTTTCCCCCCTCAAACTTAGAATATATTCATGCCAGCAAGAGAGGAAATAGAAACCACTGGCAATGATATCTTTTCTAAAAATTACATTTTGAGGTCCAAAAGAAAAGATAGGTCCCGATTGTGAGAAAAGAAAGGGGATATATTCATTACGGTAGGAATAGAAATTAACTTTATTGAGAGGATATAATTCCAGACGGTCAAAAAAATCGGCAGTTTCCTCATTGAAATAAATCTTGATGGGATATTCCTGCGCTGTTTGTGAACCGTAATATAGATGCACACCCTCTCTGCGCCTGCCATAATCAAATTGAGGATGCAGGCGCAGAATGCTACAATAGGTGCGCAAAACAAACTCTGCCTTGGGAATATATTTTTGCGGCAGATTTAATAATATCTGTATAGTAGGATATTTTTCCATCAGGCTATAGCGACCTGTGGTTTAACCTGATCTTTTTCTTTAATTCTTACTCTTCCCTTTTGCTGGGCCTCTGTTTTCATAGTTTCAGAAGGCAGAAGCACTTTATCCAGAACTTCTTTGATATCGGATACCCAGGTTATTTCCATACCTTCCAGAATATCTTTGGGAAAATCACTTATAGTAGGTTCATTTTCTCTGGGTAGAATGAGCTTATTAATGCCTGCTCTTTTTGCAGCAAGCATTTTCTCATTAAGACCACCAATTCCCAGAATTTTACCAGTTAAAGTGATTTCTCCAGTCATCGCAATATCATGTTTCACTTTTCTACCTGTAAATAGAGAGGCAAGAGCAGTAGTTAAGGTTATACCTGCCGAGGGACCATCCTTAGGTACAGCTCCTGAAGGGAAGTGAATATGAATATCATACTTATCAAACTCTGAAGGGTCTAAACCATATCTTTGATAGTTGGCTTTCAGATAACTTAGAGCTATGCGGGCAGATTCTTTCATAACTTCACCTAACAAGCCAGTTAGGATTATATTTCCTTTTCCGGGCATCTTGATAGTTTCACAGAAAAGAATCTCTCCTCCGAATCCAGTCCAGGCAAGTCCTGTGGCTATACCCACTTCTGGTTTGCGATTAGCCATCTCCAGAGTGAATACTCGTGGTCCTAAATAGGAATTTATACTTTTAGCATCAATTACTCGGGGATGTGTGTCACCTTTAGCTACTTCACGAGCTATCTTACGGAAAATGGAGCCAATACGTCTTTGTAGATTTCGCACACCGGCTTCTCGCACATAATAACGAATGATTTCTTGTAAGGCAGATTTGCGGAAGATGATTTTCTGGTTTTTCAATCCATTGGCATCCTTTTCCTTGGGAATCAAGTAATGACGGGCGATCTCCACTTTCTCATTTTCCAGATAGCTATTGAATTCTATTATTTCCATCCTATCTCTAAGAGCAGGTGGAATTGTATCCAGAGAATTAGCGGTGGTAATAAACATCACTTCTGAAAGGTCAAAAGGAAGATTGATGTAATTATCTACAAAGCTATGATTCTGTTCCGGGTCCAGAACTTCTAATAAAGCGGAAGCTGGATCACCTCTAAAATCACGTCCCAGTTTATCTATTTCATCCAGCATAAACACTGGATTAGCTGTTCCACAGCGTTTTATTTCCATAATAATCTTACCTGGCATTGCGCCGATATAGGTTCTGCGATGACCTCTGATTTCTGCTTCATCGTGAATACCACCCAGAGACATACGGATGAATTTCCGATTCAATGCTCGTGCTACTGATTGTCCAATAGAAGTTTTACCGGTTCCTGGAGGTCCAACAAAGCATAGGATAGGTCCTTTCAAATGTCCTTTTAATTTTTTGACGGCAATGTATTCCAGAATCCTTTCTTTTGGCTTTAGCAATCCATAGTGGTCTTTTTGCAGGATTTGCTCAATCTTATTGAGATCCAGTCGGTCTTTACTGTAAGTGCGCCAGGGAAGATTAACTATCCATTCCAGATAATTACGAACGACTGCATATTCACTTGCAGCAGGTTGCATCGTGGCAAGATGTTCCAATTCCTCATAAGCCACATCCTTTACATAGTCAGGAAGATTGTTCTTTTCAATCAATTCCTTCCATTTCAGGACTTCTTTGCTAACCTCATCGCTTTCGCCTAATTCTTTTCTGATAGCGTCCAGTTGTTCTCTCAAATAATAACGACGCTGGTCTTGACTCATTTCCAGTTGAATGTTACTACGGATAGTATTTTCCAGACGCATCTTACGAATCATTTCAGCCATACAATTATTCAGGTATTTGAATCTTTGTTTCAAGTCTATAGCTTCCAGGATAGCTTGACGGTCTTCCACTGGTAAATCCAGATTACCAGCAATGATATCCGCTACCCTTCCAGCTTGCTTAATATTATTAAGTCCTGGGATTATTTCTGGACTGATAAGGTTATTTTCCGTAGCTATTTTTTCCAGAAGCTCAATAGCAATACTCTTATAAGCACGCACTTCAGTATCATCATCAGCAGGTTCGGGAATGCTTTCTACATCAACAATGATAAAAGGTTCTCTTTGTACCGCCCGCTGCAAACGGATACGTGAAGTTCCTTGCAGTAATAGGCTAATAGACCCATCATGATTTCGCAGCATTCTTAAAATAGTTACAGCACAACCAATTTCATTAAGTCCCAGGTCATTAGGACTGGATTTATCTTTATCCAGGAAAAACGCCATAGTTTTATCCTGAGAGAGAGCATAGTCAATTACTTGCCGGGACTCTTCATCAGAAACCACAAGAGGCATAAGCAGATACGGAAACATCACCACATTGCTCATATGCAATACGGGAAGAGTTCTCGGTACTCTATTATATTGTTCTTCCATACAATTATCTCCTATTATTAGAATCCTTAATTTAAGATTAATAAATGTTTTTTAAGTATTATACTCAAAAAAAAGTAGAATCCTTTTACCTAATTTAATACCTCAAACTAAGATTAGGTAAAGCACCATATTTATAATTCCTATCAACAAACCTGCTACTGCAGCAGCAATAAGTAAGGGTTTATAGATATACTGCTGGAAATATCCATAGATAACATCATTACTAATTTTTGCATCCAGTTGCTCCAGCTTATGTTCTACCTGGAATTTTTCCAGCAACTGGGGTACAGTTCTCCGAAAGATGAATGAGACCGTATTCCTTGCAGAATTAGCAACAGCATTTTTTATTTTACGCTTAAAACTGGCAGGTAAAAGAGGCACTTTATCAATGAAAGAAACCTGTTCCAGAGCTCTTAATCTTACCTGTTCTTCCCATTCATAAAGATAGCCTCTGCGTAAACCAGGATTCTCCGCTTGATACAAGTAATCCTGTAAAGCATCGTATATCTTGGCAAATATCTGGTCTCTTTTTTTAACTATAAATCCTGGAGTTAAGGGAATATGCCAGCCTAAAAACTTTTTAGGCTTAGGATTAAACAGGACCCATTTAAAAAGATAAGCCAGAAACATTGCCAGGGCAATGTTTACCACCACAAAGAGGAGCGATAGAAGAAAATGCATAAAAACTCCTTTAACTATAATTTAAACCTGATTGAGAATATGTCCAAGTTTATTTTTCTTAGTTTGCAGATATTCCAGATTAGTATCTCTTGCCGGTATTTCCAGGGGGACCCTTTCAACAATTTCTAAGCCATAACCCTGTAGACCCACAATCTTTTTTGGATTATTGGTCATTAACCTTATTTTTTTCAGTCCGAGATCTTTAAGGATTTGAGCGCCTATACCATAATCTCGTAAGTCTGCTGGAAAGCCAAGATTGAGGTTCGCTTCCACCGTGTCCATCCCATTATCCTGTAAATGATAAGCACGGAGTTTATTTAATAAACCTATTCCTCTTCCTTCCTGACGCATATATAGTATCACTCCTTTTCCTTCTTCAGAAATAAGCTCAAATGCTTTCTTCAGTTGTTCTCCACAATCACAACGAAGGGAAAAAAGAGCATCACCAGTGAGACATTCAGAATGCACGCGCACCAAAGTGGGTTCATCTTTCTTAATTTCACCCATAACCAGGGCAATATGATATTCATCAGAAACGGTGCTAACATAAGTAAGGATATCAAAATCTCCATAAAAAGTTGGAAGTTTAGCACGTGATTCACATCTGACGAGTTTTTCTTTATGCCTGCGGTAATTAATCAGGTCTGCTATAGTTACTATTCTAAGTCCGAATTTTTTAGCAAAGGGAATTAAATCATCCAGCCTTGCCATTTCTCCATCTTCACGGATAATTTCACAAATAGCACCCACAGGTGCAAGTCCAGCCATTTTTGCCAAATCTACGGCAGCTTCCGTATGCCCAGCTCTTTTTAAGACTCCACCCTTTTCTGCAAGTAAGGGGAAAATATGACCTGGACGGAGAAAATCTTCTGGTTTACTTTCAGGATTTGCCAGAGTACGGATGGTTCTTGCTCTTTCCGTAGCAGAAATCCCTGTAGTTGTCCCTTCTACTGCATCTACTGAAATAGTGAACTTCGTACCCTGACGGTCGGTGCTATATTTCGTCATTAAAGGGATATGTAATCTTTGGAGGTCTTCTGCTTCCATAGGCACACAAAGTAAACCTTTTCCGTGAGTAATCATAAAGTTTACTTGAGCTGGTGTGACTGCTTCAGCAGCCATTAAGAGGTCTCCTTCATTTTCACGGTTCTCATCATCCACCACTATTAGCATTCCGCCACCAGCAATGATATTAATTGCCTCTTCTATGGGGCAAAATTCTATTTTATCTTTAGGGTCTTGCATATTACCACTCTTCATTTTCTTCTAATATTGTTCTTAAATCTTTTACTTTGGCATCTAAGCTGAAATATTGTTCCAGCCAGTTAAAAGTGTATTGAAAATCTTCTGGTGGCTCAGCTTTAATGTCCAGATGTTTTCCTGAAATCGGATGAGTAAATTCTAATCTCCAGGAATGCAATGCCTGTCTCAATAGATGTTCGGTTAATAATTCGGAAACTTTATGTTTCATATTTTCTGGAACTAAAGTTTTAACCTGTTTATGACTATTATACAATAAATCACCGAGGATAGGATTTTTGAGATGAGCAAAATGCACTCTTATTTGATGCATTCTTCCCGTTTCAAGTCCTATCTTTACCAGAGAAAAAAAGTTATAATATTGGATAACTTTGTATCTGGTAATAGCTCTACGACCTTGCTGACTAACACACATCTTTCTTGGATTGCTGATACTCCTGCTGATATTAGTATCTATTATTCCTTCAGAAGGATGAGGAATACCACAGGTGATAGCAATATAGGTCTTTTTTATTTCTCTGCGGGAAAGCATCTCGCAAAGAGCACTCTGAGTGGGGTCATTTTTAGCTATTATCATTAGACCAGAAGTTCCCCTATCCAATCTATGAACGATTCCTGGACGATTAATGTCTCTTCCACTGGATAGCTGATTGCCCCAGCGATAGACCATAGCATTTACCAGCGTGTGATCAGCAATACCATAGCCAGGATGCACAATCATTCCTGCTACTTTATTAATTATTGCCAAGTCTTCATCTTCATAGACTACTTCCAGAGGAATGTTTTGAGGTACTATTTCCGTGGGTGGAAGTTCTGGGATAGATATTTCTATCTCATCACCTTTCTTCAATAGATAGCTCTTTTTGACGGGAATTTTATTTACAACTATCCGGTCTTCTTCAATTAAATGTTCTATAAAGGTGCGGCTATAAAGTTCCTGTATATTTAGTCCTGCCAGGAACTTATCCAGTCGCATAGAATCTTCACATTCGTAAATAACTTGAACTTTATCAGACATGTTCCTCAAAAGATAGGAGGAAGACTCCTCCAGTTGGTTCACCTTTCAAATTGCGAACCATAGAACCTTTTATTATTGCTAATCTTTTATAGTCTTGGTCTGGAATCTTACAGTCATAGAGATTATCTCCATAACGCAAGGCATCAGCTATTTTTTGAAATATCCTACGATCAAAATCATTTTTAAAGTTCATATCATTAATATTCCGAATATCACTCAGTAATGGATATCTCTGCCTTAAGAAATTGTTATAATAGCTAATCTCCCCATTAGAAAGAGCAATAAGCACTCCCTGGGGTATAAGATTTATCAGTTGCTTGATTCTCTGGTCCTGTTCATAAATCTTCCATTCTTTTGCCTGGTCAAAACCATTAATGCTGCGCAACATATTCTTTAGACTGCTTAAAAGTGATAGTTTTTCCGGGTCAAAGGAATAGTCTTCAATTGCCTTATCTATATTGGCATTGTAGTTTCCATGTGCAATTTCATTGATTAGCTTAACCATATGTTGATTAAATTTCTTGATATTGGCAGGAATGAGATTGTAGACCACAATACAATAGATAAACAGGATTAAAGCAAATACAATTACTGCAGTTTGAATATCGTTTATGAGGTTAGTTAAATCTTTTGCGTTGGTAGAAATAACTATCAAGATAGCTGTTTCCAGAAGAATCAGGACTAAAATGGCTACTATAATCAGGTGATATAATGAAGAAAGAGACCGTTTCATAACAACTCCTTCCTTTGGGCTAAATCATCCACAAGGTTATCCAGGTCCTTAATTTTACCCATCAATACCAGGATATCTCCTTCATTTACGACATCATTAGCACCAGGCATTTCATTCATTCTTTGTTCTATCAAGTTTTTTCCTTCATCTGTTACGGTTAGATAATTATATTTTATAGCGATTACATTAATCTTACGGGTGGTGGGAAGAGCAAGTTCTTGCAAGGTTTTTCCTACAAATTCTGGAGGAGCTAAAAGTTCCATAACTCCCAGTCCAGTAGTAAGAGTTAGGTATTCCAGTATATTTCTGGAGCTTAGAGTCTTAGCCAGTTGAGTTCCCACAATTTTTTCTGGAAGCAGCACTCTCTGCACCCCAATTAATTCCAGGATTCTTCCGTGTAATTCGTTTTCCACCTTAGCATGTATCATACCCACTCCAATCTTTTTCAGGATAGCAGCAGTTAGGACAGATTCTTCTATATTACTGCCAATTCCCAGAATTACTGCATCCATTTCATCCAGATTAAGATTGCGTAAGGCATCTTCATCGGTAGAATTCATACATATAGCTTGGGTGACTTTACCACTAATAGCATCAACCAGCGACTGGTCTTTATCAATAGCTAAAACTTCCATTCCAGTTTCTGCCAGAATTGTGGCTACAGTCATCCCAAATCTTCCAAGTCCAATAACGGCATAGCTTGCCATATTTCCTCCTCAGCCTATGGCTATGGATTCCTCAGCATAATTTATATTGCTATGATTTCTTCTTTTTGCAAAGGCATAAATCAGAGTAAGAGGACCTACTCTGCCTATGTACATTAATAAAGTAATTAAAATCTTACCCAGTGATGATAAAGAGGGAGTTATTCCACGAGACAGACCAACAGTTCCGAATGCTGATATTGATTCAAAAATAATATCTTCAAAGCTGAAAGGCTCTACCATCATTAGAATCATCACAATTACAAAGATAACAGTGGCAGCTAAAAATACCAGACCACTTGCTTCCCTGAAATTGTCTTTGGGTATACGGCGTTTAAATACACTGATATCTTTTCTTCCTTTAAGCATAGAAATAATGGTTAATGCCAGTACAGCCAAAGTGGTGGTCTTAATTCCACCTCCAGTAGAACCGGGAGATGCACCTATAAACATCAGTAGCAGAGTCATCAAAACCGAACCTTTATTTAAAAGTCCATTATCAATGGTATTGAATCCTGCGGTGCGTGGAGTTACAGATTGAAATAAAGAAGCAAGAAAGCGATGCTTAAAGGAAAAACCCTTCATGGTATTATTATATTCCAGAATAAAGAAAGCTATCAATCCGATAATTATTAAAATAGCGGTGGTAGTCAACACAATTTTTGAATGTAGACTTAATTTTCGCACTTTCTGTGGTTTAAAGAAATACCGATACAGGTCCAGGATCACAGTAAATCCCAAGCCCCCCAAAAATATCAATAATGGCATTCCCAGGCTAATTATTATGCTATCAGAATACCTCATCATACTATTCTCAAAGGGTGAAAAACCAGCATTACAGAAAGCTGATATGGAATGGAATATGGAATAATAAATAGCCTCACGGATGGGAAAGTCCTGAGCAAATTTGGTAAATAAAACTATCGCACCACAGGCTTCTATGATAGCAGTAGCAATAATGATATTCTTTAAAAGCTGAAAGATATTTATTCTGGTAGTTCCACCCATAACCTGAGTCATCACATTTTTCAGTTTCAGGTTGATGCTTCTTCCCAGTAAAAGAGCAAAAGCTGTGGACAGAGTCATTATTCCCAGACCTCCCGTCTGGATAAGTAAAAGAATAATTATCTGACCAAAAAGACTGAAATGTGAACCGGTAGGAACAACGGTTAAACCTGTAACGCAGGTGGCAGAAGTGGCAGTAAAGAGTGCGTCCACAAAAGGTGTGACTCTATTATAAGTAGAAGAAACAGGCAACATCAAAAGAATAGTTCCCAGAAATATCACTAATAAAAAACTCAATAGTAAGGTAATAGGAGGATTAGAAGATAGCCAGAGATATATCTTTCCCTCGGAAAAACGGAAAAGTATAAACTGGAGAAAGTAATAGGTCTGACGAATGAGTAATAAGAAAATCACAAACTTTGCATTATAGACCAGTATTACTAACCCTACTACTAACATAATTATATCAAAGATAATAGCTCCGCTAATACCTTTGCCTTCCCTGAGAAGTAAACGATTAATGATTGCCAGAGCAAGTAGCAACAGGTTTGCCCAGGCTGTGTAGTTCTCCACCTTAGCAAAATCTGCATAATAACTGATAACTGGTTCTAAAAATAGGACCAGCAAGCTCCAGAGAGCCACTAGATACGCTAAAATTTCTATGGCTTTTAGAACCTGTTGCGATATCTTATTCATTTATTTTTTCAGCAATCTCTCAGCAATATCAGCAATTTTAGCTGCTATTTCTTCTATATGTTCACTGGCGTCTATAACCGAAAGTATTCCTCGTTTAGCGAAGAATTCTTTCAGAGCCAGAGTCTGTTCATAAAATTCTTTTACCCTTCGGGAGATAACCTCTGGTTGGTCATCCTGACGGATAATTAATTCTGTTCCGCAAACATCGCAGAAGTTATCTTTATTAGGTTTATTAGTCAATATATTGTAATTTGCACCACAAGCAGGACAAACTCTTCGCGAAGATAAACGTGCGATAGCTTCATCTTCTCCCAGTTCTAAAAAGAAGACCTGAAGCACTTCAAAATGTTCAACCAGATACTTAGCTTGCACCAAAGTGCGAGGAAATCCATCAAATACTATCCCTTTTCGGTCTGGATTTAAAGAGCTTTCTACTATCTCAAAAACCAGCGCATCAGGGACTAAATCTCCTCGTCCAATTATATCCTGTACTTTTAAGCCAAGCTCTGTCCTTTTCATCACCTGTTCTCTTAATAAATCTCCGATATTTATATGCTGAAAATTTATTCTTTCACTCAATAGTTCTGCCTGAGTGCCTTTACCACTGCCTTGAATTCCTAAGAATACGAAACATTGCATTTTTACCACCTTATTTTTGAGCCATTATACATCATTATCTGTATTGTCAAGTTTCTCACCTTCCAGAACAACAAAGGCAAGGGCATAATCTCGCTCATGAGAAAGGGACAGATGAGTTTGACGCACTCCCATCTGTTGCATCAATTGTAGGGTCTTTCCTCCTATCTTCAATATCGGTTTGCCTTGCCTTTCATTTATAACTTCAATATCCAACCAGTTAACTTTTTCATTCCAGCCAGTACCCAGAGCCTTCATCATAGCCTCTTTAGCAGCAAATCGTGCAGCAAAAGACGAAGCTGAATCTGCTTTAGCCCGACAGAATTCTATTTCTCCAGCTGTGAAAACTTGAGTAATAAATTCTGTATAGTTATCCAAAAGCTTGCGTACACGTTCAATTTTAACGAGGTCAACGCCAATTCCTAATATCATTTGTCCTTGTTCCCCTTTTCCAGGTTTAGCAGCCATTCTTTTATCTCTATTCTACCTGCATATCCTTTTAAATCACCATTAACACCTATAACACGATGACAGGGGATAATAATGGCAACAGGATTTTTACGTGCTGCCTGACCTATTGCTAAGGCAGCTTTAGGATTACCAATAGCAATAGCGATATCTTTATAGCTACAGATTTCTCCATAAGGAATATGTTGCATTGCTTCCCAGACTTTTTTTTGAAAAGCAGTGCCTTCTAAAGCAATCTTGAC
The DNA here is from genome assembly GCF_004353895.1 of Candidatus Syntrophosphaera thermopropionivorans. Lineage (GTDB taxonomy): Bacteria > Cloacimonadota > Cloacimonadia > Cloacimonadales > Cloacimonadaceae > Syntrophosphaera > Syntrophosphaera thermopropionivorans. Next base: position 272 of record NZ_SMOG01000027.1, on the reverse strand, counting down.
GGTAAATTCCTTTCGCTTTCCTTGAAGATACTCTAATAGCTGCTGGCATACCTTTTTTAGAGTGGGGGAAGGATTGATGGTAGGATAAACTTCAGAGGTAAAATGCACTTTTTGAACATAATTCCCAGAAGTTTCCACCTCCAGTTTTATGTTCTGATACTGAACCCATCCTCTTTGCTGGTATTTAACCTGATTATTTATGTTCATATCTTATTTGCTTTATAAAACGAGAGCCCCGTACTCAAATTTGGGAGTGTGGGGCTCTGATTTTA
>NZ_SMOG01000026.1 GCF_004353895.1 Candidatus Syntrophosphaera thermopropionivorans | reverse complement strand
GAAAGATTTAATAATTCTCGTAGGAACAAATCCCTTGCCGTGTTATATAAGTGCAAGATATTTATGGGATAATAAAGATAATAAAGAGGTAGGCGATATATATTTAATAGGTTCGGAAGAAAATCCTTCTATCCAGCAATATGGAACCATTGATGTTGCAAGAAGGCTGAGAATAAAATTAGCTAAAGATTTATCTATAAATCAGGAAAAAATTAAAATATTAAAAATTGATGATGTAAGATGCATTGATAATATCGTGAAAGAGATTAATAAAATTAACGAAGAGCATGAAATATTACTGAATTTTACGGGTGGAACTAAAACTATGGATGCATTTTTCTATAATGAATGTGAAAAGAAATGGAAAGAAAAATTTTCTTCTTCCTATTTAGATGCTCGGACTAATCAGATGATAATTAATGGCCATATTGATAATGATAAGGATTTAAGACAAATTTATGATGTCACTCTTCACGATTTGACTTATTTACATAAAAAGGAGGTGAATAATTCAGAACCCAATAAAATTTTTAATAAGGCTTTAAAAGTTTTTGATGATTATATGAACGATAAGCAAAAGCTTAACTTATGGATAAGTAAGGATCAAGGATATAATTCTCAGATTTTTAAAGATGATAAGGGTAACTTTATTAAAGAATTAAAGGAAGAACAATATGAAATTCTAAATCGCAGTATAGTCAAACCAGTTTGGGATGCGATTTCTTCCTTAGATGTAAAATTAAAAGATAAACTTGTTTTTCTGGAAGGTGTATGGCTCGAATATTGGGTATTTGAGTTTCTTAACCAAGATAATAATGGTATAAAATATTATTTTGATATAAAACCTCCTGAAGGATTGCCAGAATTTCAAATAGACATTTGCGCAATATATGGTTATCAATTAACAGTTATTTCCATAACAACGGCTAAAAATAAAGGAATGGTAAAATTGAAAGCGTTTGAAGCTATGTATAGAGCAAAGCAATTGGGAGGAGATGAAACAAAAATAATCCAGATATCATTGTTGAATGAAGGGAATAATAATGGTTTGGTACATGATATTGAAATAGATACAGGTTCATTAGTTTCAAAATTTTTGTGTTTGGGTTTGGAAGACATTACCCGAGATAAAAATGAATTAAGAAAAATAATTACAGAATATATTAAAAAATAATAGAAGGGAATATGAGTTACGATTTATTTGTTGATTTAAGGGCTATTCAGAACTATATTTTTTCTTCCAATAAATTGAAAGATAATATAGGTGCTTCTTATATAGTTTCTACCTTATTAAATAAAGTGGAAGGTAAAGATTTATGTAAAAATAGTTCGGGAGACATAAAATCTGATAGCGGATCTGAAAACAAAGAAGAGGAGAAAGGCTTTTGTGGAGGTGGTAATCTTTATCTACAATGTAAAACTGAAGATGAAGCTAAGAATATTGTAAGGAATTTATCCAAGAGAATATTTGAAAAAGCTCCAGGGTTAAGTTTTAATGCTGTCATCTTAAAGGCTGAAGAAGAAAAGGATTTTTCTTATCGGATGCAAAGACTTTATCAGAAAATGGCAGAAGAAAAGAGAACTCATCATCAAATCACCACTTTACCTTCTTATGGCATTAATGCTCAATGTAGTGCAGGACCTTTAAGTGCTCAATATCAAGATCCCTTTGAAAAGGATAAATATATATCTGAAGTAGTTTATACCAAGCGTATTAAGTTATTAAAGAATGATAAAGAAAATGATAAAGAAGATGATACAATATCAGATGAATACTCACAATACTTAAGTGATGATTTTAAGTTAACAGAGGAGTTTTTAGAGATTAGTCCATTAAAAGGAGAAGATTCGCATATAGCCGTAGTTCATATTGATGGAAATGGAATAGGTGCTATATTTAGTACATTAAAAACTCTTTCAGATTATCAAGAGTTTTCTAAGAAATTAAATAATGATATGCAACAAGCATTGAGAGAAACAATAAAAATATTGGAAGATAAAATCAGAAAAGGGGAATGGGATTATAATTACAAAACAGTAAATGTAGAAAATGTATTGAAATATATTCTTCCTCTGCGTCCTATTTATATAGGTGGTGATGATATAACTTTTGTCTGTGAGGGAAGATTAGGAATTGAGCTTTCTTGTATATTTATAGAGGAAGTACAAAAGTTATTAAATCGGGATGATGTTTCTTTCTGTGCTGGGGTAGCAATAGCTAAGACAAATTTCCCCTTTTTCCAAATATATAAAGCAGCTGATGCTTTATGTCGTTCTGCCAAGAATAAAAGACTGCAAGACATTAAAGAAGAGGTAGCCAAGAAAAGTGACAGTTATATTGATTTCCATATGATAAATTCTTCTGTTTATTCTAATTTGGAAAAAGTAAGAAAGATACAATATACAAGTATTAGTGGTAAAAATATTTTATATTATCGTCCCTATAAATTAAGCGAAATGAAAAAACAGATAGAAAATGCGAAGAATTTTGCTCGAACCTGGCCTAACTCCAAGTTAGCAAAATTCCGTGAAGTTCTCTATAAAAGTGAGGATGAGCTTACCGCATTCAAACAAGATATAAATACCAAAATCAATTTACCGCTTTTTTATGATGGATTTCAGGATTTTGCCAATTCTGATGATTTCTTTTTTGATAATAAGACCATCTTCCTTGATATCATTGAGTTAATAGATTTATTACCTGAGGAGTGATAATGAAATATCAAATTAAATTAACTACTCTATCTGATACTATAATAGGTTCTGCCGAAGCTTATGGTCCTATTATAGATAATGACATTGTCTTTGATGAGAATGGATTTCCCTTTATTCCGGCAAAAAGAATTAAAGGGTTATTTCGTAATGCAGCTGAGGATTTATTTAAAATAGAAGGATTTAAAGAATTACTTTCTATTGATGATAGTAATATAATCAATAAATTATTTGGTGATGGTGGGAAAACGGATTCTTTCCCCTCTATCATTTTTGATAACTTATATGTTTGTGAAGTAGAAAAACTTTTTGAATGGGGTGAATATCTTAAGGAAACATATCCTGATTTCTTCAATTATCATAATGTGTTAGATTACTTTACCTTTCTTCGCAGACAAACGGCTATTGAATCTACTACTAAAATTACTAAAGAGCATTCTTTAAGAACCATCCGTGTTCTAACTGGTAAAAATGAATTTTCAGGTTATATCACAGTGAATAATAGAGATGAGAATGTAGAGAAACTATTATCTTTTATTTCCTTGTATCTGGATAGAATGGGCAGTAAACGCAACCGTGGCTTTGGCAAAATTGCAGTAGAAATCTTAGATGAAAAGGAAAAATCCTTAACTAATGAGCTAAGAGAAAAACTGGAGAAAGAACTATGAAAAGCCTAAAATATAGCATCAAACTTACTGCACCAACTATTATCTCTGGAATCGCAGGAGATTCAGTTACTAATTCTTGTCTTTCTTATATTCCAGGAACTACTATTTTAGGAATGTTGGCGACAAGATATCTTAAAAAATATAAAACCGATACTGAATTTGAAAGATTATTTTTAAGAGGTGCTCTTTTGTTTAGAAATTTATATATACAAAAAGAGGGAAATAGATATTCACCTTGTCCTAAAAATATCTTGCAGAACAAAAAAGATAAAAATATATTTCATATTTTATCCCAAGAAAATGATGAGGATATAGATTTACTTGATTATAATGAAGTAAATGGCTATTCATATATTATTGGTGAGAGTATTGATCTCCATAATCCGGAATTTTGTATAAACTTTCATCATCAGCGAAATTATGAAAAGGGAATTCCTGAAGAAAATGTAGTTTTCAATTATGAAGCATTGGAACCTAATCAGATATTTAATGGAGAGATTATTGGGGAAGAAGAAGATCTACAGTTAATAAGTGCACTTCTTGAAGAGAAAGAGGTTAGAATTGGGAAATCGAAAACTGCACAATATGGTAATGCTGAAATAATAAGTTACAAAATTGAAGATTTCCCCTTATCTGAAACCACATCAAATTCTACTTATCTTTATTGTGTTTCTGACCTTATTATATTCAATCAATTTGGATTTTCAAGTAGTTCTGTAGAAGATTTAGAAAAGCTTTTGGGAGCTAAGATCTCAGAAGCATATACCGAAAGTAGTAGAACAGAATCAGTAGTAATGGCTTGGAAAGCTAAGAAACCTTCATACAATACCTTGAAAGCTGGTTCTATCTTCTTATTAGAATCCCTTCCTAAAAATTACCAAGATATTTTAATTTATGGTTTAGGAGAAAGAACTTGGGAAGGATTCGGCGAGGTACAATTTATTACCCTACCTTTAAAATTGAGTAATTATGTTAAAAAGTCTACTCCTATTACTAAGCCACAATATGAAATCCCCCCTTTTATTAGAAAAAACATATTACAAAAAATTTATGAAAACCAAATCTATAATGGGTTAAAGGATAGGGCAATTAAAAAAGCCACTAATGTAGATTGTTCTCGTCTTTCAAAAAGCTTAGTAGCAAAATTAGAAATTTTTGCTTCGCAATCTGATTTCTATGCAATGATGCAAATGCTTAATAATACAGCATTGAATAAATTAAAAAAAGTCTATATAGGTTATGATACACTTTATGACTTTTTACAAGAGTCTAATTTAGATAAAGAGATAAAAGACATTCTAAGAGATATTGAGAACCAAGGAAGAGAGAAAAAGCTTAGTGAACTTATACAGGAATTTTATTTAGAAAATACTGAGTTTGAAAAAGCCCGTAAAGAATATCTCGTTAATTTCTTCTGGTTCTTGCGCAAGAAACTTGCCGGTGAAACAAAGAAGGAGGAAAACAAATGAATTTTTATGGAAAGATAATTTTAAAAGCTGACTTAGAATTAATCAGTCCTCTAATGATAGGTAGTGGTGAATCTGAAATCAGTGACCGTGATATCCTTTTAAATAAAGAGGATAAACCTTATATTCCTGCCAGTTCCTTTATGGGGAAATTGTATAATGAGCTCTCTTCTGATAAGAAGAAAAAGTATTTTGGGCAAAAGAAAGTGGAGGAAAATGATAAAAATGTGGAAGAAAATAAAGCGGAATCAAATAAGTTTGAACATCAATCCTATATCATTTGCGATGACTTGCTTTTAACTCAGGGTACTGGTAAAAATACTGCCATAAGAGATGGAATAAGGATTAATCCTGAAACAGGGTTAGTAGAAAAAGGAGCCAAGTTTGACTATCAGGTTCTGGAGCCCGGAAATCATTTTGCACTGGAAATGAGTATTAATGTAGAACCATGTACTTATGGTGATTGTAAGGAATTAATGAAGAATATAGTAAATGTGCTTAGTAATAGGCAATTTGCTTTAGGTGGAAAGACCAGTTCTGGATTTGGTAATCTTCAAGCGCAAAATATCAAAGTAATGGAATATGATTTCGCAGATAAAAAGCAAGCTGCTGCCTATCTCTTGAAAAAAGAGACGGAGAATCTATTTTCTAAATATATAGAAGATAATTCTATGCTGAATGACGAGTTTCGCATTAATGCCTCTTTTCAGATAGTGAATTCTTTTCTCATTCGTTCCTATTCCAAGACTCCTTATGGCTCTGATGCCACTCAATTGAAATGCGGAGATAAATTTGTTCTTCCCGGAACTTCTTTACGAGGCGCTTTAAGAGCAAAAGCACAAAAGATATTAAATCTGCTATGGGAAAACAAAAAAAATGAAGTTGATATGTTTATAGCTGCTTTGTTTGGCACTACTTCTCTGGAGAAGAAGAATGAATACTCTGTTCCTTCTTCACTTTATGTTTCAGAAACAGTTATAGATAATGTTGAATGCCAATTGCAAAACAGAATCCAGATAGATCGTTTTACTGGTGGAACTATAGAAAGTGCTCTTTTTGATTCTATGCCTGTATTCCCAGTTCCAAATGATAAAGCCCAACTGGTTAATCTCACATTGACCATTCACAAGCCCCTTCCTTCTCAAAAGGGATTATTACTTCTTCTCTTAAAAGACTTATATACCTCTGAACTTCCCATTGGAGGTGAAAAAAATGTAGGAAGAGGATTATTAAAAGGAACTAAAGCAACAGTAACTAATGGTGACAAATCAATCCATTTTAGTGATTTTGAAGATATAGATGAAGCAACACAAAAGCTTTTTAATCAATATATAGAAGCACTTATATCAAAAAGTGATAATGAAGCAATAGAAGAATATATAGCTAAGTTTAAGAAAGCAAAGGCTTAGGAGTAAAAATGATGGAAGAATTACCCAAGATTCAAGAACTAAAATGTAGAATTGAGTATATTAATAAACTTGAAAGTCTTGAAGATATAAATCAATATCTGGAAGATAAAGATTATCTGGTTTATATAATAACTCTTTCAGGTATCAGTTTTGGTGAATTTAGAAATTATCAGTTTAAACTGATTGAAGATATAACAAAACTGGATAGATTAGAAGAATTAAGAATATTTGATAAGGAAAGGGAATTGCACATCTGGAGACAATCAGATGGTAAAGGTGGTTCAGTTTTGAAAGGCAGATTGAGAATAGATAATCCCATTGAAGAAGCTGCACAATGTTATTATCGTGATGCCAAACAGCTTCTTTTTGGGACAAAGCGAGAGTCCTTACAAAATGGTTTTACTTTTCTTAAAGAAGACAGAGGTTTTGGCGTCATTATTCCCAATTCTCTTTTATCAGAATTAAAAGATAATCCGAGATTGTATCTTTGCACTCGTAACTATCTGGAAGAATGGGATAATGGACAATTGAGCTATTGTGATAGCCGTTTTATATCCATTGAGGGGGTAAATAATGACTAAGGCAACATTGTATGTAAGTCGTTCTAAAAAAGGAGCAGTAGTTTTAGATATTCAACCAGAAAATGCGGGGAAGAGATCTCTACCTGATTCTGTATTCCGAGAAGATGAAAAAATAAAAAGTCTTGAGCCCGGAGAATATGAAGTAGAAATTGAATTGGAAGAGAATACTAAAAAGATTGTAGCATTAAGCATAGATGACCATACTATTAGGTTACCTGAATTTAAGCCAGTTCCAAAGTATCAACCTAAACAAGAAAAGTCACAGTTAAAAGAAACCACAACCAGTCCGGAACAAGCTTATGCTCCCTACAATTTTGTTTCTCTGGATGATATCGTAATTTTCTATAATAAAGATGCTTTACCTCGTAGAAACTCTTTTACTGGTTTATCAGGAAGGATTAATCTTAATATTGAGACCAAGACCCCCCTTTATATTCAGAGAACATTAACGGAAAAAGAAGTGGAAGAACTAACCAAAATAGAAAAGGAAGAGAATAATAAAGAAAAGATACGGGATTTCAATAGAAAGATTTACCAGTCCTTCAGTCCAGCTTCAGGGAAATATAAAATACCAGGTTCTTCCTTAAGAGGGATGGTTCGTAGTTTATATGAAATAGCCACTTACAGCAAAATGAGCTTTCTGGATGACCGTAAACTTTACTTTCGTGCTTTTGCTGATAGAGCTAAGTTATTACAAGAATATTATAATAAAAGAATGATTAATGAAGATAAAAATGCTATACCTCGGTTAAAAGTAAAAGCAGGATATCTCTTTAAATCAGGAAAGGACTTTAATATTAATGAGGCTGAAAATTATTATAGAGTAGAAGAAGATAAGGTACTAAATGAAGATTTTATAAAACTTCCTTTTTCTAAAAAAGGCAATGATGAAAAATCAAAATATGATGATTATATTACTACTAATCCTTATCTTAAAATTGGCTATAGTTTGAAAAATCATATTGTAAGAAATGGCTTTATCATTATTAATAATATAATGCCATACAATGAGGTTTTGCCAGATGATTATCAAGAAGGATATATAGTATTCTCCAAAGGAATACCTCTTTCGTCTAAAACTAAACGTAAATATTGGGTTGTTGGTAAAAAAACTGATAAAAAACATAAGATTGATGAAAAAGTAGTGAATGATTATTATAATGATAAAAACCGAAATAGTATTAATCTGATAGATTATCTCAATAAGAATAAAAAAGAATATACAAATGGAATCCCTTGTTTCTTTTTATATGAAGATGGTCAAGTGACTGCTTTTGGTAATACCGCTCTTTTCCGAATTAGCTATAAAAACTCTATTGGAAAGCTCCTTCCTGAAAATCATAAAAGTGATGAACTGGATATGGCAGAAGCTCTTTTTGGAAGAGTTATGAAAAAACAAGAAGATACAATCAATGGAAGAATCTATTTTGATGATGCTGTAGCCAAAGAGGCAGTTGCTTTTGAAAAACCTATTTATCCAAAAATTCTTGCCAATCCAAAACCTACTTCCTTCCAGTTATATTTAAAGCAACCATCAGATGTTACTTTTGATACTATCAGACATTATGATAGTCCAGATGCAAAGCTTAGAGGCTATAAACAATACTGGCATAAAAAAGGTGATAAGTTTGAAGAAGACTCACCCGATTTTGATCCTCAAAAAGATACGCAGCATACTTTAATAGCTCCTATAAAGCCAGGAGCTATATTTGAAGGTTCCATTCGTTTTGAGAATTTAAGTGAAGAAGAATTAGGGGCTTTGCTTTTTGTTTTAAATTTACCCGAAGGCTATTGTCATAAAATAGGAATGGGAAAACCTCTTGGATTAGGCTCAATTAAGATAACGGCAACTTTAAGTATCCTTGACCCTAAGAAGCGCTATTGCAATCTAATTGATACTGGATATACTAATGATGATCCTTCTAAATATTTGGACGCTTATAAAGAACTTTTAAAAAAGCATAATATTTTAAATACAGAAAATCCTTGGGATTTAATGAGATTTAGAGAACTTAAAAAAATGCTTGATTTTGCTAATCATCCCGATGAATCAAAAACTGAGTATATGCCTCTAAATCAATTCAGAGAAAGAGGCGTATTGCCTGAACCACTTAAGGTCAAATAAATAATAAAGCCCCGAGATATATTTCGGGGCTCATTTTTCTATAGGTAGATTTATAGCTAAATCCATAATCTCTGGCATAGAAAGTTTCGGATTTTGATACCAGATAGTTAGAGCTCTTTGAAGATAAATACCAATCTCTTTACCTTCTTTAATCTGATATTGTTCCATAAATTCAGTGCCAGTTATATGGAAAGGATTAGCATCCATTTCATTTTTCAGTTCTATTGCCAGTTTTGACAGAGCAGAATTGGTTCCTGACCTCCATCCTTTATAGTTATCCACACATTGTAATAAAATCACGAATTCTTCAAAATCATCGTTAACTATATGAATAGCTTCACGAAGATGACTGAGTTCCATTTCAGATTTTAGATAAAACTCATTTAGAAAGACTCTTATAGCATAGAGTAGATTATCAATGTGTCTGTTTTGCTTATTTGAAAAATAGCGATGATAACTTTTAAGTGGTTCAAGATTAACTTTAAATTCTGAGTTAGAATCCTTTCTGTTCAAATAAAATGGTAAACAGAGAAAGCAAAATCTTCCCTCCAAGCTTTCCAAGGTCTGGATAAGTTTACTTAGTTCAGGATGTTTCAACCAGTTCAAGGTCTTTTCATCCAGAGTGATGTTCTTAAATTCAGATAATAAATGACTCATTAGCTGAAAGGATTGTAGGAGATATTGAGCTTTAAAGAAAGATTTAAGTAGGAGAATTTTCTCAAGCTCTCGGGTTATTCTCAGGGGATTAAGTTCTTCAAGAAGGAAGCTTTTTTTCTGGATTTCAGCACCCGTTTTTTCTTCAATGGTGAAATTATCCAGTTCTGCAGCTAAGCGCACTGCTCTCAAAATTCTTATGGGGTCTTTTACAAAGCCCTTTCCTTCCGATTCACAGGCTCTAATTAATCTGCTTTCTAAATCTTTTATACCTTTTTGGGTGAAATCAAGTAAATCACCGCTATGAATAGCTATCATCAAGGCATTAATAGTAAAATCTCTGGAGCGTGCATCTTCTTCCACCGGGACAAAGGTTTTATGGACTTTACCATTATCCACCTCAGTCCGAATTTGCGTCGGAGAAAGTTCCAGTGAATAACCATCTATTTTAGTCATTAAAGTATCAGTTCTCTGATATCGCACAACTTTTCTGATTAATCCTTTCTCTTGCAGAATATTAGCCAGAAGTTTATCGCCTTCTTCCTTTTCCACACAGATATCCAAATCGGTTCTTTCTCTATTTAGATACATATCTCGGACACATCCACCAGCAAAATAACAACAATATTCCAGTTCTGTGCCTTTTATAGCACCATAAATCTTCTTTCGTATCTCTTCTAATTCTATCATAGCGGATTGCCTGCAGACCCTGAGCACTAATTTCCTAAAATATATAGGTATTAATTGCCTTGAAAGGATAGATGATATAGGATTAAAAATTTAATATTTTTCAGCCTGCAGCTCAGACTTCCAAAATCTCCTTTTCTTTACTTTTTTCAGCTTCATCTATCTTTTTAATCCATTCATCAGTAATATCCTGGATATCTTTTAGCATCTTTTTCTGTTCATCTTCGCTGATTTCACCGTCTTTTTCCAGTTTTTTCACCTGTTCATTGGCTTCTCTTCTGATATTACGTATAGCAACGCGGGTATCTTCAGCAATTTTTTTAAGATTCTTAGCGATTTCCTTTCTCTTTTCCTCAGTTAGAGGTTGAAAAGGAAGACGGATAACATTTCCATCATTTTCAGGAGTTACCCCCAGATTAGCAGCTAAAATAGCTTTTTCAATATCAGCCAGAGTGGTCTTATCCCAGGGTTGGACAATAATCATTCTGGGTTCTGGTATGGAGATATTACAGAGCTGTTTGATGGGAGTAGACTGTCCATAATAGTTTATACGAATGTCATCCAGAACGGAAGCACTGGCACGACCAGTTCTAATTTTGGAAAATTGATGCAACATAGCATCAAAAGTTTTCTTCATCTTTTCTTTACATTCATCTAAAATTTCATCCATAATATCCTCTCTTTTGTTTCCCTAGGGAATTAAGCATAAATATAGGTTCCAAAATCAGGTTGAGTGAGAGCCATTTCTATTCCACCTGCTCGGGTTAGATTAAATATTTTTAAAGGTATCTGATTTTCCCGAGCTAAAGAAAATGCTGTCATATCCATCACTCCCAGCTTTTGTTCCAGGCATTGACTAAAACTGGCTGAACTGATGAATTGAGCATTAGAATCTAATTTTGGATCGGAAGTGTAAAGTCCATCTACTTTGGTGCCTTTCAATACCAAATCTGATTGTAATTCTATTGCTCGTAAAATAGCAGCGGTATCAGTGGTAAAGAAAGGATTTCCGGTGCCTCCACCGATAAAGCATATTTGACCAGTTTCCAGCGCTTCTGAAGCTTTGGAAGGAGTGTAAAGTTCGGTGATATTATCCATTATCAGACAGGAAAAAGCTCTGGCTGGACAATTTTTTAGATTTAGTATCTCAGCTAAATAAAGTGAATTTTGAATGGTGGCTAACATTCCAATATGGTCAAGCACCACTCTATCAAGATTCTGATTTTTCCAGGTTCCACCCCGGAATATATTTCCACCACCCAGAACTATAGCTATACTATAACCTTTTTGGCGAACTTTAATAATTTCATCAGTTAACCGATCAATAACCTCATCGTCAAAACCATATCCTTGAGGTCCTGCCAGGATTTCGCCACTGATTTTTAGCATCACTCGGTGAATCTTTTCAGGCTGAAAAAGCATAATATCACCTCATTTCCGCTTTTATAGAAAAATTTGGATTATTCTTCGCCCAGAGCGTAACGCACAAATCTGGAAATCTGAATATTTTCTCCAGTCTGAGCTATGGTGCTATTGATTAGGTCACGAACAGTGACACCTGGCTCATTAACCAGTTCCTGTTCCAGAAGAGCATTTTCGCTACAGAACTTTTTAAGGGTTCCTTCCACTATTTTCTCTACGATTTCTGGCTTTTTCCCTTCGTTAATAGCTTTATTTCTTGCAATTTCTCTTTCTCTTTCAATTATTACCGGATCTATCTGGTCACTGGTTATAGCCAATGGATTGGTTGCAGCAATCTGAAGTGCAAGCTCCTGAGCCAGCTTTTTGAATTGTTCAGTGCGAGCCACGAAATCACTTTCGCAATTCAATTCCAGCATAACGCCAAGTCTTCCATTAAAATGGATATAAGCATGTATTAAGCCTTCTTTAGTCTGGCGACTTGCCTTACTCTCTGCTTTAGCAATACCTCTTTCTCTTAGATATTTGATAGCCGCTTCCATGTCTCCATTAGTTGCTTCCAGTGCTTTACGACATTCTAAAATTCCCACACCAGTTCTATCTCTTAGTTCTTTCACTTGTTTTGCAGTTATTTCTTGCATTGATACTCCTTTGTAATGGTTAAAATTGAATCAGGACAGGATTAGACCTGTTATCTCTAAGTGTTAGGCTTCCGGTTGAGCAATAGTTTCGGTTAATTCTTCAGTCGTAACTATTTCTTCTTCTTCCTCTTCTTCGTCTTTAGGAGGTGTTGTCGTCATTTCAATCATCTCAGGTGTAAATTCATCTCCTATTACGGGCATCTCTAAAGTCGCACCTTCACCTTCAGTAGCGATATTTTTACCTTCAAGCACGGCATTTGCCATTATATCTGAAATTAATTGGATGGCACGAGTGGCATCATCATTTGCCGGAATAACATAATCCACCAGGTCAGGATCACAATTAGTATCTACCATAGCAATGATGGGAATATGTAGGATGCGAGCTTCATGAACCGCAATAGCTTCATGCCCTACATCTACGACAAACATAGCACCAGGTAAAGCATCCATATCACGGATACCACCTAAATAGAGCTCTATTTTATCATGCATCCGCTTCATCTTTAGCTGTTCCAGCTTGGTATATTTGTTGATAGTTCCATCTGCAACGATAGATTCATAGTATTTCATTTTCTCAATGCTCTGTCTGATAGTTTGCATATTAGTCAACATTCCGCCATACCAGCGTTGATTGACATAGAAAACACCAGCTTTTTCTGCCGCTTCCTTGATAGCCGCTTGAGCTTGCTTTTTCGTGCCTACGAAAAGGATGTATTCCTGACGACTGGCTACTTCTCTTAAAAATTGATAGGCTTCATTGATGGCATCAACGGTCTGTTTAAGGTCAATAATATGAATGCCATTTCTTTTTAAGAAGATATACTTCTTCATCTTAGGATTCCATTTATAGGTTTGATGACCAAAATGGACTCCTGCTTCCAGCAATTGTTTCATTGTAACTACGGACATCATTTCTCCTTTCTAAATATTACGGTTTATTCTTCCGCACCAGAGATCTAAGCAATTCAGAGGATAAGTATCCTCACCGCCTTGCAACTCTCAATGCGTGTATTTTGGGTTAATGGTAATTCTAAAGTATACCACTTACCTTTTTTAGTATTAGCGTTTGGAAAATTGGAATCTTTTTCTGGCTTTAGGTCTACCGCTTTTCTTCCGTTCCACCATCCTGGGGTCACGGGTTAAGTAGCCTCTTGCTTTTAACTGAGGACGCAGATTTTCATCAAATTCCACTAAGGCACGAGCAATACCATGACGAATAGCTCCAGCTTGACCACTAAGACCGCCTCCCGTAACATTCACATATACATCAAAATTATCGCTCAATCCAAGCTCCTGTAACGGCTGTTCTACTATCATAGCCAGAGTTTCCCGTTGCAGATACTTTTTCATCTGCACTTCATTGATGATTCGTTTTCCCGTCCCTGGCATAAGACGAACCCGAGCTACAGCATTCTTTCTTCTGCCTACTGCATCATAAGTCTGCATACTTGATTCTCCTTAAAGTTTTAATTCCACAGGCTTCTGAGCACTGTGGGGATGCTCATTACCAGCATAAACTTTTAACTTTTTAAACATTGCATCGCCCAGAATAGTCTTGGGCATCATACCTCTAACAGCATGCTCAATTATCTTGGTTGGATTTTTCTCCAGCATCTTGGAATAGGGAATATCTTTCAATCCACTGGGATAGCCACTAAAACTATGATAAACCTTCTGAATGCTCTTTAAACCAGTTACTTTAACCTTTTCAGCATTGATGACTATAACATAATCCCCCGTATCAATATTACGAGCATAATAAGGTTTGTGCTTCCCACAAAGGATAGAAGCTATTTTACTGGATAAACGACCCAGAGGTTGATCCGTGGCATCTATAACATACCAGGTACGTTCTATATCACCCGGTTTGGGAGTTAGGGTCTTCATCTCATCTCCTTACAACTTTTAGATTAAAAATACAAGATTTTTTATAAGCTTATAGTGTCAAGGATTTTTGCAGCTCTTTTTATTATACTTTGCAGTTCTGATTTATCCGTGAGTTTCACTATTATTTAAGCTAATCCTATTTTAGCTTTGTGAGACAAGAAAACGGGGTAGTAGACGTCCTCGTCTACTAAGCTTCGTAGAAGCTTGTTATCTTTAGTAGACAAGGCCATATCGCTATAAGCTCAAGAAATCTCATACCACGCTGTTAAGGGAAAATTAGCTAAGCAATCCTGCTTTTTATATACTTAGTTTTGATGGCATACGATAACTAACCATTTAAGATAGATATAATAAAAAACCCCGGGTTTTTTAAACCCGGGGTATAGGTCAGTTAATGTATTTGTTTATTTTACAATGACCATCTTCTTGGTCTGGTTCAAGCTCGGAGTAGTCAATTTGTAGAAGTAGATTCCACTTCCGCAAATATTACCCTGACTGTCTCTTCCATTCCATTGGATGGTATGAATACCTTCAGTAACTTTGTAGGTCTTTACCACCTGTCCCATAATATTGTAGATGGTAAGAGTTCCGGTCTCACCTGCCTTGATTGCCACTTCAATATTGGTGCTATTATTAGCCCGGAAGGGGTTAGGATAAGCATTCTTCAAAGTGGTGATTTCAGGCATTACAGGAGGCACATTACCCTCTACTACTACGATAACTGGACCATGGAACTGGGAATTATTGAAGTCAACACTTTCCAGCCAGTAATAGTAAGTGGTATGATTCTCTATTTCCCTATCCTCAATAGTATAGCTATGTTCCTGACTGGTATTGGTAGCAGGAATCATAGTGGGTGTTATGAGGATAGCATCATTCAATGAACTCTCTTCATTACGATATACCCTATATCCATTCAGATTGGTCTCGGACTGGCTTATCCAGGTAAGCTGGACATATAAGTCATTGGTGAGAACAGCTGTGAAGCTGGATAGTTCAACCGGTAGTGGAGGACTGTAAGGAGATAAAGTAAAGGTTACTGTGGTATCTTCTGTTAATCCACCATCTGGAACAGTATAGTTTTCTGGTGTCCAGGAATACAAATGAGTAGGATCATAAATAGAGAATACTGTTCCTCCCACAGGATCTATACAAGTATAAGGAGTTATTGCATCGCTGGGCGTCACTCCATCAATTGTTATAGGAACATTAACATAGTCAGAAGTCACACTATCATAAGCTTGGATGGTTAATGTATAGGAGGATTGGTAATCACCAACCGTAGGTCCAGGATTATTTAATGGAGGAGTTGGAGGTTCAGCAGGATCAAAATCTTCTGGAGCTGCGACGAAATAATTTCCTTCCTCAGGAGATTTCCATTCACCATAGTTATCTTTTGTTCCGTAATAGAATAGGGTTACTGGTAAGAGACCAAAATCAATTGGAGTTTGTGGAGGAGCAATGGGGACAAAGAAAAGATGTGCATCAGGCATTCCGGGTATAGCAGGAACATCCCATCTGGAAAGATAATTTCTCCACTGGAATTCAAGAGTGGCTACATCATCTACAAACATTGTAATGTCTACGGTCTTAGGATTTTCTCTCCAGTGCTTTCTTACTCCATCAGGGAATTCATCAACTGTGGTAGGTAAGGGAGCTATAGTATAGGTTCCTACCAAGTCATTGACATTATCATTATCATCTACCAGAATAATATTGGGAATATTACCTACTACTGTTCCTGCAGGACCTGTTACTGCACTTGCTCCTACTACTACTGCGTCAGCTGGTCCAGTGATGTTCAATGTGTAACGAGTTTTCATCTGGAAAGTGATAGAGTAAGCATAACTTGTCTTTGGACCGTTCTTAGAACCTAAAGATGCAACCTTTAAGTTTGCTCCTTTTCCACCAGGGATTACTACGAAATCACTCTCTGACACGGTAATTGTGGCAGGATCCCAGAATTGACCACCAGTTAAGGTTGTGGTTGCAAGAGAATAAACACCCGTTAGATCCGTGACATCTGTACTTGTTATTGGTACAAAAGTCATACCTACTGGCACACCATCTTTTAAAACCTGGACATTATGCTGCTCTACACCATCCTTATAAGCATTGACAGTCAATGTGTAATTGTCAATAACTATGGGAGTACCTATAAAAGTTATAGTTGTAGTAGTAAATCCTTCGGGTACTGTATAGCTCGGAGGATCCCACATATAAGCAGGATTATTAATGGTATAAACATCACCTACTGTCGGATTTTCAAAATCGTGAGGTGTAGTAAAACCACTATCTACTCCATTAATCCAGATAGGTTGACCTGTAGGTTCTGAGGTTATAGTCAGGACCTCCGGAGCTGGAGGAGCTAAGGGTGGAACAATTTGTGGAGGGGTTAGAACTGTTATGGGGCTGGTACCTGTAGGTATAGTATAATCCCATGTTGTTGTTTGAGCAGTAGGAACATAAGTAACAGTCATTCTCATCGTTTGTCCAGCTAACCATTGAGTTGGGAAAGTCCCTAATTCTAAACGAGTAATTACAATTGTTGCTAAACGATTTATGCTTAATGTTGTAGGAGTTACAGAAATTCTGCCCTCAGGATTTCCTGGTTCTGTTGTTAAAATTTCACCTGGTGTTTCAACAATATCCGCCCAAATAATATATAGAGGACTGGTAGCTCCAGAGGTATTTGTAACTAGATCATAAATATTTACTGATGGATCACCAGCGATTACTCCTTGTGAGTAAACTCGTGGAGTTCCAGCAAAAGACAAAACTGAAATGGAC
>NZ_SMOG01000025.1 GCF_004353895.1 Candidatus Syntrophosphaera thermopropionivorans | reverse complement strand
TCTTTGCCATCCCAGACTATCTGATAGGTCCCTGCTGCCTTACTCTCATTCACTAAGGTCCGAATTAACTGTCCTCTCGCATTAAATACACTTATCTTCACCTGTCCTGCTTCCTTCAATCCATACTGTAAGGTAGTACTCGGATTAAATGGATTAGGATATACCTTGCCCAAATAGCTATCTACAGGAATGATATTAACACTGTCCTCATTATTTGTATCGCCTGTAGGATTGTTGACTATCTCTATATCCTCATTTTCACAACTACGAGCGGTCATATGTCCTAATCCTAAACTGGTATCATTGCCTACCACAGAAAAGACCAAGGTCGCTACAGTGCCATTACCCTCTATCAGCTCATCTGCACCTAAACTTGCTCCAGAGATAGTCACCACTCCATTCTCATTGGTATAAAGCATCAATCCGTTCTCAGACCAGATCTCTCCACTCGCTACATTTAATAACTGTAATCCATTTCCATAAGCAAGTGGTATGTCTAAACCCTTAACAAAACCCGTATTACCATCAAGAACTAAGCTCACGGTTAACTGTTCACCGATATACTGGCTATTCATCGTTATCGTGATAGGCTGTGTCTCAGGAATATTACGAGGATAATAGTTGTAATTTGTATTATTATAGTTCATCGCAAATATCATTAAATCCTCTATATCAATCTTGCCATCAGGCATTGGACGAGAACGCCGTGCTCTATCCGCCGTTGGTCCTACATCGCAAATAAAATGGAGATTTGAATCTTTCTTATTGCTCCCCCAAACTAAGGAAAGGTAATTCATATCATTAGCATCTATAAGACCATAATTATTATACACATCACCCAACCAATAGGAGATAGATTCACGGTAAAATGGTTTTTCAGGAGCAGCACTCATCTGACCATTATTAGATTCTGCAAATAAAGTAAAATAATAATAACCTCTTACCATCTCAGGAAAAATGTAATTATTTACAGTTAACTGGTTTGAAGTAGGTATACGAGCTATTTTCTTCCAACCTAACGGACTTGGTCCCTCAGTATATGGATCTATATCATTTATTATAATATCTTCATCAATTAAATTTACAGGATCATAATAAGGATAAGGATGGGTTTCTATACCATTTATCTCTGAATAATCCAGTGCCCAGATATTGATATAAGCTGGAGGGTCATTTTCATCATAACTCCATTCCAAATCTATTGAAGCATTACTATTGGGTGTAGTCAGACATTTTATCCAGCTTAACGCTGGAAAAGGTACAGTAGTAAAACTCCAAATAGGAGAATGAAGTTCCATACCATTGGAATTGTAAGCAGTAACTGACCAATAATATGTAGTAGAATAATTAAGAGGTGTCATAATAGAGTAGAAAGTAGTATCTACTTCAGCTATTAATTCAGTGGGTGGATTATAGGTACCAAAATAAATTTTATAACCTATTATTTGATCTCCCGTAGAGGGAGGTTGCCACTCTAAGGTTGGAGTTAAACTTACATTATTTTCACCATTCATTGGTGAAATCAATACTGGCATTCCTAAAATTGTATTAATTTCCAGTTGTACCGAATTAATTATAGTAGAAATACCTTGGACTCCTTGACCTGAATTTGGATTTGCCGGATTTATATTTTGATTAGCAGCATGATAAATTCCTCTATAATTTCCACTATTAAATGCTCCCCAAGATACCGATGCTTTCCCTTTGGTGTTTTCATATATAGCTATAACTAAATTGGAATCATTATTATAATAAAATTGTGTATCCAACGGAATTTCTATCCAACCACTTTCTGAAGTAAGAAAGTTTGTAATATCACCTGAAAAAACCTCAGTAAGATTATTAATTGGAATCCAATCTTCTGAAGAATTGAATGATTCCTTACTTGTATTACCCATATAAATTACCCAGTTTTCAGGATTTGAAATATAACCTGTGGGAATATAATAGAATTGTAACTTGGAAATATATCCATTAATATTTATTTCATTATGTAAATAGATTTGCTGAGTATAGGAATAATGATATCTATTACATATGGGAAATTCTTGGGTAGATATCAAATAAGTCCCAACTGATACTGTTTCAGACCATATAAAATGAGCTGTAAATAAGATACATAGTATTAATAAAATTTTAATTTTTATCTGTTCCATTTTATTATATCACCTTATATTTAGGTATTGATTAATTCGTGCGAGTACATTAAACATAATTTAAATACGAACCTTCATATTTCATTTTTTGCTAATATATAGTGTTATTTATCAATATATTGTACTCAATTTATCAAATAAATTATATAAAAGCAGAACCATATATTTTGCCTCTATATAGGAGTCAAGAAAAACATTTTTTAGGTTATTTTCCTTCCATTTATTATATTTGAATTAATTCTTTACAACTACGCTGATTATAATGATAAAGTTGATACCTTTTTTACCTAAAGATGTATAACCTAATCAATGTTTTCTTAACATTATTCTAAATTCATTAATATTGGTGATTCAAATCCCATTTGTGATCGGATAGTTGCTAATTTTAAGAATAATTTTATCATAAAAAGAATAATAAGGATTAAAACAATAAAAAATCCCTTTACGAAAATCACTATTTCCAGGAAATAGCTTTTACCTTACAAGGAGGAAAGATGCATATCTGGCAAAGATGGCTTTTGCCTTGTCTGATACTGATTTGTTGCCTAAGCAGTTTATTTGCTGCAGGTGAGACTATATATGAAATCCGGGTGGAAGGGAACCGAAATGTGCCGGAACAGTTGATCCTATCTTCTTTTTTATTGAGGACAGGGGATCCTTTAGACCCCGAGAAGGTAGCTCAATCCATTCAGCAGATATACAAAATGGATATGTTCTCAGATATAAGGGTATACAGTGAGCCCTATAAATCAGGAGTGAATCTCATTATACAAGTAGCAGAGAATCCAGTTTTGGCACATCTGGATTATGAAGGCATAAAAGCGATTAAGAAAGATAGATTGGATGAATTGATTCAAACTCGCAGTGGCACTTTCTGGAACGAATACAAGAAGCACGATTTATTAAGCAAGCTCAAAGCGGAATATGAAAGCAAGGGATTTGGTAATGCCAAAATAGAGATTCTGGAAGAACCAACTGAAGATGGCAAAGTGAAAGTAAAGATAATCGTTGATGAGGGTAAGCGCCTTTCCATCAAAGAAATCGTCTTTGTGGGGAATGAGCATTTTGATGACAAGACTTTACTGAAAAGAATGAAGACCAAACCAGCAAGTTTACTGCGTTCTGGTCGTTTTGTAGAAGATAAATTTGAGGCAGACCTGAAAAGTCTTTCCGATTTCTACAAGAAGAATGGTTTTATTGATGTAAAAGTTGGACCCTACGAACTTCGTAAGATAGGAGATAAATATCTGGAGCTGGTGCTAAATATTCAGGAAGGTGCACAATATTTACTTTCTGGTATAACGGTCACGGGAAATGAGCACTTTACTACAGAAAAAATTTTGAGCTGTTTCACTTTGAAATATAATGAACCCTTTGACCAGGAAAAATTTGATACTCAACTGGCAAATGTTTATTCGCTATATTTTGACGAAGGTTTTATCTATACTTATATAGACCAGGAGATTCAGAAAGAAGGAAATCGGCTCAATATAATTCTAAAGATAACAGAGGGAAATAGAGCTAGAATCAGGCAGATTAATATCACTGGCAATCGTAGAACTAAAGATAAGGTAATAATCAGGGCTTTAGAAATAGCGCCAGGAGATTATTTCCGTCAAAGTCAGGTCATACGTAGTCAGCAGAATATTTATAATCTTGGCTTCTTTGAGCCAAACATAAAGTTGGATTACACTCCTATCAATAGCAATGGAGATATAGACCTGGAAATCAATGTTACCGATAAACCCTCTGGCGTTGCCAATGGTGGCGTAGGCTACAACAGTGCAGATGGCTTCATTGGGCAGCTTTCAGTTAGTATGGGTAACATTATGGGCAATAATTGGTCCAGCAGTTTAAGCTGGGAATTTGGACGTTATACGGAAGATTTTCAATTTAGCTTCACCAATCCTAATTTTTTGGATACTGATCTTCTTCTAGGAACTTCTGTTTATTATACTACTAAGGACTGGAGTTCTTTCTATTATAAAATCTATACTCGTGGTGCAAGCATTCGGGTTGGAGAGTATCTTCCTTTTATTGATCGCACCCGTCTACTGGCTGGCTATTCCATCTACTCCAAAAAATATCGCATAACCAATATGAATATGATTATGCAGGATCCTGAGAACAATGCCACTTTAATTGAACTGGATTCTCTGGATTGGAGATACACCAGTTCAGTTAATGCCACCATAAGTCGGGATAGCCGGGATAATATTTTCTTCCCAACTAAAGGAAGCCAATTGACACTCTTTTCGGAAATAGCAGGCGGAATTTTAGGTGGAGATTTTGATTATTTCAAGCAGATTGCCCAGGTGAACTGGTATATGGAATTGTGGTATAAATTTGTTCTTAGAACAAAATGGCGTTTTGGGTATATAACTCCTTATGGAAGGTCAAATGATGCTCCTCCTGATGAAAAGTTCTATCTTGGTGGAACGGGAGTAGATGGCATTAGAGGTTATCCAGACCGTTCCATAGGACCAAATGGTGGAGGTTCAAGAGAGATTATCTTTTCCACCGAACTGGGATTTCCTATAGCGGGTGACCAGATAATAGCTCTGGCATTCTTTGATGCTGGAGATAGCTACAATAAATTAAGGACTTTCAACTTTATGAATATGAAAAAAGGAATCGGATTGGGCATTCGGATCCAAAGTCCCTTTGGTTTAATTGGATTTGATTATGCTTATAATCTTGATGAAGACCACTGGGAACCACATTTACAGATAGGGACCACATTTTAATGCCATACAGACATATTTTTGGTCCAGTCCCATCACGAAGATTAGGGATATCCTTAGGGGTGGATGTTATCCCTTACAAATATTGTCCCTTAAATTGTGTTTATTGCGAAGTCCAACGCACCAATCATTTAACTGTGCGCAGGCAGAAGTTTTTCCCTCCAGAAGAAATCATTTCCGAAGTGAGAGAAGTTTTATCAACTAATCCAAAACTGGATTATGTCACTTTTTCTGGTGCTGGTGAACCAACTCTTTATAGCAGAATTGGAGATATTATTCTCAGGATAAAAGAAGAATTCCCTCAATATAAGCTGGCATTATTGACCAATGGAGTTCTTTTAAAACATCCTACGGTTCGCAAAGAAATCCTTCCTCTGGACCTTATTCTTCCTTCTTTAGATGCCTGTCATCAGGATACTTTTGAGAAGATAAATCGTCCCCATCCTTCCGTTAAGGTTTCAGATTTAATTTCTGGTCTTATAGATTTAAGAAAAGAATATTCCGGTTTTATCTGGCTGGAAGTATTTATTATTGCCGGACTGAATGATTCTGAAGAGGAACTGGAATGTTTAAGTAAGGCACTAAACCGAATTCAGCCAGATAAGGTGCAATTGAATTCTCTGGATAGACCAGGAGCAGAGTTCTGGGTTAAACCTGCAGGCAGCAGAGTTCTGCGAGAAGTGCAAAGATTCCTGTCCGAACGAGTTAATATGCCAGTGGAAATAATAGCCAGAATACCTTCTGATAAAGATGAGTTGATAATTCCTCCTGAGATAGAACAAAAGTTTGCTACACTTCTTAATGACCACCCTTCTACCCCAGAGGAAATATCTAAAGCTTCAGGTCTTCATATCAATGAAGTTAGTCATTATCTCCGTCAATTGCATTTAGAACATAAAATTAGTATAAAACAGGGGCAAAAAGGGCCCTTATTTGTATGGAAAAAATCCTGAATACGGCAATAGTATGTGCAGCAGGTTCTGGAATCAGAATGGGTAGCTCAGTTAAAAAACAATGGCTTCCATTAAAGGGAATTCCTATCATTATCCATACATTAAAGAAGTTTTTCAGCTCATCCATTATTCACAATATCATCATTCCTGCTCCTGAAGAGGATCTGGATTTCTGTCAGGAACTTATTGCTAAATACTTTCATGATTCAGATAAGCCCTGGTTAGTTATCCCGGGAGGTGTGGAAAGGCAGGATAGCATTTTTGCAGCTTTACAGCATTGTCCAGGTGACACAAATATGGTTTTTATCCATGATGCGGTGCGTCCCTTCATAACAGAAGAACTTCTGGACAAACTTTATGATATAGCTCTAAAAGAAAAAGCGGTAGTACCTGTAACAAGGATTAAGAATACGGTTAAGAAAATTGCAAAAGATTATATAGTAGAAACTGTCCCCAGAGAGAATCTGGTTCAGGCATTAACTCCTCAAGTTTTTTCCTATGAACTCATAATGTCTGCCTATTTCAAAGCCTATGAGGATGGTTATATCAGCACAGATGATTCAGCCTTAGTAGAATATTATGGAGCAAAGGTAAGATATCAGTTCTGTTCTGAATTAAATTTAAAAATCACCGATGAGCTTGACCTATTTTTCGCAGAAAAGATAATAGAAAACAAGCTGATTTAATAAGGAATTTTTCTATGCAAAAATTATTGAGAATATACAATCAAATATTAGAATACCTAGCCCGAATAATAGAAAATATTCATATCCCTTTATTTTTGCCAGGGATAGGATGCGGTGTTCTAGGGTTGGCATTGCCAAAAGTTTCACTTCATATGGGAGAGTATGCTTCCAGGTTACTTCGTTCTCTAGAATATAGAGGTTATGATTCAACTGGAGCAGCATTTCAAGGTGAAGATGAAAATATCATTTTACTCAAAGATGTAGGTGCACCGAGCACTTTAGTAAAAACTCTGGGAATAGAAAAACAAAGTGGTAAGCTTTTCTGTGGACAGGTGCGTTGGGCAACTTTTGGAGCAGTAGATAAAAATAACGCTCAGCCGCATCAAGTAAAATGTAAACGCCATCTATATGGTGCGCATAATGGAAATATAACTAATACACCAGAGCTTAAAGTCTGGCTTACTCAAGAAGGACATATAGTTGTTTCCGATAACGATGGAGAGATGCTTGTTCATACAGTGGAACATTTTTTTGATATTGAAATGGATAGAGCAGGCAATCCAACGGAAAAAGAAGCTATAAAAATCTGTATGCGTCAAGCCCTTATCAATACAGGTGAAAAGCTGATCGGTTCCTATGCTGCAGTTATAACTGAGCCAATTACACAAACAATGTGGGCAATGAAAGCTGGCAGCAGCCTATATTTTGGTTTAGGACAGCTGGAAGGAATGCCTTTTGCCCTGGCTTCATCCGATCTTACTGCAGTTTTACGTTTCACTAAAACCTTAGTCAATCTTCGCGAAGGCGAATTTATAGAATTCAATTCTGATTACTATCAGGTCTATGCACAAAAAAACCTTAAATTCAAAAGAGTGAATGCACCAGACGAGGTATACCTGGCAGGAGATAAGATTCCTAAACAACCTGTCCTTTCTAAGCTGCGGGCAGAAGATGTAGAGCTGAAACCAGAATTTGAATACTATATGGAACAGGAGATTTATGGGCAGGTGGAATCAACCGGTAAGCTGGTAAAGTTATTCCAGGGAGGTTCAAATTCCGGTAACCATATGCTGGAATTGCTGAATGAAGAACATCTGACCGACTATTTTATACAGAAAATGAACGAATTGCTGAATGAACAAGAGCTTGAGCCAAAATTAGAGCTGTTTAATTCCATTTTAAATTCAGCTGAATTTGCTCAATTATTATCAGCTGCTCAAATTTCTTATCCTGCCATCTTTGAAGTTGCCGTGAGAGAGGATTTTGAGAATAAATATTTCTTCTCCAATGATAAAAATACCTTCATTGATCTGATAGGAAAGGAATTTGATATCCGCCGAATGTTTCTCGCTAAGGTATTTGATTCCTTATCGGAAGCAAGCAGTGTGGAAGAATTTGAGCATAGTGTGCAGGAATTTCTAAAATTGATAAAAAATACGGTGCAAAATAATCGTAATGCCTATACTATCGCTTGCGGAACAAGTTTTCATGCCACGAAGATAGGTGCACTTTTCTTCAATGAAATAGCTGGTGTAGAGATTATACCTATTCTACCAGGAGATTTTAGGGGCGAATATTCCAATTGCATCAAGGACAATGACCTCATTATTGGCGTTTCGCAATCCGGAGAGACCAAAGACCTGATAGATATCTTCAACGATATTGAGGCTAAGAATTTGAATATCAAGAAGGTGGTGCTGGTCAATAATCTTAATTCTACTCTCGGACAAGAAAAAGGTGATCTCGCTATCCAAATTCTTTGTGGTCCCGAAATTGCCGTGCCTGCTACCAAAAGTTTTATGAATCAGATAACTTTGCTTTACTATCTGGCGATTAGAACCGCTAAAATGAAATTGGAAGAACTGCAAACATCTGTTAGTGAAGAACAAAAACAAGAACAACGGGAAAAACTGAATCAGCGTGAACAAACCCTTGCATATATTCCCTCTTTAATCAATGAAACCCTGGAAAACACTCCTGATATTATTGATGCTATTGCTGCAAAAATCTATATGGAACCTTCCATACACATTCTGGCAACTAAGATTAGTGGCGTGGCAATGGAGGGTGCCTTAAAGATTAGAGAGACCGTACTGAATCATTCTGAAGGTAGAGAAGCTTCGGAATTCAAACATGGTCCTAATACTATACTCGGTAAAAACACGGTTTTTGGCGTAAAAAGTGTCCGTAATTTTACCCGTAATTTCAACGATGTTTTAGCCAATGTGGATGAGATAGCGGAAAGACGAGGTATATCACGTGCCGATACCCGTAAAATTAATAAAGCTCTGGTGGATTATATCTTCTGGGGCACCATTCCTTTTAATCTTTCTCTTGAAGCAGATAAATTATTTAAAAATACCATAGCCCAGAACGATTTCTTCAGTACCTTGTATCGTCATTATCCACTTATTTATGTTACCGGACCAGACAAAAGAGATGTTAATCTCACTATTTCTCAAATTAATACTCATAAAATACGCGGAGCAGACACCTATGTGATTGCAGAAGAAAACGAGCAACTGCACAATAATGCAAGTGAAAATCCCCATAAGGGCAAATATTATGGCTGGAACTATGTGATTTTACCTAAAACTGGAGATAGTTTATTAACCTGTTTTTCTGCTTCTGTGGTGCTGCAACTTCTGGCATTAAAGATGAGTGTTCGCAAGATGAAAAAACTGGATAAACTCAATGTGAAAGACCATGGAGTGCATCCAGATGTTCCTAAAAATGTTTCTAAATCTATAACGGTTGATTAAAGTTTATGTTACGCATAGGTTACGGTTACGATGTGCATCGTTTAGTAGCTGGCAGAAAACTGATTTTGGGAGGAGTGGAAATCCCTTTTGATAAAGGATTAGAAGGTCATTCCGATGCTGATGTGGTCCTGCATTCAGTTATTGATGCACTTTTGGGTGCATTATCTCTCGGTGATATAGGTTCACATTTCCCTGATACTGACCCTCAATATGAGGGCATTGATAGTCGTATCCTTCTTCAAAGAACTTTTTCTCTGGTGCAAGCAGAAGGTTATGTCCTTAATAATCTGGATTGCACTATCTGTGCAGAAAGACCAAAACTTCAACCCTATCTTGATAAGATGCGTGAAAATTTGGCAAAGGATTTAGCCTGTGATATATCGCAAATCAGCCTAAAAGCTACCACGGAAGAAGGTTTAGGAGTGTCTGGTAACGGTGGTATTTCTGCCACTTGTATCTTATTATTGAGGAAGCAATGAAAGCTATTGGCGTTTTTGGATATCATCATACCGGGAAAACCACTCTTGCTACAATGCTTATTTCAGCCTTAAAAGAGAGAGGATATGAAGTTGCTGCTATTAAGGATATTCATAATGAAAACTATCATTCAGATAAGGAAGGTTCCAATTCCTGGCGTTTAGCTGAAGCAGGGGCGAATCCTGTTTTCGCTAAAGGACTGTATGATGCAGCTTTAATTTTTCATCCCGCTCCAGAATTACCCGATATGCTTCATTTTCTAAATGCCGATTGGTTGGTAATAGAAGGTTTTCAAGAAGCTGCTCTACCTAAAATTTTATGTGCGGAAAACCTCGGTCAAATAGAAGAACTTTTTGATCCTACCGTTATTGGCATCAGTGGAGAAATCTCACAAACTTTACAGAACTATCAGGATATACCTGTAATAGATTATAAGACCGATTTTAATAGAATCCTGAATCTTGTTCTGGAAAAAGCATTTGATATTTTACCGCAAAGTGACCCAGAATGTTGTTCTGCTTGTGGAAAGACCTGTTATCAAATGACTATAGACATCCTTCAGGGTAAAGCAAAGCGAGAAGATTGCGTGCTGGATAGCAAAAATTCCATCTCTATTAGCATTGGTGGCAAACCATTGACTATTGTGCCTTTCGTGCAAAATCTTTTCCGAGATACCATCATCGCTATGATTTCCAATCTTAAAGGGGTTAATCCTTCTCAAGATATTGAAATTAGGATAAAGGGTAAAGATGACTGAACTCTTTAATGAACTCTTTGCCAATCAAAATCCAGAGTATGTGAAAATCTGGCAAAATTCCGTAGTGGGTATTGCTGGAGTCGGAGGTCTGGGCTCTAATATCGCTTTTTCTCTCACTCGTGCTGGAATAGGAAAACTTATTATAGCCGATCCAGACATTGTTTCCACTTCAAATTTGACCAGGCAGCAGTATTTTTTGAATCAAGTGGGTCTTCCGAAAGTAGCAGCTCTAAAGGATAATTTACTGAATATCAGTCCTTTCACTATGGTGAATCCCTATCCACAAAAGATTACACCTACCAATCTTTCTCTCATTTTTGGTAAGGTGGACATACTTATAGAAGCACTGGATGAGGCTGAAGAGAAGCAGATGCTTATAGAAAATTGGCAACAACTCTATCCTGATAAATACCTTATTGGCGCTTCTGGTATAGCAGGAGTAGGAAAAAACGAACTTATACATATTGAGCAGATAGGGACACTTTTTCTGGTGGGAGATGGAATCACCGAGATAGAAAATGGAGTGTATCCTACTGCTGCCAGAGTGGCTGTAGTTGCTAATATGCAGGCAAATCTCTGCCTGGAACTTTTGCTCCAAAAAGGAAATTGATTATGCCAACAATTACAGTTAATGGACAAGAAATTCCCTGGGAAGAAGGAATGACCATAAGAACTGTCCTAAATAAAATGAATTATAGCTTCCGAATGCTGGTTATCAAAGTAAATGACAAACTGGTAAAAAAAGAGGACTGGGATAGTTTCCAGGTGCCTCCGGGAGCAGATGTCAAAGTTATCCATCTTATCAGTGGTGGTTGATTCTTACCTCTCTTTTTAAATCATCTTTTTATGACAGAAACTCTTTCCTTGCTTGAGGTCTATAATATTTTACTGAATTTCCAAGGTCCACAACATTGGTGGCCCGGAGAAACTCAAGATGAAATCATTATAGGTGCTATTCTCACTCAAAATGTGAGTTGGAATAATGTGGTTAAGGCTCTTAATAACCTTCATTCTGCCGGAATTTATACCTTGAAAGAACTTGATGCTCTTTCGGTTGAAGCTATAGCACCTCTCATTCGGTCCACACTTTATTATAATCAGAAAGCATTGAAACTCAAGACTTTTACTAATTTCCTCCGGGAAAGATACCAATTTGACCTCCAGCAGATGTTTGCCGAAGACCTAAAAACTCTGCGTTCAGAAATGCTAAAACTGAAGGGACTAGGTCCAGAAACTGTAGATTCTATCTTGCTTTATGCTGGTTCAAAACCTGTTTTTGTGGTAGATGCTTACACTATCCGTCTTTTAACTCGCTTGGGATTCACCGATAAAAAGATGAACTACTCCCAATGGCAAGAATTTATTACCGAAAGAATTCCCCAAGATGTAGAACTTTATAACGATTTTCATGCCCAGATAGTCAATCTATGTAAGGATATTTGTCGCAATAAACCCCGGTGTGAAATTTGTCCCCTTACCTTATATTGCACTTATTATCAGCAAAATAAAGAAAATCCTGTCACTTCTTCTTAGTTTTTACGATAATTTTCTCTCCCCTGCCTTTAAATATATAGCTAATGCCTTACTCATATTTAATTTATGTCCAGTTTCGGACATAAGCTGGACATGAGTTGGACATGAGCTGGACATAAGCTACCCATCTGGAGGCAAGAAATTGGAATATGATAACCGGAATTTTTATCCTGTTATATCATTCTAACATCAATATACAAAAGGGGTTGGATAAAGCATTGAAAAAAGGATTGCCCGAGGATATACTTGACAGAAATTCTCATTTTATTTTTCAATTATCTTATGATAAATTACGCTGATCTATTTTAGTAAATGCCCGCTCTGGCAAAATAGACAGTTTAAGGAGGTCAAATTGGGGTCTAATAATTATACCCTTTTAAATGTTCCCTTCAGTAGCAATCTGATAGATTATGCGTTAACGCAGGTTTCAGATAGATGTATTTTTGTTTTCCCCAGCAGGATATCTGCTGAAAAAGCACGAGAAAAATTCTTGCCAAATTGGAAATTTGAAGCGTGTGAATTCATTTCCATTGAGGATTTTAAGGATTGGTTAATTCTTCCTTCAGAACCACCCTTAACCGATGAAAAACGTTTACTTTGCCTCTATCAAGCACTCACTTTAGAGGATAAAAAGTTTTTCAAGTTTTACACTTACTTTGATTTAATCAGTTGGGGTAATAATTTCTTCCAATTTTTTGAAGAGCTAAACGATGAAGATATCATTCCAGAAGAGATTGAGAATAAAATAGATTTGCGGGAATGGCAGCAAGATTTTCTGGCTAAAATTTTAAATATACGAGAAAATTACCAAAAGCTACTTGAACAAAAAGGGTTCACAGACCCTATATTTTATCGTAAAGCTTCCCAGCTAAAGATACCATTTTCCGGTTATAAGGTCATTTGGGTTAATCAATTTTACTATTCTAAACTGGAACTTGCCATTCTCAAAGCCTTAACTGAATCAGAAAATGAAGTGGTAATCATCTCTCAAACAGAAAATGTTGATTTTAATCCTCAAAACAGAAAAATTACTTCTTTAAATCTGGAAAATCTGATTAAAGATGACTATTTAACTCAACAAATTAAGGTAATAGAAACCGAAAATGAAGACCAGATGGTTATTTCTTTTTGGGGAAAACTTAGTAAAACCCAAAATATAGAAGGAACAACTGCTATAATTGATAGCCATTACTGGGATAAACACTATCGGAATTTAATGAATCCAACTCTTTTTGACTTTAGCAACTCTATTAATCTAATAAATTCCAGCCCTTATCAATTCTTGAATATCTTAAAAGAGCACTTGCAAGCTCTCACTACCCTTTCTTTTGAAGGGAAAGAAATAACAGCTCTTCCCATCAAACTAATGCTTGATGCAGTAGGAAATGAAAGTTTTGTACATTATTACTTTCCAAAGGATACAATTCAATCTAAAGAAGAACTGCTAAATGAATTGACCACTTTGAGGAAAAAAGATGTCTACTGGCTGGATAAAAATATGAATTGCCTCCAAGTTTTTCATACTTCCCCCCATTTTAATAAATTAACCTCTTTAGTGGAAAATCATTTTTCTTTGCTGGAAGAAATCGCTAAAATAAATAGCCCCGCTGATTTGATTAATCTGATAGATACTGAAGAAATGTCTATTGGTCTGAATATTAAAAGGATGTGTAGTGAAAACGAAATTCTTCATAGCGACCTTTTAGAGCAGTTTTATCAAAGAATAGCTAATTTTGCCAGTACCGATAATCTACAATTAGTTCAGGATTGGAATTCCTTCTTTGCTTCATCGGGTAAGGATTTAGCTTTAAATGTCTTCCAACTTTTTCTGGATTATCTTGAAAATGCTGGTTATAAATTCTTTTATGAAATTGATAAAGAAAATAATCCTATTACTATCACTAATACTATGGATTCACGCAATCTACGCTATGACAATCTTGTTATCTTTCACGCCATTGAAGGTGAATTTCCCTCTGCTCCCAAACCTGTCTGGCTATTAAATGAAGCTCAAAAAGGTCAACTTGGTCTTAAAACTTATAATGACTTGCGTGAATGGGAAAGATACTATTTTTTCCGTCTGATTTTGACCTCCAGAAATGTGCTTATTTACACCTATCGCAATAGTGAATTGGATATTGAACCTGGAAGCTTTGTAACCGAACTACAACATTTAAATGAAAACCACAAACTTAATGAGCTTGAGTTTGATTGGGTTTCCTCAGAGGTCCCTCTTAGTAAGTACTATGATGCAAGACAACAAAAGTATTCTTCTGGTGAAAATAATCTTTTAGCCTCTTATCCTGATTATCTATTAAATAGAGAAGAAAATCCCCAGATTGATGAAAAAGAATTCTTTATTCTTCCTTGCGAACCTACGAAGGATTTTGGAGAAAACTTGGAACTCACCTGTTCTTATTACAATCTGCAGCAGCTTCTGGATAATACCTTTGTCTGGTATATACAATGGATACAGCAACTTCAAGAAATAGATTTTAGACCTAAGGATACGGTTTCAGCTAAAATAGTTGGATCCCTGGTTCATAGATTTATTTCCGATTTGCTTTCACCTTTTAACGGAAAGCCTTGCAAGATTGAAGAACTTCAAGAATTGTTTTATCAGCCTGTGACAACGCTGGCTGAATATTTTAGAGACTTATTCACTTCAAAAGATTTCTTTTTCCAGCTACCTCAAAATTATAGCCTTAAATTCCTAAAAGATATCTATACCAATTATCTGCCTCTATCTATGCAAAGTTTCTATGAGGATTTCTTATCAACTAATTTAGCTGATAAAGTTTTTACTTTATTCGCTGAATCAGGAATATATGATGATAATTTAACTCAAGAACATCTCCTACCTTTACCTCCAGATAATCAAGAATCAGAAATAAAAGTAATACTTCGAGGACGACCAGATTTAAGAATTGAAACTGATGATAAAAAATTTATCGTAGATTTCAAAACGGGAAGAAATCCAGATAAGGAACAGTTATATTTCTATGAATGGCTATATTACAGATGGCAACAAGAAAATATGGACATCTATTCCACTTTCTGGATTATTAGTGATAATGAAACCAAAGAAAAATCAAGCTATGATACGGCAACGAACTGGAGAAATACGATTTATGAGACTCTTCATAAATGTAGCACTGAAGGATATAAATTACCCAAGACAGTAACTCAACTCAAACAATTGAAAAGAATTACTCGGGCTGACCTTTATCGTCCTAACCAGGGAGGAAACAATGAATAATTCTACTATTAAAATTATTAAAGCCAGTGCTGGAACTGGCAAAACCTACCGTTTAGCAGTTGAATATGTTAAACTCGTACTTCAATATGGAACAAATATAAATCTGGATTCTATCCTCGTCCTCACTTTCACCCGCAAAGCTACTGCCGAAATTAGAGAAAGAATCGTTGAACATCTTGAGCTTTTAAATTCTACTAAGGATGAAGAAAAAGAAGCGAAATTGGCTCTTATTATTGCTATTTTTGGCGATGATAATAAGACCGAATTGAATGATATAGAAAAGAAAAACTTACAAGAAGCTCTGCAAAAAATCAAGACTGACCACCAACAACTTCAGGTTATGACTATTGATTCCTATATCAACAACATCTTCCGCAATTTAGTCAATCCGCAAAAAAACTATGGAGATTTTGAAATAGATGATGATATCGTAGAAAAAACCTTACCCTTACTCTATCAATATCTTCTTAGCTCCAATTTAGAACTCTACCAAAAAGTAGAAAATCTTCTCAAAGCCAGAGTGACTTCCTCAATTGATAGATATAATTCATTTTTCCAATCCCTTATCCAGAACCGCTTAATGTTACACTTAATCAATGTAAGCCAAAATCACTTTGATCCCAATTCTTTAATGTATCTCTGTGAGCACGATGAAATATGTGAAGAAAAGACTAAAGAAAGTTTATCAATAATTAAAGAGAGAATGATTGAACATATCAATTCAATAGGAAATAGTAACCCTACGGGTAAAAATAATGCTCCAGTTTTATTTACCGACATATTTAATACAGATTTTAAAAAATCTTTTCACCCTTTTCCTTCAGAACTTGAAACATTAATAGCTGAAATTGATAAATTATTTTCTTATTCTAACACTGAAAAAGAAAAAGAAGAGATAAATCAAAGATATAAAATGTTTAAAAACATTCTATCTTTAAAGAGTAAAGACAGTTATATCTATAGTGGCGATAAGTTTAGAAAAGGCATTTATGATGATATTAAAATTCAATGGAAGAATGATTTTAATTCATTATTAGAAGCAATGGCAGAATATTTCTTATATACAAAGTTTATTCCTGAACAGCGTTATATCCTCAGTATCTGGAAAGAAGTTTTAGAGGAATATGACAAACTACTTTATAGTAACAAGAAGTTAACCTATAATGATGTCTCTTGGCTCACTCTGAACACTCTTTTAAAAGGTGATGAGGAAAGAATTGATTGGGATAATAGTGAGATTGATAATGAATTCTATTTCTTTTTGACCCATCGCACTCGCTATCTTTTTATTGATGAATTTCAGGATACTTCACTTTTGCAATTCTTTATTCTAAAACCTATTATGCTGGAATTGAGTTCAGGAGAAGGTTCGGAAGAATACGGAAAAGTGGTTGTGGTTGGAGATGAAAAACAATCCATATTTAGCTGGAGAGGTGGTGAAAGAGACTTGTTACTTAATTTAAAAGATATCCTGCCAACTATAGATAAATCTTCTGGAGTAGAAGAAACACTTGAAGAATCTTATCGCTCCAGTAAAGCAATGATGGACTTTATAAACTATGTCTTTTCTAATGAAGCACTTATTCAGGACTTAAAAAAGAAAAATCTGGATTGGGAATATAACGAATGTAAAGCAGCAAAACCCCAATGTTATCCTACTAATATAGAACTATTTCTCCAACGCTATTCTTCTAAGAATGAAAATTTTAAATTGGATAAGGTTCAAAGAGAATTTATTCAGAATTTCATAAAACCTGCCTGGGAACAAAATAAAGATAATAAAGATTATACTATGGCTATTCTTTGTCGCACTAATCCACAATTGGAAACTTTTCAATTACTTCTGGAAGAAGCTGGAATTGAAAGCATCTACCAACCCAGCAGTCTGATTACAGAACATAATTATGTTTATCCGCTAATTTCTTTACTGAAATTCATTAATTATAAAGACTGGTTAGAGTTCCTCACCGTTCTGCGTTCTAACTATATTATGCTAAAAGCTGAACCCTTGAAGAGAGTTATAACTATTATAAGCCAATCTTTAAAAGATTTCACCGAACCAGATTTTTCTGAATTTCCTGTAGTACAGACCTTATATGAATTTCACAGCAAAGACAGGGATAAAATATCAGATATTTGTCAGGATTTTTTGGACTTATTCTTATATAATAAAAAGCTCTCTGAACGAGATTATATTAATATCAATGCTTTTATGGCTATACTACAGGACTATGAACTTAATAATACCGATAAAGCTAAATCCATCCCTGCTTTTCTGGATTTCCTGGACGATAACAAAGCTCAAGATTTTATGAAACAAGTTCCCTTAACTGGAGACATACCTTTGCAACTTTTAACCATACACAAAGCAAAGGGACTGGAATTTGACCAGGTATTTGTCTTCTACGACCTTTCCGCTTCGCATAATCCTGAAAGCTATAACCTTTCTTTATATCCAAAATATAAAGATAAGACCTTTGAAAAACTCAGTGATATCGGTATCACCTGCCACTACGATGACATCCTTAAATATTCCAGCAAAAAAGAATTGGTTGAATTAGATAGTAAAAAAGAAATGCTGGAAGAAATGAATACTCTCTATGTAGCCTTCACGAGAGCAAAAACTTCCCTGACTTTATGTATGGCTTATGAACATAAGGATGGTTTTGATCATTTGCTTAACAATAAACAAGACAGTGATAAGTACTTGCCTATACTTCTTACAAAAATAGTCCGAGATTTCTTTACTTCTAAAAAGATTGAACCTATCGGACCAGATAAAAATATCTATAAATTCCCTGTTGGAGCTGAAACTACTCCAACACCTAAAGAAGAAAAGGAATTAAGTAAAGAAAGGTTATGTGCTTTAAATTTAACAAATATCCTACCACCTAAACAAGCATATCCTTTTAAAGAAACCGTTGATACTTCTAAAAATAAGTACCTAAACTGGAAAAGTATGTGGCTGGAAAATCGCAGCAATCTCTATGGAAACCTTGCTCACTACTATCTCAGCTTCCTGAAATATAATCTTCCTGAAGAACATAACTATGCTTTAAAACAATGTATTTTAAAGTATGGCACTCTCCTCACTCATTCTGAAATAGAGGAAAAAATCAATTCCCTGAAAAACAATCTTCCTATCTCAGAATTGTTCCCTCCCGATTATGATAAGGTCTTCACCGAATTTACTCTCTTCTCTGAAGGTAATCAATATCGCATAGATAGATTGTTAATTGATACTAAACAAAAAAGAGCTCTAATTCTGGATTATAAAACTGGGGTAACAAAAGAACAAGAACAATTGGAACACTATAAAAATGCATTATCTAAATTGCCTGCTATTAAAGATGGCAACTTTAGTATAGACACCAAATTTATTTCGTTAACATTATAGTGCTCTCTTTCTCTCCTAAATTGAAAGCTGGAGATTTACTCTCCAGCTTTCTTAATTTAC
>NZ_SMOG01000024.1 GCF_004353895.1 Candidatus Syntrophosphaera thermopropionivorans | reverse complement strand
GGAGGACATAATCCTCTGGAACCGGCTTTTTATGGAAAACCAATTATAATGGGTCAATATCATAGTTCCTGTGCTGGTTCTGTTCAAGAGCTCTTATCCTTTAATGCTATATTGATTTCGGATTCGCAAAACTTAAAAAGAGATATAATATATCTTTATCAAAATCCAGAAAAAAGAAAAGAAATGGGTGAAAATGCCAGAGCGTGTATAGAACGGAATAAAAATGCTCTGGAAAATCATCTAAGGGGTTTAGAACCATGGATAACAGCATAGAAAGGGAAGCAATGTTCTATGAAAAGCTTGATAATCAGCAAGTTAGATGCTTGCTTTGTCCCCATTGTTGTCTTTTGAAAGTGGGGGAGACTGGTATCTGCAGAGGACGTAAGAATATAGAAAGAAAATTGATTGCTATAAATTATGGGAGGACAATGGGAATTAGTCTTGATCCGATTGAGAAAAAACCTTTATATCATTTCCGTCCTGGTTCTCAGATTGTATCTTTAGGTCCTAATTCCTGTAATTTAAGCTGTTTTTTCTGTCAGAATTATGATAGCAGTCAAATGCCCTGTTCAACTGCATATATAAACCCCGAACAGTTGTATAACCTGGTTCTGGAACATTCCTATCAAGGCTATAAACAGGTAGCATTCACCTATACGGAACCTTTTACCTGGTATGAATATATCTATGACTTTGCTAAGATTGCCAGAGATACAGATATAGTAATGGTTACAAATGGTTACATTAATCCTGCACCATTAAAGGAGTTAATGCCCTATATTCGGGCTATGAACATAGATTTGAAATCAATTCGCAATGAATTTTATGTTAAACATTGTAATGGAGGTCTGGAGACAGTTAAACAGACCATTAAAAATGCTTTTAATGCTGGAATTCATATAGAATTGACTAATCTTCTAATTCCTACCTTAAATGATGCGGAAGAAGATATTCAAGCTTTAATTGATTTTGTTTCCTCTATAAGTGTGGACATTCCTTTACACTTTTCTGCTTATTATCCCGCATATAAATCTAATATTCCACCGACTTCTCCTCGCACTGTTTTAAAAGCTTGTCAAATGGCAAAAGAAAAACTTTCCTATGTCTATGCTGGAAATATCTGGTCTGATGAATTTAGAGAAACCTATTGTCCCAAATGCGATAATCTTGTGATATCTGCTCACAGAAGGATAGTAGGAATAGATGATAAAGGACAATGTCGTAATTGCTCTTATAGGATATATGGGGTTTTTTGATGTTTAAATGGCTAAAAAGCCATCTAAG
Source organism: Candidatus Syntrophosphaera thermopropionivorans (assembly GCF_004353895.1). Lineage (GTDB taxonomy): Bacteria > Cloacimonadota > Cloacimonadia > Cloacimonadales > Cloacimonadaceae > Syntrophosphaera > Syntrophosphaera thermopropionivorans. Next base: position 17,895 of record NZ_SMOG01000024.1, on the reverse strand, counting down.
CTGGGCAGATTTTATCTTGATTTTAGTGGTAATTATCGCTATCATTATAAGTGGTATACTGGTGGTAAAAAAAGAAGATGAAAGAAATGTGTATATTTATAAAAATAATCAATTAATTGGGGTTTATTCCCTTCAAGAGGACTATATTATTCGCATTGATGAACATAATACGGTGGAAATTAAAGATAGTAAGGTGAGAATGCTTTATGCAGATTGCCCAAATCATAATTGTGTTAAACAGGGAGCAGGTGATATTTTGCCTATAATCTGCCTTCCTAATAAAGTAGTGGTAGAGATTCATTCTAAAAATGCTAAAAGACCTTTGATTGTTCAATGATATCCCTATGCTAAAATTTGCTTTTTATATATCTCATCATGGTTTTGGACATACCACTCGTATGGCAGCTCTGGCAAAAAAATTCAATGAATTTGGTATATTTGTCTATATCCGAAGTGCTAAACCAGATTATCTTTTTCAAGATTTAAATCCACATTTATATGAAAAAGAAGATACAATTTGTGATGTAGGGGTAAAACATAAGGCAAATTTGGAACCCGATAAAGCTGCCACCCGTCTTGCCTTGCTACAATTAATGGGTAAAAGACAGGAAATAATTGATAGAGAAGTGGATTTTCTCAGGAAAGAAAAAGTGGATTTGATTATCACCGATATTCCTTGGTTACCCGTTGAAGCTGGAACCTATGCAGAAATTCCTGTTTTTGCTATATCCAATTTTGACTGGATATTCATTTATGATAAGTTATTTGGCAAACAGACAGATTTAAAACCGGTGCTGAATACTATTTTTGGTCTTTATCAAAGAGTAGATTATGCTTTTAGATTACCTCTCAGCTCAACTAAAAGTATGGGTTCATTCAGAAAAATAGAAAAAACTGGTTTACTTGCGGCTTATAAACCCCCAAATCCAGAATTGAAAAAGGCTCTGGGTATTGATTCACAGTCTCCAGTTCTAACCTGCTCTTTTGGAGGAGAAGGGGAGATGAATCTCAACTGGAAAAATATGTGTTCTGCTTTTCCAGGAACGGTTATATCTACCAGAGAATTAAAAGAAATTCCTAACTATATCCAGATACCATCAGATTTTGATTTCTCTTCTTTAATCAGTATATCCGATATTCTTTTAACAAAACCCGGATATGGAAGCTTTGCTGAAGCTATCCAATCGGGAACTTTTTTGATATACTATCCAAGAAAAGATTATCCTGAAGAAGAAGTTCTAATTAAAGGTATATCTTCCTATCCACAAAAAATCCAACTACCTGAACTAAATCTAAGTGTCTCAGAATGGAAAAATGTTTTTCATACTGCTCTTACCTTTTCAGGTCAAAGAAAAATAATACCTAATAGAAATAAACAGGTGGCTTCACTTATCCTGCAACGCTATATTGAATTACATTATTCTCAAAAGAAACTGAACTCTATTTTTGATATAGGTTCTAATAATCTGAATTATGCTCTTTGTGAAGCAGGAAAATCTGTTCCGGTTCATACTGCTCAAATCAAAACTGGAATAGGTAGAGAATATAAAATAGTAAAAGGAACAGTAAGAATTAAAAGAGAAGCTATTAAAAGATTCAAATCTCTGGTCAGTAATTTTATGGCGTATGACCAAAACATACCTTCTTCCAAATTTGTTATAGCAACCGGAATACATCGCCAGAGTCCACAACTTCAACAATTATCAGAGTGGTTTAATAAAAAATGGAAAGCTAAGTATAGGTTACTTAAAGAAGGAGAAGAAGCTGAATTAGCTTATCTGGCAGCTAAAGATTTAATTCCTGATAAACAATCTGCTATAATTATTGATATTGGAGGGTTCAGCACTCAATTTATCTACTCTGAACCTGATTCAAATATAGATAGAATGAGCATACCTATTGGTCTTTTGACTATTCGCAAAACTGTTCAAGAGGGTAAAAAACTCAACAATGTCCTTGATAAAATAGCGAAAAGCATCCCCTTCTGGAAAGCAGATATGATTATCTGTGTGGGACTAACTGCAACCTTTTTAGCTAAGATTGTAAAAAGAAGTAGATATTATCGTCCGGATGAACTTAACGGTTGCAGAATTTCCTTGAAAGAATTGCGAACTTTGAAAGATATTCTTGAATCAGGCAAAAATGAAGAAATAGCGAATTATGCTATGGAACCAGAATCTCTGGATATTTTATACTATAGCATTCAATATTATATATTTCTGTTGGACAGATTACAGAGCTCAGGTTTTTTGGTATGCTATTATGGTATAGCTACAGGCTACAACCAGAAGTTAAATAAAATAAATAAACGATAATAAGATGAAATTTTATATAGAAACCTACGGATGTCAGATGAATATTGCTGATAGTGAGTTAGTTAGTTCCATTTTAATGGAGGCAGGACACCAATTAGTCAGTAATATTGATGAAGCTGAGCTGATAATTTTCAATACCTGTTCCGTTCGTGAGCATGCAGAAAATCGTGTTCTCGGTCGCATAGCCACGGAAAAATATAGAAAAACAATCAATCCTGAATTGAAAATAGCGGTTATTGGTTGTATGGCTCAAAGAATGGGGAAGAGGTTGATAGAAAATTATGGGATAGATTATATAGTCGGTGTTGATAAGTATCTGGAACTTCCTGAACTAATTCAGCAAGAAAAGGGTGTAAAGACAGAAACTGATAATCTTCAAACTTATACAGGAATTATGCCTCTGCATCAAAGTCAAACTTGTGCTTATGTAACTATTATGCGTGGTTGCAATAACTTCTGTTCCTATTGTATCGTTCCGTATGTGCGTGGAAGAGAAAGAAGTTTACCTGCCGAACTTATCCTTGAAGAAGTCAAAAGATGTGGTGAAATGGGATTGAAAGATATCACCCTGCTGGGACAAAATGTTAATTCTTACTCTTATCAAGATATCAATTTTCCTAAATTATTAAGACAATTGAATGATATAGATTCCATCTATAGAATCAGGTTTATTACTTCCCATCCTAAAGACCTTTCTGATGAACTGATTGAAGTGATGGCAGAAAGCTCTAAGATTTGTGAACACATACATTTACCCTTACAAAGTGGAGATAATGACATCCTTGCAGCAATGAATAGAAACTATACCATTGAACACTATCTAAATATCGTGGATAAATTGCGTAAAGCTATACCAGATATGGCAATTACAACAGATATAATGACTGGATTTCCTGGAGAATCAGAAACAGCCTTTAATCATACTTTGCAAGCTATGCAAGAGATTCAATTTGATTATGCCTTTTGCTTTAAATACAGTTCAAGAGAAAATACTAAAGCTGCCTATTTACCAGACCAGGTTCCTGAAGAGATTAGATTAGAAAGATTAAAAAGAATGGTTAATCTACAAAGACAAATATCCCTTAAAAAGTATGAAGCTAAAATTGGTTCTGAAGTTGAGGTTTATGTGGAAAGTATGAGTAAAAAATCTGCTCATCAAGTTTCAGGCAAAACTCGTGATTTTAAGATAGCAGTTTTAGATGGAACTGAACAGGATATAGGTACCTTAAAAAAAGGCATAGTTACGGGTTCAACTGGAAATACCTTGCAGTGCGTTAATAGGTCTTGATAAGATATGTTATGTAAACTTACAGATATGCTGGCTAATTTATTGAGTAATAAACCTCTTCCCTCTTTATTATTATACTATTTTGTGGAGTTATTATGAAAAGTATGACTGGTTATGGAAAAGCTAAAATTCAAAAAAACGATATGGATTGCGAAATAGAAATTAAATCTATTAATGGTCGTTTTCTGGATATGAGAATATACCTCCCTCGTGAAATCAGTTTTTTTGAGTATCCCATCAGACAACATATTGGTAAGGTGCTCAGTAGAGGAACAGTTGAAATAAGGGTTACTTTTGCTGATCGTAGGGAACCTGCCTTAAAATTAAATGAAGTAAAATTAATGAAATATTATGAGTTAGTGAAACAAGCTCAAGCTTTACTTGATATAGATAAAGATATCTCATTGGAATATCTATTAAATGAGCCTGGTATAATTGAATCTATTAATAATCTGGATGAAGATGAACAATTAGCTGAATTATTGAATCAGACTCTGGATAAGGCCATTGAAGCATTAGAGTTATCCTTAAGAGCAGAGGCAAGTAATATTAAAGAAACATTAAGGCATTCTTCTGATTTGATGTTAAAGACTTTAGACAACATAGAAAAGGAGATACAACCTTTTAAAGAAGAATTGTATTCTATATTAAAACATAGAGTTACTGAGTTATTAAGTAATTTCAATGCTGAAATGTTGGAACAAAGATTGGTTCAGGAACTCGCAATTTATATTGATAAATATGATATCCAAGAAGAGATATCACGCTTGAAATGTCATATTAATACCTTATTAGCAACGCTTGAAAAAGAAGAAGATACAGGTAAAACGCTTAATTTTATCCTTCAGGAGATGCAACGCGAAGCTAATACTCTGGGTTCAAAATTCTCAACAGCTCGCACATTTACCTATGTTTTGACTCTAAAAGAAGAAATAGAAAAATGCAGGGAGATAGTTCAAAATGTCGCCTGAACCATTATTAACCTGGCGTTCCTGGCCCTTTATAGAAAGACCTTTCACTTCTGTATTATTAATTCTCTTTCTTCTTTTTCTGGCTTATTTTCTCTGGAATGTAACAGTGGAGGAATGGCATCAACCCTGGTATTATTATCTCGGTATGTTGCTGGTTATAGGTACCCTTCTCCCCTATTTCATTCCCACAACTTATTATCTCTATGAAAATGAAATAATTATAATGTATCTCTTTATAAAAATAACGCGGAAATACTCTGATTTTGGATGTTTTTATTGTGATAAACGTGGTGTGATGCTCAGCACTTTTAAGATGCCAAGGAGACTTGACCCATTTAGAGGTCAATCTTTACGTTTTTCCAAAACTCAAACTGAGAAAGAACAATTATTAGAAATCCTGCGAGAAAAAATAGGAAAACAGTATTGAGGTAAACTTGAAGAATACAAATCTCAGTGACCGTATAGAACAAACATTTATTGAAAATAACAATACTCCTTTATCTTATAATGAGTTAGTTAATGAACTTCATTTAGTTAAGCGAGAAAAATCATTACTTGCGGAAACTTTACAGGCAATGGTGGCAGAAGGTATCCTTACCAAGAAGAATAGAAAATTCCGATTGGCTGTAAGTCCTGACCAGCTAAAGAAAGAAACCTATGAACCAGTTTCTCATCCCAGATTGCTGGAAGGAATATTTGATGCCACTCCTCTGGCTCGTGACTTATCCTATGCCTTTGTCCGTACAGAACAGGGCGATTTCTATGTTAATGCAGAAGACACTTTGAATGCTTATCATAATGATATAGTAGCAATAGAGCCACATTTTCGTAAGGGTAAACCAGATTATGCTATTGTGCGCAAAATCATAAAACGTGCTAATGAGACTATGACTGGTGATATTCGTGAAAGTGGGAGCAGAACTTTCTTTATAAGCATCAATCCTAAGATTCATAACTGGATAGAAGTTAGTGACTTAAATGGTGCAAAAGAAGGGGATAAGGTTGTATTGGAGGTAACAAATTGGGGCAACCCTATAATGGGTAGAATGCCAGTAGGAAAAGTAATAGAAATCTTAGGACCTTCAGGAGACCCGGAAGTTGAACTTTTAGCTGTAATCAGGCAATATAATCTTCCTTTACAGTTTCCTGATACTGTTATTGCCGAAATGGAAGCAATAGAAGAATCCATTTCAGATAAAGAGTTTGCCCATCGCTTAGACCTCAGAAACATATTAACCTTTACGATTGACCCTGCCTCAGCCAAAGATTTTGATGATGCTATATCCCTGGAAAGGATTAATCAAGGTTGGCGTCTTTATGTTCATATCGCAGATGTAGCACATTATGTTAAACCCGAAAGTGCAACTTTTTCAGAAGCAGTGAAGCGTGGCAATAGCTTCTATTTTCCTAAAAAAGTTATTCCCATGTTACCAGAGAAACTTTCTAATAAAGTTTGTAGCCTACGTCCTAATGAAGATAAACTGGCAATGAGTGTTATCACAGATTTTAATCTGCAAGGCAAGATTATGCGTCAAAGATTGGAAGAAAGTGTTATAAGAAGTGATTATCGTCTAAATTATGACCAGGTAGATGAGCTTTTTTCCGGAAAGAATACTGATTTTCCTTCAGATTTATCAGAAACTTTATTATCAGCTCGTAAACTTTCTTCTTTGCTAACAGCCAAAAGACTTAAAGAAGGCTATATCTTTTTTGACCTTCCTGAACTGGAATATGAATATGATGAAGAAGGATTTCTTAAAAGATTTACCTTAGCAGAAGAAACAGAATCGCATAAATTGATTGAAAACTTTATGCTGGTGGCAAATGAATGTATTGCTACTAAACTTTCTAAACTTGCTCCCGCTACAATTTACAGAATTCATGAGGACCCAGATTGGGAAAAGATTGAAAGATTAATTGAATTGCTATCCTATTATGGTATCTCTTTTTATGAAAGAGAAAATCTTAATGCTTCCATTCAATATTTACTGCACTCCCTACCCACTCCAGAACATCACAAAGTTTTTGAACCGATAATCCTGCGAAGTATGAAAAAAGCTAAATATTCCACTGAACATATAAGACATTTTGGCTTAGGAATGGAAACTTACACTCATTTTACCAGTCCTATCAGGCGTTTATGTGACCTGATAATTCACCATCTAAGCAAGACTTATATCCTAAAAACCAGTAAGATACAATTTGATTATAGTCAATTGAAACACTTTGCTTCTGTTGCATCTGAACAGGAATTGCAAGCAGATCAATCAGAAAGGGATATTGAACATTATTTCAGTATGACTTATATGAAAAAGTTTATCGGAGAAAGCTTTAGCGGGATAGTTATGTCTGCCAAAAATGATAGACTCATCATAAGATTAGACCAGATACCCATCAATGCAGTCTTAATGGTTACAGAATTTCCTCCTGGAAACTGGATTTTTTTAGATAGACAAATGCGCTTTATAAATGAAGATAATAGAGATTATTTTCAGCTAATGGATAAAGTGCTGGTTAATATTATGGAAGTTAGTGACGATATTTATCTGGAACTTAAACCAGGTAAGGAATCGCATCGGCATTTTCAATTTCAACCTTCTAAGAAAAATAGCTTCAATAATGATAATAGGATAAGAAAAAACCAGAGAGGAAAGAAAAGATTTGATGTTGACTATAAATTTAGAAATAAAAATTATGGCAATACAAATAAGAGATATAGAGGAAAGTGATGAAACAACCTATTGGAATATTTGATTCTGGAGTGGGTGGTTTAACTGTCTATAAAGCCATTAAAAGAGCTTTTCCAGCTGAAAATATCATCTATTTTGGTGATACTGCTCGTGTTCCCTATGGACCTAAATCGGAAAATACTATCATAGAATATTCCATTCAAAATGCTCGTTTTCTTCTTCAAAAAGACATTAAAATATTAGTGGTGGCTTGCAATACTTCCTCTGCTGTTGCCTTACAGGAATTGGAGAAACTAACAGATATTCCAATCATCGGAGTTATCAAGCCTGGATCAAAATTAGCTACAGACTCAACTCATAACAATCATATCGGTGTAATTGGGACGGAAGGTACCATCCGTTCCGAAGCCTATAATAAAGCCATTAAATCCATCCTTCCTGAAGCAGAAATCTTTTCCTGTGCCTGTCCCCTATTTGTTCCTCTGGTTGAAGAAGGCTGGTTAAATCATCCGGTTAGTAGAATAGTAGCAGAAGAATATCTTAACTTTTTTAAAGATAAAGAGATAGATACACTTGTTTTGGGTTGCACTCATTATCCTTTACTTAAATCTTTGATTGATGAAATTATGGAACATAAGGTAAAACTTATAGATAGTGCCGATGCTATTGCCTTGCATCTTAAGACTTTGCTTCCAGTTGAAAGTAGCACTGAGCCTGTAATGGATAGATTTTATGTTAGTGATAATGAAGCAAAGTTTTCCCAAATCGCTGAATACATTCTGGGTGTTCAGCCTACGCCTATTAAAAGAGTTCGTTTATATGAGAGCTGGTTTGAATAAATAACAAAGGAGAAAAAAATGGAACCCTTAATCTTAACCGCAGCAATTACTGGAGCAGAAACTTGCCGTAAGGATCAACCTAATCTGCCTATAACTCCAGAAGAACAGGCAGCTGAAGCATTAGCTTGTTTTGAAGCTGGAGCAAGGATTATCCATCTGCATGTGCGTGATGATGAAGGCAATCCCACTCAGAGTTTAGAGAGATTTGAAGCTGCTATTACAGCCATAAAATCAGCTGTTCCTGAGATTATAGTTCAAATCAGTACGGGTGGTGCTGTAGGAGAAGATTTTGAAAAAAGATTAGCTCCTCTATGCTTGAAGCCTGAGATGGCAACTTTAAATGCTGGTTCTTTGAATTTTGGCAATGATGTCTTTATCAATAGACCACCAGATATAGTAAGATTAGCTGAAGCTTTTAAAGAATATCAGGTAGTTCCAGAGGTTGAAGTATACGAATCTGGTATGATAGATTATGTAGCAAAATTGATTAAAAAAGGAGTTATCACTCATTCACCTTTACATATTCAATTTGTTCTCGGTGTTCCAGGTGGTATGAATGGTTCTCCTAAAAATGTGGTCTATATGGCATATCATTTAAAAGAACTTATTCCGAGTGCCACCTGGGCAGTTGCGGGGATTGGAAAATATCATATTCCTGCTTCTTTAACCGCTATGGTTATGGGTGGACACATCAGAGTGGGCTTTGAGGATAATATCTATTATCATAAAGGTGTTTTAGCAGAATCTAATGCTCAGCTGGTAGCTAGAATGGCGAGAATTGCAGCTGAAATTGGAAGACCTCTTGCAACTCCAGATCAAACACGAGAAATTCTTGGCTTATAGGACTATATAAATGGAATTAAGTGAAAATGCTCTGATTGTTCTTGAGAGACGCTATTTTAGAAAGAATGAAGCTGGAGAAACCATAGAAGATTGGGAAAAAATGATAAGTAGAATAGCGTCCAATATTGCTCAGAGCAATAAAGAGAAGGAAAAACTCTATTTTGAGCTCTTAGATTCTGGTATGTTTTTACCAAATTCTCCTACCTTGATGAATGCTGGAAGTGATTTACAACAGCTTTCTGCTTGTTTCGTGCTTCCTATTGAAGATAGTATGGAGAGCATATTTGAGACTTTGAAGAATGCAGCTTTAATTCATAAAAGTGGTGGAGGAACTGGTTTTTCTTTCAGTCATTTAAGAGAAGCAAATGCACCAGTGCGTTCTACTAATGGTGTTTCCAGCGGACCTATCTCTTTTTTGAAAGTGTATAATGCTGCTACTGATGCAGTTAAACAGGGCGGAACCAGACGTGGTGCCAATATGGCAATTCTCAATGTAGAACATCCCCAAATTATGGAATTTATTCAATGCAAAGCAGATCCTAAAGAACTTACTAACTTCAATATCAGTGTTGGTGTTTCAGAAGTTTATATGCAGGCAGTTTTAAATGATGAGGATTACGACCTTATTTCACCTCACAGTGGTAAAATAATTCAGCGTCTAAAAGCAAGGGATGTGTTCAATCTCATTGTAGAAATGGCTCATAGAAATGGAGAACCAGGCATAATCTTTTTAGATAGAATCAATGCTGCCAATCCTACTCCCAAACTGGGAAGGATAGAATCAACCAATCCCTGTGGAGAACAACCTCTTTTACCTTATGAAGCTTGTAATCTTGGTTCCATTAATCTGGCAAAATTTGCTAAAGATGGAAACATTGATTGGGGAAAGCTGCAATCAGTTATCAGATTAAGTGTAGATTTCCTGGATGATGTGATAGATTGTTCTCGTTTTCCTTTACCCCAGATTGATGCTATGGTTAAAGCCAATAGAAAGATAGGATTAGGAGTTATGGGTTGGGCAGACTTACTGTTTCAACTGGAAATCCCCTATACCAGTGAAGAAGCCATCTCTTTAGCGGAAGAATTGATGGAATTTATTGATTTTGAAGCCAAACAACGCTCTATGGAATTAGCTAAAGAAAAAGGTAGTTTCCCCAATTTTACTGATTCTATCTATGATACTCAATCTCTTAAAAGAGAACCAATTAAAAAGGATTGGAATAAACTAATTTCGGATATTAAACAAAATGGGATTCGTAATGCCACGGTTACAACTATTGCTCCTACGGGAACTATCAGTATGATTTTAGATGCTTCCAGTGGCATAGAACCTCTGTTTTCCCTGGTCTTTGTCAAGAATGTAATGGATGGAGAAAAGCTGCTCTATGCCAATAAGTATTTTCAGACTGCCCTGAAAAAAGAAGGTCTGCTCTCACCTGAACTTTTATCTCAGGTCTCTCAAACTGGTTCTCTAAAAGATATAGATGAAATTCCCGAAAGATTTAAACAGATTTATCAAACTGCTCTGGATATAGCTCCTGAGTGGCATATAAGAATGCAAGCAGCTTTCCAAAAATATACAGATAATGCAGTCAGTAAAACTATAAACTTTCCCCATTCTGCTACTATTGAAGATATCTCTAAAGCTTATCAACTTGCCTGGGAACTTGGTTGTAAGGGAATAACCGTTTATCGTGATGGAAGTAGAGAAGACCAGGTTTTAAGTTCTGGCATTAAAATGACCGTTTCTGAAGGGAAAGTGGCACCTCGTAGTCGTCCAGATATAACTTACGGTTTAACTCAAAGATTGGAAACGGGCTGTGGTCATATGTATGTAACCATTAATTCTGATGAGTTTGGCGCTTGTGAGGTCTTTATTCAGATGGGTAAAGTTGGAGGTTGTGCTTCAGCTCAACTGGAAGCTATTGCTAGATTATCTTCTTTAGCTCTTCGTTCTAATGTAAAATTGGAATCTATTATTCGTCAATTAAAAGGAATCCGTTGTCCATCTCCTATGTGGCATAATGGAACACTTATCACTTCCTGTGGTGATGCCGTAGGACATGCTCTGGAGAATTTTGTAAAAACTCATAACAATCTTAAAACTGAATCTTTTCATAGTGAAGCAGAAATAGATGAACCCGTAGAAGAACCTGGCGCAAAAAGTGCTATTTATATTTGTCCAGATTGCGGTTCAACCGTAGAACATCTGGAAGGTTGTCTGAAATGTCCTGTTTGCGGTTGGTCTAAATGTTGATTTTATATTTTAGGAGTAGTAATGCGTTGTAAACATTGTGATGCACGCTTAGCACCTCATGATTTCTGGTGTGTGAATTGTGGAAAACAAACCCCTATTGTAGTGCATGAATTAGCATCCTGGGGTAGTTTTAAAAGAACTTTTAAGCAATACTGGCAGTTTAAAGGAGCCAATATTCCTGCGGCAGCTTTCACAATCTTAGTTGGAGTTCTTCCCATCATTGCCTTTTTAGTATTATTAAATGCTTTTGGGATACTGGATTTTCAATCCCAGGAAACTGCCGGAAAGCTTCTATTAAATCTCTTTATCACTGGTATGGGTCTAAGTTTATTGACTCCTCTATCATTAATAGTCTTTAAACCGGTTTGTGAAATCAAGGGTTATACCCTTACTTTAAAAGATTTATTAAAGGGGTTTAATGCCTATCCCAGATACTTTTTCTTCACTTTAATTTCAGCTCTATATTTTATCTTGATTTATATTGTCTGTTTCGGATTACCTAATTTTGCCAGTGACCCAATTCTTCATCTGGTCTGGTTAGTTCTAGTTGGATATTATATTGGAGTAGTATTACCTGTACCCATTCTTATGGAGCGAAAGAAGGTTAATGCCTGGAAAGCTCTGAGGATGGCATATAAGTATTTTAAAGTGGTACGCTGGCAACTTTTCTGGCTGGGATTTATCTTACTGGCATTAAATCTTGCCGCCACAGTTTTAGCTCTGGTCTTTCTTTTAATAACTTTACCATTATCCTGGTTTGCTATTAGAGATTACCTGGACCTCTTGTTAGCATATGAAATTATCCGGGAATATAAATCTAAGTGAGGGATATTAAATTGACTAAAAAAGAAATTATCTCTCTCATTTTACTAATTGTGGTAGTTGGTTACGGAGCCTGGACCTGGATTAATCGTTCTTATTCTGAAACTAAAAAGGACCTGGATTTACTGGATACAGTTGTAACTATTTCTGCTACTTCTAAAAGTAAAGATATTGGCACTCAGATAGATTCAGTTTTTGCCTATATTCGTACTTTTGAAGATATTTTTGACGATTATAATCCTCAAAGCTGGGTATATAAGGTCAATAACTCTCAGGGTAAACGCTATCCTATGAATCCTGATGCCTATGAACTTCTCTGTGTGGCAGATAGTCTTTATCAGTTGACTGATGGGGCTTTTGATATAACCATCAAGCCTCTATACGACCTCTGGGGATTCAGTAAAATAAATGAATATGGAGCTGATACATTAAATTTAGCACCTCCCGATTCAATGTTAATTAAAGAAACCTTAAAGAATATAGGTTTTAATCGCATTCGCTATAATAAACAATATATAAAAATACCGCAGGGTATGCAGATTACTTTTGGCGCTTTAGCTAAAGGTTATGCTCTGGAAAAAGCTCGCGAGTATATGGAAAATCATAAATTTATCAGCGGAATTATTGACTGCACCAGTGGTATGACATTTTTTGGTCATAAACATTATCAGATAGTGAGCATAAAACATCCCAGAGCTAATGCAGGAATGCAAACCATTGGCAATTTCAAGATAAAGAATGGCTCTTTAAGTACTTCGGGTGATTATCAACTTTATTTTGAGTATAATGGACAAAGATATCATCATATTCTAAATCCTTTTACTGGTTACCCTGTGGAAAATGTTTATTCAGTGACGGTTATTAATCCTTCTGCCACTTGGGCAGATGGACTTTCTACTGCGTTGTTTTTACTGCCTCCTGATCAAGCAATAGAAGCATTAAAATATTATCCTGATAGTAATGCAGTTATCTTCTATCAAGAAAATGACCAGATAGTATCTCTTAAAACCTTAGGAATGAAAGCTTTGGATTGGCACGACGAACAATGAGCATACCTGATATACAATCACAGGACGATTTTCGTCAAATAGCAATTGAAAAAGTTGGAGTCAAGGGATTAAGTTATCCTATTGTGGTAGATGACAGAGAAAATGGAACTCAGGATACCGTAGGAAACATCAATTTATATGTGGACCTCCATCCCAGTAAAAGAGGCATACATATGTCCCGTTTTATTGAAGTTCTAAATCGTTATCATCACGATAGTATCACTGGCAATTTGGAATCTTTGCTTCAGGACCTGAAATCTATAATGAAAGCAGAAGCTGCCTATATTGATATTTCTTTCCCCTATTTTATAAAGAAAATGGCTCCTGTCTCCAAAATACCTTCCTTAATGGATTATCAATGTTTCTTCAATGCTTCCTTTAATAATTATTTTCAATTATGGATTGGAACAACTGTACCGGTTACTACTCTTTGTCCTTGTTCTAGAGCTATATCTATTAACGGTGCACATAATCAAAGAGCTCAGGTTACTATAAAGGTTAGATATACAGATTTTGTTTGGCTGGAAGAACTCATCCAAATTGCTGAAGAATCAGCAAGTTCGCCTGTTTATCCTCTTTTAAAACGGAGAGATGAAAAATTTGTGACTGAAAACGCTTATTCTAATCCGAAGTTTGTTGAAGACATTGTGCGAGAAGTGACTCAAAAACTGGAGAAAGATTCTCGTATTGTGGAATTCATTATTGAAGTGGAAAGTATGGAGTCCATCCATAATCATAATGCTTATGCTATGACTCATAGAGTTAAACAATAAAGTTCTGGATTAAACACTTGTCCGAATCACTTATCAAACCTGCCATTTCTGGTTTTTTGTCTAACGGTTTAAAATACATTTTCCAATCGGGGAATTCTGAGCCTGTCATCTGTTTACAGCTATACATCAAAATAGGTAGTGCCTGGGAAAAGGAAGATGAAGCTGGCTTTGCTCATTTTATGGAACATCTAACCTTCAAATCAACCGACAGATTTCCTTCCAATCAGATAGCTGCTTATATCTATAAGTTTGGCGGTTCTATCAATGCTTACACGGATTTTGATTGTACCTGTTATTATATTTCTCTTCCTTCAGAATTTGTGAAGGAAGGTTTACAAGTTTTAGCTGAATTGGCGATGCATTCAACTTTCACCGAAGAAGATGTGGAACTGGAAAAGGATATCATTCTGGAAGAAATGATTCAGAACACTCTGGACCCTGAAACCAATTTTATCCAGTTTATTCAAAGTGCTGCTTTCGCCAATCATCCTTTAAAAAAACCTATTTTAGGGACCGAAGAATCTATTAATAAAGCATCTTATGAAAGGCTTAGGGGTTTTTATCATAAATACTATCAACCTCATAACTCTTTTCTGGTTATTGCCGGACAGGCTGACTTTGATCAATTAAAATCAATGATTGAAGCATTCTTTGGTGATTGGAAATCTCACTCAAAAATCATATTTCCAGATTATAAACAATTTTTAGAACCAATCTTTCCACCTCTTCCCTATCTCTGGAAAGCCAGTTCTCAGATATTTATAGCTTTTGTGCTTCCTGAATTGAGTGATAAACATCCTTTAAGTAATGCAATGCTGATAGCTATTCGTTATTTAGCTATAGGGCGTTCTTCTCGTTTATTTAAAAGATTGGTAGTAGAAGAAAAACTTGCCTCCGCAGTTAAAGTATCTTCCATTTCTGGTATTATGACTGGAGTTTCAGCTATCGTAGTATATCCCATAAATGAAAGGTCTATCCCCAGAATAAGAAATATATTTCAGATTGAATATGAAACTATTTTACAAGGTGAGCTGGATTTAAGTGAAATAGAACTAATAAAAAAAGATGTTATCAATACCTGGCGCTATGGCTTTGAATGTATGGAAGACCTGGCAGAAATGATTGGAGATGAAGAGTTTATTGACGGATATGAAAATCTTTATAACTACGATGAAAAAATAGTTTCACTAAATCTGGAAGATGTAAGAAAAGTAATAACTCATTACTGGCAGCCTTCCTATCTACAAATTATTCAGCAGACCCCAAATCCAACTTCAATACCTAGCTCAAATAATATATATCCTAGAAGAACAATGAGTTCATCCTCTATTCCTGAATTAAAACTTGCTGATTCTTTACCGAATCCCATACCTTATCAAAAAATTAGACCTGATTTTTATTCTGCCAGATTAGATAATGGCTTTACCTTACTATATCGTTATTTACCAGATCGTCCTATCAATGGTTTTGCTTTAGCAACGGATATCTGTCAGTTGAACGAAGATAAAAATCAGCGTGGTTTGAATTATCTTTGTTCATCTGCTTTGCTACATTCTTCACAAAATTATAGTGCAGATGAGATACTATCCCTATATAGACTTTATGGCGTAAGTTTAAAAGTAGAGCATTCTTTGGATACCACTATATTTCGTGGTAAGTGCTTTCATAAAGAACTGGTTCCTGCTTTGACATTAATGGAAGAGCTTATCTTTCATCCAGCATTTGAGGAAAAATATATCAATCTTTTAAAAGCAGCAGCTATAGATATGTTAAGAAGAGATAAACAGATGCCTTATAGCGAAGCTTTTTATCATTGGTTTTATCTACTTTTTGGAGCAAATAGTCCCTATGGTCGTTATTCAGGAAATATATCAGATTTAAAAAGACATAACTTAGAAGCAGTGGAAAATTGGTATAAAACAAACTATCGTCCAGACCATTTTAGTCTTGCTGTTATAGGTTCTTTAGAGCCAGATAAATTCTTTAGTACCGCACCTCAAATCTTTAAGAAACCTGCTCCTTCGGAAAATTGGATCGGAAATAATCCGGAACTTCCTCAACCAATAAAAAAGCATAAAATTATCTCTCATAAAAATTCTCCTCAAGCTATTATTCATCTGGGTGGTTTTGCACCAGCAGCTAAAGATAGAGTAAATAGCACTGCTTTTTATCTACTGTCACAGATTATTGGTGGAGATATGGATTCTCGTCTTTTTAATATAGTTAGAGAGAAAAAAGGCTATGCTTATCAGACAGGATTTGAATATAATTGTGCTCATAATATAGGTTACTGGTTTGCTTATGCTTATTGTGAACCGGAAGTCTTTAATCAATGTCTAAAACTTATTCTTCAGATATTGCAAGAAGTTAAAGACTATGGAGTAACGGAGATAGAGCTTATCAATGCTCAAAATTATCTCTGTGGTATGAATCGTTTTGAAGCAGAAAATCTCTCTGTTCAAGCTATGTCTATCTCTTCATTAAGTGCTTTAGGTTATGAACCAGAATATTATTTTCAGCGTGAAGAAAGAATTCGCAGCGTAGATTTAAAAACTATCTCCAATCTGGCACAAAACTGGTTAACCAAAGATAATATCTGGATATATATCTACTTATGATTACCCTGGGTATAGATATAGGCTCTCGTAACACGAAAATCGTTTTTTACGATACCTCTAAGCAATCCATACTTTTTTCTGCTTTCAATGCCACTGAAGTCAATCCACTGCAATCCGTGCAATCTTTATTAAAGCAAGCAAAGGATATCTATGGTCTTGACTTACCTGATACTATAGCTTGTACCGGTTATGGTCGTAAACTATGGAAAGGAACTAATAAAATATTTTCTGAGATAACCTGTCATACAGCTGGCGTTCTTTATTTTGTACCAAAGGTTAGAACTATCATTGATGTGGGTGGACAGGATGCTAAAATAATCTCTTTAACACCTGAAGGGAAAATCAAAGATTTTGTTATGAATGATAAATGCGCTGCTGGAACCGGACGATTTCTGGAAATGGTTGCCAATAGACTGGAAGTTTCTCTGGATGAACTTTCCGAACTTGCTCAGCAATCCAAAAATACTCTCACTATTTCATCTACCTGTGTCGTTTTTGCTGAATCTGAAATCATCGGTATGATTGCTAAAAATACAGCACCAGCAGATATTGCATATGCCGCGCATATTTCTGTAGCAAAGCGCATTATAACTCAATTAAGTGCAGTTGATTTCATACCACCCCTAGTTTTTACCGGAGGGGTAGCCCAGAACAAAGACCTGGTGCAATGTCTTAGTGGACTTTTAAATACACCTATTATTACTCCACCCAATCCGGAAATTACAGGTGCTCTTGGTGCTGCTATACTTCTATCTCAAATGGAAGAATTTTCATAACTGCCCTGATAATAATAAGATATATAGAATATTGCCTCATAATATACAGAAGAATCTGTCGTTATGGACAAAACTACAATATCTAACATTAAATGTTTTTGAATGGTTCCATAAACTTAATTCCTTACAATTAAAAAGATGCAGTTAAAACTTCATAATTGGGGATTGGCGTTAAATATCCATTATCCACACAATTTATAATCGTATGGATGGCAGTTCCAAGGATAAGAAACTCCTCTAAAGATATATTTTTAAGATTTATATTCTCATTCTTAGCCCACTCATAAATTATTTTAACCCATAAAGAATAAGCACCAGGTGGACTACTATTATTTGCTGAATTATATATCTTATACCAGCGAGAATAAATCTTTAACTGATTCTTGAAATCCTCTGACCCAGCTTTCCACAACTTAGCGATGTTTTTACTTATCAGACCAAAGCTTGTATTTTGCTCTGTACGCTTTGGATAAAAATATTTCCTCGCAATACAAATTTTGCCAGACCTATAGCTGCCAAAGACCAGATTATCCAGTGTTCCGCAATATGTCTGTATTTTATATTTGAATTTTACTCTCATTTATCTATCCTCCATCTTTAAAAAGAAAAATAGAAGAATCATACTTTCTTCAAAAAATTATAACTCTCCATATA
>NZ_SMOG01000023.1 GCF_004353895.1 Candidatus Syntrophosphaera thermopropionivorans | reverse complement strand
GGTTCTTGCTGATTTTCAAAATGCTTTTGCACAGCTTTTTCATATCCAGGGCGGATGTACCAATATTCCGCCATTTCAGATTCGGCAACTGCGTAATCCAGCATTAAACAATAGACCGCTGGAGCGGTACATCGTGTTTTTCGTGCAAATTAAGGGAAGATTGCGTTCTTTTGCCATCTCTATAACTTCTGCTGGTGGTTTCTTTCCGCGTACAAATACAATCCCAATAATATCAATCATATCCGCTAAGCGAATTACCTGCTGATTGGTCAAACCTGTGAGAAGTAAAGTTGGCTCTTTGGTGCACATCAATATATCACTTATCAAATCAGAAGCAAAAGCACAGGGAACTTCTATATCCAGATTTACCTCTGGTGTTAATACTTCTGCATCCAGTATCTTTACTATATCCGATAATTTCATCCTATATTACCTTATTTCAGATTTATAACCAGTTCAATGAAATGCATTTAAAAGTCAAGGAAATAGTTAGAGTTATAATAGTGAAGATTATTTATCTTTTTTCTTCTTTTTGTCTGAATCATAGTATGCTATTTTATCTTATCAAATTTATTTTCAAAATTAGGGGTGATACCTGCCAGTTTGGTAATAGAGAAGACAAAAAATTAATCTGTTTTTGACCAAGGATAATTTATTCAAACTGTAAATATATGGTCTGAGCTTTATTGATATTTTAACATAACATAAAGGAGAAGAGTCAGAAAATAGACAAATAGGGAAGGTTTCTTATCTATCCAGTTCTAATCATAGTTTTATTAATATAACTTTATTTGATTAAGGGTTAAAATTATCTTGCCTGATTAGTTTTGATTTATATTAAGGTAATATAAGAGCTACCAGATTCAGGAATTAATGATGAAAAAATCTTATATCTTTGTCTTTATAAGCTTAGCGATGTTGATTATAACCAGTTTATCAGCTGAAGTGACTATTCCTTATCTTAGTGAATATCTATATTCCTATCCTTCCACTATCTATAAGGGAGCCACAGCTCCTTTTAACTGGACGAAAGATGACTATCTGAAGGCAGGTGGATTACTTTTAACAGGAGGAATGCTCTATCTGGAAGATGAATATTTACGAGACCTTTATCAAAGAAATCGTATAGAGTCAGTGGATGATATATTTACGGTATTTGAAGTTTTTGGTAATGCTAAATATATGTTTCCAGCTTTAGGGGTTATGACTTTATCCGGTTATTGTCTTAAATCTGATAAAACTGTGGAAACTGGATTGTTGAGTATAAAAAGTGCAGTTTTAGCTCAAGGTTTAACCTTATCTTTAAAAATTATAACTCAAAGACCAAGACCTGAAACAGAAGAAGGAAAAGAATTCTGGAGCACAGGTTCTTTTTCATTGCATAATGATTCTTTCCCTTCTGCACATTCCACACTGGTCTGGAGTTTAGCGCCTATCTTTGCAGAGCAATATAAAGAAAATAAATGGGTTCCTCCCCTTTCCTATACCATAGCAATACTAACTTCCTGTTCCCGACTAAATGATGATAAACACTGGAGTAGTGATGTCTTTATTGGTTCCATAATTGGTTATTTTACTGCTCAATTAGTTCTTAAAGATACACCCCGTTTAACTTTCAATTTTTCTCCTTATTTATCGGGGATAGGGTTTTGTTATGAATTTTAAAGAAATACCCTTGATCGTGAGGTTACTTTAAATTTAGATGGAGAATATGATTATTTAGACTATCCACAAACGCAGGTCTATAAATTTAAATAAAAAATCCTTTACAGATTATAGAGTTTGAGTTTATTGAATTTCATAAGAAATAAGGTTTCCCTTTCAATATATAACTTATTATAAGGATAGGTAATGAAAAAGTTTATTGTCTTTTTCTTTGTCCTGTTATGCGTGATGCCGTTAGTTGCAAAGATAGATTTGAATACTGCAACTTTTGAGGAGTTGATGCAACTTCCAATTACGGAAAAGCAGGCAAGAGACATTCTGGAATATAGAGAATATGTTTCAATATTTAAAGATGTGTATCAATTACGAGACATTCCTTCTATAGACCAGAAGACGCTACTCAATCTCAAAGATTTGGTAGTGGTTTCAATTTATCAGGAAGAAGATGAGGCATTAGCGAGAAGGCAACAAATCCAGGATTTATTGGAAAGGCTGGATAGCAATGAAGGTTCATCAGAAGGTATGTCTGATGTATGGCAGGACTATTTGATGACCCCACATAATGTTAATAAAATGCATTTTGACGATTTCATCAGTCTACCCAATGTCTCTTCCGTTGATGCTGTAAGCATTCTTAAGAGAGTGGCTTTAGGTGATACCATTGCTGATATGCGAGATCTTCGCAATACTACAGGTCTATCCTATTATGGCTATACCAATTTACGTAGCTATGTATATTATAAAGAGCCACCAGTAAAGAACAGGTTTTTCTGGGATGCGGAATTGCAATACTACACTCGTTATCTGGAAGAAGGTGCTTCAGATATGTATCATGAGCCATTCTTACGGAATGATTATGGTAATTCCAGCATAGTCGTTCCTCAACATAAGAACCTATCTTACTGGGGCTATTTCAATATGGATAAGATAGACCCTGATGTTATGGTTAAGCTACGTGCCAGATATGGGAATAATTATAAAATTGGCTGGATGCATTATAAGGCAAAAGGAGAAACCTCTTTAAGTGATAAGACAACCAAGGAAATTCTGGCAGATTCCAAGTTCTATGCAGGCTACGAAAATAATGAGCTTCCTCTGTTGGATAATACGCGTTTGAAAATATATCTGGGAAACTATAGGGTTACTTACGGAGAAGGATTAGTGATGGAAAATACTGATTTCTATAGTGCCCGGAAAACTGGATATGGCTTCAGTAAAAGAATTCTTGGTATCACTCCGGACCTTTCTCGCACACAAGAATATGCTCTTCGTGGTGCAGCTTTTGAGCTTACCCATCCCTATGCTGGTTTATCTTTCTGGTTCTCTCAGGATGATAAAGATGCAATTGTGTATGTAGATGAGTATGGCAATACAGTTAAAGAAGAGGGGAAAGATAAAATATTCAGCTATGTGGTTCCTACTATCCGTTTTGATAACGATGAATTGCGTGAAGCTGAAGCTATGTTTAATCAAGAATTACAAAGCGGAACACCTTATGCAACCAATTATATAAATCTTGCCTATCGCAAAGATGCCTTGAAAGAAAAGCTCTGGGGCACTCATCTGCAAGTGAATCCTTTTATTGGGACCAAGATTGGTTTTACCACCTACACAGCACTGTATGATGATGCTTATTTTATGGTACCGGACTATAATGATTTAAAAACCTTACTGGTGCGTGATTCCTACTACTATCCTAAATTTAAGATGATGGATGCTGAAATTGCCAATCTTTATAGCACCAGGACAGATACTTATAGTCGTGATTACAGAAGAGTGATTGGATTTGATGGACACACTACTCTGGGGAATATATCAATTGAAGGTGAATATGCAGAACTGAGTGTTGATGGTTCGGACTTAAAATTAGGTGATGATCCTAAAGCCTATCTAATAAGTGCTCACACTCAATTTGATAATCTCTATTTTATTAGTCTATATCGGCATTATGATGTTGATTTTGATAATCCTTATAGCAATGCCTACTCTGAACACCAACGCTTTGAAGATACTATCCTGGAAAAGAATATATATGCTCTTACCAATCCAACGCTTTCAGATTTATATTTGAATTGTTCCCAAGCTCAACCAGAAGAAGGAATATATTTTGAAACGCGATATAAATTTGACCGTTTCTTTACCATAAATAGAAGTTATCTGGATATCTATGAAAGATTAACAGATGGTCGTCGTTCTGTTCGTTTCCAAACTGAGCTGGAATTTCGCCCTATCTATGCACTTGGTTTAAGATTAAGATATAAGAATCAGGTTAATAGATATGATGATTATGCAGAACGAGGAGTTTCTAAGACTGATGAATATACAGTTAGCGTCCGAACTTTTCTTTCCAATCGCGATTTTCTGGAGTTTGAATATCGCTATAACACAGTCTGGGGTCCGCCTTACACCTCTTTAACCTATCCTGCTGAACCGGGTAATAATACTATGGCAGCGGCTCAAACTCTAATGGTGGGTGATTATATAGGCGTTAATTATACTCACAACTTCAACACTAATCTCAAGCTCCAGGGCTCTTTCATATATTGGTTCGGACATGGGATTTCACATTGGGATTGGGAAGATATGGAGATAGATTTTATGGGAGAAAAAGGTGCAAAATTCTGGGTGGCACTTCATTCCCGTATTTCTCAAAATATGTATTTAACCCTAAAATATAGAAATAAAACTTATCAGACTCAAGAACTCAGCATCCGACAATATAATGTTCCCGTTCAAGGTGAAAATCTATTTCAACGGGTGGAACATAAAGAAAACACTATCCGGCTGAGTCTTGAATACCGTTATTAATGTGGAGGAAGAATGATTAAGAAATTAGCTTTAAGTGTGATATTATCAATAATTATAATAGCTGGTTTATCTGCCTGGTCTATAACTGATGATTATTTTGGTAATCGCTACGGAATGCTGGATGCTCGTAGTTATGCAATGGGAAGCACTGGTATTTTTAATGAACTAAGACCTTCTGCGATTACTTTAAATCCAGCTAACCTAACTTTAATAAATAGACCTGCTGGATTAGAAGGAAGTTTCTTTCTGAACCGCAATGAAGATAATAGAGCTGTCCCTTTATATAATTCCTTTGATAATTATATAGATGACTCAGTTTATGCTTCCAATCTAAATTTTTATGATGATTATGCTACAACAGGATTTGTAAGTTTTAAACCCTGGAAATTAAGAATAGGTATAGGAGCGTATTATCAGCCTCTTTTGAGTTTTGATGGGGATTATAAAGAAGAAATTCGTAATAACCGTAATACCGATAATGATAATTATCCAGAAAAGATAGCGGTTAATACCATAGAAAATGCAGGTGTGTTAAATCAAGCTTCGGGGGTGTTAAGTCTGGGTTTTGCTCTGGGTGAAAATTCAGAACTAAATCTTGGTTTTGATTTTGGTAAGCTCTGGGGGAATACTAAATATCAAAAAGATATTCTCTGGACTCAATGGGCAATTGATACGGTTGGTGAAGGAGTGTTACCAGATTCTATTTATAAAGAAAATGTAGATTGGGATGGTTATAGATATAAAATAGGAGTGTCAGCTCGTATAAATAAGCGACTTGGAATAGGTGCGACCTATACATTTAAGACTACTCTGGATAGAACTATTGATTGGGTTAAAAC
Organism: Candidatus Syntrophosphaera thermopropionivorans; assembly: GCF_004353895.1. Classification (GTDB taxonomy): domain Bacteria; phylum Cloacimonadota; class Cloacimonadia; order Cloacimonadales; family Cloacimonadaceae; genus Syntrophosphaera; species Syntrophosphaera thermopropionivorans. The sequence goes on along the minus strand of NZ_SMOG01000023.1, from coordinate 21,372 downwards.
TTATGGTGGAGTAGAAGTCAGTTCTACTACTAATGCTAAGGAAGATTATATCTTACCCAGTGAGTTTCGTTTAGGTATTAACTATCAACCAAGAAATATTATGCGCACCTGGTTCAATCTTGAAGGTGAATATGTTCGGTTTTCTGAAATAGGAGACCAATATGATGATGTGATAAATTTCTATGCTGGAGTGGAACATAATATTAAATATAGTTTACCTTTCCGCTTCGGATTTCAAGCTACCAATAGCTATCTCAGAACGGTGGAAGCAGATAATTCTATTATAGTTAAAAGAATAATAACACCTATGATAACTGGTGGAAGCAGTATTCCCTTAACTGATAAACTTCATCTGGACCTTGGATTTGGATATTCCTGGAGAGAATATGAGGCTTTAGACCTCTTCCGTGATTCCTATTATGATGACCGTCATTATACTGGTGAAAACAGTTATCAGCTCTGGCCTAATCAACACATCGTTTTAACTGATAGAGGCTGGGAAAATCCTGATAAAGTTAGGGAAAGTAATATCAGCCTTAGCACCAGTCTAAGCTATACCTGGTAAAAACAATGAAAAGCAAAATAATATTAATCATCCTTTCCTTCCTCTTTCTTGCCTCGGGCATTTTTGCGGAAGACCTATATCTGGATATTATGTTCACCAATGATATGCATGGAGGAATAGACCGCTCTGAGGCGACCTTTATTAATCCTGACTTCCCTCCTCGTTTAGGTGGAGGAGCCTCTGCTGCAACTCTCATAAAATATGCTCGTTCTTTAAGCAATGCCCAGAGGTCTTCACTACTTTTTGATATTGGTGATTTTTTCCAGGGGAGACCTGTAGGGACAATAACTAAGGGGAAAGCTATCATTGAATATATGAATGCTATTGGCTATGATGCAATGACTCTGGGTAATCATGAATTTGATATAACCGAAGACGAGCTAAAAGAGACTCTCGCCCTGGCAAAGTTTCCTGTAGTTTCTTGTAATATCATAGATAAAAGAACAGGAGATTTCCCCCCTTATGTTGTTCCTTATATTATAGTAGATAGATTGAGTGTCCGTATAGCAATTATTGGTCTTACCACTACAGATACAGAAAAGATGAGTTTCCCAGAAAATATAAAAAACCTTGATTTTCTTGATGAAAAGGAATCTTTAACCAAATATGTAAAGATTGTTCGGGAAGAAGAACAAGCAGATATTGTGATAGTTCTTGGTCATGCCGGATTACCCTATGATAATGTTGAGACCTATTTAACGCGTTATGATAATAAAGGGAATCCACTCTTTACTGAAAGATATGCAGTTTGGGGCTATGATGCTCAGGAATTGGCAAGAGAAGTTCCCGGAATTGACCTTTTTGTTGGAGGTCATATTCATAAAGGAATTCCCAGTCCTTGGATAGACCCTTACACTCATACTATGGTTATCCAAGGTTATGCTTATGGCTCAAATCTGGGATGGATGACGCTCACGATTGATTCTGAGACCAAAAGTGTCTCAGGTTATAAACTTCCTGCTTTAACCGATGGATTGATGATAACTCTATTTGAAGAAGAGTTCATTCCAGATGCAGAAATCTCACCTATCATTGAAGAACAGGTAGCAAAAGCTGAAGAAGGAATGGATGAGGTTGTAGGTTATGCGGCAGTAAATTTAACCAGGACCAATTATGATGCTCAAAGTCTGGTAGGCAATATGATTGTTGATGCTATGCGTAATGAAGTAAAGGCTGATTTTGCCTTTCTTAATCTGGGAGGAGTTAGAGCAGATATAAAAGCTGGTCCGGTAACCTATAGAGATATTTTTGAAGTTATGCCTTTTGACAATATGCTGGTAAGTTTTACCTGTGATGGAGAATTTCTTCGTCGTATTATTGAAACCAGGGTTGAAGGTTCTCGGCACGGTCTAATTGTTTCAGGAGTTAATGTAGTTTATTCTAAAAAGCGTCCCAATTACGACAGAGTAACTTCTTTGAAAGTCGGAGGTGAACCCTGGGATCCTAATAAAATCTATACCTGCGTTACTACTGACTTCTTAATGGAAGGCAATGCAGGCTTAACTTTGCTCACTCAGGTTCCTAAAGAGAATATCATTTATCATCAGATAAACCTTCGCGATGCTATTGTCCGTTACTTTCAACAACACAGTCCAGTACATACAAAGATTGACGATCGCTGGAAAAGAGATGATAATGCCAAGCCAACTCCAGAAATGTTAAGAGCTAAAAGTCAGGCGACAAAAAAGGAAGAATAGTTTCTTTAATTAAGTTAGCTGAATATTGAAAGAGTTCTGTAACCAGGAAGCGATGGATTCTTTAAATAGAGTCTTGAGCTGAGTAAAAGTAGTTGGATAAAGTTCACCCGTCCATTCATCCATAAATATTTTTTTAAATTCTATAGCCAGACATATAAGTTTGTCCGGATAATGGACATTCAGCCATTGCGAAAGATTTCCTCCGGAGAATTTTACATCCAGCTGACAATCTAATTTTCTATTCTGGAGGGTTTTATTCCCCATTATTTCTCTTAAGCTATCAATTAAAGGATAGTAATCGGATTTAAGATTACTTCTGCCAATAATTATATCTGGAGTATTTTGTTCCGGTTCAGCTTCTGGTCCGTTTCTCAGATAATTATAGCTATGTAAATCCAGTATAATGAGAAAAGGATGAGTTTTTAGCATTCTTTCAATTTGATAACGAAGTAAGGAATACCAGGCATCATAATCTTCATAGAGATTATTTAAATACTCTTCTGGAAGTGGTTTTAACCATGGATTAAGACCCCAGCAATCTTCAGGCTTTAAATATACCGCTTTTTCTAAAGACCGATTTAGGTCTACCACAAAACGAGAGGTGTAATTGACTACATAATTAGGGAAAAGAGAAGCAAATTCCGAAGTGTAGGGGTCTTCTTCTCGTAAGCGGTCTTTTTCGTCAACTCCACAGAATCCTACAAGTTCAAGAGGAAAGTGATGTCCATTATGAATTGCTGTAGTCAGAAGAGGAATATTATCATTGCCAAAGTGCCATTCGGAATATATCATTATAATTCCAGCTTTCTGGTTTTGTCGTCATATTTAGCAAGATACGCTGTAGCCACTTCTTTTGCCAGTGCTCTAATTCTGGCAATATATGCAGCTCTTTCCGTTACACTAATCACTCCCCTGGCTTCCAGAAGATTAAAGGTGTGAGAACAATGCAATAGATTATCATAGGCAGGGAAGACAAGATTTTTAGCAAGCAATTCACGGCATTCCTTTTCATAATCAGCAAAGAGGTCAAAAAGTAAAGAAGTATCAGCGGCATTGAAATTGTATTCCGAATATTCTACTTCCCTTGAGAAATACAATTCTCCATAAAGAGTATGATGGTTCCAGCGTAATTTTCGGTAGTCATCCACATCCTGAATATACATAGCCAGCCTTTCCAGACCATAGGTTAGTTCTACACTGATAGGAAATACATCAAAACCTGCTACTTGTTGAAAATAGGTAAATTGACTTATCTCCATTCCATCCAGCCAGACTTCCCAGCCTAAACCCCAGGCTCCTAAAGTTGGGGATTCCCAGTCATCTTCAACAAAACGTATATCATGCTTGGCTATTTCTATACCAATAGCTTCCAGACTTTTTAAATAAATATCTTGGATATTATCCGGTCCTGGTTTTATAATAACTTGGAATTGAAAATAATGTTGCAGTCTATTAGGATTTTCTCCATATCTTCCATCTTTAGGACGACGGCAAGGTTGTGTGTAAGCCACAGAAACCGGTTTTCCACCTAAAGCACCAAAAAAAGTTGAGGGATGGAAAGTTCCTGCACCCATTTCCATATCGTAAGGTTGCATCAGATTGCATCCTTGTTCTGACCAATAATTTTGCAGGGTCAAAATGAGGTCTTGAAAATTCATATTTTTCTACTCCGTAATTGATGACACAAATTGCATATTTCTTTCAGGTTTTGCCGTAAAGCAGCAAGATTTTCCTGGAGTTCTGCATTTATTGCGTTATTTTGTGGGGAAACTGGTACTGGCTCGTGGGAACTTTTATTGCGGAGTTCCTGTTTCAATTTTTGTCTCGCTCCTTCAATAGTATAGTGTTGATTATAGAGTAAATCTTGAATTTTACGCAGGAGCTCAATATTTTCCTCGGAATATTTACGAATTCTTCCCGATTCCTTGCGCGGTTTGAGAAAACTGAATTCGCTTTCCCAATAGCGTATTACATAAGGTTTTACACCCAGCAAGTTACTTACTTCCCCAATAGTGTAATAATATTTTTTCATAATGTTACCCTCCAGGTTTTTTTATTCTGGCAATAAGCGCCAGAAGAAGGGCTATCCCAACAAAGATGAAGGGATATTTATATATTCTTCTAATTACTGGTATCTTGGGAGTAGTATAAAGTGGAGCGGTGATAACACATACTTCATTTAATTTGGTCTGTGCCAGAATTCTACCTTTAGGGTCAACAATGAGAGAAATACCAGTATTAGCACTACGATAAATCTGGATGCGATTTTCTATGGCTCTAAATCTTGCCATCATAGCATGTAACCATGGACCATAAGAGGTTCCGAACCATCCATCATTAGTAATATTAACCAGAAAATCGCATTTATTAAACTCACCAGAAAGAGAATCTCTTGGAATAGCCATACGATGAAAGATTTCAGGGAATGCCAGTTCATAACAGATAGAAGGCGAAAAACGATAACCTCCGCTTTCGTAATAAGCCAGTTTAGTGCCGAATTCCCAGTTTGCCTGACCTAAATCCAGTTTCCATAAGAAGGGAAATATATCCATCCAGAGCATTCTTTCCGCTACGGGGACAAGAATATTCTTGAAATATAGTTCATTATGAAAATTATCTGGCTGAAATAAGGAGGCAGCATTATAGCTTCGTTCTCCCCGAGGATGATTTACATCTGTTTCGTAATGCTGAAAGCCAGTAAAGATATCAACTTGAGCTTCATCTATAATTCTCTGAAGGTCGCGTTGAGCAGCATAATCACTGGCTAAATCACCTATCATAGCTCCTTCTGGCCAGATTACAAGTTTAGCAGAATCTGCAACTGCCTCCAAAGTTAGTTGACGGAAAAGCTCCAGGGACTTATCATATTGTTCAGGTTTCCAGCGTTCTCTTGCGTCAATGGAAGGTTGCACCACAAATATTCCTGCCTCATGCTTTTCTAAAGGCAGATTTTTTAAACAGTATTCTCCATATCCCCACCAACTGATTAAGATAATAACTATTGCTACCACAGAAGTTATCTGCCTTTTTCTTGGTGAAGTATTTACATAATGATTGCGACCGCGGTTTTCTAAGAATTTTTGACTAGTGGGAAGCAATAAATGAATCAATATATTTATTAACAGGATTAAAGCAGATAGACCGACAACACCTCCAATATCAGCAAATTGAATAAGATGAGTATAATCAGCTAAAGAATAGGCTAAATTGAACCAGGGGAAACGGGTCTCTCCAAAATTCTGAATATACTCAAAGGTTATCATAATTGATATAAACCCCAGATATCGCCATTTAGGTAAAACAAGGAAAATGCGATTTATAGCATAAAAGAGGATATAATAAACGAAACCATAAAAAGCTATCATTCCTATCAAACCAGGTATGGTAACCAGAGTTACCCAGTAGAATACAATACTCACATAGACGATAGACATAATGAAGCCCATCCGAAGTAAATCACCACTTTTTGCTTTTCCTGTCTCAAATACATAAAGTAAGGGCACCCAGGCAAAAAACACCATCCATCCGAGATGAAATGGTAATCGTGAAAGGGCTAACATTAATGCACTTAAAAAAGTTAAAAGTAGATTACGGCGTCGCATCTATACCTCTTTTGTAAACTATTTTAACCAGACAGATTTCTTGAGGATAAAGTAAAGTAAGCATCTGAGCATTTGTAGTCATTAATTTTGGGGGTGTTTGACGACCAATTAATGGATATATATTATTAACGCTTATAGGATGATTGATCAAGTCATAAACAAATTGACCGGTTAAAGTTTCCTTATATTGCCCATAGAGATAGAAAACATAAGTGACATTTTTTTTAGAGTTATAGGCAAAAAGAAAATCGTTATTGCAATCAATATACATAGGTTGATCTATCTCAAATCTACCAAAACGGTAAAGTTCCTTTGTATCTAAAGGAGAGATTGAGATGATTTCTGAACTGGTTGAATCATAGACAAAAATAGTGCCATCCTTTCCAATGCAGAAAAGTTCAGGTTGATTAAGAGTATCAAATTTGATTTCAGAAATGAAAAGACCCTCAGGTGAGAATTTTCGCAAGACCTTCGTAACCTTATCCAGAGCAAGTAATCCTCCATCAGTATCAATTCCAATATCGTTTAACCTCTGGAAATTGGTTCGGTCAAATCCCAGACCTCCAATAGAATTTATCCTTTTGCCATCCCTATAGATATGAATCTCTTGACTTGCCCTCTGCATAGCAAAGACCGAATTAGTTGGAGCACTGTAGATTGCTTTATCATATTCAATTCCTACGGGGATAGCTCTTATGAATTCAAAATGGTCTATATCTCTTCGCGCTATGAAGCTATTATCAGCGCAATTTCCCAGGAATAAAAGAGAAAGGAGAATAATGAAAATTCCAAAGCATCTTTTCATAAAAAACCTTTACTTAGACCAATGGATATCTTTTAGTTTGCCCTGGATATTAATTTTATCCCCAAAGCGATTGTATTCCAGAGTATAGACAATATCAATTTCCATATTCTTTTTCAGGAGAGGAAGATAATCTCCTAAATTATAGCCAATAAGGTCAAGCTGAACACCATCTTTGACCACTTTCAATTTCAGATGATTTCTGCCTACGGTGTAAGGATAACCAGCAATAGTAACATTACGAGTCAGCATTACCGGGCGGCTATTTTCAGGTCCGAAAGGAGCAAATTGTTCAATCCAATCCAGCAGAAATTCGCTGATATCATAAAGCTCTATCTCATGGTCTATTTCCAGAGATGGTTTTATTTGTTCTAATTGAAGGTGGTCTGCAATATAACGGGATAGTTCATTCTCAAAACGGTCCAGGTATTCCTGTAATATAGTGAATCCCACGGCATATTTATGACCTCCATAACTGGGAAGATTGTGTTCTACGGCTTTTAAAGCATTGAATAGGTCAAAATCTGCCACACTTCTTCCAGAACCGCAACCCCAGCCCTCTTTGAAAGAAATCATTAAAACAGGACGGTAATATTTTTCTGCCAGTTTGGAAGCAACTATTCCTATAACTCCAGGGTGCCAATCATCAGAAGAGACAACGATACAGGGAACAGTTTCCAGCTTAGAGTATTTTTTTTCTATGATCTCACAGGCTTCCTGGAAGGTTTTCTGGTCTTCTTGCTGTCTCAGAGAATTCAATCTTTCAATACTTTCTGCCAGTTCCTTACTTTGTTCTATATCCCGTGAAATAAGGAGTTCTACCGCTAAAGAAGCAGAACCCATTCTTCCGGCAGCATTAATACGAGGAGCTAAGCCAAACACTATATCAGAACTATCTAAAACTTTACTTTTTAAGCCTGCTATCTGAACTAAAGCATTCAAGCCGAGATTTTTCTTTTCTTTTAAATGCTGTAATCCTATATGGGCAAAAATTCTATTTTCTCCTATTAAGGGAACTATATCAGCAATGGTTCCTACTGCTACTAAATCCATATATTTTAAAGTGTTTTCAAGGGATTCTAATCCTCTGGCTTGGTAAATTGCTATTAAAAGTTTATAAGCTACTCCAACTCCTGCTAAATAAGGGAAAGGATAGGTACAACCTGGAAGTTTTGGATTTATAATAGCTACTGCTTCGGGAAGTTCTTCCTTCGGATTGTGATGGTCTGTAATTATAATTTCCATACCTCGTTTATTGATAGCTTCAATCTCTTCTAAAGCGTTAACTCCACAATCAACACTTATAATCAACGCAGTACCATTTTCCTTTAATTGGTCTAAACTTGAAAGAGACAGTCCATAACCATCAATCATCCGATGAGGTATATAGTAATCTATATTAGCCCCTATCCGATTCAAACCTAAATATAGTAAGGTGGTAGCAGTTGTGCCATCAACATCGTAATCACCATAGATGGTAATTTTTTCACCTTTATCTATAGCTCGTATAATCCGCTGAACAGCTTTCTCCATATCAGGGAAAAGAAAAGGATCAAAGAGCCCATCTAAACGAGGATGTAAAAAGGCATCTATTTCCTCAATTGTTATTAATCCTTTTCTATAAAGTAATTCTGCCACAATCTTTGGACATTTCAAAGAAACAGAAATATCTTTAATCTTCTGTTTATCCTCTTCAGAGAGCTCAGGTGGCATTTTCCATTCCTTCTCCATATAGCCTCTTTATTTATATATTATAATATTTATCAATATATTAGCTTATCCAACCTAAACCAGAACTTGCGATTTTATCTCCTACTTATCATCTATATGGTAAGTTCAAAACCACAACTGACCATTATCACTATTTAGCTTATCCTGTAAAGAAAAAAATTAAGTAAGAAAATAGCAAGATATTTTGTCTATCAAGCTTATCAAGATTGATATGCTTTATTTTATATGGTAAGAAAGACAGTTCTGAATGGGCTTTTTAATGGTTTTTTACTTAGACTCTCAAAAAGAAAAGAAAATCTATTTTAGATTCTTATGGTATCATTATAGGTTTTTTTAGTATTGAATCAGGAACGGGTTATTTTAGCCCCAATAGCATTTAATTTTTTTTCTATATGGTCATAACCACGGTCAATATGATAGATACGAGAGATAACAGTTTTTCCTTCAGCTGCGATACCAGCAAGCACTAAAGCAGCGCTCGCACGAAGATCAGTTGCCATAACTTCGGCACCGCTTAATTTCTTAACACCCTTAACTCTGGCTATATTTTGTTCCACTCTAATATCTGCCTGAAGACGATTTAATTCAGCAACATGGGCGAATCTATCAGGGAAAATAGTATCTTCTATAAAGCTTATGCCATCTGCTAAACACATCAGCACCGTGAACTGAGCTTGAAGGTCGGTAGGAAAACCTGGATAGGGTAATGTGATAATATCAACTGGTTGGATAATTTCAGGGGGATATACAGTTATAGAACAATTTTCAACTTCCAATTCACATCCAGAAGCTCTGAGTTTTTCCATGGGAAGAGTTAAGTGATTGGGATTACAGTTTGTAACCGTAACCGGGTTAGTGCTCAGGGCTCCTGCTATAAGAAAAGTTCCTGCTTCAATCCGGTCAGGTATCATTTCCATTTCCGTAGGGTGGAGCTTTTCTACTCCCTCAATTACCAAGGTGGTAGTGCCCTTACCTGAAATTTGAGCTCCCATCAGATTTAAAAAATCAATAGTGGCATCAATCTCTGGTTCCATAGCAGCATTAAATAAACTGGTCACTCCCTTAGCCAGAACAGCAGCCATCAAGGCATTAATAGTTGCTCCAACACTGGATTTTGGGAAATATATATCAGCTCCTACAAGTTTATCAGCTTTAGCATTTATATAGCCATGTTCAACTGTGATATGAGCACCAAGAGCTTCCATTGCCATAAGATGAAGGTCTACAGGACGAGTACCTATGGCACAACCTCCAGGGAAAGAGACTTTGGCAATGCCCAATCTGGCTAAAAGAGGTCCCAGCACATAAATAGAAGCTCGCATCTTATTGACCAGTTCATAAGGCGCCTCATAAGAATCAATATGAGAAGCATCTATGCTCAAAACATCATTTTCCATCTCCACTTTTGCACCTAATACTCGTAGGAGCAGGGACATTGTTTTCAAATCTATAAGGTGAGGGACATTATGTAGAGTAGAGGTTCCAGGCGCAAGTAAACAAGCAGCCATAGCAGGAAGGATGGCATTTTTAGCTCCACTAACAGGAATGGTCCCGCTAAGATTGCGATTTCCCTCTATAATAAATTGTTCCATAATCATTCCTTATTTCTGATTTGCTCGGATTAAATCTGGGATTAGAATTATTTGAAGCCGAGATAACGCGGATATCCAGCTAAATCATCTTTTATCAATATAGTTTCCCAACCATATGTTTCAGCTAAATGGATAATATTTTGTCTTTGTTCATCCCCATGTTCAAAGAAAATTAATCCCTCTGGTTTTAATTTAGATTTAGCTTCTTTCAGAATGCGACGATAAAAAATCAGTCCATTTTCTTCTGCCCATAGTGCCAATTTTGGTTCGTATTCTTTTATTCGGGTATCAAGTTTTGCATAGTCAGATGGGCTTATATAAGGAGGGTTACTAATAATGAAGTCAAAACTGTCTTCAGTTTCAGGATAAAGGTCTGTTTGATAAAAGGAAATTGCGCAGTTATTGTAATCAGCATTTTGCTTAGCAATTTTAAGTGCCGAAGCTGAAATATCGGTAGCAACGAGTGTTAGGTCTGGTCTTAATGTTTTCAGAGTAACGGCAATAGTACCGCTTCCTGTGCCTATATCCAAAACTTTGGCATTTTCAGGGATAAATTGTAAAGCCAGCTCAATTAGACCCTCTGTTTCTGGACGTGGAATTAGCACTTCAGGGCTTACAGAAAATTCTAAACCATAGAAACAGGCTTTACCAATTATATATTGCACAGGCTCTTTGTTTCTAAGACGAGCGTAGTTAGTATAAAAATTTTCCAGCAGCCTATCTGAAAGCTCTTCTTCTTTTCTTAAAGATAAAGTTAAAAAGGGACAATCCAACAACTCACAAAGCAGTAGAGAAATATCGTGATACTCTGCTTCTTTTCGGTATTTGTTCAGTAATGCTCCAACCGTCATTCAGCATTCCTGGAGGGGAGTTTGCGAATTATTTCAACTTTTCGTCCTCCTTTGGAAAAGACCAGAGAATCAGAAAGATGATAAAGCATAGTCAATCCTCTGCCATAACAATCCAGATTTATAGAAATAGGTTTAGCAAGTTGTTGTAGCCAATTTTTATAATTAAATCCCTTGCCATCATCTTCAACCGTTATGCGAATGCTATTTTTTTCTTTATTTAGAGAAATAGTGAAACGAATACGACGGGAGGCAATAGCAGGTTCAGTCAATTTTTGGCTAATAATCTTTTTCAGCTGGGTAAATTCCTGAGTTCTTTCTTCTTTTGTAAGTTCTAATATACCATGGAAATAGGCATTGGTTAGCATTTCATCTGCACAGATTAGAAGCTCATTTAAGGTATCTTGAGACAGGTCCAGATATTGAGATAAAAAAGGATTCATTATCTGATTAATGGTTATCTGTGAAAACTTTGTAGGGTCTATCACATATGATAGCTGGGCTTCTTCAAAATCTTCTAAGGGTACCGTCTGGTTTTGTTTGAGAAGAGATTTTTTCTTTACCGCTTCAATGGAGTTCAATAACTGTTGACCATCAATAGGTTTGCTGATAAAATCAGCTGCACCTAAGCGTATAGCACGAAGAAAATAATCCTGTTCTAAATATCCTGTTATGATTATAACTTCTTGCGTCCAATTATGCTGGCGAAGTTTTTCTAAAAAATCAAGTCCATTGATATCAGGTATTTCAATATCACAAATAACCAAATCATAGCATACTTTTCGTAACCTTCGGATAGCGTCACAACCAGAGGTGGTGGTATCAACTTGATATTGATGAATCGTCAGTAGAGTCGCAAGGTCATTTAAAATCTCTGGGTTATCATCAACAACGAGGATACGATTAAGTTCTTCGGTCATCCTAAATTAACAGTGAAAAGTTGATTGAGTTTCAGCATGTTAAATAGTTCATAAATTGGAGTGGAACAACGAATAACTTCCATTTCTCCACCTTTACTAATAAAATCTTTATAAAAAAGGAGTAGTTTGCCGATTGCCGTGCTACTAATATTATCACATTCAAAGAAGTCTATATCTAAATATTTAATATCAGACTCCAGAACCTCGTTCAGTTTTTCTTGCAGTTGTGGTGCATTATCACTATTAAGGCTACCACGAACACTTAGAAGAGCACGGTTTTCAGAGACTTTCAAATCAATATCCATAATATCCTCCTTTAAGGTAATTATATATATTTACTATAATATTTTTAATTAAAGCTGTCAAGTTTAATATCAAGCATAACCACGAATCCGTTTTAAAACTGAACTTTGTACTTGAGGTGGTACGATTTCATATTTACGAAATTCAAGTGTGTATATGGCTCTGCCCTGGCTGAGGGAACGGATTCGTGTGGCATATCCAAATAATTCCGATAGCGGAACTTCTGCTAAGATCTCCTGTTGAAATTCGTTGTGCTTCCGTAAAGCAAAAATGTGACCTCGTCTTGTATTAATATCAGCAATAATATCACCCACAAAATCGTCAGGACTGATTACAGTGAGCAGCATAATAGGCTCCATAAGCACCGGTTCAGCTTCTCGTAAACCCTTACTGATAGCGATAGAAGTAGCTATACGAAAGGCTAATTCATTGGAATTATCAGGGTCATAATCTCCATCTATTAGCTCTATCTTCACTCTTTCAACAGTGCCACTGATTAGTGGTCCATCATTTAAAGCATTCATAGCTGCTTCTTCAATGGGTTGATAATATTCTGGAGGGATTTTTTCAGGGGAGATGTTATTGATAAAGATATTTTTCACATCCCTATCTAATTCCTCTTGACTAAGAGGAGAGAGACGAAAGCGTACTTTTGCATAGTTACTCTTACCATTTAATTCCCGCATAAAAGTTTCTTCGCATTCCACGGTTTTTGTTATTGTCTCTTTGTAAGACACTTGAGGTGGTCCCACATTAACTGCCACATTAAATTCGCGAAGTAACCTATCTACAATGATTTCAAGATGCAATTCACCCATTCCAGATATAAGAGTCTGTCCAGTCTCGGGATCAATTCGGACATTAAATGTAGGATCTTCATCTTCCAATAAAGTTAGGGCATTCTGGAGAGCTTCCTGATCTGCTTTAGTCCTGGGTTCTATAGCCACAGAGATAACACTTTCCGGAAAATGCATCCTTTCCAGAATAATATCTATAGCGCCATCGGTGATAGTGTCTCCAGTACTTAGAAAACGGCAACCAGAAATTGCACCGATATCTCCTGCATGAAGTGCATTAAGGTCATGTTTACGATTACTCATCATCTGTAAAATGCGTGAAGCACGTTCTCTTTTTCCATTGGTTTGATTCAGAAAACTGGAACCTTTTTTCAAAGTGCCAGAATAAACCCGAACATAGACCAATTTACCAAGATATTTATCAATCTGTACTTTAAAAGCTAAGCCTACAAACGGGGCTTTGGGGTCAGGTGCTAAGGTTATAATTTCTTTTGTTTTAGGATTAATACCTTTACAGGGTGGAACATCCAATGGAGAAGGGAGAAAATCACAAATAGCATCTAAAAGAAGTTGTACACCTCTATTTTTTAAGGATGAACCACAAAGAACGGGCAAGAATTTATTCTCAATGGTTCCTTTCCTAATAGCACGACGAATCCATTCTTCTTTTATCTGTTCCCCTTCAATATATGCAGTAAGCAGCTCATCATCAAATTCTGCTATGCTTTCCAGCAATATTTCTCGTTGTTTATGGGCATATTCTTGTAAATGTGCAGGAATCTCTTCTTGATGAATTTCTGCTCCTAAGGTAAGGGGATCAAAAAAATAGGATTTCATAGTGATAAGGTCTATCACTCCTTCAAACTCATCTTCTTTGCCGATAGGAATATTTATTGGTTTTGCCATAGGTGTTAGACGCTCATGAATCATTGATATTACATTTTCATAATCCGCACCAAGACGGTCCATTTTGTTCACATATGCCAGACGAGGTACTTTATAACGATCAGCTTGATGCCAGACAGTTTCTGACTGAGGTTGAACTCCTGCCACAGCACAAAAGATTCCTACCGCTCCATCCAGAATACGAAGACTGCGTTCCACTTCTGCAGTGAAATCTACATGACCGGGCGTGTCTATTATATTGATTTGTTTATCTTTCCAAACACAGGTGACAGTTGCAGAATTAATTGTTATTCCACGCTCCCTTTCTTGTTCCATCCAATCCGTAAAAGTATTGCCATCATGAACTTCGCCCATTTTGTGTAAGAAGCCTGAATAATAAAGGATTCTTTCCGTAGTAGTTGTCTTTCCCGCATCAATGTGAGCGATGATACCAATATTACGTATTTTTGATAAATTACTATCTGATTCCATAATAAATCGTTTAATTCTTCTCCAAAATTATACTTATTTTCCAAAAAAACAGATTAAGCAGTTCTGTCCATTAAAAAGTTTTTTACTTATTAAAAAATTAAATGCCAGCATAGAATTTTACCCAGACTTTAGTGGACAAGTAAAAAAACATTGACAGAGAAAGACAGAAAGAAATAGAAGAATAAAAGAGGATAGAGATTTGAAAAAGATTGTAATCACTATAATTGCACTTGTTTGTGCAGGTATGGTCTTGGGAGAGACAACTAAAAATCCTAATAAAGCTGCACTTTATTCTGCTATTTTTCCTGGAGGAGGGCAACTTTATAATCATGCCTGGTGGAAAGCAGGCGCAGTGGTCGGAGTGCAAAGTTATCTCATTAGTGCCGCTATCTATAATAAAGATAAACAGGAAGATTATAAAAAATTAGCAGAGAACACTACCGATCAGTTTCAACAGCAAATTTATCAGTCCAAAAGTAAAACCTACCGTGATAAATTTAATAACGACCTCTGGTGGATAGGTATTACTGCAGGTTTATCCATCTTAGATGCCTATGTTGATGCTCATCTATACAATTTTGAAAGCGAAAAGGAGAAAATTCATCTACACTTTTCTGAAAATGAGATTGTGCTGCAGTATAATTTTTAGTTTATAATATCCTCTATCCAATTGCTTTAACGATAATTAATATTAATAGTGAATAGGTAGGGCAGCTATTTACATTGTAATACGACACAATAAATCAGTAAATTGCAATTGATTTTATAACTATTAGATAATCATTATAGTTATGTATACCTTAATATAATTATTCTATCATATCAATAGTTCTATTATATTTTATTTATTTTGCTTATTTTACCAGCTGATTTAGTCTAAGCTCCTACTTGCCTCTCTCTTAGCACTTTAGATAAAAAAGAAACAGGAGAGAGCTAAGGGAGACTTAATGCTTAAACTAATAAAAGCAAAAATATGAGACAAATATAAGTCTAATTGCTTGAATAATAATTGGATTTGAATCTTATAATTTGATAAAAAAATATAGAAGTTTAATAAGTTAGCTGTAATTTTTTCAATTCAAAGGCTGTATAAGGGAGTCATTTAATAATCAAGAGTTCTCGGAGTTGGGAATAGAATTTATATATTTATTTTTTTTGAGTTTCAAACATATTGCTTAACTGAAGGGGAATTTCAAACCTCAATCTCGCCTATAACTTTCTTTTAAAACGGATTTTGGAACTAATTTATTTAAAAATTTATTATCTATTTTTTGCTCATTTACGTGTGATATAGTCTTAGATATTTAATAGTATCGTTCATTTTATTTTGTATAAATTATAAAGCTAAATGTAACATATTATTATTTTTAATTATTCTTGGGAAAGGGAACTTTAAGCTATATTTTATATATCTTTCAAATAATTATGAGGGTACAGAGATACGTAATGTCACTGGACAGTGGTCTGAACCCATAATATCATCACGAATATCTGCATCTATAATTCGGTCTTTTGCTTCTTCATTAACGAAGAAATAATCAATACGCCAGCCTACATTTCTCGGCCTGGCCTTTGTTCTATAACTCCACCAGGAATAGCGTTGTGGTTCTGGATGGAACATACGGAATGTGTCAATCCAGCCTATTGCTACAATTTTATCTAACCAAGCTCTTTCTATAGGAAGGAATCCACTGGTTTTTTCATTTTCCTTTGGATTCGCCAGGTCTATTTCTTTATGAGCTGTATTAAAATCTCCGGTTACAATAACCATAGGTGATTTTTTGCGATCTTCTTCCATAACTTCCAGACACTTATCGTAAAATCTAAGTTTATAATTTAGCCTATCATCACTCATTTGACCATTAGGGAAATATATATTATATATTATAAAGCTGTCATAAAAGCAACGGATGATTCTTCCTTCACCGTCAAATTCAGGTACACCAAAGCCATAAAGAATTTTTTGGGGTTCTCTCTTAGTAAAAACCGCTACTCCGGAATATCCCTTTCTCTGAGAATGCGACCAGTACATATAGTAATTGGACAATACACCTAATTCAGAAGGGATTTGATGTTCTTGTAGTTTTGTTTCCTGCAAACCTAACCAATCTGGCTGCTCTCTTAAAATGGTTTCGAGAAAACCTTTATTTATGGCAGCCCGAAGACCATTAACATTCCAAGACCAGAGATTAAGTTCCAAGCCATTACCTCAAAATTTTTTTATTAATATAATGTAACAATATGTATTGTGTCAAGAGAAAATACCATGCTCTAAATAAAATATTTTTTATAGATAGAGGATATTAAAACATTCTATTTGACATCAAGATGACCTTATCCCCAAAATTTACACCATTGGCAGGGTGACACATTGTGACCTTATCCCCGAAATTTACACCATTGGAAGGGTGACACATTGGAATGCAATGCTGTTTTTTTTGATCAAAAATTTCCCGCTTTACAGCAGGAGCTTGACGGGAGAATTTGTTGTTCAGAAAAAACTTAACAAGATAGGGAGTAAACAATGCGTAGCAAATTTACCTACACCCAGATTCACCAGATCCTGAATGAAGCAGATTTAGGAGCAGAGATTAAGGCAATATGTCTTAAGTATGGCATAAGTCGGAACACCTTTTATAACTGGAAGAACAAATATGGTGGTATGTCACCAAGTGATGCTAAGCTCAAGCATGATTTGGAGATAGAGAACCGCCGTTTGAAAAAGATGGTGGCGGAACGAGACCTTGAGATCGAAGCGATGAAGGAGCTTCTCTCAAAAAAATGGTAAGTCCCCAGCAGAAACAAGCGGCTGTTGGGGATCTGAGTAATCAAGGCTGGAGCAAGAGAAAATCCTGTGAGCTGGTTCAGTTAGAGCGCAAAGGGCTCTACTATGAGTCCAAACAGAGTAAAGAAAACCAGCAGATAACAGAGTATCTGAAAGAGATGGCTTACCAGTATGTTCGCTGGGGTTTACCCCGCATGGTTAGTGTCGTTCGAGCCAAGTTTGGTTCGGTCAATCATAAGCGGATCAGGCGCTTGTACTGCGAAGCCCGCTTGCAGGTTCCCAAGCGACCGAGAAAGCAAGTCAAATACAGAGGACAGCCATTGATACAGGCAGAATACCCTAATCATCGCTGGTCAATGGATTTTGTCTCAGACAGTTTTATCAACGGTAGGCACTTCAGAGTACTAAACATCATTGATGATTTCACTAGGGAACTTATTTTCCAGGTAGTAGATACCTCCATTTCAGGTCACAGAGTTGCCAGGGCATTATCGGAGATAGGGCAGTTTCGCCCTTTGCCCCAGTTCATAGTATGCGATAATGGTCCTGAGTTTCGCAGTTCAATTATGTTCAAATGGTCCCAGGATAACAAGGTAGAGCTAAGATTCATTGCCCCCGGAAAGTCCCAACAGAACGCCTTTGTGAAAAGTTTTAATGGCAAGTTCCGAAAAGAATGCCTTGACTTAAGTTCATTTGTAAATCCGATTGAAGTCAGAGATGTGATAAGCAAATGGCGGGTTGATTACAATTATAATCGCCCCCACAGTTCCCTGAACTTCATGCCGCCTGCTAAATACAGAGAAAACTATGAAAACAATGTCGATAGCAAAAGTGTCACTTTACAAGTGGTATAATAAATGGGACGGGGTCAAAAGCGTTCTGGGCAAACTAAAAAGGACCCAACATATAAAGCTGGGTCCTTATATCAATTAAAAAGGAGTTTATTTGATGATTACCATCTTCTTGATCTGGTTCAAGCTCGGGGTATTCAATCTGTAGAAGTAAATTCCACTTCCGCAAGTTTTACCCTTGTTATCTTTTCCATCCCAGTTGATGGTATGATATCCCTGAGTAAGTTTAACGGCTTTGACAACTTCTCCACGGATATTGTATATAGTTAAAGTTCCTGTTTCACCGGCTTTAATTCCAACTTCTATCTTAGTGCTATTATTAGCACGGAAGGGGTTAGGATAAGCGCTATTCAGAGTGGTCACTTCAGGAAGCACTGGAGGAACATTACCTTCTACAGTTACAATTACGGGACCGTGGAACTCAGAGTTATTGTAGTCGACGCTTTCCAACCAGTAATAGTAAGTGGTATGATTCTCTACTTCACTATCCACAATAGTATAACTATGTTCCTGGGTGGTATTGGTAGCAGGAATCATAGTGGGTGTTATGAGGATAGCATTATCCAGAGATTTCTCTTCATTACGATATACCCGATATCCACTCAGATTGGTCTCGGACTGGCTCACCCAGGTAAGCTGGACATATAAGTCATTGGTGAGAACAGCTGTGAAGCTGGATAGTTCAACCGGTAATGGAGGTTGCGCTTCCTCAAATTTTAACATAATATTAGGTATATTTGCATTTAAACTTCCATTTCCCGTTGGAGGTGTATTATCTGCATACCAGTATTGATGACATCCGGTGGTTCCAGAAGTATAGTAAAAATAAGGATACGGGCTAATACCGCCTTGACCGAAAGCTGTTTCTACTGCAATGACTAAATGCCCAGAAGTGTATGAGAATGGAATATCAAGTTCAAATAGATGCCAGTTGGTGGTAGAAAATGTATATGTTCCTTCATCTACTAATGTTGCATTAGCAATAAAGGCATCCCAGGTCATAGATGTAAAAGCCGTATCATTTGTCTGCATTATATAAATCTTATACGGAACTGGAGAAACATCAGCAGTTGAACAATTCCAGCCAATTTTTTCTATTATCCCATAACGATCTATTTGTTCATTGTTATACAACGCAGCAGAACGTTCATAACCCCATAATATGCCAAAGGGTTGACGTTGAGTAGATGTTCCTGTTCCAATGATCACAGTTTCTTCAGGCAAACCCTCGGCAGAAAGAGCTACATCATAGTTTGTTGAATTATAAGTAATTCTCAAAGTAGCACTAACTGGACCTTCAATTGTAACAGTAGCGGTAACAGGGATTATTACTGATTGTCCAGCATTCAGGTCAGCAGGAAGATTAGTAGAATCGAACGAGAACATTGCAGCATATGGTCCGATTATACTGATGTCACTAATACCTATATGTATAGTTCCAACACCCGAATTAGTAATAGTCACATTTACAGGTGTAGAAGGAACATTTTGTAGTAATGAACCAAAATTAATAGAAGTAGGACGATAAGTTAAAATAGGTGCAGAGGGAGTTTCTCTTATAATTACATTATCAATAAACAAGTCGTTGTCACCATATGTATCTTCCAAAGATTCAGCGTAAAAACCTATATATTTAGTACCAACATAATCATTAAGTGCAATAATATAGGTCCCACCAGTAGCTGGTATATTATCATATACATTAGGAGATCCAGTGTTATTCCATTCCATCAGAATAGTAGGAGAACTCATATCAGGATTATCACTTATAACTACTAAAAACCTGTCATCAGCCTGTTCCCCTGGCACTACTGGATTAGATGTATTCCATTGTGTTAGCGCTAGATCAAATTTAAGTTCATAACCAGCAGCAGGAATCTGTATCGGTGGAGTAATTAACCAATCATAATGGGTATTAAAGAAAATATTTATTTTTGCTGCTTTATTTACAGGATAAGTAACATTTAGCCAATCATCCTGTTCCCAGCTTCCACCTGTAACAGGTATGCCACCAAATTGATATTTTAATTGTGTCCAATTTGTAGGTATCCAGGTGGAAAAGTCTGTAATATAGGGAAGTGTTGTTATAGTAGGATCAGTCCTTGTAGTGAAGTTCCTAATCTCAGCCGGATTTCCTTCTCCACTTGCATTATAAGCACTAACAGTCCAGTAATATGTAGTATTATATAGAAGGGGGGTAGTTGAAGGGACAGTATAGCTAAGAGTAGTAGCATTAACATCAGCAAAAGGTGTTGTAAAAGTTGTGCTTGTACCTAAATAAATTCTATAACCAGTAGGATCTCCACCAGTAATGGGAGTGCTCCAGCTCAGAGTTGGAGTAATACTTAAATCTGTAGCGCCATCTACAGGTAAACTAAGGACTGGTACTCCTGGAGGAATAGAGGCAGGAGTAACTATAGCTACATTAGGACGCCTATAGTGTCTTGTTCCGGGTATAGCAGGGAAAGAAGCATCTAATTGTTTATATACAATCGTATAAAGCGGTGAAGTAGAAGTGTAACGAAATAGGGGATAGTCTTCGGTGTATGTTCCATCCCAGTTTTCAAATAGAAATTCAAGATTAGAAGTGCCGTCCCATGTATAAGGTACTGTGAAATAAATATAATTCCAGCCACTTCCATTGTAAGTAATATCTCCTTGAAATACATAGTTGAAAGTAGTATTATCAGGATATCCAGTTCCAGTCTCATCTGTTTCTGTGCTATATTCGGTCAGGATCGTATTTCTCACATAGATTCGTTGGTCCAGCATTGTACAATTTGAGATTGTATTATGTACATAAAAACCCAAACCAGTTATTGGGGTATTAGCAGGTATCCCAGCTGTGCTCAATTCTGAGGCTGTCCAGATCACTTTACTCCAGTTATAGTTATAATAGCCATTAAAAGGACAATTAAATGTGGTTGTAACATCTGTCCCTATAATATAAATATCAGCAAAAGTAAAGGTACTTAGTGTTAAAATGATGAGTAGCAAGGTTAGTTTTTTCATTTAATTAAACTCCTTTTGAGTTAGATTTTGGAAAATTAGATTTGATTTGATTGAATTATTGAACATACAGAGTGAGACGATTAATGACTCTTTATCCTGTAACCAGGTTGCGACATTTAACATTTTGTTATATTTGCAGCTTAAATTTCAGGCTGCAAGGATGATTGCGATATTGGTTGGTCCATTTTAAATAAATCAGGCAATAACTATAAATTACCTGAATACACCTATATAAATTAATATTATATATTACACCTCCTATTCCCATTTCATTTTGTTGAAATAAAGAAATTAATAATATGTTTTTCATACCTCTACCTTTAAATCTCGAGTTAAGGCTCCAGCATAAAGTAGTTTTTTTAGATAACCATAAATTATGATTCTAACTCAATAATAAAAATATATTGTGTTTGTCAATATTTTTTTGAGCTAAATTAGGAATTTTAATTTTAAAAATGTTATAACTTATTGTATATCTTGTAGTTAATGA
>NZ_SMOG01000022.1 GCF_004353895.1 Candidatus Syntrophosphaera thermopropionivorans | reverse complement strand
ATATTACTGGTTGGATGAGGAAGTATAGTATTTAATAATACTGGAGCAGCAGGATAAGAAACATCTATAATTTGTAGACCCGTATAGTAAACTGCTACATAGGCGATATAGGCAATATTATTTGAAACAGTAACAGAGATTGCTTCACCAGGCGTATTATAAGAGCATAGTAGTACTGGATTTTCAGGATTGGAAACATCAATAATCTGTAAACCTGCCCATTCATCTGCTACATAGGCAATATTATTTGAAACAGTAACATATTTTGCTTCACCAGGCGTATCATAAGAGCCTAAAAGAGCTGGATTTTGAGAATTGGAAACATCTATAATCTGTAAACCTGTATAGTCAACTGCTACATAGGCAATATTATTTGAAACAGAAACAGAGCGTGCATAACTAGGCGTAGTATCATAAGAGCCAAGTAGTACTGGATTTTGAGGATTGGAAACATCTATAATCAGTAATCCAGAACCACCAACGGCTGCATAGGCTATATTTCCATATACAGTAACGGAGAGTATATCATCAGGTGTATCATAAGAGCCAAGTAGTCCTGGATTTTCAGGATTAGTAACATCTATAATTTGTAGACCCGCATCTCGTGCTGTTACATAGGCAATATTATTTGAAACAGTAACAGATTCTGCCCAACCAGGCGTATTATACGAGCCCACAAGAGCTGGATTTTGAGGATTGGAAACATCTATAATCTGTAAACCTGTATAGTCAGCTGCTACATAGGCAATATTATTTGAAACAGTAACAGAGAGTGCTTCACTGAGTGTATCATATGAGCCCACAAGAGCTGGATTTTGAGGATTGGAAACATCTATAATCTGCAAGCCATAACCACTAACAGCTGCATAGGCTATATTATTAAAAACAACAATGGAGAAAGTATAACCAGGCGTATCATAGGAGCCAAGTAGTACTGGATTTTGAGGATTGGAAACATCTATAAGCTGTAATCCAGAACCACTAACAGCTGCATAGGCTATATTTCCATATACGGTAACGGAGAGTATATCATCGGGTGTATCATAAGAGCCAAGTAGTACTGGATTTTCAGGATTGGTAACATCTATAATTTGTAAACCCGCATAATAAGCTGCTACATAGGCAATATTATTTGAAACAAAAACAGAGCGTGCATAACTTGGTGTATCATAAGAGCCAAGTAGTACTGGGTTCTGTGAATTGGAAACATCTATAATCTGTAAACCCGCATCCCAATCTGCTACATAGGCAATATTATTTGAAACAGTAACAGATTCTGCCCAACCAGGTGTATCATAGGAGCCCGAAAGAGCTGGATTTTGAGGATTGGAAACATCTATAATTTGTAAGCCAGAACCCCAATCTGCTACATAGGCAATATTATTTGAAACAGCAATAGAGCGTGGTTCACCGGGTGTATCATAAGAGCCAAGCATAACTGGATTTTGAGGATTGGAAACATCTATAATCTTTAATTCTGCCCAATTATATGCTACATAGGCAATATTGTTAGAAATAGTAATGAAGTATGCATCACCAGGTGTATAGTAATCCCCAATTTTAAAATATACTGCACTGAAAGGCAATATAAATGACACCACCATGAAAAATAAAACTATCTTTTTCATCATTCTATCCCCTAATTTTATTAAATTATATTTAAAACTCTTTTCATTTTTTGTCAAGGAAAATAAAAATATTCTATTAATAGTATGCATTTTATGGGGTATTTTTTCCATTAAAGTAATCCAAAAACCAGACTTGAGTAAAAGAATTTAACGAGTCCAAAGATTTGAAGTTATTTAGATTCGTTAATTTTCTATTTAGTTGTTTATTAGGGTTTTCCCGTGGATTATTGTTATTACTTAGGAAATGTTATCCAGGTAGCGGGTTAGATAGCGATAATTTACATTAATAGAGCGAATAAGAATTTAGTGATAAGGCGCAAGGAATAACCTAGCATTATTATTAATCCTATTCAATTAGAATAAAGAATCTTCTTTCTTTGCTACATAGACTGTGATGGCAACAATTCATACAGTAATAGTGTTGCAGTTTGGGTTCTCTTTGTCTCTAAACTTGAATAATAAGGGCATCTTTTTTTATTTTGCTCATTATAATAGGATAAATTCTCTGTAACCTTTTGGTCAAGATACATTGAGTCTCCTTTTAGACCTTAACCTTAACAAATAAAGTGCAAACCATCCCAAGTTAATCTTGAGCTTATGTCCCATTTCGGACATAAGTTGGACATGAGCTGGACATAAGCTGGACATAAGCTGGACATAAGTTGGAGATAAATCAAGAAGTGATAGAAAAGTAAAAAGAAGGATGTAACCAGTTGATATTTATGGAATTGGAGATTTTAAAAGATGAGACTTTAGGAATCTGAGGATAGTAGGTTAAATAAGTTCTTTTTTCAGAAGAATAAAAAAAGGACTACCTTATCGGGTAGTCCATTTTAATATTTATGAGAGGCTTGCTTATTTATTCAGGTCTTTCGCTTTAATATGCTCTTTTTTAGGAGTAATTGTAGAGGATTCAACAAATTGGATAACAGCCATAGGAGCAGAATCTCCTCTGCGATAACCGGCTTTAATAATGCGGGTATATCCTCCATTTCTATCCTGGAATGCCGGAGCAATTTCAGTGAATAGTTTTTTTACCAGGGTTCGGTCTCCCAGCACTTTATAAGCAAGACGACGGGAATGTACGGTATCATTTTTTCCATAAGTGACTACACGTTCAACATATCTACGCATTTCTTTGGCTTTAGCCAGGGTGGTAGTAATCTGTCCATGTTCTATCATAGACTTTACTAGATTATTCATCATAAGACGGCGTTGGTCAGTTTCTCTACCAAATTTTCTACCTTCAACTCTATGTCGCATTTTTCACCTTCTTTTTAGTAGTAGGAACAGGTTTACGAGGTGGAGTAACAGATTTTTCTTCCTGTTCTTCTTTAGTGGGAGCAGTTTCTTCTGTCTTAATACCGCGACTGCGAGCTTCCCTAATTTGACGATAAATTCCTTCAACATCCATTCCGAGATGGAGGTCATATTTCTTTAATTTTTGGACGATTTCTTCCAGGGACTTTTTGCCGAAGTTACGATATTTTAACATTTCCTGTTCAGTTTTAGAAACCAGTTCTCCGATGGTCTTAATATTTGCTGCTTCCAGACAATTTGCCGCACGGACGGAAAGTTCAATTTCTTTGACAGGTAAAGATAGGATACGTTCCTTTTCTTCCAATTCCGGGTCAATATAGACATCACGTATGTATTGAGGTTCCGTTTCAAATAAGCAAATCTTTCCTGCCATATCACGCAGCAGTTTAGCAGAAAGAAATAGGGCAATGCTTGGCTCTATAGCACCATTGGTGTAGATATCTATAAGCAGTTTGTCGTAGTTCATTCTTTCTTTAACTCGCTGATGAGCCACGGAAAAATTCACTTTCAGAACGGGGGAATAGATGGAATCAATAGGGATAAATCCCAGAGGTTTACCTTCTGTATTTTGGCGGTCTGCGGGAACATAACCACGTCCATTTCCAATGATTAAATCCATTTTAAAATCAACATCTTCAGTTACTTCCAGCAAATAGAGGTCTTTATTGATAATTTTTACATTTGGGTGTTCCTGAATTTTAGCTGCGGTAATAATTCCTTTACCTTTATGTTCAAGAGTAACCGTAACTTCATCAATAGAAGTGCAATAGATGACCAATTGTTTCAACCGCAAAATAAGGTCTATATAATCCGAATTAGTTCCGGGAATCGGAGTAAACTCGTGATGTAAACCTTCTATTCTAACAAAACGAACAGCTGAGCCCTGAATGGAAGATAGGAGTATACGACGTAGCGAATTTCCTAAGGTTGTGCCAAAACCAGGTTCCAGCGGTCCAATTTCAAAGTGTCCGAAAGTAGGAGAATAGGTTTGTTTTTCGTAATCCACATTTTCGGGCATTTGTAAAGGTTCAAGATATAACATAATATAAACTCCTCGCTTGTAAAGCCATTATTTGGAGTAGTATTCAACCACCAAACGCATATCAACTGTGGTAGGAATATCCTCTATATTGGGGATATTAACAAATTGACCGCGCATATTTTCTTTATCAACAGTTAACCAGGGGTAGGGTGAACTTGCCTCTGAATTGTTCCAGGCTTCCACTAAAGGTTTTATACCCCTGCTTTTGGGACGGACTTCTATAATATCTCCTGGCTTAAGTAGATAGGAAGGGATATCTACTTTTTTTCCATTAACCATAAAATGTCCATGATTAACAAATTGTCGAGCCTGCATCCTGGTGGTAGCAAAACCCATACGATAGACAGTATTGTCCAATCTTCTTTCCAGCAATTTTAACAAATTATCGCCCGTGATACCTTGCATTTTATCTGCAATCTGGAAGTATCTTCTGAACTGTCTTTCCAGTAGGCAATAAGTATATCTAAGTTTTTGTTTTTCATTTAGATGTAAAGAATAATCACTGGGTTTACGATGCATACTACTTCCATGCTGACCAGGAGGGAACTTACGTTTACTTAGAATCTTGTCGTATTTTTGAGGTCCATAGATATTTTCACCAAATCTACGACATAATTTGGCTTTAGGTCCAGTATATTTTGCCATAATTTCCTCTTTTAAATCCTTCTGGCTTTTGGTGGACGACATCCATTATGAGGAATGGGTGTGGCGTCCTTTATCATTGTTACTTTCATTCCAGCGGCATTTACAGCGCGCAGAGCAGATTCTCTACCACTACCAGGTCCTTTCACGATGAGTCCAACGCGGGAAATACCCATATCTTGGGCAGCTTTAGCAACTTCAGAAGCAGCCATTTGAGCAGCAAATGGAGTTGCTTTACGAGAGCCTTTATAGCCGATTTTTCCTCCACTTGACCAGGCAAGCACATTTCCGCTTCGGTCAGTTAAAGTTACTATCGTGTTGTTGAAGCTGGAATGAATGTAGATTAGACCTTCATCAAAGGAAAGGCGAGTGCGTTTTTTCTTTGGTCTGGTTTTTTTAGGCATAGTTCAGTTCTCTCCTATTTCTTCTTTCTAATTCCGCCAGGACGAGGACCTTTACGGGTTCTGGCATTGGTATGTGTACGCTGTCCACGAACGGGCAGTCCCCGTTTATGTCTTAACCCACGATAACATCCAATTTCCATCAGGCGCTTAATATTCATAGCAACCTGAGTGCGTAGAGCACCTTCCACGACATATTCATTTTGGACAATATCGCGAATAAGTTTTTCCTCTTCCGGGGTTAGATCTTCTACTTTTTTCATTTCGTCAATATTGGCTTTTTTGCAAATTTCTATCGCACGGGAACGTCCTATGCCATAGATATAGGTTAAGCCAATGAATAAACGTTTGTTTTTGGGTAGTTCTATTCCTGCAATATGTGCCAAATTACTCCTCCTTAACCCTGTCTTTGTTTGTGTTTAGGGTTAGAGCTGCAGATAACCCGGATTACACCGTTACGTTTAATAATTCTACAATCTTTACAGAGTTTTTTAACTGATGATCTTACTTTCATTATATCTCCTTGCAAGAGTGCAGTCGTTTCCTGCAATTTTTATTTATAGCGGTAAGTTATCCTGCCACGAGTTAAATCATAGGGAGAAAGTTCCACTTTAACTTTATCTCCTGGAAGGATACGGATATAGTGCATCCGCATTTTGCCGGAGCTATGAGCCAGAATAGTGTGCCCATTCTCCAGCTGCACTTTAAAGGTTGTATTAGGAAGTGCCTCGATGACAATACCTTCCACTTCTATAACACCTGTTTTACTCATACTCTCTCTCCTTTAGCAACGGTTAATATCTCAGGTTGACTATCGGTGATTAAGATAGTATGTTCAAAATGTGCAGATAAAGTTCCATCTGCCACAGAAAATTCCCAGCCATTCTCTTTTACTCTATTGGTGCCGATATTGACCATAGGTTCTATGGCTAAAGTCATACCTGGTTGAAGACGAGGTCCATGTCCAGCACTACCAGCATTTGGGATCTGAGGCTCTTCATGAAGATAACGTCCAACACCATGCCCGGTCAAATCATCTGCCACATAATAACCCATAGAGGCAACATAGGTACCAATTGCATTAGAGATATCTCCTACTCTATTTCCTGGAATCGCAGCTTCTATTCCTTTATAAAGTGCATTAAGGGTAACTTCCATTAATCTTTGAGCATCTGGGGAAATAGTTCCTACGGCATAGGTTCGGGCTGCATCACTATAATATCCGTCCTTGATGGCTCCCACATCTATGCTAATAATGTCTCCTTCTTTAAGAATTACCTTCTTAGAGGGAAAACCATGCACAATAACAGAATTAAGAGATGTACACAAAGTTGAGGGGAAAGGACTTAAGCCAGGAACCTGATAACCTTTAAAAGCAGGTTTTGCACCATTTTTAATGATGAAATCATAAGCAAAGGCATCAAGATCCCAGGTGCTCACGCCAGGCATAATTTTCTCTGCCAGTAAATCCAGCAGTTCACCAAGAATCTGGCAACTGATACGGATTTTATCAATTTCGGCAGGAGATTTGCGTATTATCATAATTAGCTGGTGCGACCTTTAAGCTTTCCCTTTTTCATAAAGCCATCATAGTGACGCATAATAAGATGTGATTCTATCTGTTTCAATGTATCCAGAGCGACTCCAACGACAATAATTAAACCTGTTCCTCCAAAATAGAAAGGTAGCTTGAACACATTGGTCATAATTTCAGGTAATAAGGCAATCAAAGCAAAGAAAACTGCTCCCGGAAGAGTTATACGAGTAAGAACAGAGGAAATATATTCTGCAGTTTTTTTACCTGGTTTTTTTCCGGGAATATGTCCACCATATTTAATCATATTTTCTGCCATTTCTGTAGGATTGAGCACAATAGCTGTATAGAAATAGGCAAAGAAAATAATTAGTGCAACATAGATGATAGTATAAACCCAGTGTCCAGGTGAAAACCAGATACGCATATTATACCAGAAAGAACCGACTTCCGCTTCTCCACCTTGAAAGAGGGTGATAAGAGTAGCGGGAAACATTAAAATGGACTGAGCAAAGATGATAGGAATAACTCCTGCTGTATTAACCCGCAAAGGGATATAGGTGCTTTGACCACCATAAACCTTTCTTCCAACAATTCTTTTGGCATACTGAACTGGAATCTTACGCACTGCTTCGGTAACGAATATGATGGCTGCTGTAGCTAAAATCATTACTGCTATTGCCAGAAGCGAAGTTATAACTCCTGATACGCTATTAAATCTGGTTCTGAAGAGATTGATAAAACCTTCTGGATAACGGGCAATGATTCCAGCAAAGATGATTAGGGAGATTCCATTTCCGATACCATATTCCGTGATTTGCTCGCCCAACCACATAACAATCATTGTTCCTGTAACCAGAGTTATAACTCCAGTTAGATGGAATAGAAAGTTTGGTTGAGGAACCACCGGACCAGTTGCACCATGCATATTAACCAGTCCAACAGTAACTGTGATAGCATTGAAAGCAGCTAAAGCAACGGTACAATAGCGAGTAATCTGATTCAGTTTCTTTTGTCCATCTGCTCCTTCTTTTCTCAGCTTTTCAAAATAGGGGACAATACTTCCTAAGAGCTGAATCACGATAGAAGCTGTGATGTAGGGCATAATTCCCAGAGCAAAAATGGAAGCTCGTTCAAAATTTCCCCCCACAAAGAGATTAAGCAGGTCAAAAATGCTACCGGTCTGTCGAGCAAAGAAAGATTTTAATTCAGTTCCACTAACCCCTGGGATGGGAATAAAACTTCCCAATCTATAAAGGGTTAGGATTAAGAGGGTGATTAAGATTTTCTTTCGCAGATCGGGAATCCGAAAGACATTCGCAAGAGTCTTAAACAAGTTAGATTACCTCCGCCTTACCGCCGTTCGCTTCTATGAGTTGTTTAGCCTTTTTGGAGAAGGCATTAGCTCTAATATGAACGGTCTTGGTGAATTCCTCAGTAGTGGAAGCCAGAACCTTAACGGGGTATTTACCTTTTTTCCCTTTAACGGGAATTAACCCCAACATTTCCAGCTTGATAATATCAAAATCAGTCTCTTCTATATCCTGAAGTTTAGAAAGATTAAGGACGCGATAATTCTTATGAAAGACATTTTTGAACCCACGTTTAGGAAGACGACGGTTTATAGGCATTTGTCCGCCTTCAAAATAGGCTGGGATTTTTCCACCAGCGCGTGCTTTATGTCCTTTATTACCACGACCAGCTTGATGACCAGCTCCAGAACCCTGTCCTTTACCCAAACGTTTTTTGGCTTTTTTGCCTTGAGGTTTTTCAAGATTGGAAAGAGTAAGCATATTATTCTTCCTTTAATTCTTCAACTTTGACCAGGTGAGAAACCTTATTAATCATCCCTCTAATGCAGGGATTATCATCATGGATTCTACTTCTACCAGGACGTCCTAAACCTAAGGATTTAATAACCTGTTTCTGCTTTTCTGGTCGGTTAATAGTACTTCTAACTTGAGTAACTTTAATCTTCATTTCGCCTCCTGACCGGTGATCTCAGCCACGGTTTTACCACGAAGCTTAGCTACATCAGAAAGGGTTCGCATAGATTTAAGACCGAGAACAGTAGCTTTGACCACATTACAAGGAGTGTTTGAGCCCAAAGATTTACAAAGTATGTTTTGAATCCCAGCTGCTTCAAAGATAGCACGAGCAGTTCCACCAGCAATGATTCCAGTTCCTTCAGAAGCTGGCTTCATCATCACCTTACTTGCTCCAAAACGAGCGATAATTTCGTGGGGGATAGTCCCTTTTATAATGGGGACTTCAAACATATTTTTTTGAGCTCTTTCCTTGGCTTTGCGAATAGCATCGGAAATTTCATTGGCTTTTCCATTTCCCACTCCCACATTACCTGCACGGTCTCCTACAACAACAATAGCAGTGAAACTAAAGTTTCTTCCACCTTTGACTACTTTTGCTACTCTTTTAGTGTCTATAACAGTTTCAAACAGTTTTTGTTCTTCTGCTTGATTATATTCGTAATTCACTATTCCTCCCTTTTAGAAGTCAAGTCCGGCTTTTCGGGCACCATCTGCCAGTGCTTTAACCCGACCGTGATATTTGTATCCTGCTCGGTCAAAAGCTACTTTTGTAATTCCAGCAGCGAGGGCTTTTTCACCCAGTTTTTGACCAACGAGAAAGCTTTGTTCCGTCTTCTTCAAACCAGCAGGTATCTGAATATCCTTACCTCTTGTGGAAGCAGTAACCAGAGTCTTACCTGCAGTATCATCTACAATCTGAGCATAGATATGTTTCAGACTACGGAACACAACCAGACGTGGACGCTCTGCTGTTCCACGCAATTTCTTGCGGATAGCAGCTCTACGGCGATTGCGATGTTCTACTTTGATTTTGGTACTGGATTTAATCATTTTTCACTCCTCATCTACTTCGTCCCAGCTTTACCAGCTTTGATAATGACAGATTCATTTTCATAACGAATGCCTTTTCCTTTATAATTTTCTGGGGGACGACAGGCACGGATTTCAGCAGCAAATTCTCCAACCAATTGTTTATCTATTCCTTTAACTCTAATTATGCTTTGTAAATCAGTTCGTGAGGTCTTGGAACGAGGCACGGCTTCAGTTTCCACGGTTAATCCTTCTGGAACTTCCATAATAATATCATGAGAATAGCCCAGACTCAATTTTAGCCAGGGACCTATTCTTTCTGCTGAATAGCCGGTTCCAATCACTTGCAAATTCTTTTGATATCCTTCACTAACGCCCTTTACCATATTCTGCAATAGCGCTCGAGTTAAGCCATGCAAAGCTTTCTGGTCCTTGCTATCATTACTTCTTTTTACCTGTAAAACTCCATCTGAAATTTCTACGGTAATTCCGGGCATAAGTTTATATTGCAATTCACCCAGTTCCCCTTTCACAGATACAATGTTATCTTTTACTTCTATGTGAGTATCCTGGTCAAATTTAATAGGGGCTCTTCCTATGCGTGACATAACAACCTCCTACCACACCTTACAGATATATTCGCCACCAACGCGTTTTATGCGTGCATCTCTATCTACCATAACTCCTTGAGAAGTAGATATAATAGCACAACCTGTATTATTGTATACGCGAGGAAGGTTATTGGCACGAACATAAACTCTTCTTCCTGGTTTGGATACTCGTTCCAGACCTTGTAAGACAGGTTTTCCATCATTAGTATAGCGAAGATTAATCAGTATACGCTTATAATTTATCTTTTGTTCGGGGTCTTTATCCAGGACCTGAACGCTATTCACAAAATTTTCTTCGGCGAGAATCTTAACTATTGCTTCTGTTAATTTACTGTGATTGATTATCACCTGCTGATGTCCGGCACGATATGCATTGCGAATTTTGGTCAACGCATCAGCTATCGGATCAGTAATGCTCATTTATTTCCTCCTAAAATATTACCAGCTGGCTCTGGTTATCCCTGGTATTTGTCCCTCTGAAGCATACTTACGGAAACAGAGACGACACATACCAAAATCACGCATATAAGCACGGGGACGACCACATATCTTACAGCGGTTATATTTTCTAACTTTAAACTTAGGTGTACGCTGTTGTTTGATTATTAATGCTTTTCTTGCCATAATATCTCCTTAAGCTTTATGTTGAAAGGGCATACCAAGTTCTTTCAATAGAGCCCTTCCTTCCTCATCGGTACGAGCAGTGGTTATTATATTGATATTTAGACCTCGTATAGTATCAATCTTATCATATTCAATTTCTGGAAAGACAGTTTGTTCTTTTAATCCGATAGAGAAATTACCTCGCCCGTCAAATGAATCGGTTGGAATTCCATGGAAATCTCGGATACGGGGGATAACTATAGAGACCAGACGGTCAAAGAATTCATACATAATTTCATCACGCAAAGTGACCTTGCATCCAATTGGCATTCCTTTCCTGAGTTTAAAATTGGAAATGGATTTTTTGGCGCGAGTCACTATCGGTTTTCTTCCCGTTATCTGTTCCATATCTTTTACGGCATTATCCAGAATTGCTTTATTCTGAGTAGCAGCTCCCACTCCCATACTTACCACAATCTTATCCAGCTTTGGCACTTGATGTACATTTTTATAGTTAAACTGCTTCTGCAGATTTGGGATAACCGTATTTTTATAATGTTCTTTCAATCTATTCATAGTAACATCTCCTACAACTCGTCACCAGATTTCTTACATATCCGAACTCTACGACCTTCTCGCACCTTATATACTGGTTTAGAAACAGTGTTTAATCTATCATTAAAAAGCATAACATTGGAAGCGTCAATCGGAGCTTCCATAGAGATGATGCCGCCCTGAGGATTGTTTTGTGAGGGTTTAGTGTGTTTTTTAATCATATGCACTTTTTCTACGATAACCTTACCTGTTTTAGGATAAGCTTTGAGAATATGTCCCTTTTTCCCTTTATCGTCACCAGATATCACGACCACATAATCCCCTTTTTTCAATCTCAATTTAGGCTGTTTTTTTTCAGTTTTATTTGCCATAGTAATCTCCTATAGCACTTCTGGTGCTAAAGAAACTATCTTCATATAATGATGTTCCCGCAATTCACGAGCAACGGGTCCGAAAATACGTGTTCCTTTAGGGTCGTGTCTTTCATCAATAATAACTGCAGCGTTATCAGAAAAGCGGATATAAGAACCATCTGGTCTTCTAATTTCTTTAGCAGTTCGCACGATTACCGCATGTTCCACACTGCCTTTTTTTACTTTACCACCTGGAGTAGCAGATTTGACAGCTACTACAATTTCATCGCCAACGGTGGCATATTTACGCCTGGTGCCTCCAAGCACTTTAATACACATTGCTTTTCTGGCACCGGAGTTATCGGCGATATTCAACATAGTTTGAACCTGAATCATTCCAAAACTCCTTTATTTGCTTCGCTCTACAATTTTATAAAGAGCCCAGCGTTTACGAGCACTCATCGGACGATGTTCTATAATTTGAACGATATCTCCTTCATGCGCTTCGTTATGTTCATCATGAGCCATAAATTTCTTATGCCTGCGGACGGTCTTTTTATATAAAGGATGAATAAATTGGCGTTGAACGCTAACGACAATAGTCTTATCGTTCTTATCACTAACCACTACACCCTGTTTAATCATTTTATGCGTATTTTGCATCTTCACCTCACTGATTCTTTTCTCTTTCTTTCAGGAGAGTCAGGATACGAGCAATATCCCTTCTCACAAGTCTTGGTCTATCTTGGCGGTCCAGCAGGTTCTTAGATTTCTGAAAACGTAAGTTAAAAAGTTCTATTCTCAATTCTTCGAGCCTGGTCTGAAGCTCTTCATTAGTCATTTCACGCATTTCTTCCATCTTCATAATTCAATTCCTTCTCGTGCAATTATACGAGTCTTTATAGGTAATTTATGAGAGGCAAGACGCATAGCTTCTTTTGCCTCTTCTGGACTTACTCCTTCAATCTCAAACATAACTCTACCGGGACGCACAACAGCCACCCAGTATTCTGGAGAACCTTTTCCTTTTCCCATACGAGTTTCAGCTGGTTTTTTAGTTATAGGTTTGTCCGGGAATATACGAATCCATACTTTGCCGGCTCGTTTCATATATCGTGTTATAGCGATACGTGCAGCTTCAATTTGACGACTGGTAATGAAGGCATCTTCCAAAGCCATAAGTCCATAATCTCCAAAATCTACAGTATTTCCACGCCAAGCAAGGCCTTTCCTTCTGCCTTTCATTACCTTACGATGTTTAACTTTCTTTGGTGCTAACATTTATTTCTCCTCACCGAGGATATCGCCTTTATATATCCAAACTTTTATTCCAATTACACCATAGGTGGTAAGAGCTTCCACACAAGCGTAATCAATATCTGCTCTAATGGTATGCAGAGGTGTTCTTCCCTGTTTATAGGTTTCTGTGCGAGCTATTTCTGCACCGCCTAAACGACCAGAAACCTGGACTTTTACTCCTTGTGCTCCTTCTTTCATAACATTACGAATAGCGGATTTCATTGCTCTACGGAAAGGTACACGCTCTTCAAGTTGACGAGCTACTTCTCTGCCCACTAATCTTGCATCCAGCCACAGCTTATCTATTTGTTCAATATTAATAGACACAGCTATGGGACTCTTACGGTTCTTGTTAATCAGCACATTTAATTCATTGCGAAGACGTTCTATATCTTCACCTTTTTTGCCAATCACTAAACCTGGACGAGCGGTGTGAATATCAATTGTAATAGAGTTAGTTTTTCGCCAGATTTGCACGCGAGAGACCATTTTATCTTCCAGTCTTTTATGGATATATTTACGGATACGGATATCTTCTTGCAGATAATCCACATAGGTCTGACCATCGGCAAACCATATAGATTCGGTATCTTTATTAACACCGAGGCGATAGAGAATGGGGTGAATTTTTTGTCCCAAGCTATTCCTCCTAATCTTCCAAAGTTCTGATTTCCAGAGCTATATGGCAGGTTTGTTTACGAATCATATAAGCTCTTCCCATAGCTCTGGGCATATAGCGTTTCATTTGTGGACCCTCATCGGCTGTGGCAACGGAAACAACCATTTTATTTAAGTCCAGTTTTGGGTCCTGAAGTTTAGCATTAGCGATAGCTGAATCCAACAATTTGCTAATTGGTACAGCTGCAGCTCTGCGAGAGAATCGCAGGATATTTTGGGCTTCAGGGACCGGTTTATATCTAATAAGGTCTAACACTAATCTTGCTTTACGAGCAGAACCACGGGCAAAGCGGAGTTTTGCAGTAGCTTCCATTTAATTTGCTCCTTTATTTTGCCTTAGTTTTCTTTTCTTTATGTCCACGGTAGGTACGAGTGGGCGAAAACTCTCCCAGTTTATGACCTACCATATTCTCGGTTATATAAACGGGAACAAATTTATGCCCATTATGAACGGAAAAGGTATGACCTATAAAATCTGGTATAATCATAGAACGACGAGACCAGGTCTTAATAACTGCTTTTTTATTTTCGGCATTTAGTGCTTCTACCTTTTTTAGAAGGTGGGCGTCAACAAAAGGTCCTTTTTTAATTGAACGTGCCATTATTTCCTTCCCTTATTTCTTTTTAACGGCTTTCACGATATACTTATCGGAATATTTATGAGGTTTACGGGTTTTTCCACCCTTAGCGAGTTTACCCCAAGGAGAAACAGGATGTCTTCCTCCAGAGGATTTTCCTTCTCCACCACCCATAGGATGGTCTATTGGATTCATAGCAACACCACGGACGGTGGGACGAATACCTTTCCAGCGATTTCTTCCTGCTTTCCCTATATGCACCAGATTGTGTTCTATATTACTTACCTGCCCAATAGTAGCTAAACACTCTTTACGGATTAGATGCACATCGTTGGAAGGCATCTTTACATGAACATAATCACCATCTTTAGCTACCACTTGACCAAAAGTTCCGGCAGAACGAGCAATTTGGCCACCCTTACCTCTTTTTAACTCTATATTGTGAACTGTAGCTCCTAAGGGTATTCTTTCCAGAGGAACAGCATTACCAATCGCAATTTCTGCTTCTGGACCAGACATAACTTTGGTGCCCACTTGCAAACCTTCTGGAGCAAGGATATACCTTTTTTCACCATCTATATAATGCAGTAAAGCGATTCTTGCAGTGCGATTGGGGTCATATTCTATGGCAGCTACTTTAGCTGGAATACCATATTTATCTCTTTTAAAATCAATAATACGGTAATGACGACGATGTCCACCACCCCGATGACGACAGGTGATTCTTCCACTATTATTTCTTCCTGCGGTTTTACGTACTGGCTTAATCAAGGATTTTTCAGGTTTTTTCTTCGTCAGCTCTTCAAAGGTATAACCGGTACGAAAACGAAGAGATGGGGTGATAGGTCTATATTTTTTAATACCCATTGTCTTCTCCTTAGACCTCAAAATCGGCAATCTTATCACCCTCTCTAAGGGTTACTACTGCCTTTTTCCAATCCGGACGTTTGCCGTTGTATTTACCCAGACTTTTTGGCTTTCCGAGCATTCTTATGGTATTAACATCCAGAACCTTAACAGAGAAGATTTTCTCAATAGCTTTCTTAATCTCTATCTTATTGGCATTAATGCTTACCTTAAAGGTATACATATTATTGTCTCGTGCCAATTTCTCACTTTTTTCCGTGATTATAGGGGAGATAATTATATTTCTTGGATGTATCATTTGCTGAATACCTCCTCAACTTTGTTGAGAGCATCTTGAGTCATAACAATATAATGACTCTTCAATATTTCATAAGCATAGAGACTATCTGCTCGGTCAGTCATCACATCTGGTAGATTGTTGAAGGATTTAACGGTAGGGAAATGGTGTCCATCTGTTACTACCAGTTTCCATCCTTTATCTGGGACGATTTTATTCAAAATTTCACGAGCCTGTTTAGTATTCGGTTCAGTAAAATCAAAAGATTCAATAATGAAGATACGTCCATCTCTTGCTCTATCGGTTAATGCGACCTTCAAAGCAAGACGCTTCTTTTTTTTGGGAATGGGACGATACCAATTTTTAGGTAAAATAGCGAAAGCGCGACCACCATGAACACGAACAGGATTTCTAATAGAGCCCTGTCTGGCTCTTCCTGTGCCTTTTTGACGATAGATTTTCCGAGTGCTTCCTGCTGTCATCGCCCGATTTTTCTTTTGAACAGTTCCCTGACGTTGATTGAGCAAATACTGTGTAACAACTTCATTCAAGAGAACCTTGGGAGAATTAACATCTACCTCAAAAATCTGGGCTGGCAGTTCTATCTCATCAATCTTTTCACCAATGGAGTTAAATTTTATTGCTGTTGCCATTGTTTTTTCCTATGATTCCTTATGGATTATGACCAATGAATTACGATGTCCTGGCACGGCACCTTTTACCATTATCAGGTTTTGTTCAGGATCAACTTTTACGACCTTGAGATGATGAACTGTCACTTTCTGATTTCCGTGATGTCCTGCCATCTTTAATCCTTTAAATACGCGAGAAGGCTGAGCACATTGACCGATAGAGCCAGGACCACGGAAAGATTCATGAACACCATGTGAGCTCATAAAACCAGCAAAGCCATGACGTTTCATTACTCCTGTAAAGCCACGACCTTTGGAACGAGAGCTTATACTAACCTTTTCATTGGGTTGAAAGATATCCGCCTTAAATTCTGTGCCCACTTCTATATCTTCAATATTTTGACTCTTTGAGGGACGGAATTCCCTGAGATAACGGTAAACAGGACTACCATTTTTCTTACAATGTCCAATTTTAGGGCGATTACTTCTTTTTTCCTCTATTTCTTCATACCCTAACTGGAGAGCATCATAACCTTCTTTAGCTTTGCTACGTTTATAGACCACTCTACAAGGTCCTGCTTGAATAACCGTTACGGGAATAACTTTTCCATCCGGGTCAAAAATCTGAGTCATACCTATTTTCTTACCAATTAATCCAAGCATAGTTAGCTCCTTGTGTTGGCTTTAATTTCCACATGGACACCAGCAGGTAAACTAAGCTTCTTTAAAGCATTAGTAGTTTGTTGAGTTGGGTTTAAGATATCAATCAATCTCTTATGCACCAACATTTGAAACTGGTCCTGGGATTTCTTGTCCACATGTGGAGAACGCAAAACAGTATATATGGTCCTATCAGTAGGAAGAGGAATAGGTCCAACGACTTTGGCACCTGTGTTACGTGTGCTTTTCACAATTTCTGCCACCGACTGATCTAATAAACGATGGTCATAAGCTTTTAGTTTGATTCTAATGCGATTTTCAAAATTACCTTTGCTCAATTATTCCTCCCTGTTTTCAGACCATAAAAATCCCACAGGGAGAAAACACCTTAACAGGCATTTCGTTTCCGCACAGGATCTCGCTGGTTAAAACTGTTTTTGAGTTTGTAGGAATAATAGTTTGCACTTTATTCCTTTTGATACTTTGATAAGTATCCTGCAAACAGGATATCATGGTTCCTCCTAAAGAACTATAAGCCCCTGCAAAATTAGGGACTTGGGCTATACATTTTAGACAGTTTATAAATTATTATGTCATACTTTTGAACCAATGCTTTTCTGTCAATTTATTTATTTGATTTTATAGATTCCCTTGGACATTTAGGAGATACAACTTTTTGATTATTAGCATATTATTAATTTCAATAAAAGAGTAAGTATATTATCTTATGGATGGATGTTAGAAAGATAAAAGAGATTCATTGCATTTAAATAACCAGCAAAACTCATATGATAGAATATTAGGTTAGCTAATTTATAATGGATGGTCATTTAAAAGGGATAAAGTCAAAATATCTGGATATAATGGTTAGGAAATTAAAAAAAAGGTTTAAATGCCATATGGGATTGTAGCAACGAAAGTATTTCTTACCATTTTCAGTCATCTGCTTTCCAGAGATACTCTTACTACTTGCGGTTTGACAAAAAAGGCTTCTCTATATATGTTGCACTCTATTACTTAAGTCTGCAGCAAAGTTAAAATCCAATGTTGTAGTATAATAGGAGAAGGAAGATTGATGTCTACAATTTATATTGATGGAAACAGTTTAAACTTGGAAAAGATAGAAGAGGTTGCTTATAAACGCACTCCTATCGCATTAACTGAAGCCTGTATTCAACAAGTTAATAAGTGCAGAGATTATGTGGAAAAAATAATAGACAAAGGCGAACTTGTTTACGGATTGAATACTGGTTTTGGGAAGTTAAGTTCCATAGCTATTCCCAGGGATAACATTGCTGAATTGCAGGTTAATTTAATCCGCAGTCATTCTACCAGTGTTGGACCTGCCTATACCGTGGAACAAACTCGGGCAATTATGCTTCTGCGCATAAATGTATTAGCTAAAGGACATTCTGGAATAAGACTGGAAACTTTACAAACTTTAGTTGATATGTTGAATAAAGGTGTACATCCCATAATTCCTATGAGAGGTTCCGTAGGTGCAAGCGGAGACCTTTCTCCACTTTCGCATCTGGCACTAACTCTTATAGGAGAAGGTGAAGCTGAGTTTGAAGGGGAAATTATTTCTGGAGCAGAAGCGATGCTAAGAGCAGGGATAAAACCGGTACAACTGCAAGCTAAGGAAGGTCTTGCCCTGAATAATGGAACTCAGGTTATGACTGCTCTCGGAGTATTAAATCTCTTAGAAGCGGAAAGATTGTGTAAGTATGCAGATATAATAGCTGCCTGCACAATTGATGCAATGAAAGGAACTCCTTCCGCTTTTGATAGCTTAGTTCATAAATTACGTCCTCATAAGGGTCAAATAGCTAGTGCATCCAACATTAGTAACTTGATGAATAATAGTCCATTACGGGAATCGCACTTAAATTGTGAAAATGTGCAAGATCCCTATAGCTTGAGATGCACACCTCAAGTTCATGGAGCAGTGCGTGATGCTTTAGATTATGTAAGAGGAGTGCTGGAAGTGGAAATAAATTCAGCGACGGATAATCCTCTCATTTTCCCTGATGAGGAAAAGGTTATTTCGGGAGGAAACTTTCATGGTGAACCTTTGGCAATTTGCTTAGATACCTTAGCTCTGGCAATATCGGAGCTGGCATCTATCTCGGAAAGAAGGATAGAACAGATGCTTAATCCAGCGTTAAATAGGGGTTTAAATCCTTTTCTGGCAAAAAATCCTGGCATTGATTCTGGTTATATGATTGTGCAACTGACTGCTGCATCACTGGTTTCGGAAAACAGAGTATTGGCTCATCCTGCTTGTGTAGATAATATACCAACTTCTGCTAACCAGGAAGATTTTGTGAGCATGGGTTCAGTCTCAGCCAATAAATTAATTCAGGTAGTAGAAAATGTGAGAACCGTCCTGGCAATAGAATTAATGGTGGCAGCTCAAGCATTAGACCAGCGAAATATTCCCTCTTCTTCAGTATTGGAAAAAGTGAAATCAAGTTTTAGGCAAATTGTTCCCATTCTTCAAGAAGACCGCATAACCTATCCAGATATAAATGCTGCAGTTAATTTTTTGAAGAAACCAACCCTTCTGGAATTGGTGCAGACCGAGGGGATAAATTTATATTGACAAATAGTAGAATAAGGCATAATCTGATAATATGAAAAGATATATTCCTTTGCTGATGATTCTATTGATACTAAGCGGGTGTATGGAGACTAACACACTTTATAATGCCCGTAAATATTATAAATCAGCTCAATCAAGACCTCTTAATGCTAATGGTAGACCCACTAACCAGGCAGTAGAAGAATACACTAAAGCTATTAAGAAATGTGGTATCATTCTTAGTCGTCCTAATCCTGGCAAAGAAGCTGATGATGCTCTTTTTATAATGGCTTGTGCCCTTTACTATAAAGGGAATAGTGCTTTTCAAGCAAAAGACCAATTTGAGGCTTTGATTAATAACTTTCCCGATAGTCCTTACTGGGGAGAAGCACATATCTATCTGGCAAAAGTGTATCGGGAGATAAACCAGAAAGAACAAGCAAATAAAATTCTGGAAGAATTTATCCTTGACCCCAGTCAGAAAAAATTACATCCTCGTGCTCTCTTGACTCTGGCAGAATTTGAAATTGAAGACAAGAATTATATCAAAGCCCAATACTGGCTTGAAAAGCTGATTACTAATTATCCTAAATCTAAGGAATATCGTGAAGCTTTCTTCACTTTTGGTAAAAACTACTTTATCCAAAAAGATTACGCTAAATCATTACGAGAATTTGAAAAGATAGCCAGAGACCCTCGTATCCCTCAATCGCTTAAACTGGAAGCTCGGTATTATATAGCTTTAAATCAATTCTATCTGGGTGATTATGAAGCCAGCTGGAAGACCTTACAGAAGCTTTTAAAGGATGAAAATCGTCCCGATAAAATTGCTCAAGCAAGGGTTTTGAAAGCGCGTTTACTGATAGCTCAGGGTGATACGGAACAAGGTATTGCCGAGGTGGCAGATATCACCAAATCCTATCCTCGCACTCAAAGTTCTGCGGAAGCTAATTACTATCTGGGAGAATATTATTTTTACCAGGCTGGTGATTTGACAAAAGCTATGACTGCTTACAGCAAAGTGCGAACCGAATTCCCTAACTCTGAACTTGCAACTATTGCCCAAAAGAAAGCCAGTGCTATAGATTTTTTGAAAAATAAAGATAAACTTGACCCGGAACAAAAACTGCAAGAATTAATAGATTATTATATGACTGCTGCAGAATATTATTTGAATCAATTTGCTCTTCCTGATTCTGCCATATTGATGTATCAAAAGCTAATTGATACCAGAGATATAATTACTACCAGAAAGGATTCCTTGCTAAATGTAATTTCCTACCAACAAAGTGCCATAGATTCAATTTCTGTATTGATAGAAACTCTACCTGCTATCTCTGAAGAAGATAATTTAAATTTATCTTTTTCACAAGCGGAACCTACTTTAGGGGATTCTCTTATAGCTTCAGATAGTTTAACCATAGCAGAAAATACGAATCTTTCTACGGACTCCGATAGTCTAAAGATTGAAGAAGAGATAGTTAATCCCGCAGAACAAAGGAAAAAACTTGAACAATCTTTGACTACTCTTCAAGCTGAACTGAAGAATAATCAGGACAGGTTAGCTGCTTTAGATGAGATATTAGATAGATTTGAACGCGAGATTATTCCGCTGGCACTATTTTCTCAAGCCTGTGTTTATCAAAAAATCCCTGGTGGTTATGAACAGATGCAAGCTCTTTATAATAGGATGCAAGAAGAATATCCCGCTAATAAATATACCCGAGCTCTGGAAAATATGCTTGCGGAGAAACCTATTCGTTTAATTGACCCCCGGGAAGAAGAGCAATATTTATTACTGGATAAAGCTTTTGGATATGCGGAAACTTATCCAGATTCTATGCTGATTGTATTAAATGAACTGGTGAACTCTGAGTACCCCGAGATTAAGCTTAAAGCTAATTTCCGTTTAGGATGGTATTATACCTTTGAAGCAAGAGACACCACTGCTGCAAAACCATATCTGGCAAAGGTTCTGGAATATGATTCAGATACTGAATACACCACGATTACAGCAAAATTCTTTGATGGAAAGAATTTCCAGCTTAATAGATTTGATCAGTTGCTTCTTTCCTTCACTGAATCGGATAGTCTGAGGGAAGAGCCATCCTCGGAATCTGAAGTTCAAGATACCACTATAGTTCCAGAAGAAGAATCCATTCTTTCCGTTCCAGAAAAACAGGAGGAGACGGAAACTATTAATATGAGTAATAATCCAGAGAATAATTTCTTTCCTCAACCTGAATCTCCCGGGGAGCAGGGCAAGAAAAACCCATTTTTCATTCCGAATGAGAAGCCTTAGTGGGAAAAAGGCTATCAGTTTTAAGCGAACAGCATCTTGGGCTTCGTTTATTAATATTAGTTTTAGCTCTGATAGCTGCAATAAGTTCTTCCTGGCAAAAGATATTATTATTGATAGGGATTTTTTTAAGCTTTATGCTTCTGGATTGTTCTCTTTATAAACAGGTCCTAAAAGGTTTACGAGTAACTCTACCTTTTTTTACTGCCTATTGGATTTTTGGAACTATCTTTAAAGTTCAGTTCCCTTTAATGGCACTTTTTACCTTAAAAGTTATATTCTTTATTCTTGCAGGTGTGTATGCTCTGGGTAATTTAAATCTGGTGAAAGTACTGAATGATACTCGTTTTATACGAAAATATAAATGGGGAAGATGGCTGGTACATTTTGGATTAGCCACCTCTTTTTATATTCAGGCTTATACGGCTTATTTCACCAATCATAAACCAGAGGGCAAAAATACTATTGGTGAAGTTATTGATAATATGTTTGAAGCTGGAACCAGTGTCTTACAAAAATCCCAGGAAATAGAAGAGAAGCTCAATTTATCTATAGACTCAGATCAAACTCATTCATCTTCCACTGTTTCCAATATGATAGCTCTTTTACTTTCAGTTATTATGATTTTGATTATAATTTGGTAGCTGATTATGTCCCGTTTTTTAATCAGAGTTATGTATGATGGCACAAACTTTAGAGGATGGCAAACTCAGACTTCAGGAAGAAGTGTGCAAGGAGAATTGATATTTGCTTTGAGGGATTTGGGGATAACTCATCCTAATGTTACTGGTTCAGGTCGCACTGATGCAGGGGTTCATTCCATTGCTAATTATGCTCATTTTGATTATAATGGAAGGATGACCACTCAACAGTTACTTTTAGCGCTAAATAGTAAACTGGATTCAGATATTATGATTACTGGAATCTGGCAGGTAAAAGATTCTTTTAATGCCCGCTATTCTGCCACTTCCCGAACTTATATATATCTTTTAGCAAGGGAAAGAACTCCTTTGAACCGATTGTATACCGGTTATATTCCGGGGAAAGAAATTGTAATGGAAGATTTATATGCTATGGCTGAAGTTCTAAAAGGAAATCATAACTTCACTTCATTGAGTAAAAATAATCCCGCTATTACCAATCATATCTGTAATGTCTTATCTTTCACAATTAAAGAAATGAAGGGCAAAATAGTATTTAAAATTACAGCAGACCGTTTTCTCCATCATATGGTTCGTAGAATGGTGGGAACGATGGTTAATTTATCACAAAAAGGTCTGGGAGTAGAGGTTATGAAGCAAATACTTGAAGAGCAAAATGCACGGCAAAAGCTTGTTTTAACTGCTCCAGCACAGGGTTTATATCTTTATAATGTTCATTATCCAGACCTGACAATTGAAGATTATCCTTATAACCATTTTTTAACAAATTGAGGAGGTTTTTATGCAATATAGTATACCTCGTGGCACTTATGATATTTTACCAGAAGACAGTCCTAAATGGCACAGGGTGATAGCGGAATTTCGTAAGCTGGTAGAAGCTTATGGTTATGCCGAAATTGTTACTCCCATCTTTGAACAGGCAGCTCTTTTTGAAAGAAGTTCTGGTGAAAGTTCGGATGTAGTAAAGAAAGAAATGTATCGTTTTACTGATCGTAAGGGAAGAGAATTTGCTCTTCGTCCCGAAGGGACAGCTCCTGTAGCACGTAGCTACATTGAAAATCGGATGGATATTGGTTCTTCTTACACCAAACTTTATTATCTTGGGCCTATGTTTCGTTATGATCGCCCTCAAGCTGGAAGATATCGTCAGTTTTACCAGTATGGAGTGGAATTTATTGGCAGCAATAATCCCTATTATGATGCAGAAATTATTGCCATATTATGGAATTATCTAACCGGTCTGGGTTTGAAAAAACTTCATCTGGAATTAAATAGTGTGGGATGCTCCGTCTGTGCTAAAGAATATGATAAAGCTCTTAGAGATTATTTTCA
This sequence comes from Candidatus Syntrophosphaera thermopropionivorans, assembly GCF_004353895.1. GTDB lineage: Bacteria > Cloacimonadota > Cloacimonadia > Cloacimonadales > Cloacimonadaceae > Syntrophosphaera > Syntrophosphaera thermopropionivorans. The sequence goes on along the minus strand of NZ_SMOG01000022.1, from coordinate 4,807 downwards.
GCCCTATCTAAATCAGCTTTGTCCCGATTGTCAGGAACGCTTTGAACGAAAACCTCGTAGGATTCTTGATTGTAAAGTGAAAGAATGTGGGGACATTGCAAAAAAAGCACCCATCCAGTTAGATTATCTGGATGAACCCTGTAGGGAACATTTTTCTGAAGTGCAGCACTATCTAGACCTGATGAAAATTCCATTTATCATCAATCCACGCATCGTTAGAGGATTGGATTATTACACTAATACAGCTTTTGAGGTAATTTATGAAGGAATCGGAGCTCAGAATGCTTTAGCTGGTGGAGGAAGATACAATGGCTTATTGAATCAGATAGGAGGGAAAAACATTCCGGCAGTTGGCTTTGCTGGAGGATTTGAACGATTGTTTTTATCGCTAAATGAAGAAAAAATAACTTTGCCAGGTCCTCCATTTCCTGAAGTTTTTATTATAACTATTGGTAGAGAAGCACAGGAATTAATTATCCCCTATCTTAATATAATAAGAGTAAAGGGAATCTATGCTGAGTATGAACCTGATCGTGCTTCACTTAAAGCTCAATTGAAAGCGGCGAATAATAGTAAAGCATATTATGCTTTACTCATTGGAGAAGAAGAGATTAAGCAGAAAAGTGCTCTACTCAAAAATCTGGAATCTGGCGAACAAAAACTTTACTCTCTGGAACCAATCTCAGATTTAATTAAAACCATTCAAAACAAAGAGTTATAAAAAGAAATAATAAGGCAGATTTCTACTTTTACAATTTAACCAAAATCTGCCTTTTTATCTTTTATAGATATTTATAGATTTTACTTTCTATCAGTTGCTGAATTTCCTTCATCCTTTCTTCAGTTACTGCTTCAAAACGTGTTACCAGAACTGGAGTAGTATTAGAAGCACGAACTAATCCCCAGCCATCAGGAAAATTGACTCGTGCACCATCTATATCAAGGACATCATAACCTTCAGCTTTTAATTCATCACAGACTTTTGCTACCACTTCAAATTTCCTGTCATCCGGACAATCAATATGCAATTCAGGGGTGTTGTACATCTTAGGTTGGTCTGCCAGAAAAGTGCTAACTGGTTTCTCAGTTTTGGATACTACTTCAATAAATCGGCAGCTTACATAGATAGCATCATCATAACCGAGATATCTATCTGCGAGAAAAATATGACCACTCATTTCACCAGCAAATTCCACTCCCAGTTCTTTCATCTTCATTTTGATATTGGCATGTCCCGTTTTATACATAATAGGAACACCACCATATTTTATAATATCATCATAGAGGTTTTTTGAGCATTTGACATCAACGATGACGGATTTTCCTGGATTGTGCTTGAGATAATCTCTTGCAAGAATATTGAGAATCTGGTCTCCAAATAGTAATTTACCTTTTTCATCTACTACACCAATTCTATCAGCGTCTCCATCCAAACCTATTCCCAGTTCATAACCTTCTGAGACCACCTTTTTAGATAGGTCTTGCATATTTTTCTCTATGGTGGGATCAGGATGATGATTGGGGAAAGAACCATCAGGTTCACAATACATTGTTATTACCTCACAGCCTAAATTTTCCAGTATTTCTGGAAGATATAATCCTCCCACTCCATTTCCTGCATCAATTACTACTTTAACCGGGCGTTCAAGTGTTATTCCTGAGATTATATAATCTTTATAATCATCGTTTACTGAAGTATTTATAGTATAAGTGCCGCTTCCAGAAGCAAATTCACCTTTCTGAATAATATGTAGCACCTTCTGAAGCTCATCTGCATAGACAGAATCCAATCCCAGATTCAGTTTACAGCCATTGTAGTTGGAAGGATTGTGACTGGCAGTAATCATCGCACCACCATCAGTCTTCAGTTTCCAGATGGAGAAATAGAGGACAGGAGTTGCCACCATTCCTATATCAATAACAGTGCAGCCTGTTTCCAGAGCTCCTCGGGCAAAGGCTTCTTTGAGAGAAGGGGTGGTTAAACGAGCATCTCCACCTAAAACTAAAGAAGATAGACCTTTCTGATGGAGATAGGTGCCAAAACCTTTACCGATTAAATAAAAAGATTCTTCATCAATATCTTCTCCCATTATGCCACGAATATCATATTGGCGGAAAACTTCTGGTTTTATCATTGCAAACCTCCTTTTGATGATTCAATTAGTTCTTTGATAATTGGTATAATAGCTTCTATTGCTTTTGCCCGGTGAGAGATGGAGTTCTTTTCTGTATCGGTCATTTCTGCATAGGTCTTATTAAATGATAAAGGCATAAAGATAGAATCATAACCAAAACCATTAGTCCCTCTTTCCTCAGTAGTTATATTACCTTCCAGGATTCCAATTTTAAAACTGATAATGCCATCAGGCGCAGAAAGAGCAACACAAGTGCGAAATTCTGCATAACGATTGGTTATCCCTTCCATCAATTTTAACACTTTCATTCTGTTATCTTTATAGGAACAGTGTTCACCCGCAAAGCGAGCTGAATATACTCCTGGCTTATCATTTAATGCTTTAATAAATAAACCGGTGTCATCTGCTAAACTTACTAAACCAGTCTTAAGCGAAGCTTCAAATGCCTTTTTCATTGCATTGGCGGAAATAGTATCCTGATCTTCAATAGTAGGAACAATATTGGGAAAATCATTAAGAGTTAAAAGCTGAATATTCATTCCACTTAATAAAGCTTTCAACTCCTTAGCCTTATCTTGATTATGGGAGGCAAGAAGTAGAGTAAACATAATCTCTTATAGTTTCAAAAAGTTCTTTATTTTCTGAAGAATATTTCGGTCTAAAAAATTCTCTGCTTCAGCAGTAATCCTTTGCATCCAATGTAAAACTTCACCTTCTCCACTCCAGTTATCTTCCAGAATTTGCTGGTCTATATCATTAAGTATCATATTCAAACCCAGTACGATAAGCACTAAATCATCAATAGAACCCATAATAGGGATGAAATCTGGAATTAAGTCTAAGGGCATCATTACATAAGCAATGATTCCGGCTAATTTTAACTTTATGTGTGCAGGAACCCTTTTATCTACAGCTATACGACAGACCAGAATAAAGAAATCAGGCAGTAAAAATAGATATTCCGCTAATTTATTGCCTGCAGTTCCGGTCTTTTCTTTAGTCCATTCTCTGGCTTTTTGCCGTAAGTTCTCATAAAATTGTAGTTTTTTGGCATCAATCTTACCTTGCTCTTCTGCATAACTCTGTTCTTCATTAGGAAATTTCTTGTTATTATCCATTGAATCCTCTTTTTAAAGTTTCTCTTATAATCTATTATAATCTAAAACATTTATTTAGTCAATCTATTTTAAACATTCAAGCTATTTTAGCGTTAAAGAAACCGAGATTTTATTAAAAAATAGATAAAATAATTTTCTTTATAATAGCTTATAAATAGGACTATTTTGGGTCTAATATAATGGATGACAGCATGTTAGCTCTAATCTATCTCCTACTTGACTCTCTCTTATCAATTTACTTACAAAAGAGCTAAGGGAGAGCCAAGAGAGAATTATGAACTAAGAGATAAAATTTTAAAATTGGGAAAGAGAAAAAATAAAAAACACCGGAGTTTTTAAGCTCCGGTGTTCAATTAATCATTTATTCTCTAATTGCAGCCATAGCTGCGGCAACTCTTGCAATAGGAACGCGATAAGGGGAACAGCTAACATAATCCATACCGACTCTATGACAGAATTCCACGGAGCTGGGTTCACCACCATGCTCTCCACAGATACCCACTTTCAGATTAGGTCGGGTTTTTCTACCGCGCTCAGTTCCCATCTGAACTAATTGTCCCACTCCTTCCTGGTCTAAAATCTGGAAAGGATCATTCTTAAGTATATGTTTATCCAGATAGATAGGAAGGAAGACACCTGCGTCATCACGAGAATAACCAAAGGTCATTTGAGTTAAATCATTCGTTCCAAAACTGAAGAATTCTGCACTTTCTGCAATTTTATCAGCAATCAAAGCAGCACGCGGTACTTCAATCATTGTGCCCACCAAAAAGTCAATTCTATCACCTCTTTCGGCAAAAATCTTTTCAGCTGTGCTACGTATAATCTCGTCCTGCATCTTGAATTCAGTTTCAATTCCTACTAAAGGTACCATAATTTCGGGTATTACTTTAATACCTTTAGCTTTAACATTGAGAGCTGCTTCAATTATGGCACGGGTCTGCATTTCTGTAATTTCGGGATAAGTATTGCCTAAACGGCAGCCTCTATGTCCCAACATAGGATTGAGTTCGTGCAAAGCATTGACTCTTTCTTTAACTTTTTGAAAAGAAATTCCCAGTTCCTCTGCTATCTCTTTTTGTTGATTTTCTTCATGAGGAAGGAATTCATGCAAAGGAGGGTCTAATAAACGAATGGTGACAGGGAAGCCATCCATAGCCGTAAAAATACCTTCAAAATCGGAGCGTTGCATAGGTAATAGCTTATCCAGAGCTTTTCTGCGTCCTTCTTCATTATCAGCCAAAATCATCTCACGCATAGCTTTAATGCGATCTCCGGTAAAGAACATATGCTCAGTTCTGCAAAGTCCAATACCCCGAGCTCCAAATTTACGAGCTACAGTCGCATCTTGAGGGGTATCAGCATTGGTGCGAACATACATACGAGTATATTTATCAGCCAAATCCATAAGTTCAGCAAAATCTCCACTCAGTTCAGGTGCTACGGTCTCAATTTTACCTTCAAAGACTTGACCAGTGCTTCCATTCAGAGAAATCCAGTCACCTTCGTGATAAGTTTTCCCTCTGGTAGTCATAGTACGATTTTTATAATCAA
>NZ_SMOG01000021.1 GCF_004353895.1 Candidatus Syntrophosphaera thermopropionivorans | reverse complement strand
CTTATAAGATTTATATTATTGATGAAGTTCATATGCTTTCCAAAAATGCCTTCAATGCACTTTTGAAAACATTGGAAGAGCCTCCAGACAATGTTATCTTTATCTTTGCTACTACTGAACCTTATAAAGTATTGCCAACTATCATTTCTCGTTGTCAGCGTTATGATTTTAAGCGAATACCGATTGATGCTATTGTTAAAAGAGTTGGTGAAATTATGCAGGAAGAGAATATTGAAATTGATGCAGAATCTCTCCATTTAATTGCCAGGAAAGCAGATGGAAGTTTACGAGATGCTCTATCTTTAGCTGACCAGGTGCTCTCCTATTGTGGAAATAAAGTTACTATTGATAAAGTTCGTGATATCTTTGGCTTGATTCCCACTCAAATCTATTGCAACATTATGAAACTTCTCCATTCAAAAAATAATGCAGGCTTATTACAGCAACTTCAGCATATCTTTGAAGGTGGGGCAGACTTACAGGAATTCATCAATAATCTCTTAGAATTTTTAAGGATTGTTCTTTTAAGAAAGATTGGAATGTCTCCAGAAGAAGTTACCAGTGAAGAATATCCCGCTTATGATGAGATTGCCAGCCTCTTCAGTCAGGAAAATTTGCTCTATATGATGAGTATGCTTATGCAAACAAGGACAGAACTTAAAAGCAGTGGCAATCCCTATTTAATTTTTGAACTGACAATGATTAAGCTCTGTAAACTTGATGAAATGGAGGATTTAGGGGAAGTTATTGCTCGTTTAAAATCGCAACCTCTGACTAAGGTTGTTCCTCAGACACCAAAACAAACAGTTTCTAAAGGGGCTACAACTCCCGTTAATATAGAAAGTAAGCCAGACATAATCCCCTCTGCGGAGCCAGAAGTTATTGATAAAAAGGAACTAACCCAGGAAAATCTCACTGAACTCTGGGATAAAATCGTAGCTCGGGTTATTCAGATTGGTAGAATGGCAGGTTTAGCTTTGAAAGAAGCAAACTTTAAAGTTAGCAGTGGCTTCAAAATCATTATCCAGTTATCCCGTAAATCTTCTCTGGATGCAGTTCAGGGGAAAAAAGAAGATATAGAGCAGATTATAGGTGAATATTTTCAAACTCAACCAAGATTGGAATTGGAATTAATTAGCGGCAATACTGTGGATTCTATTGTCATACCTCATAAAACTCTGGAAGATTTAAAAAAAATGAATGAGAATCTTGCTCGTTATATAGAAATTACCGATTCAAAACTCATATGATAATATATATTAAAATATTATATTATTATGTTGTCTTCCGAATTACCAGTTACCTGCTTGTCCCTTAGCTCTTTGGATAGGTAACCGCTAAGAAATAGGTAAGTTAGAGAAATTGTAAAAATCCTGATTTAAGGTGAAGAAGGCAATTCTGTAATTTACTCATTTATAATGACTTTATATCTATTCTATGACCGTTTCTATGTATAAATTTAGAGAATGCAATCTCTCTTTTTAAATTTCCTCTGCTTCTTCTCCATAAATCTCTTTAAATCTGACCTTATCTATATCTTCAGGATGACCTTCAAAGACTTTTATTCCTTGTTTTAAGCCTACCACTCTGTTTCCATAGCGACGGGCAAGAGTAAGAAAATGAAGAGAACAAATAACGGAAACTCCTTCCCGATTAATTTCTCCCAGATATTGCATAATAGAATCAGCGGTAGCGGGGTCTAAACTGGCAACTGGTTCATCTGCCAGGATTAGTTCTGGTTCTTGCATCAAAGCTCGTGCAATAGCCACTCTTTGTTGTTGCCCTCCAGAAAGTTGTCGCACCTGTTTATGTGCATATTCTTCCAGTCCCACTCTTTTTAGACATCGGTATGCAGCATCAATTTCCTCTGGGGTAAATTTTGAAATTACGCTATGATAACCCAGTCTACCAGTGAGTACATTTGTAAGGACAGTTAGATTTTTTACCAGATTAAATTGCTGGAATATCATACCAATATGTCTGCGATAAAGACGCAGTTCAGTTTTGTCCATTTTATTAACAGACTGTCCTTCATAGATTATATCTCCCGAAGTGGGTTCTATTAAGCGATTTATACAACGTAATAAGGTAGATTTTCCGCTTCCCGAAAGTCCGAGTAAAATAATAAAGTCGCTTTTTTCTAATTTAAAAGAAATATCTTGTAAAGCGTAGGTTTTATTATCGTAGGTCTTGTAGAGATTATTGATTTGAAGCTGTGACATTACCTCTTCTCAGTCATTCAGGAATGCACTTGGGTCTTTACCAAGCACTTTTAAGGTTTGACGCACGATATCATAATCTGCATCTGTTGCAGGTGCAAGACCATCTATATCATAGAGTTCACGCAGAATCTTTTTTCCTTCTGGTAGCTGAGAAAATTTAGTTAAAGCTTGAACCAGTTTTGCATCTACTTCTGGTGGGAGTCCTTTCCGGAAAGTGACCGTGTCATTAGGAATAGAATCCGTCAGAGCAATGATTTTTACTTTTTCAAAGATATCAGGATAAGTGCCCAGAAGTTTTTCCCGTGCATCTTTGGGTCTGCCTTGCGAATCCGGAGGTGACCAATAAGTGCAAGCGACATCTGCATTTCCATTATATACAGCAGCTATGGCTTGAGGATGACCACCAGCAAAAGTATATTTTGCAGGTTTAATACCCTTTTGCTGAAGTATAGCGGAAGGATAAATATATCCAGAAGTTGAAGCTGCATCGGTATAGGCAATAACTTTGCCTTCTATATCTTCCAGACTATTTATTCCACTGTCTGTTCTCGCAACAAATTGACCCCTATATTTGCTTAAACCATTCCGGATAGTCATAAATTTTACCTGTACATCATATTTTTCTTTTGCCAGTATATAGGCAAAAGTAGGAAGCCAGGCAACATCTGCTTGATAAGTACCAAGAGCCTCTATTACTGCTGCATAACTGGTAGGAACTGCAACTTTAAAACGATAACCGGTCTCTTTTTCCAGCCACTTTGCTATTGCTTCACCATTCGTAACAATGGTAGAAGCTTCCATAGAAGGGACAAAATACATCTTGATAGGATTCTTTTTTGAGCCAAGATTCTTATTTGCCTTTTCCAGTTTGTCCTGTTCACTCATACAGGAAACCAGAAATAGACTTATAAGACAAATTATTATAACACATTTTTTCATATGAAACATCCTTACATAAGAGTTATGGTTTTTTCTTTATAATTTATGATATTTAAGTTCTTAGCATACATAGCTCTTTAAATCCATTCCCAATCTTCAAAATAAGGGTCAACTATTAGAATCGGAACCTGTAATTTATCGTGAAGTTCCAATTGAGATACATCATCCAGAGTTAAACCATCTGTATTGAAAAGATTTTCAGGGATAATGATACTTTCTTGAGGAAAAGGTTGAACTTGACTCAGAATATCCGAAGCAGTAAGTAATCCACTTACACCAACATAGCCACCAAAGAAATTGTTCCTGATAGGCTGGACTTTCACACTGGTTTGCTTGAGATGATTATTGAGGTCATCAGCAATTTCTTGGAGAACAGTATTAGCAAGAGTTGAGGTCAATAACAAAAAATTTCCCCCTGCTTTATCAAGTTCTTTGATGAAACTTTTTCTCTTCTTCTCGTAGTTCATTAAAGTTAAACGCAGCATTCCAATACCATTTTCCAGCTGCGGAAAATCTCCATAATAATCAGCCTCAGGAATAGGAGTTTCTGTAAGAAGAAATAGTTCATCTGCTCCATAGATAATAGGGGATTTTTCTCTATATCTATCAATGATTTTCAGAGTTTCTAATGCCAGGTCTGAATTGAAGGGAGAAAGCGGAGTTAAGTGTTCTCTAAATCCAGTTAAACCTACTGGAACGATACCTATAGATAAAGCAGCAATAGATTCATTGAGTAAAGTTTCAAGAGTCTTTTCTAATTCTTCTCCACAGTTATAACCTGGAACTGCTACAATCTGCAGATGAAATTCTATGCCTTTTTGACTGAGTTCCATCAGAGTCTTCACTATGTCGTAATTTTCTTTATAGCGCATCATTTTCTGTCGTAAGGCTGGATTTGTGGTATGCACGGAAACATATAAGGGGCTTATGTGCTGATTCACTATACGGTTAATGTCCATAGACTCAAGATTATTAAGAGTGATATAATTTCCAAAAACATACGAAAAAAGATAGTCATCATCTTTAACATAAAGTGACTGCCTCATTTTAGGTGGCATCTGGTCTACAAAACAGAAAATACAATGATTACGGCATATGCGAACATTATGAGGTTCTGGTTCAATACCTAAGGTCTTTCCATTAACTCGTTCAATAGTGATGAATTTGGGTTCACCTTCTGTATCCAGCAATTCAAAATCCAGTTGATAATCATTTGAATAATATTCCAGGTCAAAGAAGTCATTAATGGGCATTGAATTAATGCTGATAATAGTATCCCCTTTTTTTATTCCTGCCTTGTGGGCAAGACTTCGGGGTTGAACAGCACTAATCTTTAAAGACATAATGAATAGATTAAGAGGTTAAACGAATACGGTCATAGTCATATTTGAAGCGTTTTATGCCTTCAAAGATTGCTTGAGCTATGCGGTCTTGGTATTTTGGATTAGCGAGCAGTGCTTCTTCTTCAGAATTGGAAATAAAACCCATCTCAATTAAGATAGCAGGCATAAAAGCTCCTCTAAGAACATAAAAATTAGCTTGCTTTACACCTCTATTTTTGGTTTGAGTACCAGCCACAAGATTGTGTTGCACGAGGGTGGCTAAATTGTTACTATGTTCCAGATGTTCAGTTTGAAGCATATCCATCAGGATAAAATCCAGAGCTTCATATTTTTGTTTTGCTCCCGCACCTTCATAAAGTTCTACCACACTATTTTCCAGAGCTTCCACTGCTCTACTTTCTGTGGTAGATTTGGTAGAAAGATAGTAGGTTTCTATTCCTTGCGCTCCATTAGTACGAGAAGCATTAGTATGAATACTGATAAAGAGGTCAGCTTTATTGTCATTAGCAAATTTTGTCCTATCTCCCAGAGAAACAAAACGGTCATCTGTTCTGGTCATCAAAACTTCCAGACCAAGTTCTTGTTCCAGTAATTGTTTTAACCTTAAAGCAACATTAAGATTTATGTGTGATTCACGCGTGCCATTAGGTCCTATTGCACCAGGGTCCTTTCCTCCGTGTCCAGGGTCAATCACAATTCTTTTTACACTTTTATCTTTGGGTTGAGGCAAATAAAGGGTGCCATTTTTATTCTGGATTTGACCTGGAAAATGCAAAGGTAGATTATCCATAATAAATGTAGTCGGAACAAAATAATGAGGTCCAACCTGTAGTAGAGGATATTGCATATTGAAAATGCTCTGTTTAAAAGTGTAAAAAGGGGAATTTAGCAGGAATATGAACTGTTCTCCATAGAAGAAAAACATCACTCTAAAATCAGTGAATTCGCTATATTCAACTTTATAAATTGAATAAAGTCGGGTATTTATCTCATCAAGTGAAACATAATCTTTAGATTCCAATTTTACCACTGGAAGAGACTGCTGAGTTCCATTAGGAGTTAGAACAAGTGTTATATCAGCTTGTAAATAACCCACCCATAAAATAGATAATAGAAGAAGGATATATTTAATTTTAGTCATTTCTTTTCTTTCCGTGAAAATGCAACTTCTTTTCATCAAAGACCTCATTATGAGGTTGAAAATCAGGTGTCCATTCGGGAGAACTGTAAAACTTTTGTAAATAGAGATTTTTAAAACCAAGAGCTTCAGCTGTTTCTACGGCTTCCTCATATTCTTCTCTTTTTAAACTTCGGTTAAGCTCTGGAAATTCATTTGCTCTACCTGCAGGATAATATTGTGCCATAAGACTGAGAGCAAGCTCAGGTCCAAAATGTTCATACAAAATATAAAGCACTTGTTTAGTGCTGGACAGATGATTGGGAAGTACCAGATGACGAACCAGTATACCTTTTTGAGCAATTCCTTCGGAATCAAGCTGAAGATGTCCTACTTGCCTGAACATTTCCTCTAATGCTATAATAGCTATTTCAGGATAATCTGTAGCTGACGAATATTTTTTACTGTAGAAGCTATGAGCATACTTGAAATCAGGAAGGTAAATATCTACTAAGCCTGCAAGAGATTGAAGAGTGGAAACATTTTCGTAAGCATTGCTATTCCAGAGTATAGGGATACTTAATCCATTTTCACGAGCTATTTTTATGGTCTGCACTAATTGAGGAGTATATTGAGTTGGAGAAACAAAATTAATATTATGAGCTCCCGCTTCTTGCAATTTTAACATTATTTGAGCACATTCTTCTTCATCATAATAGGTTCCCCAACCTAAATGAGAAATGGGATAATTCTGACAGAAAACACAACGCAGATTACAATAGGAGAAAAAGATAGTTCCGCTTCCATTAATACCGCTAAAAACAGGCTCTTCTCCATGATGCAGTTGAGCAAGATTTATCTTCAATCTATAGTCTGCTTTGCAAAAACCAGTTGTTTCATAACGATTGACCCGACAATTTTGTGGGCACACCTGACAATTTATTAATTGAGGGTATTGAAGATTCATATCTCCGACAGGGTAAAAGCTTGAGGCAACAAAGTATCCAGATCACTGAGAATACTGCCTAAACGATTGGCATAAAGAATATGGAGATTTGGATTAAATTCAGCCAGCACTTGACGACAGGCTCCACAAGGTGGAAATAATACTTCACCATCCACATAAATTGCCAGAGCTAAAAAATCTCTCTGTCCTGCAGCTACAGCTTGAAATACTGCATTTCGTTCTGCACAAATCGTCAAAGAATAGGAAGCATTTTCCACATTGCAACCAGTGAAGACAGTTCCATCAGAACAGAGTAATGCAGCTCCAACTTTATAGCCAGAATAAGGTGCATAGGCTTTTTCGGATGCGCTTTTAGCCTGATCCAAGAGAAGGTCAAAGTCTATATTCATAAATTCCCCAATAAAGCTAAAATCAATCCACCTGCTATAACTGAAGCTATCTGTCCACCAACATTAACACTAACGGCAGGCATTAAAAGAAAATTAAAGGGGTCTTCTTTCTGTCCCATTTGATGAACTACCCGAGCTGACATAGGAAAAGCAGAAATACCACAAGCTCCAATCATCGGATTGATTTTATTATGTTTACGGAATAGATTCATAAGCTTGGCGAAAAGAACTCCACCAGCTGTATCAAAGATAAATGCTATTAATCCTAAAACAAAGATTAGTAAAGTCTGAGGACGTAGAAAAGCTTCTCCTTTCATCGTGGAAGCAATGCTTAAGCCAAGAAAGATAGTGACGATATTTGCCAGTTCATTTTGAGCTGATTTGGCTAAATTATCCAGAACTCCACATTCTCGCAAGAGATTACCAAACATTAAAAAACCAATTAAAGCTACTGAAGCAGGAACAAAGATTCCCGCAATCAAGGTTATAGCAATAGGGAAGACGATTTTTATCACCTGAGGAACATCTCCAGAATGATAATCCATATGGATTTTTCGCTCTTCTCTGGAAGTTAAAAGTTTAATAATTGGCGGTTGAATGATAGGAACTAATGCCATATAAGAATAGGCGGCAACTGATATTGCGGGAAGAAGTTCACGAGCAAAACGATTGGCAACATAAATGGAAGTAGGACCATCAGCTGCTCCAATTATTCCTATAGCACCCGCTTGTTTCAAATCAAAGCCTAAAAGTGTTGCTACGGCAAGAGTAACAAAAATTCCCAGTTGAGCTGCAGCACCAAAAAGAAGCATAGAAGGATTTTTTAGTAAAGGGGTGAAATCTATCATAGCACCAATGCCAATAAAGATTAAAAGAGGGAAAAGCTCAGTGGCTATTCCAGCATCAAATAAAACTTGAAGGGGACCATGTGGACCAATAGCAGTAGATAATGGTATATTTGTAAGAATAGTGCCAAAACCAATAGGAAGAAGTAAGGTAGGTTCATATTTCTTTGCAATAGCCAGATAAATGAGCACCAATCCGATTAGAATCATCACCAATTGTTGCCATTGCAAAGCTAAGATACCACCAAATAATGTGCTCATCAGCATTATTCCCCTTTTATTTTATTTAAAACATAATTAAAGTTTCTACTCACTTGTCAATGATAAAAGTGCTATCAGAATTATTTCGCTCGGTTTAAAACAGAGTTAATTCTTTTATTTTGAGTGGATAGCTAAAGTTTATTGCCTCATAGCTGCCACTTTGAAGAAATATCTGTCTTCTGGCAAAGCCTGAAAGGATATATGCCAGATATTATTGTAGGGAACACCAAACTCAAAATTGCCCGAGGAGGTAATCTCAGAATAAAATCCATAAGGATTAATAGAACCGAAAATCCTATAAGCAGAGGCATCTATTACCGGTACTATGGTTAATTTGTATCCTTCCTGTTCTAAAGAAAGCAACGCTCTACCTTCTATTAAAGCATAGATGGTTACAGAATTAGTGATAATTTCCTGGTGAGCAAGTGTTTCTTCAGCAGCTATGGTTATACTAACATTATAGTAATTTATATCAAAATCAAGTCCATTAAAATTCAAGGTAACAATAGCCGTTGTCGGATTGATATAATTTACACTCTGGATACTTAGTCCGGCAGGTGCATTATTTAAAGTAAAATTTGATATTAGTAGATTGTTATCGGTGAAGGTAGTGCCAGTCAAGACAAGGGTTAGGGAAGCTCCATTAAGGTTATATTCATCAAGAGGGAAGGAAGACGAAAGCGAAGCGGTAATAGGTTCTGGTGAGGTTAAAGTTACTGACATAAAAGGAGACCACATTCCATAACCTTCTAAGAAAAAGGAACATAATCGGTAATAATAGGTAGAGCCGGAATTGAGACCGGATATGGTTTTGCTTGTTTGTAGTTGCACATTCAGATTGTTATAACCAGGTAATACATTGATAAATAAGCTATCGGAAGCAAGCTGAAAATAATAAGCTGTTGCTTGAATAGGTTGACTCCAGTTAGCAGTAAAGCTGGTTTCAGTTACATTAGTATTGGCAATAGGGCAGGGAGTCCAAATTCTGGTGGCGTATTCTGGATGGTCAATGAAGGGATTACGATTACCCTGTCTTTCTGCTATTCTATTATTTCGTTGCATTTCTCGCTCATCGGGCGGGTCAATTATATGCCATCGAAGCAGGGTGGATAGTTTTCCATAATAAGGTTGATTTGTATTTTCATCGCTATGAATGTAATCTACCATTTCCAAATTAGTCTGGAAATTAGGGTCATCTCCTTCATATCTAACAGCCATATACATTATCATTCTTGCAACATCACCTTTATCATCATTGCGGGGTTCCCAGGAATAAGTGGTTTGGAAACAGCCGGTTTCTCCAGTGTAACCAGCAGGTGGGGAATTATCTATTACCGGATTTCCTCCTTCAGCAAAATCTTTATTACCCTTGGTACTATTTACGGTGCTGTCGCAAGGGCGGAGATGATGTAAATCTGTACCAGCTGGAGGAGTGTCACCAAAATTTCCATGACTTTTACTCCAGGTGTGTTCTCTATTCCAATCAGTGGTTGCATTGCCAAAATTATTTTTATTAACACTCCATCCTGTATAGATTTCAATTAGATTATCACTGTTTTCGGGGTCTTCATCTGTATAGGGTATCTGGGTAATCAGAGCAGCATAAGAATATTTGGTGGTATGAGTATCTTTGATTAAAGTGTGAAGTTGTTGCTTTAAATTTGCACCATAACCATCAATTCCAGCATAATAACCAGAACCTTGCCCTTCTAAAGTAGTAAGTGAAGCAGGATTTCCAGTAGCCGTGGTAGTTAAATATTTAGTATTACTTCCCGTTCCATTATATTCATAAGCTCTAAACCAGTAAGTTGTGGAAGGATTAAGATTCGTTACTTCACAGCCATTAAAGGGAGTGTCTTCCACTATTTGAGTGCTTCCATTATAGATAACCTGTTCTCCAGAATTAGCCCAGATGGGATTGGCAACAGGATAGCTTCCATCCAAAGGATCAGTAAAACTATTAACGGTATTCATTTTTACAATTCTTCTGGAACCATTTCCAGGAGTCCATTCCAGAGTCATAGAAGTAACACCTGGATATCCTGTGATATTGGAAGTCTGGATAGTTGGAGGGTCTACTTCTGTATTATTTCCGGTGAAAAGATGGAATCCGAGATTGGTAAAAGTATCACGATCAAACAAAGTCCATTCGGTAGTTAAGGTGGTAAATGCATTAGGACCTGTACCAGAAGGATTGATGGTTACTCCATGACAAACCTCAGGATTGCGAACCAAAGTCTTATCTAAAGTTGAATATCCATTAGGACCTATCCAGGCATTTCCGGGATCATTACCTATAACACCAAATATATCAACATATGAATTAGTGCTTATTTTTGTCAGGGTTATAGCATCATCACCATTAAAACTTAAAGAACCATTGCTTAAATTTGTAATCTTAAGAATATCTGGTGAGGCAGAAATATGTGCTATCACAAAAACATCACCATTATTTAAGATACCATTTAGATTAATATTAGCGCCAGGATTTTGAGCTCCATTATAAAAAATTTGTACCTTATAATCAGATAAATTCACTGGATGTCCAGTGCCATTAAATATCTCAAGAGCTTTATTATTACTTGAACCTTCAACATATTCACTGATAAACAAATCCTCAGCTAAAGGTGTGGAAGCTTTAAGGGTTTCAGAAGAATTAGTTATCCCTTTGGTAATTTGACTATCTATTTCAGACAAATGATTACCTAAACTTATCTGACATATAAGTAGGGTCAACAGTAAGGTGGTAATTTGCTTGATTTTCATTTAATATCCTTTTTTCCTATGAATAAAAATAATTTTATATTTCTTTTTTAACTCTATAATCAAAAGCATATCAATAGATTAGATTGAGCTAATTGACTACATTACCATGAGAAATTTATAAATAAAATTGACAAGTAGAAATTTAAAACTTGACATTATGATGGGTTATTGTTATTTATATCTTATAGGGAATAATATTTAGAGAGGTAAAAATGAGTAAAATTAGATTAAGTGTTCTTATCCCGCTTTTATTATTGGCATTTATTCCAGCTATGTATGCCTTTGAAAGCACAATGAGTGTAGAAGGAGGGATTAATTTTCCCCAGGATGATGTGGAAGGAGATAATGTATTGATGGGGTCATGGGCAGCTTCTTGGGATTTGTGGTGCTTTGGAGATCTGGGTATAGGAATAAATCCCTGGTTTACAAATTTAAAGGTAAAAAATGGACCTAACGATTATCATTCATCGTTAGAAGGAGTTAATCTCTATCTCAAATTTAAGCCTACCAAAGGGGTAGCAGAAAATTTCCCGAGGGATTATACTATCAATAGGGTTTCCCCGTTTATCGCATTAGGTGCTGGATGGTCAACTCATAATAGTGAAGATGAATATGGTAATATTGATGATGCCAGTCCAGACAAAATTGGTGGTCATTTAACTTTTCCTTATGCTTCAATTGGTATATCTTTACTATCTAAATGGAATACTACTCTGGATTTAGGATTAAAATATACTATGTTTGCATCGGATAAGATTGATTTAGTCAAAGATGGTGATTTTAATGATGCACTTTTGACTCCTTATATTGCCGTTGGCATGCATTTCGGTAGAAAAGAACCGCTTCCTAAGAAGATTGATCCAGAGATAGTGAAACTCCGTAAGGATTTGAATGCAACTGATTTGAGATTAAATGAAGTTATAGAGCAGCTTAATGCAGTCACTCTGCAACTTCCAGAATTGCAAAAGCTTCAGATGTCAATTGAACAATCTGAAACAAATATTGCTACTCTGCAAACTCAGTATGCTCAGATGAATATCAAGGTAACAGAGCTTACAAACAAAGTTAACAATTTAGAACAACGCGTAGCTCAGGTTCCTACACAAAAAACACCCTCAGCTGATATTTATGCCAATGAAATTAAACAAATAAAAGATACTCAATCTGCTTTAGCAGCAAATATGGCAACTAAAGAAGATATCGCTAAACTGGAACAAGAAAAAGCTGAGATTGCTATTACTGTGAATCAGATTAATAACGAATTGGCAGAAATAACTAAAAAATTAGAACAACTTGACGCTTTAACTGCTCAGGTTAATGCTATTAAGGGTGCAGCTGATGTTTCTGCTTATAGCAAAGAACTTGCAGAATTGCGTAATATGCTTAATAATTATGAAAAGGAACTTGCTGCCATAAGAACCGATACGGAAAACTTACATAAGGCAGATAACGATCTGGCTGCTAATATTAATGATCTTCGTAGCCGTTTATTAACTTTGAGCGATGAACTTAAAAAGCTTAGTGAAAAACCAAAACCAATAGTTACTCCCGAACCGCAAGTTCAAGAAAAACCTCAAGTGATTGAAAAAGATTATCTCACTGAACTTGAAGAAGAACTAAAGGGTAAGATGATTCATTTTGCCACCAATGCTACAACCCTCAGTGAAAAGGATAAACTCTTCCTGGATAAAGTTGCAGAATATCTGATTAAACTTCCAGAAGTTAAAATTGAAGTGCAGGGTCATACGGATAATACTGGTTCCGATAAGATTAATAATACTATTTCTTATAACAGAGCCAAAAGTGTGGCTGATTATTTAATTGCTAAGGGAGTTCCGGAAAGCCAGTTGATAGTCAAAGGTTATGGTTCAAGCAAACCCATTGCTTCCAATAAAACCGCTCAAGGTCGGGCTACTAATCGTCGTGTTCAATTAGTAATTGTCAAATAGACCTCCCATAATTAAAACTTCGGGGAATCTGGTTTATCAGATTCCCCATTTTTATTTCCATTCTGTCTTTAAACAGATATATGATGTCGTTCTTATCTCAAACTTATGTCCGATTTCGGACATAAGCTGGACATAAGCTGGACATAAGCTGGACATGAGCTGGACATAAGCTGGACATAAGCTCATCATAAGGGGAAGGGATAAAAATTTAAGTAACTATATAGTAAAATAACCGATTATACTGCCTGTATTAATGAAAGATAGAAGAATCAATTGTCCTTGATGTATTAATATGTTTAAGATTACATTGATTTAGATAAAGTAGTTATTATGGATTATTAAAGTTTAGTAAGGTATTTGTCAATTAAAAGTTATTTTCCAAAATGAAAATTAACGCTATATTAAATAGTAGGGATTCAATCTTCAAGAAGAGGCTTTAAATAAGAAAAGTCTTGACTTTAAAGTTAAATTTAATATAAGGAATAACAAAAAGTTAATAGCCCATTTAGATGATAAATCAATGATTAATAGACAAATATATAGAGAAATAATAAAGGAGGAATGAGAAATGACTGCACTTCCTTGTTTTCTGGAGGCAGATTTAAGGGGTAAAATGGTCTTAGTCAGGATGGACCATAATGTGGTTAAAAATGGAAAAATTAAAGATACTATGCGGATAGATGCTACCATTCCTACCCTACTCCACATTTATAAAAAGGGAGGAATGCCTATTTTGATGACACATATAGGACGTCCTTATGACAAGAAAACCGGGACTATAAATATTTCCGAAGGAGAATCTGTCGCTCCTGTAGTTAAATATCTGGAGGAGAAACTGCAGCTAAAGGGAATAATTCCTGAATGCATTGCTTCAGGACCCGAAGGAATCACTGATTTGAGTCCGATTTTACCAGCGGTACAAAAATTAAGGGCAGGTGAGGTAGATTTTGTGTATCTGCCTAATACTCGCTGGTTTAAGGGAGAAGAAGCTAAAGATGAATCCGCTGATATCTTAGCACAAAGCTGGGCTTCCTTTGCAGATTTATATATTAACGATGCTTTTGGTTCCTGGCAAGCTCATGCTTCCACTTATAATATCACCAAGTTTTTGCCTTCCTATGCTGGATTATTGATGATAAAGGAAGTTCAGAATCTGGAAAAAGTTTTTAATCCACAGCGTCCACTACTTTCTGTAGTTGCAGGAGCAAAGTTTGATACCAAGATGGGTCCACTTTCAGCTTTGTTAAAATTAAGTGATAAATTAGTATTGGGTGGGGTTCTATATAATGGTTATCTTGCTGCTAAATATAGGGTTAATATAAAAGGTTTATCTCCAGAGGATTTGCAATTAGCCGAACAATTCCTGCAAGAAGCAGAAAAATTCCCAGATAAAATAGTGGAAATGCCCTTCATAATAGAGTGCGATAGTATGGAAGATGTAAGCAATGGGAGAATTAGAAAAGTGACTGATTTGCAAGCTGGAATGGATTTAAATTATATATTAGACATTGCTCCTGAATCCTTTTCTGACCCCTCTATTCAGGAAGTTTTCTCTTCCGCAGCAACAATTTTTGTAAATGCCGTGATGGGTTATACAGTTCTGTTTAAAGAAGGCACAAAAGCTCTTTATAGCTTAATTCATTCCTGCAGTCAGGCACAAAAGTTATTTGGTGGTGGTGATACTATCCAAGAATTTGGAGATTTATTGCCTGGAATTTTTGCTCAGGCAAAAAATGATCCCCACTATTATTTCTTTACTGGTGGTGGAGCAGTTTTAGATGCCATAGCTCAAGGTTCACCATATGGAATGAAACCTGTTCAAGCTTTGTTACAAAAGATAGAAAAGTGAAGGAATAAAAAAATGGAATGGGAAAAAGAACTCAAATTACTGGAAGACTTTCCTCCGCCAACCTATGAAGAATGGAGAAAAGCAGTAGAAGATACCCTTAAAGGAGCTGATTTTGATAAAGTGATGCATACCAGAACCTATGAGGGTATCACTTTACAACCTATTTATAGAAGAGAAGATTTAAGCAAACTACCCTTTCTTGACTCTCTTCCAGGTAAAGCTCCATATGTACGAGGAAATAATCCGAAAAAGTTTTTAAGTGAAGGATGGTTAATTGCTCAATCTCATAGAGAGTCCGATTTAAAAGCACTCAACGCTCAGATATTAAGGGAGTTACAACTGGGTTTAACAGCTGTTAATATACAGCTTAAGCACGATGATGATTTAAGGGGTGTTTCTATCAAGTCTATTGATGATTTAAGAGCAATCTGTGCTGCTATAGACCTCAGAGCTGCTCCTCTTTTTATGCAATTGGATATGGATGATTATTTTATTCTCTTGCTGGTAGAACAATATATTTGTGAGAGAAAATATGCCTGGGAAGAATTGCAATTAGGAATTGGGTTTGACCCTATCTCAGAATTTGCCAGAAAAGGATATTTAAGTTTTAGCTGGGATGAAATATGGGGAAAAATAGTAGAAGGTGTGGAGATTGCAATAAAAAATATATCAGGTTTACGCTGTATTTCTATAGATGGTAGTGTCTATTCTGCTGCCGGAGCTTCTTCCACTCAGGAACTGGGAATTATATTAGCTACAGCAATCTATTACCTTCAGAATTTACTTGATAAAGGATGGACTATAGAACAACTCAGTCCTCTCTTTCAGGTAAAGCTTTCCCTTGGACCCAATTTCTTTATGGAAATTGCAAAAGTTAGGGCAATGCGTCTTCTCTGGTCTGAAATGATTAAAGCTTTTGGTGGGAAAGAAAAAGAACAAAAAATCTGGATTCACGGTAAAACTGCTACTTTCAACCAAAGCCTTTACGATTTTTATGTGAATTTACTTAGAAATGCGACTGAAGCCTTTTCGGGTGTAATTGGTGGAGTTGATAGTTTAGAAGTTGGCAGATTTAATGAATTAACCTCAGATGAAGATGAATTTTCCAGACGCTTAGCTCGCAATCAGCAGATTATTCTGAAAGAAGAATCACATTTTGATAAAGTTGTAGATCCAGCTGGAGGAAGTTATTACATAGAAAATCTAACTCAAGAACTTGCTAATCAAGCGTGGAAATATATGCAAGAACTGGAATCTGAAGGTGGGATACTGAACGCTTTGCAAGAGGGGAAAATTCATACTGATATAGAAAAGGTAGCTAATGCAAGAAAAGAAGCCATGCGGAAAAGGAAAGATGTCTATGTGGGAATTAATCTTTATGCAAACCCAGATGAGAATCCACCAACCCAGATTCAAATTCCAAGAGAGTCCAACCCCATAAAGATGGAAGTTTTAAAAGCTGGAGCTTTACCACAATTGAGAGTAGTGGAAGAAATAGAAAATTTACGCACTCGGGTTATAAAATCTGATAAGAATACGAATATATTCCTGATGAATATGGGAACTATCAATGATTATAGAGTTAGAGCTGATTTTGCTACAGGATTCTTTCAGGCAGGAGGTTTTACGGTAATTTCTCCTCAAGGTTTTATTACTGTGGAAGATGCGGTCAAATCAGCTAAAGAATCCAATACAGATGCCTATTGTATCTGTTCCACAGATGAGAAATACAATGAACTTGTGCCAGCGATATGTTCTGCTCTTCCCGATAGTTTTCTAATTCTGGCAGGTTATCCTAAAGATAAAGTAGAAAGTTTTAAAGAGAATGGAATAAAGATGTTTATTTATATGGGTGCAGATGTAGTTGCCACCTTAGATGAATTAGCTAAAAAACTGGGGGTGGAAAATGAAGCCTGATTTCACGAAAATTAATCCAGAATTTAAAGCAGAAGCTAAAAGCAAACCCGAAGAATTACCTATCTGGAAAACTAATGAACAAATAGAAGTTAAAGGACTCTTCACAAAGGATAACATAGCTCAAGCTCAGCATCTTGATTATCTTTCCGGATTACCTCCTTTCTTAAGAGGTCCCTATCCCTCAATGTATATTATGCGTCCCTGGACTATTCGTCAATATGCAGGTTTTTCCACTGCTGAGGAAAGCAATGCTTTTTATAGAAGAAATTTGGCAATGGGACAGAAAGGTCTCTCTATAGCTTTTGATTTACCCACTCATAGAGGCTATGATTCAGACCATCCAAGAGTTGCAGGTGATGTGGGAAAAGCTGGAGTAGCTGTAGATAGTGTTTTGGATATGAAAATCCTCTTTGAAGGGATTCCGCTGGACCAGATCAGTGTTTCAATGACTATGAATGGTGCAGTTATTCCTATAATGGCTTTTTATATAGTGGCAGCAGAAGAACAAGGAGTTAAACCTGAGCAATTAAATGGTACAATCCAGAATGATATTCTCAAAGAATATATGGTCAGAAACACCTATATTTATCCTCCAGAAGCCTCAATGCGTATTATTGCAGATATTTTCCGTTATACTGCAGAACATATGCCCAAATTTAATTCTATCAGTATATCCGGTTATCATATGCATGAAGCAGGTGCCACTGCAGACCTGGAAATGGCTTATACTCTGGCTGATGGCTTGGAATATGTGCGCACAGCACTTAAAGCAGGATTGGATATAGATGTTATAGGACCCAGGCTTTCCTTCTTCTGGGCGGAAGGAATGAATTACTTTATGGAAGTGGCTAAATTGAGAGCTGCCAGAGTTCTCTGGGCAAAAATTATTAAGCAATTCCTTCCCCAAAATCCTAAGAGTATGGCTCTACGCACTCATTCCCAAACTTCAGGCTGGAGTCTTACTGCTCAAGACCCATTTAATAATGTAACTCGTACCTGCATAGAAGCTTTAGCTGCTACTATGGGTCACACCCAATCCTTGCATACCAACTCTCTGGATGAAGCTATTGCCTTACCAACTGATTTTAGTGCTCGCATTGCCAGAAACACTCAACTCTATCTGATGAATGAAACTGGAATTACTCGGGTGATTGATCCCTGGGCAGGTTCTTATTATGTTGAATATTTAACTGATGCTCTCCTGAAGAAATCCTGGGAACATATTCTGGAGGTTGAAGAACTTGGTGGAATGGCAAAAGCGATTGAAACCGGTTTACCCAAGATGAGAATTGAAGAAGCAGCAGCACGAAGACAGGCTCATATTGATTCTGGAGAAGAAACCATCGTTGGAGTTAATAAATATTGTCCCGAAAATGAAGAGCCCATAGAAATTCTGGAAGTAGATAATACAGCTGTTCTGGAAGCGCAGATTGCTCGTTTGAAAAAACTCAAAGCAGAACGGGATTCTCAAAAAGTTCAAGCCTGTCTGGATGCCATTACAGAAGCAGCAAAAAATAATACAGGTAATCTTCTGGAACTGGCAATTGAAGCTGCTCGCGCTCGTGCTACCTTAGGGGAAATTTCTTATGCAATGGAAAAAGTTTTTGGCAGGCATCAAGCCACCATTCAATTGATAAATAATGTTTATAGCAGTGAGTATACTAAAATGGATGAAATAGAAAAAGTAAGAGCTTTAACCGATAAATTTGCGGAAAAAGAAGGCAGAAGACCACGCATTTTAGTGGCTAAATTAGGTCAGGATGGACACGATCGTGGAGCTAAAGTAGTTTCTACTGCTTTTGCTGATATGGGATTTGATGTGGATGTGGGACCACTGTTTCAGACTCCTGCTGAAGCTGCCCGTCAAGCAGTTGAAAACGATGTACATATTATAGGTGTGAGTTCTCTGGCAGGTAGTCACAAAACCCTACTTCCTCAATTAGTGGAAGAACTGGCAAAATTAGGACGAGATGACATAATGATAGTGGTTGGAGGTGTTATACCTCCTCAGGATTACGATTTTCTCTTGGCAAATGGTGCTACAGCTATCTTCGGCCCTGGGACAAAACTTCCCGAAGCTGCTACTATCATAATGAATAAGCTCTTACAAGAATAAAATGACAAAAGAAAGAAAACCTGAGTGGACTCCACCCAATGCGGGAAAGGAATATGCTTCTCGTGTCCTGAAAGCAAAAGCAAATCAAAGTGGGATAGTCAAAGAAACGGGCAAAAAGAGAAGTTCTTTCCCTTCTGTGGATGAACTGGTTGAAGGTATAAAGAAAGGTGATAGAACACTTCTAGCTAAAGCTATTACTCTCATAGAAAGTAATGCTCCTCAGCATTTTGAAGCCGGGCAGGAACTTATTAGAAGGCTTCTGCCCGATTCTGGTAATTCCATAAGAATTGGGGTTACAGGAATGCCAGGTGCCGGGAAAAGTACTTTCATAGAAAATTTTGGTCTATGGTTACTCGGAAAAGGGCATAGGGTTGCAGTTCTGGCAATAGACCCCAGTAGCACTATTTCCCGTGGTAGTATTCTGGGTGATAAAACCAGGATGGAAGAATTAAGCAGGCATCCTGATAGCTTTATTCGTCCTTCTCCCAGTGGAGGCACTTTAGGTGGTGTCGCTCGTAAAACCAGAGAAACTATCATACTTTGCGAAGCTGCAGGTTTTGATATTGTGCTGATTGAAACTGTTGGTGTAGGTCAAAGTGAAGTAACCGTTCGTTCAATGGTGGATTTCTTCCTTTTAATGCAAATTCCAGGTGCAGGTGATGAACTTCAGGGAATAAAAAAAGGAGTGATGGAACTGGCAGATTTAGTGGTTGTAAATAAGGCTGATGGAGAGAATATTGCAGCTGCAGAGCTGGCATGCAGAGAACTTAATAATGCTCTCCATTATCTTCGTCCTGCCACTGAAGGTTGGACTACCAAGGCTATAACCTGCTCGGCTCTCCAGAAGAAAGGACTTTCGGAAATCTGGGAAATCATAGAAAAGTTTGTAGAACAAGGTAAAAGCAGTGGAATATTCTATGAACGACGCAAAAAGCAGGTTTTAGAATGGTTTGAATCGCTAATTAAAGAAGCGGTATTAAATAGATTTTATAGTGACCATAAAGTTCAAGAAAAACTACCTCTTCTTAAGAAACAGGTAGAAGAAGGTTCCCTTCCTGTTATGCTTGCGGTTCAGCAGTTATTAAATGTTTATGAAGATTAACTGGAGTAATAGACCTGTCTGATAGCCTCATATAAAATTATTGCTACGGAATTGGCAAGATTAATAGAACGAATAAGTGGATGCATCGGGATAGTAATTAAGCGTTCAGGATACTTATCCAGCAAGTTTTGAGGCAAACCACGAGATTCGGGTCCAAAAACAAAGGTATCTCCATACTGATAATGCTCATTTAGATAATTTCGTTTGCTTTTTGTGGTGCAGAAAAATACTCGCTCTAAAGGGCAAAACTCTAAAATCTCTTCCCAAGTTTTATGCATAGTCAAATCCAGATGCTCCCAGTAATCTAATCCTGCACGTTTTAGGGTCTTATCCGTGATTAAGAATTTACAGGGTTGAATTATATGTAGTTTAGAACCAGTCCCAACACATAGCCTTCCGATATTTCCGGTATTAGCAGGAATTTCAGGTTCATAGAGGACAATATTAAATCTTGTTTCAACCAAAGGAATCATATCTAAAACCTTTTATTTCCATACATCATCCGCTTCCAGTTAGACATCCAGACCTGAAGGCTATCCTGAACTGGCTGTTGTTCCAATCTATTGTTATGTGAATAGATTATAGCTGGTATATGAGCAAAAGAAGTAGGAAGTGGAGTTCTACCATTAACCGGCATCATAGCTAATTTATACATTACAAATTGTTGAGGATTTGGTGATATGAGATATTTTAAGAATTGCAAAGCAGTGTCCTTATGGGGAGCATCCTTACATAAAGCAGCTGACTCTACATATAGGAAACTTCCTTCTTCTGGAATGATTGACTTGATATGACTTTCTGAGGGATAAAGTTCATTTAGCCAAGCAGGAATAGTGTTATATCCAAACATTAAACCACATTTACCGGTCCTGATAGCATCAAGGCATAAGGTTGGATTGGGGTATATCTTATAAATATTCTTTCGTAAAGAAGACCACAACTGTTCATATCCTTGCTCAGAAAATAATGCCACAGTCCAGAGAAGAGTGCTCCTTCCTAAGCCACATTGAGATGGGTCACAGATAGCTAATTGTGAATAATATTTACTATCCTGAAGTTCACCAAAAGAATGAGGTGGTTCCGGATATTTTTTGGAATCATAAATAAAAGCCAGGTTTGCACTCGCATAGGGAATTAGACAATGCTCAGAATCCCGAGGGATTTCATATCTAATCTCTTGTAATGATACTTCCGGAACGGGAGCAAAATAATCGCTGGAAGCAATATCGTAAAAAAATGAATTATCCAATCCCAAAACTATATCCACTTTTCCTTGGTAATCAGGATTGGATAAGGTCTGCATTAACATAGAAAGATCGGGGAAAAGGTTTATTCTCAGTCCGATATTATTTTGTTTAGCAAAATCCTTGATAACAACGGTTTCAAAACCTGATTCTCTAATGTGGTCCAGAGCAAAAATATATAAGTAGGAGCTCGGGGTTATTTGTTTTTTTACTTCCTTATTGTTTTTTTTGCAGCTGAATCCTGATATCAGACAGAGCACTAAGGAAATGATTATAAATAATTTTACAGACCTTTTTCTAAGTGTCATAGATAGTGTGCCATCATCAAAATAGCCACCAGAAAATCAAGTACTAAAACTCCAACTGAACTGTAAACAACAGTTTGCATAGTGCTATGTCCCACTCCTTCAGCACCACCGGTGGTCTTATCTCCAAAAAAACAAGCTAAAGAAGTAATCAGAAATCCGAATAATATAGCTTTTATGATTCCGCCAATTAAATCAAATGGGGCAAAATAGATGCGCATATCATTAAAAAAGTTGAAGAATCTGATACCATATCTCATCCAGGTGAAAAACCAACCCGCAATTATACTAATTAAATCCGCATAAATTGTTAATAGTGGAGCAGAAATAACACCAGCACTAATACGAGGAAGATAAAGAAATTCTTCTGGAGCAATACTCATACTTTGAAGGGCATCAATCTGTTCGCTCACTCTCATAGTCCCTATTTCTGCAGCTATAGAAGCACCAACTTTTCCTGTTAAAACCAGACCTGTAAGTACCGGTGCCAATTCTATCATATTTGCTTTTCCAATGATAACACTGAATAAATTTTTAGGTATATAATAGCTACCTTGATAAATAATTTGCACTGCGACAACTAAACCAGTGAATATAGAAGTGATGGTAATTAAAAAGAGAGAATCAACTCCGATGCGTTTAAGCTGAATGGTTAGTTCTTGCCAGCGCTTAGGAAGTTTAGGAAGGCGTTTTAGGACTCTTCCAATAAATATAGTATAAGCACCAGTACCAGCAAGAAGCTTAAAATTCATGAATGGTATCTAAGTTGCGAAACATGGTGAATTCTTTATTAAATCCCAGTTCAACAGTACCAGTAGAGCCATGACGATTTTTGCCGATAATAATTTCAGCAATGCCAGGTTTTTCCGATTTTTCTTTGGTGTAATATTCGTCACGATAAATAAACATTACCAAGTCTGCATCCTGTTCTATAGCACCAGATTCTCGTAAATCAGCCAGTCGTGGACGTTTATCATCCCGATTTTCCAGAAGCCGATTTAATTGAGAAAGCGCAATGACAGGTATTTTCATATCCTTAGCCAGAATTTTAAGTGCACGAGATATCTCAGCAATCTCTTGTTGGCGATTATCCTTATCTCGTGGTAATGTCATAAGTTGCAAATAATCTATGATAATGAGGTCCAAACCGCCAATTTCTGCAGCTAAACGCCTCGTTTTGGCTCTAATTTCCAAAGGAGTATTGGTTCCGGATTCATCAATATATATTTGTTTAGTGGAAATCACATCCGCCACCTGCATAATCCGGATTAGCTTTTCCTCATTCATACCATAGCCTTTGAGGATTGATTCCATACTGACTTCAGCGGCACTACTGAACATCCTCATTACCACTTCATCTGCAGCCATTTCCATAGTAAAGATAGCCACTTTCTTACCTAGATCTACGGCAGCATGTGAAGCTATATTTAGCGCCAGTGAGGTCTTTCCCATAGCAGGACGTGCAGCTATAATAATAAATTGCCCTGGTCTAAATCCTCCTGCCAGGCGGTCTAAATCTATAAATCCACTGGAAACACCGATGACAGGAACTTTGGTGGTGGAAATAGTATCAATAACTTGAATGACTTCAGCACTAATCTGGTCAATTCTTTGAAAACCCTGATGTTGTGGCATTTCAGCAATTTTAAAAATAGCTTGTTCTGCTTCATCAACAATCTTTTTTACTGGTTCAGTAGAGCTGTAGCAAGCTTCAATAATGCTGTTACAGGTAATGATGAGGTTGCGCAATAAAGCTTTTTCTATCAGGATATTGAGATGATAATTGAAATTGGCACTGGAAGTAACGAAATCCGAAAGTTCATTTATATAAGGAATACCACCCACTTTTTCCAGAAACCCCTTTTGCTGTAGACGGTCTACAAGTGTTAGAGGGTCAATTTCCACTCCATCACTGAAAAGTTCAGCTATAGTCCGAAAGATTAATTTATGTGAAGTGCGAGAAAAGTATTCTTCTTTAATTAATTCCAGACCTTTACTGACAATGCTGGAATCAATTATCATAGCTGATAATACACCTGCTTCAGCATTTACATCAGCTGGAAGAGCCCGGTCTGAAATCTGGGTTATCTCTTTGGGAATAGTTTCCTTTTTTGCCATATCATTCCTTTTTAAATTTATCCCTGAGAGCTTTAGCTACGACTGGTGGAACAAAGTCTTTCAATTCACTGCCCAATTCGGCTAATTGTCTGGTAATGGAAGAAGAAAGATACATATAACGAAGACTGGGGACCAGAAATACGGTTTCAATCTCTGGGTTGAGCGTAGTATTGGTTAAAGCTAAGGAAAGTTCATATTCAAAATCGGAAACAGCTCGTAATCCCCTAATCATTACCGAACAATTCTGGGACCGAGCAAAATCTACAGCTAATCCTTCAAAGGTATACACTTCTACATTGGAAAGATGTTTAACTGATGCCGAGCACAGTTCATATCGTTCCTCCAGACTGAACAAAGTTTCTTTATCGGTATAAGCTGCCACACTCAATATAACTTTATCAAAAAGTCTGGATGCTTTTTCCAGAATGTTTATATGTCCATAAGTTATAGGGTCAAAAGTCCCTGGATAAATAGCGTTAGTGCTCATTTTGAAAAGCCTCTTGTCTGATGGATTCTATTTCTGATATTTCTTTAGGAATACCTGCAGAAAGCACTTGATGACCATCATCGGTTACCAAAACATCGTCTTCAATTCGTACCCCGAGCCTTTCTTCAGGAATATAAATGCCCGGTTCAACCGTGATAACATTTCCAGGGGTAAGGACTGCTTCTCTACCACCCACATCATGGGTATCAAGTCCAAGAAAATGACTAACACTGTGCATATAATACTTTCTTACTTCATCCTTGGAATTTATTAAGCCAATGGAAAGCATTCCTTCAGCCAACCATTCCACCGTCTTATTATTCAGAACGGATAGCTCCACTCCAGGTTTTACCAATTCAATTATCCTTTTATTAACATCCAGCACAATATTGTAAATCTGAGCCTGACGATAACTGAATCTTTGCTCAATAGGGAAACATCTTGTAATATCTGCACTATAACCGTTGCAGGATGCTCCCACATCCATTAGTATCAGGTCGCCTGGTTGAATCTGGCAATTATTCTTTTCATAATGTAAGGTTGCCGCATTTATCCCGGTGGCAATTATAGGTGCAAATCCCCATTGCTGTAATCCATTAACTTGCATTCTATAGAAGAGAGTAGCTTCCAATTCATATTCCATCATTCCCGCTTTTGCCGTATGCAGAATATCCATAATACCCAAACCGGTTATATCTATGGCTCTCTTGAGTTGCTCTATTTCCCATTCATCTTTAACCAGTCGTAGGGGAGTAATCAAATCACCCAAGTCCCTGATTTCTATATGAGGATATTTTTCTCTAACAGGTTGGAGCATAAAGAGAGGGTAAGTTGCAGGTTTATGAAGCATTGGATAACCCAGATTGGAATAGATTCTGCTTAACTGAGAACACATTCCAGAAAGATAGGGATAAAACTCGTCTTTATAGCGTATTTGCTGGATTCCACTTAATTCTTTTGCCTCCTCCATAGATAACTTTGCTCCTTCCCACACCACCCTTTCTGGGTTTCCTCTTTCTATAAAGAGCACCTCATTCCATCTACCTGACACCTTTGCTGCTATATAGATAAGTTCTGGCTCGTTAATTCCAGTAAGATAAAGAAAATTTGAATCTTGCGAGAATTTTTCCAGAGTAATCTCCGGTTTAGCAAAGACTATAACCGATTCCTTATCTCCTAATTGTTCTGACAGTTTTTCCCGCCTTCTTTTAGTTATTTCAGCGTCCATAACACTTCCTTCATAATAAATAGATGTAGCTCTATATTTTTCCTCAGCTTAAAATCTGCAAAAGGATATTTATCTAAGTTCGGGGTTATTCTGTTGTTTGATGCTTATCGGGTTATGGCAGCTCTCTTATTTGAGCTTTTACTGGAAAATACAAATTCTGGCTCTGCTCCTTTAGATACTACATCAGCAGTAATATGGCAGCTTCGGATATTGTCCAGATCAGGAATGTTATACATAATTTTGAGCATAAATTTTTCCATAATAGAGCGTAATCCGCGAGCACCAGTTTTTTGATTTATTGCTATACGAGCTATCTCTCTTAATGCATCTTCTCCAAATTCAAGTTCCACACCATCCAGTTCAAAGTATTTCTTATATTGACTGCACAGAGCATTTTTAGGTTTTACAAGAATTTCCACCAGGGCTTCTTCAGTCAATTCATGAAGAGTGCAAAGCACTGGCATTCTACCTATCAATTCAGGGATTAAACCATATTTTAATAGGTCTTGCGAGATAGTCTGGTCAAAGATATTAGCCTCGTCAATATTTGTACCTAATTTAACATCAAATCCAATGGCTTTTTTATCTATTCTTTCTTTAATGATTTTTTCAAGTCCAAAAAAAGCGCCACCAGCTATGAATAAGATGTTTTTGGTGTCCATTTCAATAAAATCCTGCTGAGGATGTTTCCTTCCGCCTTTGGGTGGCACGTTTACTTTCGTTCCTTCCAGGATTTTTAATAGAGCCTGTTGCACTCCTTCACCAGAAACATCACGGGTTATAGAAGGAGTCTCCGATTTACGACTAATCTTGTCAATCTCATCAATATATACAATTCCCTTTTCTGCTTTAGCAACATCATAATCTGCAGCCTGTAATAATCGGACTAATATGTTCTCTACATCTTCTCCCACATATCCAGCTTCCGTTAGAGTGGTAGCATCAGAAATAGCAAAAGGAACTTTCAGAAATCTTGCCAAAGTCTCAGCAATCAGAGTCTTTCCACAGCCTGTGGGTCCAATCATCAAAATGTTGCTTTTCTCCAAATCAATATCATCATCCTTCCGGCTAAAGATGCGTTTATAATGATTGTATACTGCCACTGAAATAATCATTTTGGCTTCTTCTTGACCTATCACATACTGGTCTAAATATGCCTTTATTTCACTCGGTTTTGGTAAATCTATAATCTCTTCTTCTGGTTCGGGTGCATTAGAAACCATTATATTATGACACATTGTTATGCATTCGTCACAGATGTTTCCAGCTATGCCCCGAATTAAGGTTTTAACTTCTGTCTCATTCCTACCACAGAATGAGCAGGTTAGATTTTTATATCTCTCCAACAATTCCTCCTACCAAAAATGTTTCGTATCTTTTTATCATAGATAATATAAAGGAGTTTTGAAATTTCGTCAAGTTATTTCCGATGGTCAATAACTTCATCAATTATGCCATAATCCTTAGCTTCCATGGCATCCATATAATAGTTACGTTCTGTATCCTCTCTAATTTTCTTGATGTCCTGACCCGTATGAGAATGCAGAATTTCATTCATTCTTTCACGTAAATAAAGAATTTCTTTAGCCTGAATTTCGATATCACTGGCTTGACCTTCAAAACCACCTAAAGGTTGATGAATCATTATTCTACTATTGGGTAGAGCAGTCCTTTTGCCAGGACTACCAGCTGCTAAGAGGACTGCAGCCATACTTGCAGCTTGACCAATGCAGATAGTGCTCACTTTAGGTTTTATATATTGCATAGTATCATAAATAGCAAGTCCGGAAGAGATAATACCCCCGGGACTATTTATATACATATAAATATCGCGTTCTGAGTCTTCACCTTCCAGATGTAGTAATTGAGCAACGACAGAATTTGCCAAATTATCATCTATTATACCGCTTACAAACACAATGCGATCTTTTAATAAGCGTGAATATATATCATAAGCTCGTTCTGTGCGTCCTACTTGTTCTATAACAATAGGGATATAACTCATTGTTCTTCCTTCCTCACATTTTTCTCCGAGGGTTCTTCTTGTTCTTCTGGTTTATCTTGATTATCTTGTTCTTCCTCTTCTTCTGGTTCATACGGGGCAATCTCATAAGCAGGATATTCTGTCTCTCCAGTAGGTTCTATAAAAGTGCAGGTCTCAGCTATTTTCCTTAAGAGAAAGTAATCTTGGGCATCTCTAATAAAATTGTCACTTTTAATATAGTCTTCATTTTTTTCTTTATAACCGGCAACGGATGAATTGGAGAGAATTGCCCTATGTTCTATAAACTCATTAATCATATCCTCTGAAACTTCAATATGAATTTTTTCTCTTAAAGAATCCACAATTAAATACCGCACTAAATAATTGGCTGCTTCATTAACATAATAATTATATAGAGGATGATTTTCGTCAATATGTAGAGAGGCAGCATAATCGTCAATTATTGATTTAAGCGTCATTGGTGGTATTTTAAAGGGTTTTTTCTTGAACAGTGCATTGATAATTGCGTTATTTTGAGCTTCATAATTGGAGTGTTCAACCTGAGCTTTTAATTCTTCTCCTATTTTAGCTTTCATTTCTTCAAGATTCTCAAAATCCATATCTTTGGCAAATTCATCATCTATCTCAGGTATAATAAGTTTGGTTATAGCATCAATCTCTATGGTAACATCCATTTGAGTTTCATCTTCAAAATCAATTGTATCATCATCTATGAATTGTTTTAAGGTCTCAATGGGAAGAGAAAGTGATACCTTATCTCCTATTTTTTTACTGACAAGCTCTTTTAATGCAGGTAGATTTTCTAATTCTTCAGAATAAATATTTACGCTATAATTATAGTCTTCACCCTTCCAAGTAAAATATAATCTACACTGTAGGGTCGTGTTTTCTTCAACTGTATCTACATCTTGAATTGTGCGTTGTTTCCATCTTAAGTCACTTAAAAATTGGTTTACTGCATCTTCTAAAGTTTGAGGTTTAAAAGGGACTTCTAAATTTTCTAACAGATCCAAAGTTAGATCCGGTATATGTTCTAAAATGACAGTTAACTTCATATCCGATCCCTGGATCCAATCAAGAGATTTTAATTGAGGGGTTGCCAGAAAATTAAGATTATTTTCTCTAAGAACCTGATATAAAGAATCAATAGCAAATTTA
Source organism: Candidatus Syntrophosphaera thermopropionivorans (assembly GCF_004353895.1). Lineage (GTDB taxonomy): Bacteria > Cloacimonadota > Cloacimonadia > Cloacimonadales > Cloacimonadaceae > Syntrophosphaera > Syntrophosphaera thermopropionivorans. The sequence goes on along the minus strand of NZ_SMOG01000021.1, from coordinate 2,039 downwards.
ATTTCAAAATCCTCTTTAATATCCGCGCCATGAAGTTTTTCTATCATATTTTTCGGAGCTTTACCCTTCCTGAAACCAGGTATTTCCAGCTCCTGAGCTTTCTTATTAAAATATTTCTTATAAGCTTCATCTACTTTTTCTGCTTCAATAACTACAGTAACTTCACTACACACTTCATTAATTGGTTTAATCTCTGTTTGCACTTTTTCTCCTAATAAATTTGGTGCGAAAGAGGGGACTTGAACCCCTACAGGTTAACCCTACTGGATCCTAAGTCCAGCGCGTCTTCCTATTCCGCCACTTTCGCTTTTTATTCAATTTTTTATAATGCTTTGCAATGTCAAGGAAGTAGTTCTATGTTATCTATCAACCTTGTATTTCCAATGTATACTGCTAACATCATCCTTGAACCAGATCGGACCTCTGGCAATTCTTGTAGTGTGGAACCGTCCACAATTTTTATATAATCAATCCTACCATCTGATTGCTTAATGATATTTTCCGCTTCAGAAATTAAAATACTGGAATCTAAATGTCCCTCATTAACCATCTTTTGTGCATTTTTTAAAGCTTTTATCAGACAGGTAGCCCTCTGTCGTTCATCTGGAGTCAAGTACGAATTTCGTGAACTCATAGCCAGTCCATCTGGTTCTCTAACTATAGGACATCGCACAATCTTTGTTTCTAAGTTCAAATCCTCTATCATCTTTTCTAATACAATTATCTGTTGGTAATCCTTCATTCCCATAAACATCAATTTAGGATTTACGATATGCATCAATTTTAAAACAATAGTGGCAACACCTCTAAAATGTCCTGGACGACTTGCTCCACAAAGAATATCGGACAATCCTTCCACCTGAACCCAGGTGCAATATCCTTCTGGATACATCTGAACATCATCGGGAGTGAACACTATGTCCACATGATAATTTCTTAATAAATCTATATCTTTTTCTAAATTGCGGGGATAATGATTCAAATCCTCCTGCGGTCCAAATTGGGTGGGATTTACATAAATTGAAACTACCGTGAGATCTGATTCTGAATGACATCTTTCTACCAGAGATAGATGACCTTTGTGAAGAGCTCCCATGGTGGGCACAAAGCCTATTTTATTTTTTAAAGCCTCACCGGCTAATGCTTCTCTGGTTTCGGCTATGGTCTTATATATCTGCATTATGATAATGGATTGTTATTTTCGTCCAATAGAATGATACAGGGTTGATAACTATCTAACTCTTCTTCATCCATTAGGCCATAATTTACTATAATTACTATATCTCCTACTTGCACTTTTCTGGCTGCGGCTCCATATATACCTATAGTCCTGCTTCCTGGTTCTCCAGGTATAATGTAAGTAGAAAACCTTTCACCATTGTTAATGTCCCAAACTTCTACCTGCTCATATTCACGCATTCCAGAAAGCTTGAGCAACTCCTGATCTATCTTGATACTAGCATTATAATGCATATTACATTCTGTGACTGTTGCCCGATGAAGCTTGGACAGTAACATTTTTCTTAACATCGTTTCACCTCTAAAGAATAAATTACTAATCCAAAAAATAGCACTTACTTCCAATGTCAATTAAATTCCCTCTAACTTTAAATTATGACTCCTATGGAAATAGAAATATCATTCCCGAAATTACAAAACTATCATTATTATTAAAGGAAATCTCTCTAAGAGGAGTATTAAAGTATGAAGAAATTAGAATGGAAGAAATAAAAATCTGATTTATTATTTTTTCTTCTTTTTTTAGGAGATTGGAATTATATATATTATATAGAGTTAGAAAAGGGATAAGAAAAAAAGGAGAAAAAATTAAGGAATTTTTTAATATTTTGTATTGACAGAATAAAGATTATATTTTTTTAGGTTCAAGCTGTTTTTATAATTCAACAAGTGATAGTTCTTTTTCGAAAATGATAGTGTGCTATAGAGATTTGTGCGAGCCAATTTAAGTCAATTAACTTCATATTTTATTATGGAGAGTTTGATCCTGGCTCAGGACGAACGCTGGCGGCGTGGATTAG
>NZ_SMOG01000020.1 GCF_004353895.1 Candidatus Syntrophosphaera thermopropionivorans | reverse complement strand
CTTATGCAGTTATCACATTTTTTTAAATAAATAATAAAATCTGCGTAATCTGCGTGCTTCTATTATAATCCTTATCTTAATATAAATAAACTTTTATCTGTGTTATCTGTGTAATCTGTGAGAGCCATTTTCAATTCATAACTCTATCCATCTTATGCAGTTATCACATTTTTTTAAATAAATAATAAAATCTGCGTAATCTGCGTAATCTGCGTGCTTCTATTATAATCCCTTTCTTAATACAAATAAACTTTTATCTGTGCAATCTGTGTAATCTGTGAGAGAAATCCCATTGCGGTAAGAGATTTTCATCTTGGCTTTTTATGATGTGGTGATAGGGGAATCTTAGGGGGCTGAAGAGGAGCTTATGTCCACTTTCGGACATGAGCTGGACATAAGCTGGACATGAGCTGGACATAAGCTGGACATCAGGTGCAAAGAGATAAGGGTTACAGTTATTTTCGTTTAAAATTATGGTATCTAACGATAAATCAGATAGATACGGGTTATTTTACGGAATGAAGCAGGATGATTTTGTTTGATAAATAAATTTTTATGAGAGATTCTATGATGGTGATTAAATCTTATCTCTGGAAAGAATGAGAATTATTTCCGCTAAAATAGAAACGGCAATTTCGTAGGGAGTTTTTGAGCCAATAGGTAGTCCTATGGGAGAGTGAACTTTTTGGATTTCCTCTTCTGAATAACCTTTAGCTTTGAGTATCTGGAAAGTTTTCTCTGCTTTGCGTTTACTTCCAATCATACCTAAATAACGAAAAGGCTTATCTAAACATTGTTCCAGCACCTGTTCATCGTAGATATGCCCCTGAGTCATAATGACAATAAGGGCATTTTGATTGAATTGAATGTGCTTTTCCAAGTCCTTATAATCGCTTAAATGGAGGTCATTACAGATTTCTGGAGGAATATTCTCCAGAGCTTCAGGACGATTATCAATGATTCTGGTCTGAAAATCGCAGAGATTAGCTAAATGAGCTAAGGCTTTTCCACAATGTCCTGCACCGATGATGTAAAGAATGTTTGAAGAGAAAAGTGGTTCTATAAAGACAGAAACCTTGCCTCCACAGACCATTGATAAGGGAATACCTTCTGTTCGTTCGGGTTTTTCACCCTCTTCAGAAAGCAGATAAGTTTCCAGAATTGGGGAAGAAGGTTGTTCCTTACGAACCCACGATATAAGCAAGTGTTCCAGTTCTCCACCACCTAAATTTCCATAAACCTTTCCCGACAAAGGGATAAGCATTTTCATTCCTGGTTTGGCAGGAGTGGAACCAATAGAAGATATAATAGTAACTTGCCAGACAGTTTGATTTTTAGATATTAGTTCATTTAAGATAGCATAATATTCTTTATTTTCGGACATAATTTTCCTTCCTCATTTTTGCGGTAAGTTTCCCCAAACTATCTGATAGGCACAAATTGCACAAGCAACAGCAACATTGAGAGAATTTTTCCAGCCTTGAACCGGAATAGCGAGAAAACTATCACACAGTTTTAAAGTATTTTGGCTTATACCCAGACTTTCATTTCCGACTACTAACGCCAGAGGAAATTGATATTTAACCTCATAAATGGACTTCGCTTTCGCTGCAGTCTCTAAAGCATAAATATAATAACCTTCTGATTTAGCCGTAAGAATGGCAGTTTCGGTTTGAGGGAAATATTTCCACTGCACTTTATCTTCCGTTCCCATAGCAGTCTTTTTTAAAGCAGCACTTTCTGGTGTGGCACAAACTCCACAAAGATAAATGGCTTGAAGATTTAAACATTCAGCGGTGCGAAAAATTGAACCAATATTGAATGCGGAACGAAGATTATCCAGTATCAAAATTATTTGCTGAGCTTTTCTTTGTGCTTCCGCATCAACCACTTTTAAGCCATCTCCTTTTCTAACTTGAATCTGGTAATCTTTAAAGGATTTTCCCCGTGCTCTCTGATATTGGACTAAAGCATTAGAGATTTTATCAAAGGATTCTTCTTGTTGCAAAGCCTGACTTAGTTGGGAAACATATTCCGGTAATGGTGACTGCATCCAGGAAATACAATGTACTATATTCTCTTTTAATTCAAAGTTATTATTTTTTTGAGAAAGAGATTGCGAAAGTGAGGAAACTAATTTATCCAGAGCTTTCAATTGATGAACAGGAGAAAGTGAAGAAAATTTGCTCTGGCTAAAATGATTTATGTTCTTCATTTTGTTAGCATTTGAATAAGCTTAGCAGCAGTGAGTAAATTTTCTGCTATGAAATCAGGTGTATATTCCCAGCCTTCAAATCCAGTCAAAAGTTCTTCTTTTCCGTGACCACTCAAAAGTAAAACTGTTTTTAATCCTGCTTTTTTGCCAAAGTAAACATCGGACTTTCTATCTCCCAACATCCAGGATTTATTCGGGTCAAAAGGGTGATCTCTCAAAGCTTTATAGAACATACCTAATCCTGGTTTGCGGTCTTCATGAGCAATATTGAAAGGAGGCACTGTTCCTGTTTCCAGATAAGGAGAATAATATATATCAGTAAGAATTATACCTTCATTATTGAGCAATTCTCTGAGTTTGGCGTGAACCTTTTCTAATGTTTCCAGGTCAAAATATCCTTTAGCAATCCCAGCTTGATTAGTCACTATGATTAGCATATAGCCTAAATTCTGCAAAATCCGGAGTGCTTCAATGGTATAAGGATAAAGATGGTATTTTTCCGGATCTGGTTTTAGTCCAAAATTATCCGGGCTAATACAACCATCCCGGTCAAGAAATACAGCTTTTTTAACTTCTTCCACTATCATGAGTCTGGAATCTTAAAGCATCAGGGAACACTACATTGAATAATGCTATCCGGTATTCCCAGTATTCATTTCTTCTACTGTAACTGAAATCTAACTTCCAGCAATGTAAATCGCGGATTATATGAAAAGTTTGAGAGAGCATCTTGCCCGTTTTTAGATTAACATAATTTCCATAACTGATAGACCAATTTTGGGTAATTTTGAAAGAAGAATCCATTCTGAGATTCTGTGAAACGGGATCGGACATACTTTTAGTGGCACTAAGGTCGTGCGATAACGATAATTTCCAGTTATCCTGTCCACTTAAAGAGGTGATTTCTTCAGCAAATATTTGAAGACTATCAGGAGTTTGATAAGGGTCAAAGGTTCTATTCTTTTCCCTGGTGAAATATTTTTGATAAGGAGCAGAACCTGTAAGAGTTAAAGCTTGAGAAAAATATTGGTTGGAAGGTTGCCAATCCAGAAGATGCATCTTATAAGGATTATGATAGAGACTATATTGAGCAGAATAAGCAAGAGAGATTTTATCCAGTTTATATTTAGTTCCTGGCATTTGAAAAGTTCCCAGATTAATAGCTCCTGGTCGGAAATATGCGCTGTGGGATAAATTGCCAAAAGGGTGGTCTTTTTTCACGAGATTAGCAGAAATTCCGGTTCTCCATCCAATTAAGTCATTAATCTTTTTGTTATCATTTCCATATTTAATCTGCCATCTCTGGTCTAAAGAGAGATTCAGATTTGCTGCTTTTCCAGCATTACTTAGATATATCCCACCAAAATTATAGAACTGTTTATTTTTAGTAAAATCTGGACTGATACTGATACCAGCAGAGGGTGTTAATAAATGACGGATGGATTTTAACCATCCCTGCTGAAAGTTTCGCACACCATAAACATTGAAATTGGTATTGGTATAGGCATAATAATCATTTCCACGCACCCAATTATTACCATTTTTATCCCGATCAAACCAGGCTTCATTATAGGATAAACCATGCTGGAAATTTAACCATCCTAAGGCTTTCCAATTATAAGATAGACCAAGTTGCTGCTTTATACCAGCGTTATGCTGAGTTAGATAGGAGTCTGGATTTTCTGGGTCGGTCTCATTATTCCAGATATAATCCTGAAAATCTCTATGAGGTGCATTCATTATGCCTATATGGTCAAAACGAACATTATAGTTATAACTGATATTACTCCACCAGGCATCAGGACTTCGCTCTGGATGATAGAAGATTTCATAGACAGGTCTGGAAGGCAAAGAAAAAGTTGCAGAAGGAAGTGAAATACTGGCACGATTATTAATTAAATCTTCTGTGTAGGTTGAACCGATATTTAGATATGAACTAAGTAAGGGTTGACGATAGGAAACAGAAGAGGTCACAGTTTGAGCGAGACTTTCATTAATGTCCGAGCTACCTTCCCAGATACGTTTATTGCTAACAAAATCTACATTTAAATCAAAAGTAGCTTTATTTCCGAGCTCTTGATGATGATTTGCTTTAACCGACCAATCATTGTAGGTTTGTATATCGGTAAGCTTTTTCTGATAGGCGGCATTCAGATTTCCATTTAAGATATAACGCTTGAGGTAACTCAAGTTTAAATCCGCTTTCCATCCCGTCTTTTCATAAAGGTCAAAACTCACAATGATATCTGCATAATCTTTATAAGGATAGTACCAGGCAATATCTTTAAGGAATTTGCCATCTACCACATTATAACCAGGGACAGGAATTAAAAAACCAGGATGTCTTCCTCGCTCTAAAGGAATAGTTATAAATGGGAAATAGAAGATAGGTAGATGATTTACATAAGCCACCACATTTTTCCCTACAATTTTATCCTTATTATAGATACGCACCTGTTTTGCCGTAAACCAGAAATCAGGCTCCTCATATTCGCAGGTGGTGAAATTGCAATCGTCTACATCATAAGTCTCAACATCTATTTTCCGCACCTGTTTTCCACTATAAAAACTCTTGTCCATACTGCTGATACCATTTTCCATTATACCGGTTTGAGTTTCTATATCATAAGCCACATTTGAACCCAGAAGGATTTGAGCCCCATCCTGCATAACAGTATTACCTACACTATAAGCACAATTGGTCTTTAAATTTATAACAATAGAATCACTGCTAATGGTGAATTCTTGATAACGGATATTGGTATTGCCATAGAGCCTTATCTGTTCAAGATTTTGGTAATAGGACACACTATCCGCTGAATAGAAAAGTGAATCTTCTTTAACTTTAGCTTGAGTGAGAGTATCTGGCACAACTTCAGGTAGTTTTGAGGGAAAAACATCTCTCTCATTTTGTGCCAGAAGTACTAAAGATAGGGGGAAAGATAAAATTAACAGGATGAGTATAAACTTATTCATCAGAAGCTAAAATCAGTCAGTTTGCCTTCAGCGAAATAGGTTATTTTGGGGTTCATCTTGATTGGCTAAATGATTAGATAATCTATAACCACAAGAAAGGACATACACATCATTGACATTAGTGGATAAAATTGGAGCAGGAAGTATATGATTTATAGCTTTTAAAGCAGTGTAGCTATCAAATTCCTTTTTGGCTCTGACAATAGAAATTTTGGCATCAAGAATTTCTTTACGTGTATAGCTATCTGCCCAAGCACCTCCACTTCCGACTACATTATCACAACCATCTGTAGCAAAACAAAATAGCGCAGAATTATTAAACCTGGATAGAGGATTAATCATATTTAAAACCAGATGACTGCAACGACCTCCTGAACCATTACCAGTTACTTTAACAGAAAGCTCACCACCTGCAATATAGATAAAAGGTTGTATAGTAATAGGTAGCATAGCTGAGCCATCTAATATATCGGTTAATAAATTAACCATTTTATTCATTGAATAAGTGTAAAATTGGGGGTCCTGATACACATTGAGCCCGGCAGATTTAAATTCATCAGATAAATTATTACAAAAGGACTGGTTATCTGCCACGATATGATAACGGATATCCTTGTTTCCATATTTATAGTTCCAGCCATTTTTCACTGCAGTATCTATCATAGCTGGTGTAAAAGGTCCAGAGCCTAAAATATGAGGATTGTTTTCAGGAACATCCGAGACCGCAAAGATTTTAATATTTTTAGCTTGGACAAAAGAAAGCGCCTTTCCATTTTTCACCTGAGAATATTTAGACCGCTCTTTATTCATTTCTTCTATATTTTTTCCGCTTTTTAAGAGTTGTTTATATATCTCAAGCAACTGTTGTTCGCTGATTCCCTCTTCGGGAATTTCAAACAAAGCAGAAGTGCCACCTGAAAGTAATATGATAAGGTCATCTTTAGGTGAAGAATTTTTTAGCCAGTTTACAATGGTCTTGCTATGGGCAAAACTATTCGCATCAGGAAGTGGATGTCCCGCTTCCAGCACAGTTATCCCTGGAATGGAACCGTAGGTTAAACCATATTTGGTTAAAACAAAACCCTCATAAGATATATTTTTCTGGGCAAGTATATTAGCACAAAGCGATGCCATCTTCCAAGCTGTTTTTCCAATCGCCAGTACATTAGTTTTAGAACTGAACTTTCCCTTTTCCAGTTGTTTCACAAGTTCAGGATATTGACAAAACCTATGCATCACTCTAAGATAGCTTTGATAGATGGTAAGGTGGAAATTGTCCAAATTTAAGCTCCTGAATTTTATTAATTTATTCCCTTTTCTATAAATAATCATTTAGTCAAGCGGATTTTTGAGTTTGATATAGGTAAGAGCTGATGTTTAAGGGTTGATATTTATCTTAAAGAGGAAGAAATACATAAGAACAACAAAAAAACCTTTACAAAAACACTCTCTCTGAAAAGTTGATATTCTTGAATTGTCCTGAGGAGTCAATTATGTCAGAAAGAGTAAAAGAAACACGCAGTAAATCTGCAATTAAGGTTATGCGGGAAGAATATAACCGCTTACTGGAAGAGTCCTTCCAGAACACCGCTGAATATAAAAAAGGGGATGTTGTTGAAGCTCCCATAATAGATATCAGCGATAAATATATAATAGTTAATCTGGGCGGCAAGTATGATGCTTATGCCGATGTAAGTGAATATACTGATGAAAAAGGCGAATTGAATTATTCTATCGGTGATATTCTAAAAGGGTATATCGTTGATTCTAATGAGCAAGGTTTTGTCATTGGTAAGAGTTTAACTCGTCAATATGTAGATAAAAATGCCCTAATGGATGCTTACGAGCGTAAAATCCCCGTAGCGGGTAAGGTTTATGGGATCACCAAAGGTGGATTTAATGTTGATGTGCTTGGTGCCAGAGCATTTTGTCCCTTATCCCAGATATCCCTGCACGGTGCAGAACCTAAAGAGAAATACATTGGCAAAACAATGGATTTTCAGGTTATAGAATGCTCGGATAATTGTCGTAGAGTTGTGGTATCTCATCGTCAATTTCTTGAAGCTCAGGAACAGGAAAAGAAAATGGCTGCTTTGGAAAAGCTTCATCCTCAAGATGTAGTTAAGGGTAAAGTTATGCGGATGACGAATTTTGGTGCCTTTGTGGATTTAGGAGATATAGAAGGATTACTTCATGTATCCGAGATTTCCTGGCAACATGTAGCCAGACCTCAGGATGTGCTAAAAGTTGGACAGGAAATAGAAGTAAAGATTTTGGATATCAAAGATGATAAAATAGCCCTTTCAATGCGAGCCTTACAGGATAATCCTTTTGAACAATTTATTAAGGAAAATCAGGAAGGCGATATTGTCAATTGCCGTGTTCTTCGTTTACTGGATTTTGGAGCTTTTGTGGAACTCAAATCCGGAGTTGAAGGTCTTATTCCTCTATCCGAAATAAGTCATAAACGTAATATATCGCATCCACGAGAATTATTAAAAGAAGGTGACTATGTGGAAGCTCAAATTCTGAGGATAGACCCAGATAACCAGAAGATATCGCTTTCCATGCGTGCACTTCAAGCTGATCCCTGGGATAATATAGATGAGATTGTGCAAATAGATATACCCTTTACTGGCAAGGTAGAAAGCTCTACCAATTATGGTGTGTTTGTTACCGTAGCTGATGGTATTACCGGTCTTTTACCTCGTTCTCGTTTGAGAGAGAAAGATTCTTTTAAACCTGGTGATGAAGTCAATCTTGTAGTTACTGAAATAGATAGGGATAATCATCGTCTGACCCTTGATTATCCAGACCATTTACCTGAAGAAGGTAGAAGTCAGCATAAAAGAACTAATGAGCATACCAGTCAACGAGATAGCTCTATATCATCACGGAGAAATGGTAAATTCCGTGGTGATGAAGAATGGCGTAGATATGCGGTTCAAAAGACTAATCCCTCGGATGATAATCCCTTCAAAGACTTATAATAATGCAATCTCGGGAGAACCAATTTATCCAGCTTCGTAAACAAAAACTGGAGAAATTATATACTGCAGGAATTGACCCTTATCCCATAAAATCCCATAGAACTCATAAAATCACTGAAGTTCTAAAGGGAAAAGAGGAATGGGTTGCTTCCGGTCAAGAAGTTATACTGGCTGGAAGACTTGTAGCTATGCGTCGTCAGGGCAAACTTGGTTTTGGTGACCTGGAAGATGCCAGTGGGAAAATTCAAATCTATGTAGCACAGAACCTTGTAGGCGAAGAAAACTACGAACTTTTCAAGCTTTGTGATTCAGGCGACTTTATTCAGGCGAAAGGAACGCTGTTTTTTACTCAGGCAGGTGAATATTCTCTCAAAGCCAGTCAAATAAGTTTATTAGCCAAAAATCTTAGACCCTTACCTCCTATAAAAGAAAAGGTCATAGATGGCAAATTAGTGCGATATTCAGCCTTATCTGATGTGGAACTTCGTTATCGCAAACGCTATCTGGATTTGTTATTAAATCCATCGCATCGTGACATTTTTATTCGGCGAGCTAAAATTATTTCAGCTATTCGCTCTTTTCTGGATGAACGAGAGTTTATTGAAGTTGAAACTCCTATTCTTCAACCTCTTTATGGAGGAGCAAATGCTCGTCCCTTCGTCACTCATCATAATGCCTTAAATATTGACTTATATCTTAGAATTGCTACAGAGTTATATCTAAAAAGACTTATTGTAGGTGGATTTGAAAAGGTTTATGAATTGGGTAAAGATTTTCGTAATGAAGGAATGGACCGCACTCACAATCCAGAATTTACTATGTTGGAACTTTACGAGGCTTATTCTGATTTAGAAGGTATGATGGAGCTGACAGAATCTTTATTGCAATGTTTAGCAATGGATGTGCTTCATCAGTCTATTTATAGATTCAAAGGATATGATATAGATTTATCCAAGCCTTTTCAAAGAGCTTCAATGCAGGAACTTCTGAAGGAATATCTGAACTTGGAACTTTCTGAAGATGATTATGAGCAGGCTTTGGCTTTTTGTAAACAGCACGATATTGAGGTTCCACCTGGTTCTAAAACGGGTAAACTTATATATTTAATCTATGAAGATATGGTAGAAGATAAAATTATCCAGCCAACATTCGTAACTGATTTTCCCAAGGAGGTCTCACCTCTGGCAAAAGCTAAACCAGATAATCCTTTCTGGGCTGATCGCTTTGAATTAGTTGTTGCCGGATATGAGCTTGCCAATGCTTTCAGTGAACTTAATGACCCTCTGGAACAAAGAGTTAGACTTGAAGCACAAGCTGCACTAAGAGCGTTGGGTGATGAAGAAGCTGCTGTAGTAGATGAAGACTTTCTGGAGGCTCTGGAATATGGAATGCCTCCTATGGGTGGTTTAGGAATCGGTATTGACCGTTTAGTGATGCTGCTCACTGAAAATGATTCTATCAAAGAGGTTATTCTATTTCCTCAGATGAAACCCGAATAACCTCATTCAATAGAATCTGTCTAAATTCTTATATACTTTTAATTCTCTTCCTTACTCATACCTGAGGGCATCAATCAGATTCAGATTAGCTGCTTTACGAGCAGGATACCAACCAAAGAATATTCCAACCGCACAGGAGAAACCTACTGCCAACAAGATAGACCATGGCGTCACAGATATACTCCAATTCATAGTTTGACCAAGGATAACAGCCAGAGACCAGCCCATAATAATTCCAATTAAACCGCCAATCAAGCTAATAGTGATAGCTTCAATAATGAACTGGAGGAGTACATCTCTTTTACTTGCTCCTACTGCCATCCGGATTCCTATCTCCTTGATACGTTCTGTTACAGAGACCAGCATAATGTTCATAATCCCAATTCCACCGACCAAAAGTGATATTCCTGCAATACTTGCTAGAAGGACTGTTAATGTTTTAGAGACAGTATTTGCTGCTTCGGCAATATCGGTTTGAGAACGAACGATAAAATCATCTCGGGTAGTCCCATTATGACGAGTAAGCAGCAGATTCATTATATCTTCCTGAACCATAGGGATTTTTTCTTTAGAGACAGCTGAGACCATAATAGTCATAAATCTCCAGCGCTGTCCAATCAATCTACTAACCGTGGTAGTATAGGGAGCAATCACTATATCATCCTGGTCCATTCCCATAGAACTGGCACCTTTAGATTTAAGAACACCTTTAACAGTGAAAGGAATGTGACGGATACGCATCGTTTTACCAACCGGGTCTTCACCAAGAAAGAGATTATCAGCTACCGTTTTGCCTATAACACATACCTTAGCTCCACTTTCCACTTCTGAAGGATAGAAGTATTGACCTTCTTCCAGAGAAAGATCACGGATAAGGAAATAATCAACATCTGCTCCTGCAATACTTCCTCTCCAGTTATTACTACCATACTTTAATTGACCGTAGGTGCTATAAACTGGAGATACATAAAGCACTCCATCAATAGTTTCCTGTATAGCTTTCACATCGCCTTCATCCAGTAGATTTCCTGAACCTGCAGCTTGTCTTGCTCTGCTTTGAGTATTGCTTGTATTGGATATAACCATGATGACATTAGTGCCCATACTACTAATTTGGTCATTGACGACCTTAGTAGCTCCTTGACCTATAGCAATCATAGTTATAACTGCTCCAACACCAATAATTATGCCAAGCATAGTCAGAAAGGTCCTGGTTTTATTACGAGCAAGAGATTTGAAGGCAATCTTCATAATGCTTATAATATCCATTTAAGAGACCTCCTCTTCTATATCCAGACGGGGAAGTTTTTTCAAATCTACTGAAGCAATATGAACATCGTTATTGGGAACATCGGAGATTACTTTTCCATCACGGAAGGTTATAATCCTGAGTGCATATCGTGATATATCAAATTCATGAGTTACCAGGACAATAGTTTTACCTTCTGAATGGAGTTTCTGAAAAAGCTCCATAACCTCTACACTGGTTCGGGTATCCAGATTTCCAGTTGGTTCATCAGCCAGAATAAAGACTGGGTCATTAACTATGGCTCTCGCTATTGCCACTCTTTGCTGTTGACCACCAGAAAGCTGATTGGGATAGTGTTTAGCACGGTCTGCTAATCCAACAACTTCCAGTGCATACATAGCTTTTTCTTTGCGTTCTTTGGTAGACATTTTACGACAATAGAGCAAAGGAAGCTCAACATTTTCCAATGCAGTGGTTCTTGGTAGAAGATAAAATGCCTGAAACACATATCCAATCTTCTGGTTTCTCACTTGTGTTATAGCCTTATCATCCATATCTGCAACATTTATACCATCCAGTAGATAAGTGCCTGTAGTAGGTCTATCAAGACAGCCTAATAGATTCATAAATGTAGTCTTTCCTGAACCGCTGGCTCCCATTATGGCAACGAATTCTCTATTATCTATATCCAGATCTATACCTCTAAGTGCATGGACATAAACTTCACCCATTTGGTAGGTCTTGGTTAAACCTTTAACACTGATTAGAATATTGTTGTCCATACTTAGAATCTGCCTCCCCTCGGACCGCCCATAACGCTATTGCCGGTTATTTGAGAGGCATTTTTATAATTGACTCCAGTAATTATTTTAGCCTTCTGGTCAAGTTCACTTAATACTTCTATGTAGGCTCCATCTGAAATTCCAGTTTGAACTACCATAAGTTCTGGAACATTATCCTTGAGGACCCAGATGGTCGAAAATTTAGGTCTTCCATTAGAGAAATTCTTATTTCCTACATTCATCGTGCTTGTTTTAGCAGAATTCTGTGAAGAAGCTGCTTGCATTGCTGCTCTACGAGCCTTAGTTATGAGATTATCCTCCCACTTTAAACCAAATAGTTCCCACACTTCTTTACTGGGAAGAAATCGGGTGGCTGTAACAGGTATACGCATAACATCTTCTTTAGATTGAATAATTATAGTAACATTGGTGGTCATACCAGGAAGCAACTTGTGCTCCGGATTATCTGTATCAATTATAACATGATAACTAACCACATTTTGTTCCACGATAGATTTTAATCGGATTTGATTGACAGTGCCATAAAATTGCTCTTCAGGATAAGCATCCACCGTAAATTCTACTGGCATACCTACCCTTACTTTTCCTATGTCTGCCTCATCAACAACAGCCGTAATTTCCATTATATCAAGATTATTTGCTATTTTGAAAAGAGTGGGAGAACTCATTGTTGCTGCTACCGTCTGTCCTTCTGAAACTTCTCTGGATACTACCACCCCATTTATCGGAGAAGTGATAGAAGCGTTCTGAAGATTTTTTTGGGCAGTTTTAAGTTTCAGAATAGCAGTTGCTAGATTCTGTTCGGCTTGTTGATAAGTATAAAGTTTCTTTTCCATTTCATATTGTGAGCCCATACCCTTTTCGTAAAGGGTCTTACTGTTTTCATATTCCATTTTAGCATCATCACGAACGATAGTGGCTTTATTGACATCTGCTTTGGCTGATTCAAGATTGGCAGTTAAAATTTCCGTATCCAGTTTTGCCAGTAGTTCACCTTTTTTAACCGTGTCATTGAAATCCTTATACAATTTCTCTATTTTTCCAGACACCTCTGTTCCTACTTCTACCAGCATAGTAGGATTTAATGAACCAGTTGCAGTTACAACTTCACGGATAGTGCCAATAGAAGGAGTTTCTGTTCTCCATTCTGGCATATTTTTCTTCTTATTAACCTGTGATATAACCACGATTACTGCGATGACTACAACGGCAATAATGATGTAAGTGAGGTATTTCTTTTTCATATGTCCTTCTTTACCATTTACCCATAATTTTTAATGAAAGTAGATTATTTATAGCTTCTTGCTTAGCTAAAATTTGATAACGATTAGAGTAATAGGAAATTTCTGAATTGATAAAATCCACCCGAGTCTTATCCAGTTCCAGTAAATCAATTAAGCCCAGACGATAGCGTTCCTCTGCAATCTGTATTTGACTATTGGCTTGTTCCAGTTTTTCTTGATATAGCTCATCCAGACGGTTCAGGTATTCCAGTTCACGAGTCAATATTTCATAGAGGCGTTCCATCTCATCAAGCTGGTCTTGTATTTTTAATTCTGCCATTCTAACACTTAGATTGGAACGTTTTACTGTCTGATTTTGTTTAAATTGATTCCAGATAGAATAGCTTATTCCTAAGGAAAGCGTATGTTCAGTGTTGTAGGATTCAAAAGAAAAATCTTCGCCTCTGGCATTCCGAGCAAAACTATAGGTGAGCTTTAATTGAGGTAGGAAATCTGTTTTATTTTGTTTTAAGCTTAACTGAGTGCGACTTAACTCATTCTGAAGAGTTTTGATAGCATAGCTTGTCTCCGGAGAAAAATCAGGAATTGTTAATTCTTTATCCGGTTCTAAATCAGCTAAATCATATCCTTCATCTTTCATATTAACCAAGCCAAATAGTTCTCTTCTCTTTGTAGCGATTGTGTTTTCCAGTTGCATTATAGAGATACGAGAATTCATCACTGCTATCTCACTTTCTTTGACATCAAAACTGGTATTTTTCCCCAGCTGATTTAGTATTTTAGTCTGTTCCCAGACTCTGGTCTGAATCTCTAAGTTTTTGTTTAATGAGAGCAGTTGTTTCTGGGAGCTTAACACATCCAGGTAAGCAGTAAAAACATTGTAAGCGTAGGAACTGATTTTACTTTGTAAGTCCAGAGCACCCCTTTTTTCATCCAGCTGAGCATATTTATAGTTATACCAGTAGGGGTCATTCAAGCTAAGACTTTTACTTATGCTGAATCCAGCGCTGCTACTTAAATCGGATGCTTTTCGAGTTTCAGGATGGTAAAAGTCATTACGGACGCCTAAATCAAGAGAGATTTCAGGCAAAAGATTGAGTTTTGCAGAGGTTAAGTTTGAACGAATGGATTCATAAGTTAAACCTGAGCTTTGTATTGTCAGACTATTCTTTAAGCCGTAATCTATTAGCTCGTCCAGAGTATATTGCTCAGCCATTAAGGCAAAGGGCACCAGAAAGAGCAACCAGATGAAGCGTTTCATAATTCTATATTCCTTAATTCTAAAATATTTTTCCGATAGAAAGAGAAAAATGCTCTATTTATTTCTTACCCATAATGTATCAATTTCCTTCATTTTTCTCTTCAAATTATTCAATAAAGCCCTTATTTCTGTAGGTTAAGAAATAGACAAGGAAAACTTCTTGCCTTTAAAAGTCAGTTTTTTAAAGCTGCTCTTATAAGGTAAATGATAAAAAGGAGATTATTATGCCGGTAAATTTAAAGAATCGTCATTTTCTTACCCTGATGGATTTTACTCCACAGGAAATTGAGTTCTTATTAGACCTTTCACTTCAGCTAAAAAAAGCTAAGTATGCTGGCACGGAACAACCTCGTCTTAAGGGGAAAAATATTGCTCTTATTTTTGAGAAAGACAGCACGCGCACTCGTTGTGCCTTTGAAGTAGCTGCTTATGATCAAGGTGCTAAGGTAACCTATTTGGGTCCAACTGGAAGTCAGATGGGGAAAAAGGAATCCATTGCTGATACTGCCCGAGTTCTTGGCAGGATGTATGATGGTATAGAATATAGAGGTTTTGGTCAGGAGATTGTGGAAGAACTGGCAAAATATGCTGGCGTTCCAGTCTGGAATGGTTTAACTGATCAAGATCATCCCACTCAAGTTCTGGCAGATTTACTAACCGCTCAGGAGCATCTTCATAAACCTTTCACTGATATGGTTTTCGTCTATGTGGGTGATGGAAGGAATAATATGGCAAATGCCTTGATGATTGGCTGTTCTAAGATGGGTATGGATTTTCGTATTGTTAGCCCTCAATCTCTTTTTCCTGATCTCTCTTTAGTAGATAAATGTAAGGAAATGGCTAATACTACGGGAGTAAAAATTACTTTAACTGATGATATTGATGAAGGTGTAAAAGATGCTGATGTAATCTATACCGATGTTTGGGTCTCTATGGGAGAGCCAGAAACCGTATGGGAATCACGCATTCAGCTTTTAAGACCTTATCAAGTGAATTCCGAATTGATGAAAAAAACAGGGAAAGACAGCACTATCTTTATGCATTGTCTTCCTTCTTTTCATGATTTAAAGACTCAAATAGGAAAACAAATTGGAGAAAGATTCAATCTCTCTGCTATGGAAGTCACTGATGAGGTTTTTGAATCACCTCAATCGGTGGTATTTGATGAAGCCGAAAATAGAATGCACACCATAAAAGCTGTGATGGTAGCGACCATAGGAAATTAAAGACAATATAAAAACTCTCTCTCGCTTGCAATTATCACGAGAGAGAGTTTTTCTTCTTGATTAATTAAACTTCAATTAACTGAGCTTTTACATAGTCTATAGAATTTAATTCCTGAAGCATATCATTAAGGACTTGAGGTTCCCCTTCTACTTCCAAAACAATTAATCCATCATTAGAGCAAAAGTCATTAGAGACCTCATGCAATCCTAAACGAACCTTGATATTGCATCCATATTTAGTCAGGACACTCTGAACTTTCACTGCTTCAGTGCTACGATGGTCAATCTTGATAAGCATTAGTTTGTAAGTCATAATAACCTCCTGAATTCCTTTTTAGAAAAGATTATTTAATTGTCCATAAAAATTATAATATTCAGACATATCCCATCTTCTTAAGTTGTTTAGTCCAGCTATCCTTAAGAGTGACAATGAGATTAAAAACCAGATTATCAGCAGTGGAATCATAATCTACAGAAAAATATCCCTGACGCAGGAACTGGAACTTTTCTCCAATTGTAACTTCTTTTAACGAAGGCTCAAGTTTGCAATTCTTTAAGACTTTTATGGAATTGGGATTCAGATAATCTCTATAATCTTTACCTTCTTCTATGTCATTGATATTTGGAATAGTAAAGA
Organism: Candidatus Syntrophosphaera thermopropionivorans; assembly: GCF_004353895.1. Classification (GTDB taxonomy): domain Bacteria; phylum Cloacimonadota; class Cloacimonadia; order Cloacimonadales; family Cloacimonadaceae; genus Syntrophosphaera; species Syntrophosphaera thermopropionivorans. The sequence continues at coordinate 14,421 of NZ_SMOG01000020.1, read as the reverse complement.
GATTTTCATAAAGTCTGATTTCAGCATCAAAAGAATGTCTTGCACTAACCCAATGAATAGTGCCTTTCACTTTTCGTGCATCAGGAGTCCAGCCTCCTCTGGAACTGGGATCGTAAGTGCAAATCAGTTCTGTAACATTTCCTGATTCATCTTTTATCACTTCTTTGCAAGTTATATAGTAGGCATGTTTTAAACGAACTTCTGCACCTGGTGAAAGTCTATGCCAGCCCTTTGGAGGATTCTCACTAAAATCATCCTGTTCAATGTAAAGATATTTACAGAAGGGAACCATTCTTATGCCCGCAGATTCATCTTCTGGATTATTGATAGCTTCAAATTCTTCTACCTGGTCTTCAGGATAGTTTTCTATTGTAACTTTTAAAGGATGCAGAACAGCCATCACCCTATTTGCTTTTTTATTAAGGTCTTCTCTCACGCAAAACTGGAGAAGTTCAAAATCCACCAGAGAATCAGCTTTTGCTACTCCTATCCTATCTACAAAATCCCTAATTGCTTCAGGAGTAAAACCTCTTCGGCGCATTCCTGCTAAAGTAGGCATTCTGGGGTCATCCCATCCTCTAACTGTCCCAGATTGAACTAGTTCCAGTAGTTTTCTTTTACTCATTACCGTATAGGAAAGATTTAAGCGAGCAAATTCAATTTGTTGTGGATGACAGGGAACTGGTAACTGGTCCAAAAACCAGTCATAAAGAGGTCTATGATCTTCAAATTCCAGAGTGCAAAGAGAATGCGTGATTCCTTCTATGGCATCTGAGATACAATGAGTGTAATCATACATTGGATATATCACCCATTTATTTCCAGTCCTATGATGCTCTGCTTTTCTAATGCGATAGATAACAGGATCTCGCATATTAACATTGGGAGATGCCATATCTATCTTAGCTCTCAAACAGCGTGAACCTTCTTCAAATTCTCCTGCTTTCATTCTGCGAAAAAGGTCTAAATTTTCCTCTACACTCCGATTGCGATAGGGACTTTCAGTTCCCGGAACCGTTAGAGTGCCACGAGTGGCTCTAATCTCTTCTTGCGATAAATCACAAACATAAGCCTTGCCATCTTTTATAAGCATCTCAGCATATTCATAAAGCTGGTCAAAATAATCGGAAGCGTAAAATAGTTTGTCCTGCCAATCAAAACCTAACCAGTGCACATCTTCCATTATAGATTCCACATATTCCACATCTTCTTTAGTGGGATTAGTGTCATCAAAACGAAGATGACAAACTCCTCCATAATCTCGTGCCAAACCAAAATTAAGACAAATAGACTTGGCATGACCTATATGAAGATAACCATTGGGCTCAGGGGGAAAACGAGTAACTACTTTTTTGCATTTTCCTGATGCAAGATCGTTTTCTATTATAGTCCGGATAAAATTGGAAGGATAGTTTTTTTCATTTTTTTTATCGGGCATATTCCATACCTTTTTATCATTTATTTCATAACATAATTTTGAAAATCTATAGTAAAGTCAAGCTGAATCATTAAGTAGATAGATAGCAATTAGTTATTAAAATGATGATAATACTGGAATTTCTGATAGTTGGGGAAAAGTTGTAAGGTCAATCCTATCTTATAATTAAAGAAAGAGAAGAGGATGGTATTACTTAGATTCTAATTCTTATTGAATATGGTTCAAGTATAACTCAATAATAAAACAATTATACCTTTTTGTGGCGGGATTACCTAATAAGTATGCTTTTTTCTTTGGCTTAGGATTGTCTTATCGCAAAGTGCTTGACATATGAAACTTATATGATTAAAAGGTTAAAAGGAGTTTTATATGAAAGCTAACATTCGTAAAACCTATACTTTTGATGATGTGTTGTTAGTACCTCAATCATCTAATATTTTGCCTTCTTCTGTATCATTGGAAACTAAGATAACCAAAACTATACAACTAAAAATCCCTATCCTTAGTGCAGCTATGGATACGGTCACAGAATATGAGATGGCAATTGCTATGGCTCGGGAAGGAGGTATCGGTATTATTCATAAGAATCTCAGTATTGAAGAGCAAGCGAAGCAGGTGCAATTGGTTAAAAGAGCGGAAAGTGGTGTAATTACCAATCCTTATACCCTTTCACCGAATGATAGACTGACAAAAGTTTGGGAACTGAGAGCTCAATATAAAGTAGGTGGATTTCCAGTAGTGGAAAATGGAAAATTAGTAGGAATTCTGACCAGTAGAGATATTCGCTTTGAAACTGATGGTAAAAAGTTGGTAAAGGATTTAATGACTCCCAGAGAAAAACTTATTACTGCTACGGTAGGAACTTCCAGCGAAGAGTGCATTGCTTTACTACAAAAGCATCGGATAGAAAAGCTTATCCTGGTTAATCCTGATTTTTCTTTAGCAGGAATGTTGACCGTTAGGGATTTATTGAAAAAGATTAATTATCCTAATGCCGTTCAGGATGAGAATAACAGACTTATAGTCGGAGCAGCTATAGGAGTTACAGGAGACTATCTGGAAAGAGCTCAGGAGCTGGTTCATCAGGGTGCTAATCTATTAGTTTTGGATACTGCTCATGCTCATCATTCCAATATGCGTTCTGCTTTGAACAAACTGAAAGCAAATCTAAATATAGAGATAATGGCTGGTAATATTGCTACGGCTAAGGCAGCGGAATATCTGATAGATAGTGGTGCAGATGCTATTAAGATAGGGATCGGTCCTGGTTCTATTTGTACTACAAGGGTTATTGCTGGTATAGGTGTACCTCAATTAAGTGCTATTATGGACTGTGCTGAGGTGGCAGAAAAGGCAGGGATTCCTCTTATTGCTGATGGTGGCATAAAATATTCTGGTGATATAGTTAAAGCTCTGGCAGGAGGAGCAAATGCCGTTATGATTGGTTCTTTACTGGCTGGAACTGATGAAAGTCCTGGTGAAGCAATTATCTATAATGGACGACGCTTTAAAAGCTACCGGGGCATGGGCTCTATTGGAGCAATGAAAAAAGGTAGCAAGGACCGTTATTTCCAGGAAGAACTGGAAGAAAATAAGTTGGTGGCAGAAGGAATTGAAGGAATGGTTCCCTATAAAGGTCCAGTCAGGGAATTTCTCTATCAATTAACTGGAGGTATTAAAGCAGGAATGGGTTATTGTGGTGCAGAAAATTTAGAAGCCCTGAGAAAGAGAGCGGAATTTATTGAAATTACTTCTGCTGGCTTAAGAGAATCTCATCCTCATGATGTCAACATCACCAAAGAATCGCCAAACTATCAGATTAGCGAATGATGATAAGCTCAATGCTGAACTGATAAGTCATCTAAATAGCTTTGTTTATTACCTTACAGTAGAAAAAGGGATGGCTGAAAACAGTGTGGAAAGCTATCGCCGTGATGTAAGAGATTTTTTAGAATATAATCCTAAGCCTCTTTCTGAATACACTGCTCAAGATATTACAGGTTATCTAACTGATTTAATGGAAGCAGGTTTGGTTAATACTTCCGTAGCAAGAAAAAGAGTGGCTTTGAAGCAATTCTTCACTTTTCTGGAAGATAATGGAGAAAATATTCAGGTAGACTTTGCTCAAGTTCCGAAAATTAAGATAGGTCAACATCTTCCTGATTATCTTGATGTGGAAACAATGCTTAAACTTCTGGATGGTTTACCAACTTCTACCCCTCTGGAAAAAAGAAATAAAGTAATGCTGGAATTGCTGTATGCGACTGGAATGCGTATATCTGAATTGCTAAATTTAACCATTCATGATATCAATTTTTCTGAACAGGTTATTCTGGTTAGAGGAAAAGGTTCAAAACAACGCTTTGTTCCTTTTGTAGATAGTGTAGCGGTGTTACTTCAAGAGTACATTAAAGATGTGCGTCCAGTATTACTGAAATTTGAACATACAGATATCCTTTTTCTCAATAATCGCAGCCAAAAACTCTCTCGTATGGGTTTCTGGAAAATCTTGCGTAAAATCACTCAAGAAGCTGGATTAAAACAGGAAATTACACCTCATACTTTCCGTCATTCATTTGCCACTCATTTATTAGAAGCGGGAATTAATCTAAGAATTGTCCAAGCTCTACTTGGACATTCCAGTCTAAATACCACTCAAATTTACACTCATATAAATACCCGTTATTTAGTGGAGACTCACAGAATGTATCATCCGAGAGCCTGAAATATTATAATTTTGGCAATCAATTATAAGCAAATGCAAATAGCGATTTCTTATCTGGCTTTAAACCTTCGTTTAAAACTTTTCTTATGATAAAATTAGATTTTCACCGTTTCAATCTGCATAGGAGTTTTCATAAATAATGGTGGAACGAGGTCTTCCTCGTTTCAAACTCCGCAGGAGTTTTCTTATAGGAGGAATAAGTAACTTTTTTATGAAGAAACGAAATATTTTCATCTCATAAGATGTGTTCTTACTTTTTTCTCGTAGAAATAGAACAATTTATCCACTGGAGTAAAACAGCCCTACGACTTTACCAGACCGGAATAATTCCCACTTCCCTTAAATGTTCATTAATTTTATTAATTATATAATCTTTGCTCTTTCTTGCCTCTAACTTTGCAAAAGAGATAGGAAAGAGCTAAGGGAGAGCTAAGGGAGAGCTAAGAAAGAGCTAAGGAAGAGCTAAGAAAGACTTATAATTTGTATTTCAAATTGGGGAAAAGAAAAGTTATATAAAGACTGAAAAATTAGCCTTATTTTATTTTATCATTGAAGTTATAATATAACATTTACTTAAAACGATTATCAATTATGTGTATTCAGGAAAAGGGTCGATACTTTAGTAAAAGAAATACAGTTCTTCCTGAAGAGGGAAGATTTCCTGGTAATTGATAGGGCGTATTAAGTAGGTTTTGTAATTGAAGAGATAGCAATAAATTCTCTTCAATAGGGTATTGTGCTTCCAAGCTAAGGTCAAAAATGAAGGGGAGATAGTTATGGTCTTCATCATAACGGAAATATTCTTGCTCTAAGGTGGTAATCAGATTCAGATTTTTATATTTTGATTTTATGGATGTATTAGCAGTTAAAAGTGGGGAATAGGATTTTCTTTGCCAGTTCTTATCGGGTAAGAATTCCATATTCAATTTCAGGTTTTGATAACATTTAAGGTCTTTTACATGGAAGGAAAATTCCATTTGAGGTTGATAACTAAACACTTCTTCAAAACGGTAATAAGTTTGACCAGATACAGGATTGGAATAGATAGAAGGGACATTATAGCTGAACTTTATATTTTGTCCAAAGCCAATTTTGTTCCAGAGGCGATTTTCGGGTTTAAAATTAATCCAGTAGAAATTAGAGAGATTCAAAGGACTCATACAAATATAATCTTTTTCTGGCACGATAGTCCAGGGAGTGTTAGATTTTAAATTTGCCAGAGAAAAAGATGTAAGTTCTGCCTTATTCTCAAGTTCCAGCTGTTTTCCCGGACCGGTAATCCAGCGTTTATGTAGATTAATAGAGGGTAAAAGGTGATTAAAATCGGTCATCAGACCAGCTTCAAGAGCAGGATATTTTTCTGGTGTTAAATTTATATGGTATTGAGCTTTGATTCCCCAGGCAGAATCTTGAAACAGGAATAAATTGGAGAAAGTATTATCTTTAAAGGTGAAATCGTTAGAATGGCGGATTCCGAAAGAAAAGTCATCCACAGAATCCTGATTATCTTTTTGATTGAGGTTTTCTACATTAATCCAAGTCTGCACTTGGTTGAGTGATATCTTACCTTTAGTCAGATTTTTAGCAGGAGCAAACAGGGTGTAAGAAATCAAAGAAGAAGAAAAACTATCGGAGGAAGCTTCCTGATACTGAAGATTATGTGCGAATTCAGGTAAAGGATGAAAATCTGATAATGCGCGAAGTTGTAAGTTTTTTAGAGAGCGATTAGTTCCAGGGACAGAAAAATTGCCATCAAAATCTATAAAAGGAAGATGAGAATTATTAGTGAATAAAGCAGCATAGAGGTAAGAAGAAAACTCGCTTTTCATTCCAATATTTAAAGATAGAGGCTGCATTTCTTTATCCGTAATCGCAGGTGGCATATATTTAGCAGTATACACTCTCGGTAAATAAGGTGGGATGGAATCTTTCGGTATCTCAAAATTAAAATTCAAAGGTTTTTTAATTAGAGGTGCTTTAGGTGCCACTTCTGAACTGATTTCCACGGGAGGTAGTTTCTGAGTTTGAGCCACGAGAACCTGTGGTATAATACCAATCAGAAGAATGAGACAGGGTAATAATAGGAATAAAGATTTTTTCATAATCATTGTTTTTCGGTGGATAAAAGTTGTTGCAGATGATTTATCTGTTCTTTTAAAAGGATATTTTGCTCTTCTTGCAGACAGAGTTGAGCTTCTTGCAGTTCATTGAGATTGATTAGAGTAAGGATATAAAAGTAACTGGCATCTCTATAGAGTTCAGGATAATCCTTATACAGAAGTTTAATCTTACGGAAACTACGTAGAGCAGAAGGATAATCTTCTTTTTGATAATAAGTTCTTCCCTGATAAAAGTCACATATAGCACGGACATAAGGTTCAGTTTGTGTCTGTAACAAGGAATCAGCTAAGTTAAAGGTAGCATCGGGGCTAACTTTTTCCCAGAGATATTGTAGATATACAATATAAGCTTGAGGATTGTCATTTATAAAAGGAGTTCCAGCTTTCCAGATTTCCATAAAATCTTTATAATCATCTTTATAGGAAAGCTCCAGCATCTTTAGCCAGGTATCAGCATCAGGTTTTAAAGCGAATGCCTCTCTATATCGTTCCAGTGCAAGTTGGATATTTCCATTTAGTTCAGCCAGTTCAGCCCATTTAATCAGCACTTCCTGACTGGGTGAGGCTTCATAAATTTGCTGTGCCAGACTTTCAGCTTCGGATAAACGATTCAGATTAATAAGAGCTTCCAGCATCAGGAGGTCTATATCACTTATTTGTTTTTGAGGAAGATTGAGACTGGTTTTGAACTTATTAGCTTCTCTTAGTAATTCATTCCAGAGTTCAGATTCTGCGTAGAGCTTAACTAATATATATTCCAGTTCAAATTTGATATATTCACTATGGAAAAGGTCTATCATATCTGCGAGTTCAGCAATTTTATCTGTATCCCTTAGTTTTCTGGCAGAAAGTTCTATACCGGTAAAAACATCTGAGAGGAAAATAAGCTCTTCATCGGTTAGGAAAGTGTTACTTGTAAAATTGCGGATTACTCCCATCCAGTAATCAAGTGCTTCTTCATATTCTCCGAGATTATAATAGATATTAGCCAGGTCACTTAGAGCTTGCAGATAATAATCGGACTCAGGGTACTTATCCAGGAAATTATCATATAACTGTAGGGCTCTATTCCAGTTTTTGCCTTGAGCTGCAGATTTGGCAGCTTGAAGTAAAAATATTTCAGCATTCGGACTGTCCTGGGTAAGTTCAAGAAATAGATTTGTAGCTTCATTGTATCTTTTAAGGTAAAAAAGAGTATAGGCAGAATAGGCTTTAGCTTCATTTTCTTGGACTTTACTGGTGGCAAGATTTTCCGCTTGTCTATAAAGCTTCAAAGCTTGCTCATAATCTTTTTGATTGAAATGAATGGAGGCAAGTAGAATGGATGCTTCAAAATTCTTAGCAGGTTCCAGCACTTGTTCCAGAATCTGCCTGGCTGAGTCATATTTATCCTGATAATAATAGGTTTGAGCTAAACGAAGATATAGGGTAGAATAGTTTTCTGGTGAAGGGGTGATGTTTTTGTACAATTCTTCTGCGGCTTTATAATTTGAAGCTTGATAATATATTTCTGCCAGCTTGAATCGTGCAATATCTATCCATTTAGAATGGGGATATTTCTGAATCAGTTCAGTATAATAACTTTTTGCTTTTTCTGTGTCACCTGTCATAAGAGCACTTTCAGCCAGATAATATATGATGGAATCACAAAATTGTCCTGAGGGATATTTTCGTAAATAGTTATTACAAGTTTCTGCACAGGATTTATAATTATTAAGGTAATACCAGGTTTCTGCACAAAACAGATAATTCAGCTCTCTACTCAAAGGTTCCATAGGATAATTGAAGGCGGCAAGGAAGTTATGTATTGCGTCCTTATAGTTTCCTTTTTCCAGTTGCCATTTTCCGAGTAATTGATAGGCTTCTCCACATTGTGGTCTTTTCTCGTTAATGAATTTATCCAGTTGCTGAAAAGCGAGATTTTTATCCTTGTGAGCAAGAATTTTTAATCTTTCCAGATAGGATAAACAGGCAAGATTGCTATCAGATGACTTAATCAGAGTTTGAAAGAGCGAATCTGCCGCAGAAATGTTTCCTGTTTTGAGATATAAAATAGCATGATAATAATTAGCTAACTCATTGTGAATATTTAAACTATCCAGTAAGGCAGTAGCTTGGACGAGGTCTTCTTGATTTAGAGCTTTGCGAACCTGTAATAATCCCATTTGAGTGGAAGCAGTTGTATAAGGACTAAGTTGGGTTAGATATTCATCAAACTCTTTATAGCGTCCTGAATTTAAAAGATGTTCCAACCATATGCCAAAATAGTCAATAGTTTCAGGTAATTCAGCACTTAAAGAATCCAGTAAAGCTGTCACGGTTGAATCTCGTTCTAAATAAACCAATGTTTGGAAATAGTCAGAAAAGGCAGATTTTTCACCTGAAGCTAATGCTTTGTGTAGTTCTTGTTCTGCAGAAAGCCAGAGTTCTTCTCTGGAATAGATTCTTCCCTTCCATAAATGAGCTTGAGATATATACCAGGGATGAATAGCAGATTTTTCTAAAGAGTTCAGAAGTTGGATTCCTGTCTTATAATCATCCCGATAATAACAACAGATTGCATAATTGAGATAGATATCATTAACGATGTCTGGAGGAAGGTTCTGATTAATTAATTTTTTATATAGTAAGCTACTATTGTGAAAATCTCCTTGTTTTAGAGCTATATTAGCGCTAAGATAATCCAGATATAGAAGATAAGGAGAATCAGGATAGGTTGCTTGGAAAACTGCTATCTCTTTTGCTACTTCATCCAGATAGCCATCAGAATTATAGAACATTTCGACAATAAAGGAGAAATCTTCTTTTTCTTTAAAGGATTGAGAATGTAACGGAACCAACAGAAACAAAACCCCTATAATTATACATATTAGCTTTGTTAATGTTTTAGAGGAATAAGGGTGGTGAAGACAAGACATTAAATTAATATACATAATCATTTAAAGGGTATTATCATAAAGACAGAAGTGCCTTCATTTTCTTTACTTTTGATAATAATTTGACCGTTATGAAGTTCTGCTATTCTCTTAGAAATTGCCAATCCCAAGCCTAATCCACTGCTTCTATATTCCACAGTTCCGCTTTTATGTGCATAGATATCATTTAACTCATAGAACTTACGGTATACATTTTTTAATTGATACTCTGGAATTCCGATTCCATTATCTTTTACATAAATCACTAAACTATCTTGATTGTTGATACGTTCCTGAGGGAAAGCCGATTTCCTGGCACCTATCACAATAGTGCCAAATTCACGCGTGAAACGTACAGCATTAAGGACGACATTATATATCATTCTGTGCAAGGCTTCCCAGTTGCCATTAACTGGAGGTAGACCTTCTTCTATTTCCACTTTGATTTGCATCTTGCGTTGACGAGAAAGGATTAACACTTCCTGTTGCACGAGGTCAATTATCTCTTCTATTTTAATTGGTGATTTTGGAAGTGATTGGGTGATATTATATAGGTTCATAGTAGTTATATCACCAATACTTGTAGCAAGTTTATTTACCGCTGCTTCCAGTTTGGAAATGATTTCTTGACGCTCTTCTTCATCAGAATAAAGCTTCCGTTTTAAACGAGAAACATAACCCTGGATGGCAGTTAAAGGTGTATTCAATTCGTGTGCCACAATTTCCACAAACTCATCCTTACTTTGTTCCAGATTACTAAGTTCATTACTTTTTTCCAGTAGCTCAGCATATTTTTGAGCATTTCTTATGGCATTAGCCACCTGGTCAAGGAATAACTTAATAATATCATCATTTAAATACATTTCACGAGAGCTATCACCATAATTATCAAGATAGAGATAGCCATAGTTTAGGTTATCAACAATGATAGGACAGCAGAAAATGGTCTGTATAGCATAATCCTGAACGCTTATGGCATTTTTAAAGCGGTTATCCAGCTGTGCATTATAAGCCATAATGGGTTCTTGATTGGTCTGACAAAGACTTAGAGCGGTATTACTAATTCCAGCAGTGGAAGTTAATGGTTGTTTGTTTTGGTCCATCTGGACTTTATAGAGATTATTTCCTTCTTCATCTTTACTTATGAAAAAACCACGAGTGCTACCAGTTAGGTCAATAGCAGCGGACACGATTCCAGCTTCCAGTTCGTTCATTTCCAGAATACCCAATAAATCACGAGAAATATTGATAAGCTGATTCATTTTTTCCATTCTTAAGGTAATTTCTTCATAATCATTGATTCTGATGATTAGAGCAGCCAGATGGGTTTTAAGACTACGAGCAATAGTTAATTCTCCTGGAGTGTAGGGCAATTCTCCATTATCACTTAACACCAGAAAACCAATGCGTCGGGTTCCAGATAAAAGAGGGATTATAAGTATATTATGCTGTTGATAACGGAAACGAACCAGATTATCTGAAGTGAAAGACTGTTCTATATAGGGAGAAAATTCAGCAGGAAGCATCATATCTGGATCCCAGTTATAGCTTAAAAAGGCATAATAAGAATTCATTTTTTCAGAGAAAACCATCAGTTTAAATTGCCAAGGTGAAAGCAGTTGAGTTATGCCTTTTTCTACCAAGAACTTCATTTGTTGCACACTGGTCACATTGGAAATAGTAAAGATAAGGTCATTAACCTGATTCCGGATATCTCTTTTTCGGGAAGCAACCATTACTGCATTGAAATATTTAACATTCTTTAAACCAAAGAGGTTCTTCCTTAAAAAGTTTTCTCTGTCATCAGGACTGATATCTGAGGTTATTTTATGCAGATACTGTTTATAATCCTGGAATTCTTTTTCTGCCTGTTTAAGAGCACCTAATTCCACCAGTATCTGAATCTTAATCTGCCACAATTCCACTATTAATTGGTAATATTGACTTTGCTGGCATTCCTCTAAAATCTGAATGGTCTTGCGTAAGATGCTCCGAAGAGGAATAGAAGCATCAGCTAATTTGAGTTTCAATTCCAGAATATCCAGACTTTTTTCCCAGTATTTATATTGATATTCCTGAATAGTAGGTCTGGCATTATTTATTATTTCCTGTGCTTTTACATAGTCTCCCAAGCCATAGTAACACTTAGCCCGGAGAACATTAAAAACTGCCATAGCATAATGGTTATTTATATCGCCAGCAAATTGAGAAGCAAGTTTAAGCTCTTCCAGAGCTTTGTGGTAATCCTTCTCTGAAATAGCCAAAAGACTGAGAACATTATGATAGAATTCCTGTTCTTGAATTAATTCATAATCAATATGGGCATTTTTCTGCAGTAGTTTCTTTAACTTTGAAGGATAGGAAATCTCGCTTAAATAATATAAATAAGTTTTAACCAGGGGATTTATTTCTTGGATAACACCTTCAATCAGTCTGGGTTCATTTTTGCTAATAAATTGATAGTAATGTCCGAAACCCTTGATTTTACTTTTTGCCAGAGCAAGGTTACGAATAACCACATCCTCATATTTTTTAGTCTTGAGTGAGCTTAAAATTTGAGAAGCTTCCATCAATTTTGCTTCTGCTTCTTCAAATTTTCCCATCTTAATCATAGCTTCACCTTGATTAAGTAGAGCTCTTCCTTGAGCAAGATGGTCACCTCTTTTTATGGCAAAATCCAGAGCTTTTTGAGAATGATTAAGTCCCGAAACGGTGAATCCTTGTTTTAAATGTAAATCTGCGATATTATTATGAATGCGGGTTAAATATCTATCTACCCTATATTTATTCCAGATATTAAGAGCCTGATTAAAGTGCTCTTCTGCTTCTATAACATTTTTTTGCAGACTGTAAAATTCACCCAATTCATTATGCAATAAAGCAAGATTAATCATAACCTCTAAATCCTGTTCAGGTGGCAATTGAGCAAGAAAATCCTCTATAGTGCTAATGGCAAGGTCTCTTTGGCTCCGATGAAAGAGATATAAAGCAAATAAATTGGTGTAAGTAATTTTTAATGCTAAATCCATCTCCAGATTAGTTGCGCGGTCCAGAAACTTTTTCATTCTAAGCGGGTCTTTTTCCATATAGCACTGAGCCTGATGTAAAATTGCAGTAACCTTTTGAGTAGGAGTTCGAGCCAATTTTTCTGCCTTAATAAAATAGCGGTAAGCATTGGTGGTATTATCAGAAAGTAGTTTTATTGTCCCCAGTAAAAGATATTTTTCATAGGAATCAGGGATATTGTTGGCTGCTTCCTCAATAAAATCCAGTCCTTGAAGATTTCCGGTAATCTCTATCATCTTATGAGTTTCCGCAAGGTCGGTTAACAGTTCTTCAGCAGCAAGTTCCATATCAGGATTGAGGTCAATTTGTAGAACCTGAATGATAGTTTTTTGCGCTTCTTCTTGCAGATAATTTTCCTTTAACAATTGGAAGAGATTCAAAAGCCATTTTCGTTCACCAACTTTATCCTGAGCAATTTGAGCATTATGGATAATACCTTCACAAGTGGTTATATCATTAACTTTCTTTTTTTCATAATACTTGAGAACTCTTAAGGAAACCAGCTTGTGAATTCTAAAATCACATTCTTCAAAGAAACGTTCTTTCGCTTCTCTGAAAGTAAAGTAGTAGTATTCTCCACGTTTTTCCAAAAGCTCATTATATTTACTTTCATTCAGCAGGTTATAAAGCTCTTCATCTTTAACTTTGCAAATATAGCGAATTAATTCTATTGAGATAGGTGTCTGAACCACTGAAAGCTTCTGAAGATGTTTATAGTTAACCTCAGTTAGATGACTCATTCGGTAATAGATAGAATGCAAAAGACGGCTTGGAAGAACATAATTATCCAGATTTTCCGGATAAATTAATTTTCCTTCATAACGAATCTGTTTCTTTAAAGCAAGATCTATATGTATCTCTCTAATGAAATAAGGATTTCCAGCAGAACGTTCGTAGATTATATCACAAAATTTTTGGGAAACTTCAGGAGATAATAACTTATGAATATATGCTGTTGCTTCTTCGGGTGTAAACATTGGTACATTGATGAGCACCGTATGTTTAATTTGCTTGACCTTATTAAAATCAGTTGAGCTCATAACAATCAGGATGGGATACTGAGCTACAGTAGGGGAAAGGTAATTGATAAAATCTATGGTATTATGATGCAAATATTGAATATCTCGCACGATAAAGATAATGGGTTTTCTTTGTGCCAGTTCAATTAAAACATCGCGGCAAAATTCAAAATCAGCTCTCAGTTCATCTTTTGTAGGGGTTATTTCTTTAGCTGCCTGCTCCGACATAAAAACATAGCGTCTCAATTGTTCAGTCATTGTAGGCATTGATTTGTAGCGTTCTATTTCTTCCGGACTCAGAGATTGCAGATATTCTTTTATTAAAGCAAAGAAAGCTTCATGGTCAGTACGAGTGCAAGTGTAATCAAAGATGAAATAAGACCCTTTAAGAATATTATAACGGAATAAGGAAAGTATACTTGCCTTTCCGATGCCTTCTCCTCCAACTAAAGAGATAATTTTACCATTTGAATGCTCTAATTGCGGAAGATAATCCAGCAACTGATTAACAATCTTTTCTTGCACCGTATAGCTGTTGAATTTAATAGAATTGATGAGAGACCAAGATTCTGAGAAAGGATATTTTTTACCTAAGGTACGATTGATATAACTGATTATTTCAGCACTACTCTGAAAACGGTTTTCGGGATTGCGTTCCAGCATCCGCAAACAGAGTTTTTCCAGATGCAGTGGTATATGAGGATTCAGTTCTGAAGGAAAAATAGGTATAAAGTATTGTCTACTACCGCTACGGATAGCATTTATCTGTTCAAGAGTGAAAGGAAAATTTCCTGTTATTATCTTATAAAGTATCACTCCAAGTGAGTAGAAATCGCTGGCAGGGGTGGCTGGTTTTCCTTGATATATCTCTGGCGCTATATAAGGTAGTGTTCCCGAGACCGTTTGTGATTCTTTATCCAGGTCCCAGCGAGAAAAACCATAGTCTATAACTTTCACTTCTATCTGATTATTGCTTGTTCGGTAAAGAACATTTTCCAGTTTGAGGTCTCTGTGCAGGATATTTTGAGTGTGTAAAGCATCTAAAGCATAGCAGATTTGAACTATGATATCGTATAGCGCATTGACCTTACTCTTGTTAAAGTGGAAACTATTCAAGGTGATGCCATCAAAGAAGACA
>NZ_SMOG01000002.1:167527-171573 GCF_004353895.1 Candidatus Syntrophosphaera thermopropionivorans | reverse complement strand
CCTAAAATACCGGCTTGACGGTCAGCTTGAATTTCTTCATTAGCCAGTTTGCAAGCGCGAGCATAATCTCTTATACGTGATTCAGGGATGGCAGTAGGAATTAGTTCAGAATGAAGAAGGTTACGATATTCAAAAGTTAACATAATAGCACCCTTTAAAATTTGTAGTAAGGTTTTAGTTGTTCAAAGATAAGATTTTCTATAGAATCTAAATGTCCTAAGTCTGTGTTTTCTATCAGATTGAAAAGCTCTTTATCACAATGACGAATAATTTTTTTACACCGCAAAAAAGCAGAAGTTCCCACGCTTAGTTCTTTAAATCCCATACCAATTAATAGAGGCACATATTGCGGTTGAGATGCCATTTCCCCACAGATGGATACAGGTTTTTCATATTTATTACCTGCTTGAAGGGTTAGCATCATAAGTTTCAATACAGCAGGATGGTGTGTGATATAATAATCAGATAGAGCAGAATTATTTCTATCTGCAGCTAAAGTATATTGCACCAAATCATTAGTGCCAATACTCATAAAATCGCAGTTTTCAGCTAATTCTTCTGCGCAAAGAGCAGCAGAGGGAATTTCAATCATTACACCTAGAGGAAGATTTTGAGCAAAGGGGATATTCTCTTTTTGCAGTTCAGTTTTACATTCTTCCACTATTTCTTTTGCCTGCAGATAGTCTTGGTAATCCTTTACCATTGGGAACATCAGTTTTACTTTACCATAAATTGCAGCTCTAAGTACAGCTCTAATCTGAGTTTTGAATACATCCTTATGACTCAAAGAAAAACGAATTCCACGATTTCCTAAATAGGGATTATCTTCGGGAGCTGAGGGTATAAGGTGGGAAAGTTTATCGCCACCCAGGTCAAAAGTGCGAATTACAACGCTATGAGGAGCAATGAGTTCTGCTACCTGTTTATAAATAGAGAACTGGTAGTCTTCGGATGGTAATTCATCTTTTCCGAGATATAAAAATTCCGTCCGATAAAGTCCCACACCATCTGCATTTAATTTAGTTGGTTCATTCAAATCAGATAAGGGGTCCAGATTACAACGCAATATTATTCTGTGTCCATCTTTGGTTTTTATAGGGGAATCCTTTTCCATAATTACAGGTTCTTCTGGCTTATGATAATTAGCATTTAGCTTTTCATAATATTGCAAAGTAGAAATATCGGGGTCTATTATTACTTTCCCATTTAGAGCATCCAGGATAATTTTCTCATTTTCTGAAACCTTTTCCCAGAGTTCAGCTAAGTCAGTTATAGAGATAATTTTTAAAGCACGACTCAGAATAGAAGCATGAGAAGTTAAACTACCCTGTTCAGAACAATAGGCAGGAACCTTATAATAGGCAAAGGCACTAACCCAGGAAGGAGTTGCTTCTTTCAAAATAGCAATCTGGTCAGCAGCCCAATTATGTAACACTTCTTGTTGTTTTCCTGTAAGTTCCAGCAAAAGGCGTTGTTCCACATCACGATAATCTGCTTCTCGCTGAGCCAGGAAATCGTTGGACAAGTTTTTAAAGTGTTCTTGTACTTGAGAAAACACTTGCTGAATGGCAACAGCGGCAGGGACTAAGTTTTTGGAGATAGAATCTTTAACTTGAGATATGAGCTCAGGGTCCTTTAGTATTAAAAGATGTGAGCTCAGAATTGCTTTTTCTTCTTCAGATCCTTTAAGTTCGTTAAATTGCAGTTCTATGGTTTTTGCTAAAGAGTGGATAGCATCTTCAAGAGATTTGATTTCTGCAGTTATAGAAGATGGAGATATATGGGTGGCGGGTAAATCCCAGGAAACAGGTTCCAGTTTTCTTGCTCTTCCAATCATCAAGCCTTGATAGATAACTAATCCTTTTATTAGGTGCATAACTTTACTCTTCTCCAAAGCCACTGGCTATCAGTTCAGAAATCTCATCTAAAAGGTATTCTTCATCCACTCCATCGGCAATCAAATCAAGAACTGAACCACATTCTGCAGCTAACATCATAACTCCCATAATGCTTTTACCATTCACTCGCATCCCATCTTTCTCAATAAAGAAATCACTTCTATACTTGGTTGCAGCTTTGACTAATAGAGCTGCCGGTCTGGCATGTAACCCAAGTTTGTTTACAACTTTAACCCTTCTCCGACTCATTCAGTTTAAGTGACGACAGGTTTTTGTAATGTTTGTTTACGGATTTGTTCATGAAGAAGACGGTTAAAATCCTCTGCGGCATCATAACCAACTACTTTGAGAATCATATTCATCGCTGCTACTTCTACAATAACGGAAACATTTTTTCCTGGTGAAACAGGAAGGTAGATAATAGGAAGTTTAATGCCGAGATGTTCAGCATAATTATTGGCTAACCCAATTCTTTCGTAATCAATATTCTCTTGCCAGGGCATTAATTCTATCTGTAAATCAATCTCTTTTTGCTTTCTGACTCTTTCTATGCCAAACATTCTTTCCACATTAACAAATCCCACACCTCTTATTTCCATAAAAGAGCCCAGGTCTCTACTGGATTTACCTATCAACTTATCATCAATCAAACGAATAGTAATCAGGTCATCTCCTACCAGGCTATGACCTCTATGAATTAAATCAAGAGCACATTCACTTTTGCCTATGCCACTTTTACCAGTAAGCAATATACCCAGACTGAACACTTCAACCAAGGTAGCATGGATAGTCTTTTCCAGAGCAAAGACATCCAGCAAATACCTATTTAAAAGTTGAATAAGCTGAGCTGTGGAAAGACGACTGGAAAGGATGGGTATATTGAGGTCATTTGCAAGATATTCAATGGAAGGAGGAAAGGTTAGACCCTTAGTAATGATTATGCAAGGTATGTCCATTTGAAAGATGCGACGCATTCGTTCAAGCATAAGCTCTTCAGGTAAAGTTTGTAGATATCGGACTTCCACTTCTCCAAAGACCTGAAGACAGTCAGAAAAGAAAACATCCAGATATCCTGCCAGAGCTAAACCTGGCCTATTAATAAACTGTGAGCTGAGTTTTTTATTTAAAGTCTCAGGCTCAGTAACCAGTGAGAGAGCAAGGTCTTTTTTCTTAGTTTCAAATAATTCCCTGATGGTGATAACTTTCATTCCTATCCTCGGGAGGTAAGAGAGCCGGAGGGAAATAGACCTTCCGGCTTTCCACCGAAGTATCTTATGGTTCTATCAATTTATAATTCTGCTCATCCTTTTTAACCAGGACATTGAGCTTATCTGTTTCTACATTCCTGAATATCAAAAAGTTTTCCTTTTGACGGTCCAGTTTATCCAGAGCTTCCTGTAAAGATAAAGTCTCTGCTACAGTTCGTTTAGTTTTAATGGTCTTACGTGTGTGATTTTCCGGATTTACAATGATATCAGATTCATGAGAATATGAGATAAACTGTTCTTTCAGGGGCTTCTTTTTCTGATGGTCAGTTATCCGGTCTTTCAATTTTTTAATTTGAACTTCAAGTTTGTCTACGGCAGAATCTATGGCAAGATACATATCCATTTCTTCTGCCTGACTTTTTAGAACATATCTTGGAGCATGAAGAGACAATTCACAAATATTGCGGTTGTCTTCTAAAGATAAAGTTGCATGAATGTTGATTATATGGTCAAAATACCGGTTCAATTTTTGACAGGATGATTCCACATAATCTCTGATTGCCTTGGTCAGTTCAAAATGACGGGCAGTAATCGTGATTTGCATGCGTTAGTCCTCCTTACTAAATCTTATGTATGGAAAGGTTATTCAAGTCCTCAAGGGACTCTTTAATTGTTTCTGAAAGTGTTGGATGAGCAAAAGTTAGATAATCTATCACCTCTGATTTTGCTCCCAGTGAAATAAGAATAGCTCCTTGCGCTATAAGTTCTGTGGCATTAGCACCTAAGATATGCATTCCCACTAATTCAGAATTATCAGCGCGAGCAATTGTCTTCACCATTCCATAAGTGCTGCTCATAGCCATAGCTTTTCCATTGGCACTAAAGGGAAACTTACCGATTTTTAGTTCTCCAAATTTTTCCCGTGCTTCTTCTTCAGTAT
>NZ_SMOG01000002.1:0-167427 GCF_004353895.1 Candidatus Syntrophosphaera thermopropionivorans | reverse complement strand
ATAGCATTATGTTCAGTTTCCAGTTCCATTTGATTCCAATCAAGATTACAATTAGGGATGCGTCCAACACTTAGCAATACTTTATCTACCGTAAGAGTTGAGCCATTAGAAAGAGAGAGTTGCTGTCTCTGTGCAATTTCTTTAATATTTTCCACAGCGGTAGAAGTGTAAATCTTTATCCCGGCTTTTTTTAATGCTACCGTAAGTCTTTTGGATATCTCTTCATCTTCACTGGGAAGAATACGAGGAAGAAACTCTATAATAGAGGTTTGCACTCCAAAACTATTCATTATAGAAGCAAATTCACAACCAATAACCCCACCTCCAACTATGGCTAAGGATTCAGGTAAGGTTGAAAGATTGAGCATACCAGTTGACGATAAGATATTAACTTCATCTATGGCTATATTAGGTAAGGATTTTGGAAGTGAACCTGTGGCAATGACTACATATTGTGTTTCTATTTGTTCGCCCTTAGCTGTCTGGATTAAATATTTGTCATTCTCTAAGCTAATGGTTATGGCTCTATCTTTTAAAATGGGAATATTGCGTTTTCGGAAAATAAGCTCTATTCCATTTACCAGTTGTTCTACGATAGCATTTTTTCGGTTGAATACCTGTTCATAATCCAGTTCTGGTTTATAGGAAGGGAGACCATAATTTGAAGCAGAGCTCATTTCATAGTATAGCTCTGCACTTTTAACTAAGGCTTTTGTTGGAATGCAACCGCGATTTAGACAGACACCTCCAACTCTTTCTTCTTCAATCAGGAGGCATTCAATCCCATATTGATTTAACCTTATGGCTGTTTCATATCCTCCGGGTCCTCCACCAATTATAGTAACCTTAAATTCAGACAAGAGTTTCTCCTTTACATCCTGCGTAAACGACTATTTAGAATACCCAGTTCAAATCTATATTTAGCTACAATTCTTCGGGAAATAATTAACCCTTCCTTTTTAAGAAGATTAACTAATTCCTGGTCACTAAGAGGGTGTTTCTTATCTTCATTCTCTACCATCTTGCAAATAAAAGATTTAATCTGCTGACGAGAAATGTTTTCATTGCGAGTATCAATTCCAGCCGTGCTGGAGAAAAAGTCCTTCAAAGCATAAATTCCGTAAGGAGTTTCTGCATATTTATGTTTTACCACTCTGGATATAGTGGATTCATTAACTGAAAGCTCTCGTGCTATAACAGAATAGGTTAGAGGTTGAATTATACCTGTCCCATTATAGAAAAAATCGGATTGATACTTGATGATTGCCTTAGTAACTCGTTCCAAAGTGCGGGTTCGCATATAGATGCTCTTAATGAGAAATTTAGCACTATTTATCCGTTCTCTCACGAATTTAAGAGTTTCTTTATCCAGAAAACCATGTGCCATTAACTTAAGATAATGTGGACTGATGATTATATTAGGGCTTATATGGTCATTGATAATTACCTCAAAGTCGTCATCTATTCTTTTTATGGTAATATCGGGAACTATATAGGCAGTATTAGGAGTGAGAATTCGCAAACCTGGTTTAGGGTCAAGTTTAGCTATCACATCTCGCCAGAATAAGATACAATCCTCAGAAACGCCATAATAGGAGGCTATTTTTTGAAAACGACGATGAATTAAATTTTCAAATTGGTCAGTGCATAAACCTACAAGGATACTATTCTGGCGTTCTTCTTCAGATAATTGAGCTAACAGGCATTCACTGATATTGCGAGAAGTAATACCCTTGGGAGGTAATTGTAGTACTATGTTATGTATGACCTTTGCTCTTTCTGGAGAAATACCATAAGCTCTGGCAGCTCTTTCCAAATTAAATTCGGGAGATAGGTATCCATAACTATCGCAGTTATCAAGCATTTCGGCTACAAAATCTATCTCATTATCAGGCAAGGATAGAGGATAAAGTTGTTGCATAAATTGCTCAATGCCACTTTCTTCATAAATTAATAAAGCTTCACCTTTATCTTTTTCCGGTTTAGAAGAAGAACCTTCATAGTTTTGATGATATTCATTCCATTGGTCCAAAATTTCAGTTAGTTCCTTAGCTTCACTTATGGTCTGTCCCCATTCAAATGAACTATCTGTATCATCCAGGTTTTTCTGACTTTCTTCAGGAACAAATGTCATAGGGGTCTCTTCTAAATCTTCTTCTTCTTTTTCATCACGGAGTTCCAACAATGGATTGTTAACCAGCTCTTGTTTAATATAATTTTCCAGTTCCAGGATGGGAAGAGTGAGCATTTTCAAAGATTGTAGCATCTTTGGCTTTAAAGCAAGCTCCTGTTTTTCCTGCATTGATATGTTCTGATTAAAACTATTCATTGTCGGGACTCAAAAGGATTAGTTAAAAACCTATCTCCTAAATATAATTTTTTTGCTTTTTCATCATTTATCAGCTCCCATGAGGAACCGGATACTATAATTTTTCCTTCAAATATAATATAAGCACGGTTCACTATTTTCAAAGTCTCAAATACATTGTGGTCGGTGACCATTATTCCGATATTCTTATCTCTCAATTTAGCAATAATATCCTGAATATCTGCCACGGTGATAGGGTCAACGCCAGCAAAAGGTTCATCCATAAAGATGAATGTTGGATTAGTTAGCAAAGAGCGAGTAATCTCCAGTTTACGTCTCTCACCTCCAGAAAGAGTGTAAGCTTTTTGTTTGGCAAGAGGCGTTAGATTAAGTTCTGCTAAAGCTTCTTCCAGTTTTCTTTTTTGTTCCTGTTTACTTATCTTCAAAGTCTGCAATATAGCCAGTATATTCTCTTCTACGGTAAGTTTAGAAAAAATTGAAGGTGTCTGCGCTAGGTATCCCAGACCAAGTCTGGCACGACGATACATAGGAAGATGCGTTATATCTTTATTATCCAGCAGAACTTTTCCTTCATTAGGTTTGGTTAAGCCGAGAATCATATAAAAGGTTGTAGTTTTACCAGCTCCATTAGGACCGAGAATACCAACTACTTCTCCCTGTTGCATTTCCATACTGAGGTCGTTGACTACCTTGCGTTTTCCGTATATCTTTGCCAAGTGCTGGGCTTGAATTTTGTGAATTTCCATAAATTAACCCTTAGATGAATCTATTCTGTCTGTCAAGATTTGTTTTGGAATTTGTAGATACCCTTGATGTTCATATTCATCTTCATATAATCAAGTTTATTCTCTGGAGTAAACTGAACCTCCAGATAATCACCAGTGGCTGTGTTATCAAAGTAATCGTTTTTATCTGTCTTTTGACGAATATAGCGATATTGAACTGCTCTTTCAGCATTGAAAGAACGGATTTGGTTCTCTTCAAATCCAATATCAATATAATCTGCTACCACCCAGTTAAATTTAGGTCCCATTGCTTCTTCAGAAAATTCTACTCTACAGGAATCAACGAGTTCAGCTCTATTCAATTTTCTTTCTTTAAAATATAGATAAAATTCACCCGCTTCAGCTTTTGCATAATCAGAATGGAATTCTGGCATTCCCGTGAAGACAGCTTTATCTTCTTTTAAGAAATAGAGCAGAAAATCACTGACGGTTCGGTAATCACGGGTTTGAGCCTGGACATTGAAAGTTGCCACTAATTTCCGTTCTTTTTCAAAGTATTCCATCTTATCAGCATTCACATAAAGAGTATCTTCCTGAGCTGTGATTATTCTGGGTTTCTCAATCATATAAGCATAACCTTCATTTCTATCCCAAAAAGCGTAACCACAAAATATGGAAACATTCTCTTCTTTATCATAGGCAGAGACATTTTCCCATACAGTAATTTGATTATATTTTTGGTTATAGATAGCATAATTGGAACGAAACCACCGAAAAGCACTGCCTTTTTGGTTCTCTTCAATATAGATTTTTCCACCTGCATTAAGTTCATCGGGAATGCGATAGTAGGTTAAACTATCAGCAAACAGGGTTAAAGAATCATTATTAACCTTAACATTACCATCCAGACGGGCTATCTTTTGCAGATTGAAAATAGTGGCACGATCACTGTGAAATTCAGTCTTACCATAGAAGAAATGGACTTTACCTTCAAGACGCATTACCTGTTCATCCTGAACTTTAGTTAGATATAATTTATCTGAATGAATCACTCGTAAAGGCTCTGATTTTTGTGCCCAGATAGGAAGCAGAATTAAAAGCAGAACACTACCAATTAAGAAATTCTTTTTCTTCACATAAACCTTCTGCGGAGATACTATCCATTTCAGTTGGATAAATACTTAAATTTGTTCGGAGATTTCTTCCTCGTAATATATTTCCTGCTCTGACGAGCATAACTGTGTCCGGTGCAACTATGACATCGCTATTTCGGTCCCAAATCATACGATTGGTGTAGATGCTTCCTTCAGCTGAAATTAGCTTAACATTCCCATGTGCCATGATCATATTTCTGGCTTCATCTACAATTGTGCTATCTGCTTTTAAAAAAGAAGTTCCACCCGTTTTCTTGTCCAGAGCTTGAATTTCTACTTTATATGCATTCAGAATGCGGCGGTCGTAATAACGATCTATTCTTTCCGCATTTAAAATATAAGCGATTTTATTTTGTTCGTATTCGGTAAGAGTCACATTTGTGCTCGTCTCATCTGGAATCCCACGTTTCATTGATTCCGTTTGAATATCCAGTTTACTTTTTCCACAAGCACTAAGTGCTAATAGAGAGCATAAAAGGATTAACTCAACTGATAGAATTAAGATAGGAGAGCAATGCTTGCTCATAGATTCCTTGATTGGTAAGCAGTAGTTCAATGCATTCTCTAACTGCTCCTCTTCCACCACTATGTTGGGTAATAATATCACAAAAAGCTTTAACATCTTCACAGGTATCAGCTGGACAAACAGAGATGGCAGACCTTAGCATCAAAGGAAGGTCATTAAAATCATCGCCCATCATCAGTAGATTATCAAAGTCCAATCCAAGTTCCTGAAGTAACTGATTAATTTTATCCAGCTTTTTCAAGACTCCCTGGAAAAGAAAGTCTATCTTCAGGTCCTGGCAACGACGCTCTAAAAGAGGTGAATTTCTGCCGGTAATAACAGCGGTTTTAATATCAGTATGTTTTAAAATATTAAAACCCATACCATCATGAGCATCAAAATTTTTACTTTCATTGCCAGCACTATCGTAAATAATTCTTCCATCAGTGAGCACACCATCGCAATCAAAGACCATTAGTTTAATCTTTGTCCAGTCTAAAGAAGGTTTCAAAGGTTTTTGTATATTAATAAAATTCATTCGTTATCCTTTAAATGAGCTATTTTTAAACATTCCTTAATCAGAGGAGCAAGCATATTTAACCTCAACATACTTGCCGCATCACTCAAAGCTTGTTCTGGCTCAGGATGTGTTTCTATAAAAAGTCCCTGCACTTTACCTGTAGCTATGGCTGCTTTTGCCATCATAGGTGCAAATTCTGGATTGCCACCTGATACCTTACCAGCTGAGGGTAATTGGAGAGAATGCGTTACATCATAGACCACAGGATAGCCCAAAGAGTGCATAATACTGAAGCTGCGAAAATCTACTACCAGATTATGATAGCCAAAACAAGTTCCTCGTTCAGTGAGCAGTATTTGTTGATTATTTCCGGCTTTTAGTGCAGTTTGTTGCATATCTTCAGGAGCCATAAATTGCCCCTTTTTAATATTGATGATTTTTCCTGTAGCAGCTGTAGCTTGTATAAGTTCAGTTTGACGACAGAGAAAAGCTGGAATTTGCAGGATATCACAGATCTGAGCTGCTGCTTCAACTTCAATTCTTTCATGAACATCGGTTAATACAGGAAGATGGAATTCACTCTTTATATGTTCCAGAGAGCGTAAACCTTCTTCTTCACCCGGTCCCATATAGGAATCAACTGAACTTCTATTTGCTTTTTTATAAGAAGCTTTAAATACCACGATAATGCCAGTTTCTTCTTGCAGTTGAACTAAAGTTTCTGCCACTTTATGCATAACTGTATCGTTTTCTACCACACAAGGACCTGCAATTAAGAAGAAAGCTGGTGTGGTCTTAAGCTTTTGATATAAGTCCATTATCCTGCCTATTTTAATTCTTTGACCCTTTCCCAGGTAAAGTTTTCATCATCACGACCAAAATGACCATAGGAAGCAGTAGGGAAAAATATAGGTTTTCTTAAATCAAGATACTCTATTATCCCTTTTACTGTCAAGGGAAAACTCTTACGAATAAGGGATTCCAGTTCTTTTTCACTCATCTTACCGGTTCCGAAAGTATCCACCATCAAAGATACAGGTTCGGCTTCACCAATTATAAAACTAAATTGTAGCAAACATTCTTCTGCTAAACCAGAGGCGACAATACTTTTTGCTATATGTCTTGCCATATAGGAAGCACTACGGTCAACTTTGGTGGCATCTTTACCTGAAAAGGCTCCACCTCCATGTTGTGCCCATCCACCATAAGTATCAACTATGATTTTTCTTCCAGTAAGTCCTGTATCTGCAGCAGGACCACCGTCTTCCCATTCATTCAAAGGATTAATTTTCACCTGATAATTATTAGCTTGAAAAGTGCTGCAAGTATCGTTTTCCATTTCTTCTATGGTAGGTTTAATAACCAGTTGATTTATGGCTCGTTTCATTTCTTCAAATTCTGATTTGCTGATATGTTTATGATGAGTTGAGATAACAACAGTTTCCACTGAGACGGGTTTTCTACCACAAAAACGCATACTGACCTGGGATTTAGCATCAGGTAGGAGATAGGGGATAGTTCCATTTTTGCGAAGCTCTGCCAGATTTTGTAATAGCTTATGTGCCATTGCAATTGGGGCAGGCATATAGTGTCTGGTTTGAGTGCAGGCATAACCGAACATCAAACCCTGATCACCAGCCCCTTCATTTTCTCTTAATGCTGTTTCCTGGGAATGGAGATAGTTATTGATCTCACAATTATCATCAAAACCAATGCCAGGATGGATATAGCCAATGTTTCTAATTACATTACGTACGATAGGTTCTATATCCAGACTCAAGTTACCTGGAGAAGATATTTCTCCTGAAAGAATTACTCTATTTTCAGTGCATAGCGTCTCACAAGCTACTCGCGAGCTGGGATGCTCTTTCAAATAAGCATCCAGTATAGCATCTGATATCTGGTCACAGACCTTATCTGGATGACCTTCTGACACTGATTCAGAAGTAAACACATACTCATTTTTCTCACACGGTTTGTTCTCATGTAAGGCAGTCATTCATTTCTCCTTTATTAACTTACAGAATATATTTCCTGTTTCAAGATGCAGCTATGCTTCACTTTGTTTTTATATATAAAAAAATCCGGCTGCTAAAGCCGGATAAAATGCCGCACTTTAGCACATTTTGCCGCGGAGCAAAGGGCAAATCACCGCATCTAAAAATTTTGGTACATCTCCGGGGATTCGAACCCCGGACCCACTGATTAAGAGTCAGTTGCTCTACCAGCTGAGCTAGAGATGCATTTCTATACATATAAATTTTTATAATCCCCTTTGTCAAGCAAAAAAACTCCATTTTTTGATGACCTAAACTGTAGTCTAAGAATCCGATAATTGCTTCATTTTAGGTTTCTTTGTTTGTTATTAATTCGTAAACATTAACCTTCTAATAATAGGGGAACCGATGTCCAACTTATGTCCAGCTCATGTCCAGCTCATGTCCAGCTTATGTCCGAAATGGGACATAAGTTACCTGATAACATTACATAATGTCAACTTTAAGAATTGGGAATAAGAAATAACATATATGTATAATTGGGAAAATCCTTAACTTATTGATTAGAAATAAGGTTACTAAAATAAATGAGAGAAAAAAGAGGTGACAAAAGTTTTGAATTTAATGATTTTATTCTTGTTTTTTCTTATTGACAATTAGATAATGAGCTTTGAAATTGTATTAATTGGAAAAGTCTTATGAAATTATCTATCATTATAGCTGATTGTATTGAAGCTCAAAAACTTAATAGATTTAAGTGGTTGTTGCAAAGTAATTGTGAAAAGGATATTGTTGTATGAAATCAAGATTTAGTCTATTTAAGGAATGAAAATGGAAGAGAAAGAGAAAAAAGGCTTTTTCCAAACTATCTGGTTGCTTATAATTGGTATATTCAAGACCGCAAAATATGATATAGCAGTATTCTGGAAATATATAAGTAATTCTCAATGGCGAAAACGATTATGGGCAGATTTAACTAATTTCGTCAAATCATTTTATCAAATTCTTATGAAAGAAAGAGTATTAAGAGAAGCAGGAGCGCTAACTTATATAACTATTATGGGATTTGTACCAGTAGTGGTGTTCCTTATTTTCCTTGCGCCTACTCTACCTTTCCTGGATTTAAAAGAGAAAATATTCTCTTTAATCTCAGAAAATCTTATACCAAGTGCAGCTTTACAGGTGCAGAATATAATTCAGAATATGTTGGAAAATAAAGCAGGATTCAATATCATCAACTTTATAGTTATAGCAGTTTCCTCATATTCCTTATTTATAGTTATCAGGGATTCTTTTGACCGGATACTGAGACTTGAATTCAGAACTAAACCAGGGTTAATTAGTCAAATCATAAAGTTTTTAGGTACATTGATTCTGGGATTGCTTATTATGATTGTGCTTTTATCAACCTCGTCTATTCCAATTATATCTGGAATTTTAAAACTTCCTGTATTCAAATGGTTTAGTTTTTTAATACCTTTTTTGATGCAATATATTATTTTATTACTACTATATAGTTTGATGCCTTCAGTAACAGTTAAAGCAACTTCATTGGTTAGGGGTGCTTTTTGGGCTGCAATTATATGGCTAATTGCCAGAAGTGGATTTGATTTCTATATCTATAACTTAACCACCTATCCTGAAAGGTATGGTGCAGTCTCTGCTTTACCTATCTTTTTGCTCTGGATATATGTGAACTGGGTCATTATAATGAGTGGAATGGTGATGGTTTCAGTATATGAAAACAGGAAAAATGGTAAAGAACCAACAGAGAGTCCTCAGCAGATGGTTAGAGTTACGGTTGAAATGTATACTAATAGCAAATTAAATAAGCGTATAGAAAAACTCTTAGCCACAGAGGAATTGAAGAATATAGTTCAACAAGTAGATAATGATGAGGATAAATGAATAAATATGCTTTGCTTTCCGTTTCGGACCGTCGGAACATTGAAAAACTTGCTGCTGCCTTGAATGAACTGGGTTATGCTATTTTAGCAACGAAGGGGACATCCAATTATCTGGATAATATAGGGATTAATAACATAGAAATTGCTCGGTTAACACGGTTTCCTGAGATTCTCAATGGAAGAGTGAAAACGCTTCATCCCCGTATTTTCGCTGGAATTCTGGCAGATAGAGAAAATTTAGAACATATGAAAACTCTGGAAGAACTTGGAATTGATTGTATAGATTTAGTTGCAGTAAATCTGTATCCTTTTGCTGAAACCTGGTCTCGGGAAGGAGTAACTCATTCCGAACTAATTGAAAATATTGATATTGGAGGACCTTCTTTAATCCGTGCAGCAGCAAAAAACTACAAGAGTGTAATGGTCTTAACCGATCCTCAAGATTATGAATCTGTCTTAGCATATTTGCAGAATAATAAAGAAGTTCCTTTGGAATTGAGAATTCATCTGGCTCATAAGGCATTTGAGTATGTGTCCCATTATGATACAATAATAGCAGAATATTTTAAATCGCTGGATTCTTTTAAAGAATACTCACCGAATATACCTTCATATTATAGTATATCTTGTAAGCTGGAACAGCCTTTGCGGTATGGAGAAAATCCGCATCAAATGGCTGGTTTTTATCTTTCTCATCAATCTCCATTAGAGGTTTTATCAGGTAAGGAACTATCTTTTAATAATCATCAAGATATTGATGCTACTCTTAGAGGTTTGAGATTATTTGAACAACCAGCAGTTATTATTACCAAACATTGTAATCCCTGCGGAATTGGTGTAGATTCTGATTTGGCTCTTGCCTATGAAAAAGCTTATAAAAGCGATACCGATTCTCCATATGGTGGAATCGTAGGAGTAAATCGTTCCCTGGATATAAAGACAGCTGAATTAATAAATCGGGTCTTTACAGAAATCATAATAGCACCTGATTATGATACCGGAGTCCTGGAATTTCTTAAAAAGAAAAAGAATAGGAGAGTCATTAAATATAATCCAGAACTTTTAAACAAATTTTCAGAACCCTGGGAATTGAAATGCTTAACCTATGGATGGTTGCTTCAATCCTGGGATTTGGTACAGGAAAATCCTGAAGAATGGGAAGTAGTTTCAGAACAAAAACCAGAAAAGGATGAATGGGAAGCCCTTATATTCGCCTGGAAAGTTGTCTCCTTACTTCGTTCCAATGCTATTGCCATTACAGGTAAAGACCGGGTTTATGGGTTAGGTGCAGGACAAACCAGCAGGATTGATTCCACTCATCTTGCTCTCTGGAAAGCACAACGCTATGGACATAATCTTAGTGGTGCTGTCTGTGCTTCAGATGGATTCTTTCCTTTTCGTGATTCCGTAGATGAATTACATAAGTATGGAATTAAAGCAATCATAGAGCCAGGTGGTTCTAAATCGGATAATGAAGTTATTGAAGCCTGTAATGAATATGGGATAACCTTAGTTTTAACGGGTTATCGTCATTTCAAGCATTGATTTTTATTTGACAGAAAGGATGGCAAAAAAAATTATATCACCGAAAGCGGAGATGTGTCCGAGCTGGCTGAAGGAGCACGATTGGAAATCGTGTATATGTGCACAAACGCATATCCTGGGTTCGAATCCCAGCATCTCCGCCAGAATTTTTTATAGATATCCCAATTTTTTGGTAAATAGAGAGGAGCTTTATAGATGAAAAAAAATAGTGGAATTTATATTGGATGTGGTGTCATTGTTTTAATTCTGGCAGTTGCATTTTTAGCAGGATATTTTATTGGGTTTGCTCCCCAAGGAAAAAATGTTGCCCAAGGATCCTGGCTTGTTCTGGATTTAAGTGGACAGGTTACGGATTATTCTATCCTTCAGAGTTCCAATTTCCTGGGATATAATCCCTTAAGTGTTACAGATATCTGTTATAGGATACGAAAAGCTGCAGACGATAACAAAATCAAGGGCATCCTGATTAAACCTAATTTGCTACAGACTAATTATGCTAATCTAAATGAAATAGATGCAGCATTGCAAGATTTTAAGAAGAGTCATAAACCTGTGATTGCTCATGGTGAAGTCCTTGCTCAAAAAGATTATCTTCTTTGTGCGATGGCAGATAAAATCTTTATAGACCCTTCTGCTTCTGCTGGAATTGTGCTGGAAGGTGTTGCCAGTAATGTTCTCTTTTATAAAGATGCGCTTAAGAAACTTGGCATAAAGATGCATGTAATGCAGGAAGGTGAATTTAAAGGAGCAGCAGAACCCTATACTCAAAACTCTTTAAGTCCAGGCACAGAAGAAAATTTAAGGAAAGTTCTAAAAAGTCGCTATGAACTTATACAACAAGAAATATCAAAAATGCGCAGTATGAAAATAGATACAGTGCAAAATATCTATGAAAACAGACCAGATTTAACCATTGACGCTCAAGAAGCTATAAAATATGGTTTAATTGATGAAGCTGCCACCTGGGAAGAACTCCAGAAAAAATATGATATTACAGATAAATACCAGATTTCTATCTCTGATTATAAATCTGGCACAGAAGCTTCTATTTCTTCAGACAAAATTGCCGTGGTTTATCTTAGCGGTAATATCACTCCTTCAATTAATTATAATAATCCCAATGTGATAAGTTTAAATAGTGTAGATAGGATTTTGGATAAATTAGCTGATGATAAGACAGTTAAAGCAGTCGTTTTACGAATTAATAGTCCAGGAGGTTCAGCTCTTGAATCAGAATTGATTTATCAGCGAATCAAAGCATTTGAAAAACCAGTGGTTGTATCTATGGGAGGAATGGCTGCATCTGGAGGATATTATATAAGTTGTGCCAGTGATTATATAATTGCAGATCCCCAGACAATTACAGGTTCTATAGGAGTGGTAATGGCTCTTCCCGAAGCAGAAGAGCTGGGTAATAAGATAGGTATAGAAAGTCAAACTATAAGCTATGGGAAATTTGCTGGAGCAGGTAATATTTTAGAAAAGACTGATCCTGAACTCCTGGCTTCTTTGAAAAGAGAATCTGCTAGCGTATATGCCGAATTTAAACAAAGAGTGATGGACAGTCGTAAAATTGGTGCTGATAAAATTGATTTAGTAGCAGAAGGAAGAGTCTTTTCTGCTTCTGATGCTAAAGGTAATGGTCTAATTGATGATATAGGCAATCTTCAGTTTGCAATAACTAAGGCTGCTGACTTGGCAAAAATTACTAAATATGGGGTTGAATCATATCCTAAAAAGGTTACTATATGGGATTTGTTCCGTCAAGGTAATTGGTTACAGACCAGTTCAGCTAAAGCTATAAATAAAGAATCCAATGCTATTGAACCGATAGAAGATTATCTAAAAAAGACCTTACAGACCAATCAATGGCTATATTTTTGTCCCTATAAGCTGGATTAATGAAATATGAATCAATCAAGAAGCCACAAAACAGAACATAGTTATTCTAAAAGAGATAAATACATAACCGAAATCATCGTTAATGTGCATCCTCTGGAAAAGAGAGTGGCAGTTTTAGAAGATGGTAGATTAGTAGAACTCTTTGTAGAACGTAAAGATAAACAGAATATTGTTGGAAATATTTACAAAGGTATTGTAAAGGATGTGCTTCCGGGAATGGGGGCTGCCTTTATTGATATAGGTCTGGAAAGGACAGCTTTTTTACATTATTCAGATATAGTTATGGATTTTCTTGATATTTATGAAAATGAAACTCCTCATCCCAGACTTAACCCTAAGGATTCTTCTCAGATTGGCAATCTACTTAAACCAGGTCAGGAAATTGTAGTACAGGTTCATAAAGGTCCTCTTGGTTCTAAAGGAGCAAGACTTACGGGTCAAATTTCTGTTCCGGGTAAATATTTAGTGCTCTTTCCCAATAAACATAAGATTGCTATCTCTCGTAAAATCTACAATCCGAATGAACGTTATCGTATCCGAAATATTATCAGCAACTTCAAAGATCCCAATTTTGGCTTAATAGTTAGAACGGAAGCTGAAGGTTGTGAAGAAGATGAATTACGCACCGAATATGAAGCTCTTTTAAAGACCTGGAAACTGATTGAAAAGAAAATACGCTATCATAAAGCACCGGTCTGTGTCTTTGAAGAAAATGCTCTGGAGAATTATCTGATTAGAGACCTTTTTGGCGAGAATGTTGACCGTCTGGTGATTGATGATAAAGCCTTCGCCAAAAGTATAATCCATCAAATGGAAGATATATCTCCAGAATTGATTCATAATATAGAGATATATAAAGAAGATACCCCTATCTTTGATGCCTGGGGTATTGAAAAAAAGATTGAAACCATATTCCATTCACGAATATATCTTCCCAGTGGAGGAAATATTAAGATAGAGCAAACTGAAGCTCTGGTCGCTGTAGATATTAATACTGGTAGCTTTACAGGAAAAACAAATTATGAGGAAACCATTAAAAAGACCAACCTGGAAGCTGCAGCAGAAATAGCACGTCAAATAAGACTTCGGGACTTAAGTGGTGTAATTATTATAGATTTTATTGATATGGCAAATGAACAAAATAAACAAGAAGTTCTGGAAATGCTAAGAAAAAACCTTAGAAGAGACCGAGCTAAAAACAAGGTCTATAATTTTACTGAACTGGGTCTGGTGGAAATGACACGGAAAAGAATGAGAACTTCGCTTATCGCTAATTTTTCAGATCCCTGTCCACTCTGTCATGGAAGTGGACGCATTGTTTCCAAAGACACTATGTTAATGCGTATTTATAGATGGTTAAATCGATCAGAATATTTTATTAAAGATAGGAAATTGCGTATCATTGTTCATCCTGAGTTATTAGAACATATACAGAATAATTACGAATATTTTACCGCTTACAAGGACCAAATAGAAATAGTTTCCGACCCAGAAATGCGTACTGACCAGTTTAAAGTTCTACTTTTGCCCGATTTAGAAGATATAACCGCCAAATTCAGCTAATCTGTGAGCTTAATCTTAACCTTTATTTTATGATTGCTATTTTACCCCTGGCAATATTGCCCCCCATTTCTACTACATAGAAATATATACCGGAAGAGACTAACTTTCCATCGTTGTTCTTTAAATCCCATATCCAATCTATATTATTAATTTCTGGATTAAAAGGACCTATGGCAGAACTACGAACAAGATTACCTGAACTATCATAAATTTTTATATGACCTCTCTTACCTGCAGGGAAATTAAGGATGTGACATTGTAAGTCATTAAATCTTACGGGATTGGGATAAACTACCAGATTCTTTAAATCATGATTATTACTCATATAAAAACGAGTGGTAGAATATTGTGGTATAATAGGATTACCTGCCAAATCCCTAACATTACGCACCACTATTTGATAGGGTGAGGAACCAAATTTTAATTTATGAGACAGAGAGACCTGAACCCGGTCATCTAAATGAGAAACTGATACTATACTGTTGTCCGGGTCATTGGAATGACAGATTAGAGTATAGTTATGCAATTGTTCGGGACTGGGATTGTCCGGAGCTAATGATTCGCTGAAAGTAATTTCCACCGTCTTTTGGTCATTTAAAACTACTGCTCCGGTAACCTTAGGTGGTTCAGTATCAGCAATCCAATAGAATTCATATTGATTTTCAGCCAGAGGAATATTATAAGCACTAAGCATAGTTCCCAGAGTAAGTAAAAATGGTTCACTTGTTTCAGGAAAGATCTGGCTGAATTGCAGCTGAACTCCATAGTAATAATTGATATAATTCACTGAAGAAGGATGCGACATCCCTTTATCTACTGTGTAAAGAGAAGGATTACAGATAGAGGTTGCCATTGGCTGATCAAACATTACTCGCAATCTATTAGGACCTATCATAGTAACACTTTCAATATGGGGGACAGGATAGGGAATAACGGTTTGCCAGATAGTTGGAGCACTTTCTGAAGGTGTAAAATTAGAATTATAAGCGGTAATAGCATATTGATAGGTGCAACCTTCTTCCACATTTAAATCAATATAGGAATTCCCTGTAACATTATCCAAAATATATATCTGATTGTTTTCTTCTTTTCTGTAGATTCTATAATAATCAGCACCATTGTTTATCCAACTTAATTGAACTGAGGATTCATTTAGAGGTCTGGCAATAAAATTAATGGGTGTTGGTGGTCCTGTATAGGGTGCATCTTGAGTCCATACAACGGAAATAAGGGAGTCCTTTTCAACTTCATAATTTGTTAAAAAGAACGATTGATTAGGATGATCTATATAAGCAAGAATGGAATAGGTATTGTAACTATTCCCATAAAATTGAGGCTGGAATTTACTATCTTGATATTTAACTATGTATAAATTAGGTGAGATAGCTAAAATAATTTCATCTTTCCCATCATTATCCAGGTCTGCTGCTTGAATAGCATTTTTAGAAGCCACTTGATTGAACATTATGGAGCCCATAGAAGTATAGTTATTATTGGACACATTTTTAAAACCTTCAAAATACCAAAAATTGAGGTTGGGGTCAAGTTTATCCGTATAATATCCACCTATGAAGAAATCCTGCCTTCCGTTGCCATCAAAATCGCCACTGGTAAGATAATAAGTGTTTCCAACAGGCATCTTTTGGGTCCAGGTTAGTTCTGCAAAATTATCGTTGCGAATCTCATAAATCATTACATCACCATCAGTATCAGCTACTAAGATATCCGGATAGCTATCATTATCAAAGTTCTTAACAATGATGGTAGGGACAAAAGCATTGTAAGATGTAGTTGAACTGGTATTATGCAAAGTGTTTTTGGGGACAAAGATGTTTCCTGATCGTTTATATGCCTGAATAACTCTTTCTGTGGGAAGAGTTTTAACCAATAGAAGATCATCTATACCATCATTAGAATAATCAGCTATGGTGCCTCCATCTATAGAACGGTCTTCCCAAAGGGCAATATTAGGATACGAACTATTTTGACTTTCTAAGACGGTGGCGGTGCCATATTTTAAGGTTAAAAGTTCTTGTCCAATATTGTTAGTATTTCCTGCACCAAGGAGCCAGAAAGAATCACCAAAAGAATGGCTTACTATATGTCCTCCAGCTTCAGGTTGATAAGCATAAACCGGTCCATAACCTGTTTTGGGTAAGTCCATAGCAATATATTCTTTTATACCATCACCATTATAATCATAGCTATAATTCAGGGGAACTTTTGGTCCTCCTAAAGGACTATAGATATACCCATAATTTGGTATGAGCTCATAATGTATATTCAGAAAGCCATTATACCAATCAGATAGGAAGGTTAAGTTACTTACATTAGTAGCTTTAACCTGAATGTCTATTTGCCCCTCAGGTAGAGTTTCAGGTAAAGACCATATTTGTAAAGTATCCAGCATAGCTCCATAGCTGTGATAATGAGTTCCGTTTGAAGCTATTATATCAAGTTCAGAGCGTACTGGTTCATTAAATACTGCAATAATATAATATCTTAAGTTTTGTTTATCATAACGAGTGAATTGTTGCAAGGAGTTTTCTTTCATTTGTGGAGGTGAAGGGTCATAAATAACTGTCCGGAAAAAGTTATATTTACTTCCGTTTATTGCTTCATATTGCACCCGGATAATATACTCTCCTTCAGCAAATGATTCTGGTATATAAAAATGAGCTAAAACTCCATTTTGTACAGGTTGGGTGTGGAATTTTGGATAGTTATGATGGGTTTCCACATCATACCAATCCAGAAGCGAAGGAACAGATTTGTTGGAATACATAACAGAATAGCGGAAGAAATTGTTACCCTGGACTGTGCCTATAATATCAAAGCTTTCTGTTAAACCGCTCTGGTCCAGAGGAGAGTCAATATAAACAAGCGGAGGTGCTGTGTTTTCCAGAAGCCTTTTAGCGTTTAATAAGCCATGTCCATAATATTGATCAAAGCCCGGGGCACCTAAATCATCAGTGGCAGTTAAAAGACGTGAACGAACTTCACTTGGACTGAGTCCAGGATGTAATGATAATAATAAAGCAGCTGCACCTGAAACAAAGGGTGCAGACATAGAGGTTCCGCTTTGTTCATAATACTGATTTCCCGGGTCAAGTTTATAAGTGCTCAACACCATTTCACCAGGAGCAACGAGGTCTAAATCAGGTCCATAACTGGAAAATCCAGCCAGAGTGCGTGTTCTATTGATAGCACCAACGGAGATAGCAGTGGAAAGTTTAGCTGGATAGCTTATATAAGGTCCAGGATCATTTCCTGCGGATGCTACTAAAGTTACTCCTCTGGAATAAGCATAAGCACAAGCATCTCCTATTATCGGAGAGTAATTAGGGTCACCCCAGCTCATATTGATAACATTACATCCATTATCAGCAGCATAAATTAGAGCAGCTGCAGCATCGTCATCCTGTAAATAGCCTTGACCATCAACTGTCAGGAAACCTGATCTAACTATCATCAATTTAATATTCCAGTTAACTCCACAGATTCCTACTCCATTATTTCCTACACCTCCAATAATTCCAGCTACGGCAGTGCCATGAAAGTTTTCATCTTCCACATTATTATCAGGATTAAGGTAATCTCCAATAGCGATATCAGCTAATTCAGGAGCATCAACGAAATCCCAGCCATAAATATCATCAATATATCCATTATTATCATCATCTATACCGTTATCGGGAATCTCTCTTGTGTTTACCCAGATATTAGCAGCAAGGTCAGGATGGTTAATTAAACATCCTGAATCAACAATTCCAACGACCACTGTAGAACTGCCCGTGCAATAATCCCAGGCTTGAGGATTAGAAATTATGGTATGGTATTGACGAGGGAATAGGGGGTCATTTGGTATGGTGTGAAAAGTTGATAAATAGTTTGGTTGAATATACTCAATTCCAGCAAACTTTATCTTACCTTCTTTCAAATCCTTCCAGTTTGGTTCTTGTTCAAGATTAGCAAAGAAATACTGGTTATTAGGCATTCCTTTAATTGGTCTTAAATTATATGCTCCTAAAGTGCTGAGCCAGTTGTCAAAAGAAGTTATACCAGTTTGGTCAGATTTTATATTCAGTGGCTGACTGGTTTTGAAAATAAGCTGTCCCGGAGTATATTCCAGAGCAGATAAAACAGTTAAACTGATTAAAAAGAAAAAGAGGAAGGGAATATAGCATTTTCGCATAAGTATGCCACTTAAAAGTGATAGGAAAGACCAAAAGAATGAACATTGTTCAGATGGTCAGAAAAAGAACCCCAGCCATAATCTATACTGAGGTTTTTCCAGTTCAATCCCAGACCAGCAGTAAGATTTTCTGCATCATAATTGATTTTATAACCTATTCTAAGAGCCAGGAGTCTTTGAAATAACTCAATTTCGGAACTTACTGCGGCTTTCCAATTTTCATCCACTGCTTTTATTCCACTGAGTTCAAATGTAATATCTGTATTTTGATAATTTATACTTTTACTCAAGTCCATCTCTAAACTTGGAGCAAAAAGGGTGCGCTCTTCATCCATAGCACTGGAAATGCCTAAATTACGGACAGATAAATTAAATTGTGTTCCTGCAATTGGAGTTAACCAGGTAACACCGAGGTCGGTA
This sequence comes from Candidatus Syntrophosphaera thermopropionivorans, assembly GCF_004353895.1. Lineage (GTDB taxonomy): Bacteria > Cloacimonadota > Cloacimonadia > Cloacimonadales > Cloacimonadaceae > Syntrophosphaera > Syntrophosphaera thermopropionivorans. The sequence continues at coordinate 148,665 of NZ_SMOG01000002.1, read as the reverse complement.
TGTAGTCCGAGACTGGAATCAGTATCCAGTTTTTCATAAGCTATTCCCACATTCACACCAGCATATATAGAAGGGGTTAATCGCTTAGCATAATTACCAAGAAGGTCTATATCTAAGGGAGAATAATATCCTATCAACATTCCATTGTCATCGCGGAGTTCTAAGTCACCATAATCCAGGCTACGAAATGCTAATCCAAAATGACTCTTACGATTAGACCAGGAATAGTAAAGATTATCACAGGAGGTATCAGCTAACCAGATGATATGGCTTGCACCAATGCTTTTATGAGCTTCTATGGTTGACGAGGCAGGTTGACGCAGAAAAGAAGCTAATTCCGAAGAGCTACTTATTCCTCTACCAGCCTGAGAAAGTGAAATTGGATTGGTGCTAATATCCAAGAATTGATAGCCATATTTTCCTGCATTATGATGTATATCCGCATTAAGGAATACGGAAAATAGCATTATCAGTGAAAGTATTAAAGCTACTTTATGCACAGAAAACTCCTTCATTTTTCCACCGCAAATTTAATTTGTTTAGTATCTCTATATCCAGAAATCACTGCGATATAGACCCCATTATGTAACCTATCTTCGGGGAAATCTATCAATTCACGATTACGAAGATAAGCTCGGGCATAAGCTTTTTGAGAGTAGACCAGGCTTCCATTAATGTCAAAGATTTTGATTTCAATAGGGGTATCCTGACTGGTCATTACATTGAGGGTAAGTTTATTACCAAAAAGGGGTTTCAAGGGATTAGGATAAATATAAACTTCACCTGGAACAAAGAGCTCAGTGGTCTGAAACTGATTTGAGAGAAATGAATCATCACGACTGGAGTGTCTTTGCAGATTTCCATACTCTGTTAACCATCCACTGGAGAAGTTTTCCAAGACTGCATCAGGAAGTAAGGTACGATAAATAGTTCCATTATCGGAAGCCACCCAAGCATAGATATTCCCATCTGAAGCCTTACCAAAGAAAGGTAAATTACGACTACGATTACCAAAAGACACAGGAAATCCTTTTTTGACCCGAAAATTTTCTTCCCAGCATATCAATCTATTATTGCTAAAAGAACCAAGTAATTCATTCTTCCCATCATTATCTAAATCTAACACCACTGCTCCTGCGTTAGAAGCTAAGCTATCAGAAGCAGGTAAAAAGACTGATATCGGACTCATTCGGGAACCTGAATGGTCTATAATAGCGAATCCTTCATCTGAAGTAATTATCAAATCCAAACTACCATTTATGTCCCAATCGGCAATAGTTAAAGGAGCGGTAGTATGCATATTATGGATGTAGGGGAAACCGGGTAGCAAATTTAATTCATTATCAAAGACATAGATAGAATTAGTAAATTGAACAATCAGTTCACCTGCTCTATTTATGCTTTTAGGTTGCAGGGGTGCCTTGAAAATGGCTACTAAGGTGGAATCTATAGGAAGATTTAATTGTTTTTCTTCCCATTCAGTATTAATTAAATCATAATTCCAGATAGAATAAGAGCTTCCCTTTTTGTTCAAGACATAAAGGTTGTTCCTGAAAAGAATCATATTAGCGACCACGGGAAAGTCAAATTGTGTCACTTGTTGAAGCTCATCTTCTATCTTATTATAGCTAAATATATAACTTTTAGTGTTATCATTATCATTGAGGGCAAAATAAAGCTTATCTCCGTCGGAAACAGGATGGGTTGCCCAATTGCATCCAGGAAAGTTTCCTATAAATCTTTTATCACTATTACTTAGTTTATAGAGTCGGGCTAAACTTTGATATTGCATTGGAAGGTAAAATGAAGAACCATCCCAAACATAGTTTTGGGTTACCGGTTGCAATGCAAGAGGAAAACCTGGCATAAGAGTTTCATTTTTCCACATATAAAGCAAGCCATTGGGCATAGGATAGAAAATCTCAGTTTCTGAATCACCATCAAAATCTACCATACAAGCATTGATAGGATTATCACCTTCATAATTAGCATAAAGTTTCCAGCCAAAGCTAACGGAAAAATACATAACATTGCCACTATTGCTTATATCATAAACTTCAAGTGGGACACCACCATAATAGCTTTCTGCTGCTGGTAAAGAAAGCAATCCATTATGGAATCTATTGCCAAAATAATCATTGTTACCATTGCGGAAACTATCATAGGGACTGCCATATTTATAAAGACTATAATTAGCAGTATCCAGATGCTCTATTCCATCAGCTTCTTCTAAATCCACACCTTTATGAGCTGAATCAGCATTTACGCTATTCAAATCAAAATTAGGTGTGAAGTTTTGAGCTATTACATTTTCATCTATGTGCCAGATTAGCAATCCCGAACCATCCACAGGAATGTTCATCCCTGAAGGAATAGGACCTCCTAAACCTGGTAACATAAAATCCCATTCACTGCCTTTATATCTATTTTTCATAAAATTGAAATAAGGAAGAAGAGGATAATTTTCGTAATAATCTTGCTCACCTTCTGGAAGGAGAGGGAAAGAATAACTGGGAAGTCCAGTATAAGGGTCAGTGCTTCCATCGGGATTTTGTTGTCTATTCTCTATCAGGAAATATTCTCTGCTGGATATAGGGAGTTTGTATAATCTATTTGCAGAAGGATTGTGATTCAAAAAATAATCTACCGGAACATTTTCAGTATCAGTCGTAATTGTAATTACAGGTTCCCAATCTAAGTATAATCTGCACCAGGGATCAAGTTGAGCTGGAACATAACCATTTGCATTCCAGATACCCGTACCCATTAAACCCCAGTTTCCTATACCTTGGGAAGCTCCATTAGAGGAATCAGTATCAAAAAGAGAAGGTAAACCTAAAATATGTCCAAATTGATGTGCAAGAACACCATAAATGCTAAAAATATATGATTCGGCATTAGGTTCTCCTTCAGCTGGGAAATAATCCTGAAATTCATTCTCCGGTAATATCACAATGTTCTTTAAATGTACACCATCAGCTAACCAGCCTTGATAATTGTCATTATCGGGGTCAAACCAGGATTGTAGTCGCTTACGAGTTAAAAAGGTAGACCAGATTTCTCCAGTTCTTATTCCATTTATGTCTGATTCCTGTCCAGCTCCAGCATGAAAAATTATAAGTCCATCATAAAGACTGAAGTCTATTTCTGGATCAGCCATCTGTAAAAGTGTCTGAGTAAATTCATTTAAGTTTACATCAATATTATCTGCAGTATCTCTTCCATAGTAAGACATATTTTCGGGTAAAGTAAATACTGAAGGATGGAGAGTGTAATTTAGCTCATAATTTCCATGAGATGCATCAGCATAAAAATCGCTTAAATGGAGCATCCAGCGATCAAAAAAAGCATCATTATGTGCCAGATTATCGGGCCAGGAAGGATTATTTATAAAATGAACATCCTGAAATTGCACTCTAAGAACCAGAATATTATGTGGTAAGGTCTTGGAATCTAATCTATTAGGGGAGGTAAAATTTGTAGGTAATTCAATTTTTGTGGGAGTATAAGCAGCAGGTATATCCTTATATAAGGGATGAGGTGGGACCATAGCTTCTACATAAACGGATAAGGTAATAACCAGGACCAGGCATATAATTCTTATGGGTTGAAAGTGCATAGTTGGACTTCCTGCTAAAAATCTATAAAGAAAAAAAACCGCTAAAATTCAGTTAAACACTATTCTTACTTTTGATTCTTTAAAAGAAATCAATGATTTTTAGTCAACAAAAAACCCGTTCTACCATGTAGATGTAAGATAGTAACGGGTTTGCTCAAAAGGGCATTTTTTTAATTAAAGCTTTTTTCCTGCTAACAGGTCGTTCTCATTGCACTTGCAGACTCTGATATACTCATATTTTGGAGACCAAGAACCACTACCTTTTTTCTTGTTAGTTACTATTTTAAGCTTTTTTAATTCAGTGTTACAAACTGGGCAGATAACCTTTCCTTCACTGGAAGTCTCATGTGCCAGTTTTGCTGCAAAAGATTTTGCTTTTCCCATTTTTTCCTCTTTTACCCTGAAATTTAAGGGTTTATATCTTTATTTTAATTCGCTCTTTCAATATAGCTGAGAGTGCGTGTATCTATTTTAACCTTATCACCTGCTTCTATGAAGAAGGGGACGGTCAAACGTAAACCTGTTTCCGTGTAGGCAATCTTGCCACTTCCAGAAGCAGTATTACCTTTTACATTAGGTTCACATTCTGTGATAGTCTGAATAACTGTAACTGGTAATTCTATACCAAGAATTTTACCTGAGGGAGTAAGTAACAGGCTTACTTCCATATTTTCTACTAATAACTTATCTTGTTCACCAACTAAACTCGCATCAACTGGTATTTGCTCGTATGTTTCTGTGTCCATCATTATATAGAAATCACCATCTCGGTAAAGATATTCCATTTTTCTACGTTCCACACGAACTTCATTAAAAGTATCACTTTCGCGCCAGGTATTTTCTATAACTTTTCCGGTCCGAACATTTTTCAGTTTACTACGCATAAAAGCGGGACCTTTACCCGGCTTTACATGCAGAAATTCAACAACTTCCCAGAGGTCATCTTTGAATTCTATAATCATTCCATTGCGGATATCAGCCATCGTAGCCATAAATATTCCTTGTATTTATTGTTTCTGAAATATCCAAAAAATTAATCTCCCTTTATTTGACAAGGATTTTCTTTCTAATTGTAAATTATAAAAGCATTATTTGTTTATCTTCTTACCAAATCATATCTAAGCTTTTTTAAATTCTATATTTATCCCTATGTCCAGATTATTTTTTGCCTCCCCAATCCCTTGCTCTAATTGAAAAGATTATACCTAATAAATCTTAAGCTTATGTCCAATTTCGGACATAAGTTGGACATAAGCTGGACATAAGCTGGACATAAGCTACCCATCAAGGCGTAGGAAAAAAAATCCTGAATGAAGAGAAAATAAGGATAAAAAATGCATATTTTTCAGTCTAAATCGGGTAACTTTCTTAATTTCTGCTTGACGAAATATTGATTTAAGTTTAATTTATAATAAAGTTTATATAATAAAGGATGTAAAAATATGTCTATAACCTTAAAAACAGTCCAGGACAAGAAAGACCTTAAAAGATTTGTTTATCTACCCGAGAAATTAAATGCTCATAGACCAGAATGGGTGCCTCCAATTTATTCTGATGATATGCGAGTACTTGATCCCAAAAGAAATCCAGCTCACCGCTATTGTGATAGTGTCTTGCTTCTTGCTTATGATGGTGAAGAATTAATCGGAAGGATAGCGGGAATTATCAATCATAGATACAATGATTATGCAAACACGAAGACAGCTCGTTTTAGTTTCTTTGAAGCTCCAGACCGCTTGGAAGTAAGCAAAACTATGCTGGATTATGTAGAAAATTGGGCAAGAGATAAGGGAATGCAAAAGATTGTTGGTCCTCAAGGTTTTACGGAAGAAGATTCAGAAGGCTTTATTTATGAAGGTTATAATGAGACTCCCACTCTGGGATGCATCCAAAATCTACCTTATGTTAATGAGCATATGGAAAAGCTTGGTTATGGAAAAGAAGTAGACTGGTTCGTCTATAAAGTAGAAGTAAAGAAAGCAATGACAGAGACTTATGCCAGGCTTTTTGAGAGGGCAAGCCGAAATCCCAATTTTCACCTGTTGGAATTTACCAAAAAGAAACAACTTAAACCCTATGTTCGTCCTATTTTTGATTTGATGAATGAGGCTTTTATGGTTCTTTATGGTTACACTCCTCTGGATGAAGCAGAAATTCAATCTATGGCAGACCGTTATATGCCTCTTCTGGACCCTCGCTTTATAAAAGCGGTGGAAACAACAGATAAACAAATCATAGGTTTTATTGTTTCTATACCCAATATGAGTGAAGGTATCAAAAAGGCAAAAGGACGCATTATTCCTTTCGGTATTTTCTATATGATGCAATCGGCAAAGAAAAGTAAACAACTGGATAATTACCTGGGTGCAGTTAAAGAAGAATATCGGGGTAAGGGAGTGGATGTTTTGCTTGGCTATTCTCAATTAAAATCAGCCTATGAAGCTGGTTTTGAAATTATTGACTCTCATCATGTGCTGGAAGATAACATCAAAATGCGTGCTGAAAACGAAAGAGTTGGCGGAGTTATTTATAAAAAATATAGACTTTATTCAAAGCAATTATGACTTGATTTGCCATTATCAGGTGAAATTTGTTCTATAATTTAGGCACTCTTCAAGAGCGTAATACATTATTAGTTATAGTTTTAAAAAGATGAATTTTTAGACAGTGAATGGGTAAAAAATAGATTAAATGAAGAGTAAGCTTTAGCAGTATAAGAATAATAGAGAGAAATGATTTGATATTTAGAAAATGAACCAATCGTCCATTGACAAAATAGTCTTAAAGAAAAGACTGGTATCAAAAGTAAGCAGGAAGTTCACTATTTAATGAGAAAATATATAGTTTCCATCGTGGGGCGTCCAAATGTAGGTAAGTCCACACTATTTAATAGTCTATGTCGTAAGAGATCGGCTATTGTAGATGCAGAAGTGGGTGTAACTCGTGACCGTAAATATGAAGATGTTGAATGGAATGGTAAAGTCTTCAAATTGGTTGATACTGGAGGTATCGTCTTTGATGATAAAGAAGAGTTGACCAAAAAAATTCGGCATCAAGCACTTCTTGCTATAGACGAATCCGATTTAATTATATTTCTGGTAGATGCACAAACTGGAACCACAGATATAGATAAAGCCATTGCCAAATTGTTATATCCCCATAGAGATAAGGTTATGCTGGTTGCTAATAAGGTGGATAATGAAAAATATGAATGGGAACTCTATGATTTTCTACAGTTAGGTCTGGGTGAACCCTTTCCCGTTGCTGCAATTAAAGGTAGAAATATAGGAAACTTCCTGGATGAGGTTTTAAAACATATTCCTGAAACTCAATCTTTAAGCGAAACTCAAGAATCTGGACCAACCAGAATTGCCGTTGTAGGAAAACCCAATGTAGGAAAATCTTCTATCGTAAATCTTCTTTTAGGTAAAGAAAGGCAGATTGTAACAGATATTCCAGGAACTACCAGAGATTCAGTAGATAGCTATTTTCGCTATTATGGCAAAGAATATGTTCTGGTTGATACAGCTGGTCTAAGACGCAAAACTAAAGTTGATTATGGAGTGGAATATTTTAGTGTTATGCGAGCTATTGAAGCTGTTGACCGTTCTGATGTAGTGGTCCTTGTTCTTGCAGCTGATGAAGAAATCTCAGAACAAGAAGTAAAAATTGCTTCCTATGCTCGCAGGAAAATGAAAGAAATTATAGTTGTATTTAATAAATGGGATTTAGTAGAAAAGGATAACAAAACGACAGGTAAATATGTTGCAGAGCTCTATCGGAAAATGCCTTTTTTGCAATTCGCTCCAGTGCTTTTTATTTCTGCAAAAACTGGTCAAAGAATAAATCGGATAATGGAAACAGTTGTAAAGATAGAACAAGAAAGTGAAAAACGAATTCCGACCAGTGAATTAAATCGTTTTATAGAAACCGTAGTAGAAAAATATCCTCCCACGCATCGTTCCGGGAAAGAAGTTAAAATTTATTATGTGACACAAGCAGGAGTAAAACCTCCCACTTTTGTGTTTTTTTGCAAAAGACCTGCTCTGGTGACAGAAAACTATCGTCGCTATCTCAACAATCAAATCCGAGAAATGTTCTCTTTTGAAGGAGTAAGCATTAAGCTTATCTTCAAAGGAAAAACTGAAGATGAAAGGATGGCAGAATGAATTTAACCTTACTCTGGATAATCCTTTGTATTTGTGCCTATCTTATCGGCAGTATACCATTTGGCTATATAATCGGGATGATTTTCCATCATCAGGATATACGTAAAGGTGGAAGTGGAAATATCGGTGCCACTAATGCCTTAAGACTTTACGGAGCTCTTTCTGGCATTGCAGTTTTGATTTTAGATTTTCTAAAAGGTTTTATAGTTGCCTGGTTGCTATATAAAGTTGTTCCAGATAAATTTGGTTATTTGATTGGTGATAAACCATTAAATGCCTTTATTTTTAACCTTCCAGCTTTGATGGTCATTTTAGGGCATATGTATTCTGTATTTCTTGGCTTTAAAGGTGGAAAAGGAGTTTCCACTGCTCTGGGTGTGTTTATCTACATAGCTACTATCCCAATGTTATTATCTTTAGTGGTATTTTTAATCGTCGTGGCAATTACTCGCTATGTTTCTTTAGGCTCTATAGTGACAGCATTTTCCTTTTTTATCATAGATTTTCTCTGGAATATATTGGTAATTAAAGATTACACTTTTCCCTGGTTTCAGTTAACGGTGGTATTATTGATAATATATAAGCATTATCCGAATATTCTTCGGTTACTGGAACACCAGGAAACTAAAATAAGCTTTAAAAAAGGTCAATAATAAATGTGTGGAATTATCGGAATCTATGGCAATCCAGAAGCAGCTCGTATGGCAGCTCTGGGAATGTTTGCCGAACAACATAGAGGACAGGAAAGTTGTGGTTTAGCCGTTAGTGATGGTAAAGTTATTCACTTATATAAAAGTATGGGACTGGTAAAAGAAGTATTTACCGATGAAGTACTTAAAACTTTACCAGGTTATATTGCTGTCGGTCATGTTCGTTATCCAACTAAGGGTGCAGCTACCAAATTCAATACTCAACCTCATCTGGTAGAAACGCTATTTGGTCCCAGCTATGCTCTTGCCAGTAATGGAGATTTGGTTAATTATGACCAGATACGAGCCAGATTAGAAGCTGAAAATGTATATTTTAACAGCGATAATGACGGTGAACTATTAGTAAAATATCTTGCCTGGCAGATTATAGCTAAAAATAAAGATGTCGTTGAAGCTATCCGTTGTCTGATGAAAGATATCAAAGGTGCTTATTCCTGTGTGTTTTGTACCAGGAAAGAACTTTATATGTTTCGTGACCCACTTTCAATCCGACCTATGATATGGGGTAAAAATATCAATGGAGATGTAGTGGTAGCTTCGGAAAGTTGTGTTCTGGATATTTTGGATGTCAATGGAAGAAGTGAAGTTCCCGCTGCTGGAATTATTGAAGTTAATGCTGATGGAGTAAAAGTTATAGGGAATAATCCTGCTCAATACAGGCAGCAAAATCATCATAGCTATTGTGTGTTTGAGCATATCTACTTTTCTCGTCCAGATAGCTATCATTTTGGAGAAAATGTCTTTGAAGTTAGAGAAGATATAGGGCGCAAATTAGCTGAACAGGATAAAGGTCTGGAAGCTGATTGTGTTGTTCCAGTTCCTGATTCGGCAAATTTTATGGCAGTAGGTTATTCAGCAGCCAGCGGAATTCCGCTATCTTTAGGCCTTATCCGTAATCACTATATTGGCAGAACTTTTATCAAACCAGAACAAACTATCCGGGATGAGAGTGTTCGTCAGAAATTTAATGTATTGCCCAATTTCTTTAAAGGGAAAAAAGTTGTACTCGTGGATGATTCCATTGTGCGTGGAACGACGATTAGAAAGATAGTGAGAATGATAAAATTAGCAGGAGCAGAAGAGATTCATCTTAGAATAGGTAGCCCTGCTATCTGTTATTCCTGCTATTATGGCATTGATACTCCTCATAGAGAAGAACTTGCGGCTAATCGTTATTCGCTGGAAGAAATAAAAGAAAGAATTGGGGTTAATAGCTTAAAATATCTTGATATGAACTCTTTGCGAGAATGTTTAAAAGAACCAGATGAATATTGTTATGCTTGTTTTGATGGAAAATATCCTCTGGAGAAAGAATGATAGCTGAAATTATTAAAAACTTTCAAGGGGAAAGAGTTCTCGTTTTAGGTGATGTAATGTTGGACCATTATGTCTGGGGTGAAGTGGAACGTATCTCTCCTGAAGCTCCTGTTCCTGTCCTGGAAGTGCAAAAAGAAGAATTTCGTTTAGGTGGAGCTGCCAATGTGGCTCTTAATATCAAAACTCTTGGTGGAGAACCAATACTTTTAGGTGTCATTGGAAAAGATACTGCGGCAAATGACCTTATCCGACTTTTAACTGAAAAAGATATAGATACTGATAAATTGGTTATAGATTCCTCTCGTTCTACTACTTTGAAAACTCGTATTGGAGCAATCAATCAGCAAATTGTCCGTATTGACTATGAGACCAAAACAGATATTAATCTGGAGACAATGCGAAAGCTTTTAACCAATCTGGAAGGTCTGATAAATAACTGTGATGCTATGATTATAGAAGATTATAATAAGGGTTTGCTAACCGAGAAAGTAATTGAAGAAGCTCTCAGATATGCCAAAGAAAAGAATATCCCTGTAGCAGTTGACCCTAAACAGAAGAATTTTATGGCTTATAAAGGGGTGGATATCTTTAAACCCAACTATAAAGAGTTACAAACTATTAGCGGAAAGATATTTGAAAATGAAGAAGAATTCATTCAAACTGCCCGTGATTTTAAGCTGAGAATGAATATTAAAAACTTGATTGTCACGCGAGGTGCTCTGGGAATGTATGTTTTTGAAGGTAGAGGTGCACATATTCATCTTCCTACTTGTGCCCGAGAAGTATATGATGTCTCAGGTGCAGGTGACACCGTTATTAGTGTCCTGACCCTAGCTTATATTAGCGGTGCTGATATATATTCAGCAGCTGATATTGCCAATCATGCAGCTGGAGTTGTTTGTGGTATTAAGGGAACTGCCAGCATTACCAAAGAACAATTACTATCAAGTTACAATGATTAAAGATAAAATAAAAAACTGGGAAGAAGCAGCTCTTCTATGCGACAATTTTCGTTCGCAAGATAAAAAAGTAGTCTTTACCAATGGATGTTTTGATATCTTGCATTCTGGTCATATCCAGTATCTGGAACAGGCAAAGGCTCTTGGTGATATCTTAGTTCTCGGTTTAAATAGTGATGATAGTGTTCGTAGAATTAAAAGAGCACCACGTCCTATCGTATCAGAAAAGGATAGAGCTTTTGTGGTGGCTGCACTGCAATGTGTTGACTTGGTAGTTATTTTTGAGCAGGATACACCTTATGAACTTATTCGTTTGCTTAAACCAGATATTCTGGTTAAAGGTGGTGACTGGAAAACTGAAGATATAGTGGGTGCAGATATTGTGCAAGCATATGGGGGAAAAGTTCTCAGTTTACCATATCGTTCAGGTATTTCAACTACTGAATTATTCCGCAAGATTGCAGAGGCTTTTGCTGATATTACAATGAAGGATAATGGAAACTATGAATAATGAAAAAGGTCAATATCCACAGGAAGATGTGGGAACTGTCATTGAAGTAGAAGGGAAAAAAGTGCGAGTGGAAGTTGTGCGAAGTGGAGGTTGTAAAACTTGTTCAATGCAAAGCTTTTGTTTCGGACGCAACACTCCTGCAGTTTTTGATGTGGAAAGTGAACTTGAGCTAAAACCAGGAGATAGAGTTGAACTGGAAATAGCTCCTGCTTCAAGAATTATATCCTCACTACTGGTCTTCGGTTTACCCATTCTTTGTCTCTTTCTCGGATATTTGATTGGTAGTATCTGGTTGGATGAACTTGCCTCTATAGGTATTGCTTTCGCTGCCACAGCTTTAAGTTATATTATCTTAAAATTGATAGACCGTAAATTTGGGAAAAAGGTGCAAGTACGCATTGGAAGAAAATTATGATTATTAGATTGAATGATATGGTATTTTATGGATATCATGGTGTGAATGATGAGGAAAGAAAGCTGGGACAGCGTTTTATCGTTAATCTGGAAATGCAAACTCATCCTGAAACAGATTCTGTGATTAAGCGATTGGAAGATACGGTTGATTACACTAAAGTGTATGCAGAAATCCGGGAAATTATGGAATCTCGTCAATTCCTTCTCCTGGAAAATTGTGCTAATATCGTAGCAGATAAGCTTCTGACTGATTTTCCTCTGATCTGGAAATTGAAATTATGCATTCAAAAACCATCTGTTCCTATTCAAGGAATTTTAAAAAGTGTGGAAGTTGAAGTGCAAAGGACTCGTGAATGATTGCTTATCTTTGTCTGGGTTCTAATCTAAATAATCCTGAAACTCAGGTTCAGCAAGCTCTTCAAAAGCTTAGAGAGGACCCTAATATCTGCATTTTGAAAAGCTCTCCTTTAATCCAGACAAAACCAGTAGGTAATTTAAATCAACCTGATTTTTACAATCAGGTTATAGAGGTGGAAACATCTTATTCTTCGAATGAGCTTTTACAAAAAGCTTTAAATCTGGAAAATCAGATGGGACGTGTTAGATCTGAACATTGGGGTCCAAGAATAATAGATATTGACATTTTACTTTATGAAGATGAGGTAAAACATACCCAAGATTTGATTCTACCTCATCCAGAGATGACTAAGAGAAAATTTGTGTTGGAACTTTTGTGTTCTATCGCACCAGATTTGATTCATCCAGTTTTACATAAAAGTATAGCCAACCTTTTGAAAGACATAGAAAAAAAGGAAGATTAAGCAATGTCTAACTTATCAGCTATAATTCTTGCTGCGGGTAAAGGCACAAGAATGAAATCTGAACGAGCTAAAGTCACTTTTAGCTTTGCTGAAAAACCTATAATTCAGAGGGTAGTTAATACCGCCTTAAAAGCTAATTGTTCCAAAATCTTTGTGGTAGTAGGTTATCAAAAAGACAGCGTTATTGCCTGTCTGGAAGAAGACCCTCGTTTAATCTTTGTGGAACAACCTGAACAGTTAGGTACTGGTCATGCCGTTATGATGGTTGAACCAGTTTTTCAAGAAAGAGAAGATGATGTTTTTATTATCTGTGGTGATGTGCCACTTTTAAAACCAGAGACATTACAGAAACTGTATAATGAGCATTCTTCCTCTAAAGCTTCTTGTACTATTCTAACCTCTATTATGGATGATCCAGGAAGTTATGGACGTATTTTAAGAAATGCTTCTGGTGAGATAACTGGCATTGTAGAGTTTAAAGATGCAACTGAAGAACAGAGAGCTATTAAAGAATGGAATACTGGAATTTACTGTTTCCAAGCTGGTGATATGTTTGATGCACTTAAACAAACTTCCAGTGTCAATAATCAGAACGAGTATTATCTCACCGATGTGGTGTCTGTTCTTGCCAAACAAGGTAAGAAAATATCCTCCGTTATTTTAGATAATCCCATAGAAGTTGCTGGTGTTAACTCTCAAGAACAATTAGCTGAATTAGAAGATTTATTTATTGCGGAAATTCGCAAACATTGGTTGAATAATGGTGTGGTAATTCATAATCCACGAACTGTTTATATTGGCGAGGAGGTTGATATAGAACCAGATGTAGAGATTGGGCAAAACTCAATTATAAGAGGGAAAAGTGAACTAAGGAAAGGGGCTTATATTGGACCAAACTGTTACATTGAAGATACCGTTCTCTGTGATAGCAGTTTCCTGGAAGGATATAATGTCCTGATTAGTGCTCACATTCCAGAAGGGCATATTCTTGAATTTGGCGAAAGAACAATTGAAGATATTGACTATGAATAAAGAATTTTTATACTCTCCCTGGCGTTTAAATTATATTGAAGGAGAAAAAACGGATGACTGTATCCTGTGTCGTTATCAGGAAATGGATAAAGACGAGGAAAATCTAATTGTCTATCGCGGAAAACATTGCTATGTAATGTTAAATCGCTATCCATATAACAACGGTCATATAATGTTAGTGCCATATTTACATCTTAAATCTCTTCATGAGTTGCCTAAAGAGGTTATTGAGGATTTAGGCTCTCTTTGTCAGCTCAGCGAAAAGGTGTTGATTGCCGCTTATAATTGTGAAGGTATCAATGTAGGTATAAATTTAGGGAGAGCTGCTGGAGCAGGAATTGATGAACATCTCCATATTCATATGGTTCCTCGCTGGATTGGAGATAGCAATTTTATGAGTGTTATTGGAGGGCAGAGAGTGATTCCCGAAGCTTTTGAAAAAAGCTGGCAAAGATTGCATCAAGAATTTATATATCAGCTTCAATTGAAGAAGTAGGGCATTAGGTTTGACAGCAAAGCGCTCCTCAAATAAATGGTTTCCAAGTAAAAGCTTGCTCTGGGTTCTTATTGTAGTCTTGACAGGAGTTCTGATTACCTTAATATACATAAGATTCATCTCTCCTAAGAGTGATTTTCAGGACCTGGATGAGAAGAATTTACCTGCTATTAAAGTGATTATCAAAAATGGATGCGGAATAGAAAACCTGGCAACAGACTATGCTAATTATATTCGTAACAAGAATATAGAAGTAATCAGGGTTGCTGATACACCTCATCCAATTTATAATAAATCATTGATTGAAATGAAAAAAGAAGACTGGCAAGATTTGAAAAGGTTACAAAAAATGACAGGTATTCAACGCTATACTTTAGCGGTTGATTCAGAAAGTGAAGCTCCTTTTATCATCATATTAGGAGCTGATTATGATACCTTTATGAAACGCTAAAAAGGAGAAGATTTTGGCGGATAATATAAAGTTAACAGATGTCTTAAACTGGCTTAACGAAAAGCAAGCAGAACATATTGCAGTATATGATGTGGCAAATAACTGTAGTTACACAGATTTTATTGTGGTATGTAATGGTTCAGCTGATTTACACAATAAGGCCATTGCCAATCATATCTTACTGATGGCAAAAAAGAGCAAATATCAAATTTTGGGTAAAGCCGGTTTAGAATATGGTCAATGGATATTGGTGGATTTTGGAGATGTGATAGTGCACATTTTCCGCCAGGAAAAAAGAGAATATTATGATATTGACCAGCTGTTTTCAGAACTTACAGAACCAATTAAGGAAGAGAAAGATTTATGATAAAGAAACAAATTGCTGATAATGTGCTGGAAGCATTAGATAATCTGGGATTAAAACACACCAAAGAATTTTCTGTGGAAGTACCTAACAATCCAGATTTTGGTGATTATTCAACTAATGCTGCTTTAATGTTAGCAAAAGAGAATCAACTTGCTCCCAAACAGATGGCAGAAAAGCTGGCTAAAGAGCTACGCAAGAATAAGCAATTCAAAAGTGTAGAAATTGCTGGACCAGGTTTTATTAATTTCCGCATAGCTCCTTCTCTTTATCAAAAAGTGCTATGGGATATCCACAGACAAGGAAAGAATTTTGGCTCTTCAGATTATGGTAAGGGCGAAAAAGTCCTTATTGAATTTGTTAGTGCCAATCCTACAGGTCCTTTAAATATTGTTAGTGCTCGGGCAGCAGCTTTTGGTGATACTCTTTATCGTCTTATGAAAAAAGTAGGTTATGAAGCTGCTCGGGAATATTATGTAAATGATGCAGGAAACCAGGTGGATATTCTGGCTGAAAGTTTAGAACTTCGTTTAAGAGAGATTCAGGGTGAAAACATTGGAGAATTTCCTTACGAAGCTTATCATGGAGAATATGTTAAGCACTTGGCTCATAAGCTTAATGCAGCTGAAGGTGTGCGGATTTTTGTGATGCCTGAAAAAGAGCGAACTGAACATCTTAAAGAATTTGCTCTCCGCGAAATTTTGGAAATGCAGCGTCAAAGTCTGGAAAAATTTGATGTCCATTTTGATAATTGGGTCTCGGAAAGAACCTTACGCCAGGAAGGAGTGGTAGAAGAGGTGCTAAGCTATTTGACTGAAGCTAACTGCACTTATGAAAAAGATGATGCTATATGGTTCTCTTCAACTAAATTTGGTGATGATAAAGACCGCGTGTTAATGAAAAGTGATGGCTCTATCACCTATTTTGTTCCTGACCTTGCTTATCATTTAACCAAAATTCAAAGAGGATATACTAAACTAATTGATATTTTTGGACCTGACCATTATGGCTATGTACCACGTCTTAAAGCAGCATTTAGAGCTCTAAATTATGATGAGAATATGCTGGAAATCATCTTTCTTCAGCAGGTTAATCTGTATGAAAATGGGGAACGGGTAAAAATGAGTAAGCGAGCTGGGAAAATAGTGACAATGGATGATTTAATCTCTCTTGTAGGTAAAGATGCAGCTCGTTATTTCTTTATTGCTCGTAAAGCCAGTGCTCATCTAAACTTTGATTTAGACTTAGCTTTGCAAAAAAATAATGAAAATCCAGTCTATTATTGTCAATATGCACATGCACGTATTTGTTCCATTCTCAGAAAAGCTCGTCAGGAAAACATATATCCGAACTACTTTAAAAATGAACTAATTCGGAAACTTGTCCGTCCTGAAGAATTAGACCTTATCAAGAAAATGGCTGATTTCCCTGAACTTTTGATAAACATTGTAGATAAAAGAGAACCTCATCTACTGGCTAATTACACTCATGAACTTTGTGCTCTCTTTCATCATTTTTACAATCATTATCGGGTCATAAATCCCAAAAGAATAGAGCTTTCTCAAGCAAGACTTTTGCTAATTGAGACAGTGAAACATACTCTTGAGATTTGTCTGGACTTAATGGGCATCAGTGCTCCTGAAAAAATGTAAATAGAAAATGCGAGTAATTCGTCTTATGCAAGATTCGGACCTTGATGAAGTTATCCGCATTGAAAACCAGGTTTTTCATCCTCCTTGGCCCAAAGAAGCTTTTATGGAAGCTCCTTGCACTTATTCCTGGGTAATCTGTGAAGATGAAGTCTTGCAAGGATATATAGTTTATCACACGGTTCTGGATGAAGGAGTTATCCTTAATTTTGCTATTGATCCGAAATTCCAGTATCAGGGACTGGGCACTTATTTATTGAAAGAAACTTTGAATTATTTAATAGATAACGGAATCCGAATGTTTTTTCTGGATGTTCGGACTTCCAATATGGTTGCTCAAGACTTATATAAGAAATTTGATTTCCATCCCATCGGGAAAAGAAAAAATTACTATAGTGAACCGATTGAGGATGCTATCGTAATGGTGAAATACATAGATGAACGGAACAACGAAAATATATGATTATCTGGTAATTGGTAGCGGCATTGCTGGTCTAACATATGCTCTTCAAGTTTCACGCTGGGGTAAGGTTGCTATTATTACCAAGAAGAGTTTATTTGATTGTAATACCGACTATGCTCAAGGTGGGATAGCTGCTGTTCTGGACCCTCAGGATTCCTTTGAAAAACATATTGAAGATACTTATAAAGCAGGAGCTGAACTCGGGAAAAAGAAAGTTATTCAACAGATTATTATGGAAGGTCCAAAACTTATTCAATATTTGATTGACCTGGGGACAGATTTTACGCGTAAAGATGAGACCTATGATAATTGTTTGGAGAACCTTTCTCTTACAATGGAGGGTGGTCACACTTTTCGCCGTATTGCTTATGCAGAAGATTCTACTGGTCATCAAATAATGGAAACTTTAACCAAGCGTTGTCGCGAAAACCCTAATATAGACATTTATGAATATCATATTGCCATAGACCTTATAACACAGCATCACATTGTTCAGGATGATGGCTTCATTCCAGGAATTACCTGCTGGGGTGCTTATATTATGGATGATGCCACCAAAGAGATAAGCATCTTCAAAGCTCGTAAAACTATGCTTGCGACTGGAGGTGCTGCTCGCATTTACGCTCATAATACCAATCCAGATGTTGCAACTGGTGATGGGATGGCTATGGCAAGATTAGCTGGAGCACGTCTGGCTAATATGGAATTTGTCCAATTTCATCCCACCGCGTTTTGGTCTCCTACTGGTGATACTTTTCTCATTAGCGAAGCTTTGAGAGGAGAAGGTGCTATTCTACGTTTACAAGACGGGAGCACTTTTATGGAAAAGTATCATCCTCAAGGTAATTTAGCACCCAGAGATGTAGTTTCCAGAGCAATTGATGCGGAATTAAAAAAGCGCGGAGAGAAATTCTGCTATCTGGATGCCACAAGTATTCCTGCTGAAATATTACATAAGCATTTTCCCCATATTGATAGCCGATTAAAAAGTTATGGTATAGATTTTACTAAAGACCCTATTCCAGTTTTTCCCGCAGCTCATTTCTTTTGCGGAGGGGTGTTAGCTACTATTGATGGTATAACCGATATTAAGAATTTATTTGCTGCCGGAGAAGTTGCCTGTACAGGACTTCATGGTGCGAATCGTCTGGCATCTAATTCTCTACTGGAAGCTTTAGTTATTGGCTGGAGAGCAGGAAATCATCCTTCCAATCTGGAAGAAGTGACCTTCCCAGAAATTCTTCCCTGGAAACAAATGGAGGAGTTCAATGAGCACGAATGGGTGGTCATATCACATAATCGCGAGATTATTGGGACCATTATGGATGGCTATGTAGGTATCCGTCGTTCAAGGCGTTTATTAAAATATGCCTTATCTCGTATGGAAAATATATACAACGAGGTTAACAATTTCTATCAACATAATGCAGTGCGGAGAGAAGTGGTGGAAACTCGTAATATGGCAGTTATTGCCATTGCTGTTATCCGTAGTGCATTGATGCGTAAGGAAAGCCGGGGTGCACATTTTCTTATAGATGCCCCTGTGCCAAATGATGAACTTTACAAGATAGACACTATAATTTAAATGGAATTTATGAAAGGAATATTTATCACTTTTGAAGGTATTGAAGGAAGCGGAAAGAGCACGCAGACAACTTTGCTTTGTGCTGCCTTAGAAAATCTTCATTATAAGGTTTTTCGCACTCACGAACCTGGAGGTCCTCCTATTGCTGAGGAAATTAGAGAGCTCTTACTTAATACTAAGAATAAGGAAATGCTACCTGAAACAGAACTTCTTCTTTATTCTGCAAGCCGTGCTCAACATACTGGTGAATGGATTTTACCCGCTTTAAAAGATGGTAAAATTGTCGTATGTGACCGTTATTACGATTCCACCTTTGCCTATCAAGGTGCAGCAAGGTCTTTAGATATGGAGTTTATTCGGATTCTTACTGATTTTGCTACCTATCATACTAATCCAGATTTAACTTTTCTTTTGGACTTATCTGTGGAAGAAGGCAGAAAAAGAATAAAAAACCGCTATCCAGACCGTTTAGAAAGTGAAAAAGACGAGTTTCATCAATGTGTGCGTAATCAATATCTGGCTCTGGCAAGGGAATATCCAGAAAGATTCGTTGTTCTGGATGGTTCTCTGCCTAAAGAGACCATTCATAATATGGTGTTAACCAAAGTTTTAGACTATATAGGAGCTCAATGTGAATTATAAAAAACAACGCCGGGCAATTATTACCATTGTTGTTGTATGGATTCTTTCAGCAACAATGCTATTTACTGCTACCAGTCTTTTTGCTCAGAATAAATCATCTGGTAGCGATCTCTATTCTCAATTGGGTCTGTTTAGTGAGGTTCTGCAAAAGCTAAAGCAAAATTATGTAACTGAGCTTAAAGATGAGGAATTGATTAAGGCAGCCATTAATGGTATGCTCAGTTCCACTGATCCTCATACTACTTATTTTCCTAAAGAAGAGTTTGAAGAATTTACCACTTCTACTAAAGGCTCTTTTGGTGGACTGGGTATTCAGATAGATAAAATAGGGGATTATATAACAGTTATTTCACCGATTGAGGGAACTCCTGCTTATAGGATGGGTATTACTACGGGTGATAGAATTATTAAAGTAGATGATATCAGTCTTATTGGTGCAAGCACAGATGAAGCGATTAAACATATGCGAGGTGAAGTAGGGACAACAGTTACTATTACTATCAGTCGTCCTGGAGTGGAAAAACCGCTGGAATTTACACTTACTCGTGAAGTCATTAAAATAAAGAGTATTCCTTACTATTTTAAACTGGATAATGGAGCGGGATACATCCGTATCAGTCAATTTAATGAAAATACTGTCCAAGAACTTAGAACTGCTTTGAACTCTCTGGAAAATGAAGGAATAAGAGCTCTGATTATTGACTTACGCTGGAATCCAGGGGGATTATTAGACCAGGCAGTAGATACGGTTAATGAATTTATTGGACCCAATAAACTGGTAGTGGAAACTAAAGGAAGAATTCCAACTTCTAATCGTCAATATTTCACCCGTTACAACACTAAATCTCGTAATTATCCTATTATTGTGCTGGTAAATGAAGCTTCCGCAAGTGCTTCCGAAATCTTTGCTGGGTCTATGCAAGATTGGGATAAAGGATTAGTTATAGGTAAGCCTACTTTTGGCAAAGGAAGCGTGCAACAATTGATTCCTTTGATGAATGGCGGAGGTCTTAAAGTTACTACTGCCTATTATTATATTAAATCTGGTCGCTGTATCCATAAGAATATAAATGATAAGATTCTCTTAGGTAAAGAAGTAACCGAAAAAGACCAGGAAGCCGAAAAGGAAAAGAACCTACAGCAAGTGTATTATACCGTTAACAAGAGAATCGTTTATGGTGGCGGAGGTATCACTCCTGATTTTGAAGTTGATGCTGATTTAATGACCAATTTTGGTATGGAATTGCGCCGTCAAAATGCTTTCTTCAATTTTGCCGTGGATTATATGGTGGAACATCAACATAAACTGGATAAAAACTTTGTTGTGACAGACGAGCTTATGAATCGGTTTCTGAATTATGTTGAAGATAAAGGTATATCCTACACGCAGGCTGATTTGGATAGCACCGATACCTATATCCGGACTATGCTTAAATCAGAACTCATTCGTAATGTCTATGGTGATACGGAAGCATATAAAGCCAGTATCAACCTGGATAAACAACTCCAGACCGCTATCAATCTTTTAAATAAATACCAGTCTATGGATGCTCTCTTTGATTATGCTGCCACCCAGAATAAGAGATAGTTGAACTTAACTCATTTATGAAATAGCAAAAAAGAAGATATTGTCATTTCTTCATAAGCTACTGAAATTCTGCAAAATCTGACAATATCTTCTTTTTCTTTTTGACCTAAAAAAAGAAAAATTATTCTATTCCCTTTTCTTCCTTCAAGTTCACCTTTTTATTGTTCATCCTTAATAAAATTCCCAGACCTATTTTAACTGCATAAAATGCGAGAAGAGACATAGCACCATCAATTAATAAATCTTCCATCGTATCTAAAACTCCCAGACGAGTATCTTTTATTCCATATATTATCTCAAGAGAACGAGACCTTTGCATATCAGTCTTAAAAAGAGAATCTATTAAGAATTCCACAATTTCCCATAATGCTCCCGCGGTTATGGCAAAACAGAGAGTGAACCAAGCGATAAAAGAAGGGGTTAAAACTGGTTCTCCTATATCATAACCGCTCTGAGAATATATTAAAAGAAAGCCTATGCCTGCAGTAGTGAGTGATGAACCACAGTGTAATATAAATTCAAAATGAGGGATAGATGCTATTGGTGGATAGACAATGGGGAAATAAATCATTATTAACAGAATTATTTGTACGAATAGGGGGATACGGAGTTGATTTTGCTTTCCCACAGCAATGGGAACAAAGAAAAATAAAAGGGTTATGGCAGAAAGTCCTGCTAATTCCCAAGCTACACTATGAAGATGATAACCTGTACCCAGAGCTGCTAATAGAATTGCTATATGTTGCCATTGCTTTGTTCTATTATTCATATTTGTCTCATCCTTAGCCATCTCTATCATCCATCATTTTTTTTTAATTTTCTTTTTAAACAATAATCAAATTTTTGTCAAGACAATCTCCTGCAGTCTATAACTTTCAGCCTTACTTTTTCTTTATAATACCAATAATTATCTTCCATAATTATATTTTATCGTCAGTATTTTTAATATCTTTGATCATGCCTCCCTCCTTCCTTTATCTTAGCCATTTCTTGAGAAAAGTAATAGGAAAGAGCCAAGGGAGAGCTAAGAGAGAACTGTAGTAGCATGTCCTGAAAAAGATTACCTAAATCAGGTATAATGGTGAGGTGAAATAGCAAATAGTAAGATATAAAAACTTCATTAACGAGTGCAAATTACCGTATATGGATGACTGGGTTAAGCATATTATATTTAGGATAATAAAATTATAGGATAGATAACAATAATATAAACTTGCAAATATCAATTTCATCATAGGATGATAACCTAAGTCTTTTTATAAAAAAAGTGCTGCTATTCAACTTATTAAAATAGCAGCACTTAAATCTAAGAGTTTATATTTAGTAGTAGTTAATACATTACAACATAACCTTGTTTATTCTACCCTAACGGGTAATCTATCTAAACATTGCTAACTACACTGAATAATATATAGTTACGCATTCTCTGAGAGCACTTCCTGCTTTTAAAAAATAAAAGATAGGTGAATTACCAAAGGTAATTTCAACCTTATTTTTTAGGAGGAAGTGTAGAAGCATTAACTTTAGAATGTTTGTCGGTAGCTTTAATACTCCACCCTTTTACCGTGTCAAAATGCAGGACTGTAACATCCCATAAATCGCCACTATCGGATAAGTAACCATAATAATTTACTGGATTTTGCTCTCCTTTCCTGATTACTACCACACTGTTTGTGCCAATGGCATTTTCACTGTCATGATCACTGTAATAGTGCACTTGCACCAAATAATCTCCTGGAATAACAGATGGAGTGGTAATATTTTCAGGACCGTAACCATTTACATCATCAACATCAAGTGATAAGCCACTTGCAGTTTGACGATGTGCCCAATAACATCTTTCACCATTAGGGTCAGTAACCCAGAGGTCTACATCCGTTCCATAAGTATCCCAAGTTAGAGTGCAATGTAAAGCCATTAAAGGAACCTGCGAAGAGAAAGACATTGTATTTTCAGCTACCAGAGCTCCAGAAACAGCTATAACATATACTGTATGTTGAACTTCCTCGTTGGACCCGGTTAATACTATTTCTTGAGAGAAATTGCCATTATTCAAATTGAGGTCAAAAGTATGCTCGCTGTCATTATCCAGAATGAGCAATGCAGTTGTTAATTGAGGATTGGCTATTTTTCCGTTGATATTAACAATCCTGTTAGTTACCACATTAGAGATTTCATTAATGGTTACATAGAAATCTATAGGAAGCTCTATAGTATCAGTAATAAGTACATTATCATTGTTTTGATTTTGTGTTGTAAATTGATATTGTAGAGTAAGTTGATTTTGGCTTAGTTCTTTATTGATAGTAATAGGAACGCTTACCGGTAAGGTTTGTCCAGCCTCAATAGTTACATTAGAGGGATTAAAAGAGGAAGAAAAACCAACGGAAGTTACTATAGCTTGATAGCCAGTCAAACTTGTTGTTCCTGTATTAGTAACGAAGAGTTTTATAGTGGCTCTTTCTCCTGGATTGAGTTTATTATCAATAAAGTTTTCATCTTCAATTTCCCAATTATCAATAACCAGTTTACCACCAGAAGAAGCGACAGTAATACTTCTGGATTTATGATTACCCATATTATCGGAAATTTCTACAGCAATGGTATATTCCTTTTCTTCTGTGGGAGTGAAGGTTAGATCCGTGCCATTAGCTTTAAAACCTGTATAAGCACCACCTGAAACCGTCCATTGAAAATTGAGAGCCTGTCCAATTGTGCTAACGCAAGTGGTGTGTGCATGTACGGGTTGATTAACGGTTATGCAACCTTCAACGACAGTTAAATCTTCAATTATGATTGCATTCTCAGCAAGTTTCAGAAGATTTGTGGCAACTTGTGTCAAACCAGCTTGAGCGATTTGCAAGTTATCATAGACACCACGAATGAAATCTTGAGCCAGAGCAATAACCTGATACTCACTTTCAGGCAGCTGTAGTTGTAGATTTTGAGGTGCATTCATAATGATAGTAATACGAGGATTATCTTCAGGCATATCAGACCTTGAAATAATTAAAGTTTTTCCTGTTTCAATGGGAGGATTTCCGGTTTCGGAAGAATTGATGTCTACTGTAAGTGTTCCACAATCTTGAGGAGTTTCACCTTCTTCCATCATCTGATCCAGAATTTCATTATTCCATTCACCAACATTTCCACCATAAGCATCTCCCACAGCTTTAACTCCGGTTTCTCCAAGTTCCTTTGCTGTCTCAGCAGTTGCTGCCCTTTCATCATCGCTCCATAACATAACCCCAGAGCGAGTTTGCATTTTGATTGGGTCTTCATCACTTAAATTAAGATAGGCATTGGCTTTTTCCTGAGGTGTTGAACCTGGTAAATCATCATAAGGAATAGTGTAATTGCAATCTTCAGGGGAAGTGGTAGGATTCCAGTTTAAAATCATTTCACGGATTTTAGCGTCACGAGCATTATTACGTTTTTGAATGGTTTCTGCCCATCCAGAAAGTAATGGTATACCAGATTCGGGATCATTTAAAACCTGACGGATACTTTGTTTACCACTTAAAACTCTCCAGCCAGAACGAACCATTCTCCCACCAGAGACGACCGTATCCTTTGCTTTATTATAGATACCTTTTGCCACATTGGATAACAATCCTTTACTTTCTCCATAAGGTACGATGGAATCCTCTGCCCGAGCTAAAACAGCAAAATGATCGGAAATAACATTACACTGATTGTAATATTCATCTACCATACCGTCAATTTGACTGAAGTCATACCGATTTTTTGACTTATTCCCTAAATTTAAAATGGCATTTTGTATTCCAACCATTGTGCCATCATGCGATTCAAGAGTGGAAGTTAAATCTGATTGATACTGCCAGTAATTATTTAGAGAAGTTACAATGTCAGTGTTAATCGGTTGATGATCCGCATCATCTTTCTGACAAGCAGCAAAGATAAATAAAAACATACAAAATAAGATGACAAAGAAATGTTTTGTTTTCATCGTCCTCAACTCCTTAATATGTTTAAATAATTTTGTGATTAAATAGATACCGTGAGAATTGCTATACTATTATTTTTTACAATCCATAAATGAATGTAGAGTAAGATATAGACAAAATCTTAGCAGTACTATTATTCACATTATTGCCCATATAAAACTTTATTAATATATGTCAATTTAAAAAATTAGGGGAATAATCTTGAAGACTTTCTTCATCTACTGATTTCTTTAGAATTCCTTTTATTTTCAATAACCGCAGTTCTAAGGATAATGTGATTCAGGTAGCTTTAATTAAATGTTTTACTCAAAAACTGAGAGCAAAAGTTAGCAAGCTCATTACCAGATTTAATTTCTTTGACAGGTTTTAGGGTATAAAATAAGAAGGCTTTAATAAAAGAAATCTGGAGTTGAAAGGATGAATAACCAAATTTTGGATTTTCTGGACTTTCTTAATGGTTCACCCACTTCAATACAAGCGTCTCACGAAATAGTTAAAAGGCTGGAGGAAAGTGGTTTTAAAGCTTTAAAAGAAGAAGAACAATGGGCACTTCAAGTTGGTGGTAAATATTATGTTTGTCGTGATACCAGTGTTGTAGCTTTCACTTTAGGAAGCAAAAATCTTCTGGATACTGGATATAAAATTGGAGCAGCCCACATAGATAGTCCCAGTTTAAAGATAAAACCAGAAAGTCTGAAGACAGAAAATGGTATTACCCGTGTTTCCGTAGAAGTCTACGGAGGTCCTATAATCGGTTCCTGGATTGATCGTAGTTTAAGTATTGCGGGGAAAATTGCAATTAAGCAAGAAGATAATCTTAGATTTTTACCAGTAAATTTGAAACAACCCGTAGCAGTTATACCCAATGCTGCACTTCATCTTAATAGAGAGATAAATAAGGGTTTTGAATATAATAAGCAGATTCATCTGCAAGCGATATTACAGAGTAAAGAAAGTGAAAAAAATTCCTTGATGGAAGCTTTAGCTAAAGCTGCAGTAGTGTCTGTGGAAAATATTTCTGGCAGTGAACTCTTTCTTTATGATTTTGAGCCTGCAGAGATTTGTGGTTTAGACCAGAGCTTAATAATGAGTGCCAGATTGGATAATTTAGGAATGACTCATTCAATAATGAGTGCAATTCGTGAAGTAGATAATTCTGAGAGCACCTGTGTAGCCGCTTTATTTGACAATGAAGAAATCGGTTCAGAAACCAGACAGGGAGCGGATTCTTCTTTTCTGGAAAATGTATTGGAAAGAATAGCCTTAAACATAGGATTTTCTCGGGAAGAATATTTGAGGATATTAAGTAAGTCATTTCTTATCTCTGGTGATATGGCACATTCCTATCATCCATCTTATCCTGAGAAGTACGATCCAAGTTATGCTCCTGTAATGAATGGAGGACCGGTAATAAAATGGAATGCGAATTATAATTATGCTACTAATCTGGAAAGCAGTCAAAGATTTAAAAGACTCTGTGAAATAGCAGAAGTTCCCTGTCAGACCTATATTATACGCAGTGATTTATTATGTGGTAGCACCGTAGGACATATTATATCTTCTCGTCTGGGTATTCCTGTGGTTGATGTTGGTAATCCTCTCTGGGCTATGCATTCAGTTCGTGAAACAGTAGGTGTGGAAGACCACATAAATATGATAAAAGTTTTAAAAGTGTATTATCAATAAAATATATAGGAGAATCATAATGGCGACTTTCAAACCTTTCAAGGCAGTTCGTCCCTTGCCTGAATACGCATCTGAAATAGCTTCTTTGCCGTATGATGTAATGGATTCGGATGAGGCAAGAATTGAAGCACAAAAACATCCCTTGAGTTTCATTCGGGTGGAAAAACCAGAAGTAGATTTACCACCAGAAATTGACCTTTATGATCCAGCAGTTTATGCTAAAGCGCGCGAGAATCTCTATCGTTATCTGCAAGAAGGCTATATGAAACAAGATGAAAAGCCTATGTATTATGTTTATAGAGAGATTATGAATGGGAGAGAACAAAATGGCTTGGTAGGATTGGTTTCAGTGGATGAATATATGTCTGGTGTGATAAAAAGACATGAGCTGACCAGAGAAGATAAAGAACAAGACCGTATTCGTCATATAGATGCCTGTAATGCCCATTCATCCCCAGTGTTTCTAACTTATAAGCATCAAGATTCTATCAATGAAGTAGTAGAAAGAGTGAAAAAAAACCATGCCCCCGAATATGACTTCGTAGCTGATGATGGTATAAGTCACTCTCTATGGTTAATTGATAATCCAGAAGATATTGAAGTCATTCAAAAAAGTTTTGCCGCACTGGATTGTTTGTATGTAGCAGATGGACATCATCGTACCGCTTCAGCTGCTAAAGTTGGTCTATTACGTCGTCAGCAACATCCAGATTATACAGGTGAAGAAGAGTTTAATTTCTTTATGGCTGTTATTGTTCCAGATAATCAGCTCAAGATTTACGATTATAACAGAATAGTGCGTGATTTAAATAATCATACGGTAGAAACCTTTCTGCATTTAGTAGAAGACAAGTTTGAAGTGACAAAATTACCAGCTGTGAGAGTTTTTAGACCAACTCATAAGCATGAGATAGGTATGTATCTTGCCCATTCCTGGTACTGTCTTAGACCTCGTTATGGCACCTGGGATGCCAGCAATCCTGTAGCTTCTCTGGATGTTTCTATCCTACAAAATAATTTATTACATCCCATTTTAGGTATAGTGGATCCGAGAAGAGATAAACGCATAGATTTTGTAGGTGGCATAAGAGGATTGGAGGAATTGGTTAGAAGAGTCAATAGCGGAAAAGAAGCAGTAGCTTTTGTTATGTATCCCACCTCAGTAGATGAACTAATGAGGATAGCTGATGCGGGAGAAATTATGCCCCCCAAATCAACCTGGTTTGAACCCAAACTGCGTTCAGGCCTTTTTATCCATTTACTGGAATGAAATCTTATTATATAGTAAGCTTAGGCTGTTCCAAGAATCTGGTAGATAGTGAGATATTTGCTAATATTCTGGAAAAGGCAGGTTATCAACTCTGGGATGAAAGTGAACCTATAGACCTGGTTTTAGTCAATACCTGTTCCTTCATTGAATCAGCTTTAAAAGAAGGAGAACAAGTTCTTTCAGAATTGGTTGAAATGAAAAGAGAAGGTAAGATTAAAAAACTTGTAGTTACAGGTTGTTTGATGAATAGAGGTTTAGGGGAATTTGAAGAAGCTTTTCCTGAGGTTGATAGCTGGATTGGACTGAAAGATGTTGCTGCTATGGAAACTTTGCTGGGGCTTACATCTCAGGCAAAATATCAAAGAACTTCAATTGATGAAGTTTATTATCGCTATTTACTTATAAGTGATGGCTGTTCCAATCACTGCACTTATTGCACTATTCCTTCTATTCGGGGTGAGATGAAAAGCATTCCTATAGAAGTATTGGTGGAAGAAGCAAGAGAATTAGCAGATGAAGACAATAAACATTATTCCGAACTAATTGTTATTGCTCAGGATACAGCAAATTATGGTATGGACCTCTATGGCTATAAAGCTTTGCCAGAATTGCTGGAAGAGCTAATAAAACTTAATAAATATAAGTGGATTAGAGTGCTATATATGCATCCTGACCATTTTGAGACTTCCTGGCTGGAGCTCTGGGAAAAATATCCAGAGCTCTTGCCCTATTTTGAGATTCCTATTCAGCATATTTCTGACCCAATCTTAAAAGCTATGGGAAGAAAAAAAGGGTCTACTGAATTAAAAGAAATGTTTAATAAGATAAAAGATAAGCTTCCTCAATCTGTTCTTAGAACTACCTTAATGATAGGATTTCCAGGTGAATCAAGACAGGATTTTGAGTTGCTAAAGAATTTTGTTAATTCAACTCCTTTTCTTTATCTGGGAATCTTTCCTTATTCCAGAGAAGAAGGTACTCCTGCAGCCCAAATGGACCATCAAATTCTCCCCAGAACCATACGGACTCGTTATAATCAATTAGTAAAGCTGCAGCAACAATCTCTGGAAGAAATTATGGGAAGCTATATTGGTGAGATTTTGGAAGTTTTAATAGAAGATTATGCAGATGATATTGAAGAAGCTAATTATATTGGAAGAACCTGGTTTCAAGCACCTGATATAGATGGATTGACATTTGTTAAAGGAGAAAATCTGGAATTAGGTAAAATCTATCCTATAAAATTGATAGATATAATAGGAACGGATTTATTTGGAGAAGTGATTAAGGAAGGAGTAAAATGAAAGTTGCACTAACTGGAATAAAACCAACGGGTGTGCCACATATAGGAAATTATGTGGGTGCTATTCGTCCAGCTTTAGAACTGGCTAAGACTTGTAAAGCCAGATATTTTATAGCTGATTACCATGCTTTGAATGCCTGTAAAGACCCAGAGGAAATCAGAAAAATGACCCTGGAAATTGCCGCTGCCTGGTTAGCCTGTGGCTTAAACCCGGAGAAGGTGCTTTTTTATAAACAATCGCTGGTCCCACAAACTTTTGAGTTAATGGTTATTTTAATGGCATTCACTCCTAAGGGTTTGATGAATCGTGCTCATGCTTATAAAGCAATGGTGCAAGCCAATCTTGAAAGTGGAAAGGATTCTGATGACGGTGTCAATATGGGACTCTATACTTATCCCGTATTGATGGCAGCAGATATACTTTTATTTGATACGGATTATGTACCTGTTGGCAGTGATCAGTTTCAGCATATAGAAATGGCTCAGGATATTGCTCAAAGTTTTAATTATAATTATGGTAAGGAATATTTAAAGATACCTCAAGCAATTGCCAGAGAGGAAACTAAAACCCTTTTAGGATTAGATGGACGCAAGATGTCTAAAAGTTATGGAAATACTATTCCAATGTTTGCTTCGGAAGAAGAACTTTATAAGCTGGTGATGAGAATTAAAACAAACTCTCAAACAGTAGAAGAACCTAAAGACCCAGAAACCTGCACTATTTTTGCGATTTATCGTAATTTTGCCACTCCAGACCAAACGGAATCATTGCGTAGACGCTATCTCGCTGGAGGTATGAGCTGGAAAGAAGCAAAAGAAGAGCTATTTAATGTTTTGAATGCTCATCTAACACCTTTAAGAGAGAGGTATAATGAACTTATCTCTCAACCCGATGATATAAAAAGAATTCTGGAAGAAGGATCCGCCCGTGCCAGAGAATTGGCTGCTAAAAAGATAAAAGAATTGCGACAGGTTATAGGAGTAGATTAAATTGAATCACCTATTCCAAATTAATTTAAGATAATAGGAAGGGGACTAATCGTCATCTAATTCACCCTTGTTGATTTCCCAGAGTTCATCATTATGGATATTGTAAGTAAAATCGTGACTTCCAGCTTTGACCAGATTCTTTAATTTATCGGCAATTCGCTCCATGGTATCTATAAAATCAATAGTATGTAAACCATTAATGGCATCACATTCTCCACTTTGAATACAATTCATAATGTGTTCACGGAGAGAATTATGAGTCTCGTTAATTCTGCCTTCTAATTCAATAATTTTAAAGATGTAAACAGGCTTCAGCTCTTCCAGATATTCAATGCAGTATTCTAACATTTCCATAACTTTGCGATAAAGGTCACCTATCATTTTTTTCAGGTCATCAGATATGTTGTTATTATGAGAAGGAATTTCTTGATTAAGAATACGATTAGCTTCTTCAGTTAAATCACCTGCTTTTTCTATGTCATTAACAGTATGAAGTAGAGCAGGGATTTTTTGAATAATAACTTCGGAATTGGTGCGTTCATTAACCGCAACAAGATAGCGAGTAATCTCTTTTTGCAGATTATCAATAGCAGATTCAATTCTGTGGATACTTTCTTGTTTCTTGTAGTTTTTATCCTTGAATGCTTCATAAGAGGTTCTTAATTCAAGTCTAACTAAACGAAGCATCTCTCTCATTTCTTTTAAACATTGTTCAATAGCAAGGTAAGAATCATCAATCAAATGATAATCAAGAAATTTTGGTTCTCCCATAGAAATAGTCTCTTCCGGACCCTGGGGTATTATTTTTTGAGCAATTTTAACTAATAGTCCAGAAAAAGGTAGCAAAATTAAAGCATTAAAGACATTAAAGAATGTGTGAGCATTAGCAATATGACGCGCCACATTTTGATGAGCATAAACATTACCGGGTGTAATCAAATTTATAAATCTGTTAAAATAACCTAAATAAGTGAGAATGGCAAAGAATACTGAACCAAAAACATTAAAAAGAGTATGAATTAAAGCCACTCTTTTAGAAGTAGAGCTGGAAGTTAAAACTGCTAACCAAGCAGTTATAGTTGTTCCTATATTACTTCCATAAACCAGATATAAGGCTCCATCAAAAGAAATCAAATTTGTATTGGCAAGTACTAGAATAATACCTACAGCAGCAGAAGAACTCTGAACAATCATAGTAAAAATCATTCCTGCCAAAATAGCAAGCAAAGGATAATCCGCAGCTTGAGCAAGAATATTCCGAGCAAAGAGAGAATTTTTTAAGTCAATAACGGAATTACTCATTACATTTAGACCTACAAAGAGCAATCCAAAACCGAGAATGATTAAACTCCAGTATTCCATTTTACGACTTTTTTTGAAAAATAGACCGAAAACCCCAAGAATAACAAAGAAATAGGCAATGTCTCCAATATTAAAGGCAATCAGTTGTGCAGTAACAGTAGTACCAATATTTGCTCCTATTATTACGCCTACTGCTTGTTGAAGACTCATTATTCCAGCATTAACCATCCCTATGAGCATAACTGTGGTAGCAGAGCTGCTTTGAATAATAGCTGTTACACCAAGTCCTACCAGCAATCCTTTAAAAGGTGTGCCAGTAATTCTTTTCAGGATTTGACGCATCTTCTTTCCAGCTACAGCCTGAAGATTATCGCTCAACATACTTATGCCATATAGGAAAAGTGCGAGTCCGCCAACCAGGTTCAAAACATCTATAAAAGTCATTTTTTCAATTCCCTTTTCAATTGATTTAAAGAATATATGATGGCGAATTTATTTATTTGCATTTAATTGGAACTTAAGGAATTAAATAGATTGGATAGATAGTTAACATTTAGATTAAACTGTTCTTCTTCCAGATGGTGCAAGGAATGTCCAAAAGAAGAACGTCTTTGATTAAAACGCATCAAACTACGAGTTAGCGCATCCTTCCATATTTTAGCATTAAGCGGGATGTGAATTTGATAGCGAGAGATAAATTTATCTACCAAACTTCTTAATTTGTCAGAAGAGAATTCAGCACACCAGAAAAGCAGTAAGTGAGTAATGTCATCTTCTGCGACCGAGGTACGAGATTCAGAAAAGTCTATTAACCAAATTTGATTCCCGGAATAAAGAATATTGGAAGGTTGATTATCCCAATGGCAGAGATAGAGGTTATCAGTTCTCATTGCCTTATGGAAATTGCCCAAGGTATCTGCTAAAAGGTCTATTATTTCAGTTTGCGGCTGCACATTCAAGTAAGGTTTTCCTTCCACATATTCAATTTCAATCCATTTAGGTTCCTCAGAGCAAAGAAGTTTTGGGACCATTGGAAGTCCTTTTTCATACACTTTAAATTCCTTCCAATAGCTATCTGCTGAAGAAAAATACTTGATAACAGACTTATCTCTAAGTTCTATACTGGTAGTAGAAATGCGAGAAATTCTATTTATCAATCAGCCTTAAACCGTTTTATTTCATTATCCTCAAAAAGAGGGACCAGAATCTCATTGGTAGGAAGATGATAATAGATATCTGCAGGAGCTTTCAAATCTTTTTGCCAGATGATAGTGCGATTCTGTTCCTGTGGAATCATAAAGATACATTTTTCTCCCCAGGAGCTGTAATATATCCTGCCCAAATCATCAATAGCAATTCCATCCAGATTATCATAAAGTGTTTCTTTGAAAATACTAAATGTCTTAGTATCAATGTTAAAAGCAAGAATAGGAGAAGCAGGTTTAAAACAGACGATGAACATCTGACGACGAGGACCATCAAAGACTATGCCATTTGGTTTAGTCATAAGAGGAGAGATGAAACTATTTATTTCTTTGGTATGCGGATTGACGATGAATAATTTATTAGCTCCAGTATCAGTGCAATAAAGCAAACCTTCTTTATCACATTCAATATCATTTAGCATTTTTGAACCGGGTATAGTAATACTTTCTACAATCTTTGCCCCTTTTACATCTATGATCTGGATTACTGTGTTATCTGCAACATAAAGAGTGTCTGTCCTGAACTTAATTCCCCGGGGACTGGATAATCCTTCATTAATCAGGACTTCGTATTGATTAAAATCTGTAGTATAAAGGATTTTTCCATTACCCGTATTGGAAATTAAAAATCTTAAACCGGTTTCATCCCAGGCAATGCTTTCAGGATTATTTAATGAAGGTGGTTGAATCACACTGATTAGAAAATAAATAGCTATTATTATTACTATAGCTACAATCACTATAGTTATAGTCTTCTTTTTGCTTTTTACCACAATTCCTCCTAACTTTTTAAAGTCCAAATACAACCTTCAGGAGTATCTTTTATCTCAATACCTAAACTATTTAAATCGTTACGGATTTTATCTGCCAGAACCCAGTTTTTTTCTTTACGAGCCTGTTCTCTATAGTTAATTAATAATTGAATCAATTCTTGAGAGAGATCAGGAAGTGTTTCTTTTAATCTTTGGCTTAAGTTTTGGAAAAAGCCCAGGACTTTTCCTAATTTGACCAGCATAAGAGCAGCTTGTTCTCGTTCAGAACGAGTAAGACTTATATTTTTGCATTGATGAGTAAGTTCAAAAAGTACAGCTACTGCCTTTGCAGTATTCATATCATCATCCATTGCCTGGATAAAAGCTTGCTCCTGATCAGCACAAGAACCATCAGGTTGGGCTTCAATATTTAAATAGTCCACACTTTTTAAAGCTGAATAGAAGTTATTTACCGCTCGTTCTGATTCTTCTATGATTTCTTTATTAAAATCTATGGGTGAATGATAATGCTTAGAAAGGAAAAAGAAACGAATAGCCTCAGCACTGTATTGACGAAGGATGTCTCGTGTTGTGAAGAAATTATTCAGGCTCTTGCTCATTTTTTCACCTTCAATATTGAGAAAGCCATTGTATAACCAATAGTTAGCTAAAGGTTTTCCGGACATTGCCAGAGCTTGAGCAAGCTCGTTTTCATGGTGAGGAAATAAAAGGTCTATTCCTCCTCCGTGGATATCAAATGTTTCTCCCAGATATTTTCTGCTCATAACAACGCATTCAGTATGCCAGCCTGGACGTCCTTTACCCCAAGGACTTTCCCAGAAAGGTTCACCAGGTTTACTGCGTTTCCATAAAGCAAAATCAGTCGGGTGTTTTTTTAAAGTATTTTCTTCTACTCGTGCTCCTGGGATTAAATCTTCCATCTTTTTACCAGAAAGCATACCATATTCAGGAAGTGCAGTAGTATCAAAATAGACATCACCCTCAATTTCATAAGCAAAGCCTTTTTGAATCTGGAGTTGGATAGCATCAATAATATCTGGAATAACTTCTGTAGCTCTGGGTTGATAGCTCGGAGGATTAATCCCTAAGGCTGCACAATCTTCCTGAAAAGCTTGGATATACTTAACCGTAAATTCATTAAAGGGTATCCCTTCTTCTTGAGCACCAATTATTATCTTATCATCTATATCGGTAATATTTTGCACATAGATAACCTTATAACCACGGAATTCAAGATAGCGTCGTAGCACATCAAAAGTGATGAAAGCACGAGCATTTCCAATATGAAAGTAGTTATAAACCGTAGGACCGCAAGCATACATCTTAACTTCACCAGGATTTATAGGTGTAAATTCTTCCTTTTGACGCTTTAACTGATTATAAAATTGCATAGTGTACCTTTAATGATATATTACAAGTTTTTCTATTTTTTCTGCTTTTTCCTTTCCATCTTTAGCTCGGATTTTAACAAAATAGGTGTTATTAGCCAATTTATCACCTTTGTTATCTCTTCCATCCCAGGGAATAGAATTGAATCCTTGCCTGCCCATAGTTTTCATACTATAAATTTTCTTTCCGGATATAGTATATATATCAATGGTAAGTTCACAATCACGAGGAAGCATAAAAGTGAAGTTGGTGGTAGATTTCATAGGATTAGGGTAGATTAAAAATCGTTCTATATAAAGCTCTGCCACTTTTCGCACTTGGAAATGGGTGGTAGCAACAGCAGGAAGATTGAAATTATCAAAGGCAATAATCTGTAAGGAATGTACACCTTCACTTAAGCCAGATAAAGGATAGGTTAAAATGCCTTGAGTGAATGAATCTGTATCATAACGGAAATAATTTGTCACTGAAACAGGTTGTAGGGAATTATCCAAAATCAATAAGATATTATGTCCGGCACTACCTGTAACATTTATTCCATTACTATCAGAAATTCTGGCATAGAGAATAGGATCGGTTCCCACTATATCACCTGGTCTAAAATCCATACTATCCAGATAAATTTCTATATGAGGAGCATCAGGATTATTAGCTGAGACAGCCTCATCACTTAGCTGAAGAGGATAATAATAATTAGTGTAACTTTGTTTTGAGTTTGGATCCCAAAAATAGGACACAATTAAACCACTGTTTCCTGTTGTAACATCATCAGGGACGATAAAACCACTTTGATAAAAACCTGTATTAACAGTGGAACTTCCCACAAAAAGAGGAGCACCTCTATGACTGATAATAGTTTGAGGATCTAAGTTGTAAACTAACTTATTATTGAAAACCTTAACTTCAGCTATACCATTAGAGGTACTGGGAGAAAAACTTCCGGTAAAACGGACTTTTTGCCGTGCATATAAAATCCCTTGGTTTTCTTTTGTTTGATAATTATCTGGGTCAAAAATGGTTAAGATACTGTCCCGGACAGGTGGGACAATGTGAAGCAAAGGGTCGCCCAATAAAACATAGAGTGCATCATTTATAGTACTTTGAGTATAGGCAGTTTTTGCTGCCATAATGGAATATCCTAAGGGATTACGTTTGTTAGCCAAATAGTCTAATATAAAAGTAGTGAGTCCAACATTACTTCCAGCAGCACTCATTCTGGTTGCACCTAACGAGGCAATAGCTCCAAGATTATTAAGAAGCACTGTTTTTTGTCCAAGGCTTTCATATCCCCAGTAATCAAATTTAGAAACTTCACAGGAAGCAGCAATAAAGAAAGTAAGTTTGCCCGGATTATTAAACCTTCCCATATCGGTTGCACCATTGAAATAATCTTCCGCTCCGAGTTGGTCATGACCTCCATGTCCCACATATAACCAGACAAGTCTTCCCTCATTAATAGCAGCCATCATATCATCACGAGCTTTTGGTTTGTTCTGAAATTCATCATATTCATATTCCCAGCCGAAGATTTTATCAATCAAGATACTGGGATGGATGGTATTTGATAGTGTTTCTGTCTGCTGAGTATGATAATTTTCATAATAAGGTTCACTACCGTTATAAAGGTCATCTGCCACAAATACCATTGAATTTTTCCACCAACCACCAACTGGATTTTCAACATAAGAGCTAAAATTAGAGAACATAATATTAATTTCATTTAGATTAGTAACGGGATATCTACCAATAGCAAGCTCAGGATTATAAGTTTGAGTTAACATAACGAAGAAATCGTCGGAAGTTGAATTATCTCGCTGATAAACTATCATTTTATTTTTTGATTGGGCTTGGCCAGAGAAATTACGCCAATCAATAGTTCCCAAACCCAGTAAGGTTACAGAAGTAATACGAGGAGTGGGATAGTTCTGGAATACATAACTTAAAAACAATCTAATGGCTTCTGGATCTGGATGACCACTATTGAATTGATTAAAGATATCGCTTTGTCTTACAACCTTGCTTCGTTTATTAAAGTAAAGATTATATTTATCTGCTAAGGTTTGTGCCTGGTTTATAAATTCATCTGGAGTTATAATAATATTATCCACCTGTCCTGGATTAGATACCAAATCAACTGGTTCAATAAATTGAACTTTTGCAGGTAAATAATATTCTTCATTAGTAAGAATAAATTTAGTTGCTGTATTACCGGAGGCTATATAATAGTATGAACCAGCGATGTTTTTAACTGGAACAAGAGAGGCTTCATTAAAACTATTTATCTGATATACAGTAAAATTAGTGCTACTGAAAACATTATATCGGACCGGAACTTCATATTCGTTTTCTAACTGATTTACGATAGTTTGTTTGCCAGCATATTTAACAATATTGCGGGTGTATTTCACATTAATCCAATCTAAGAATATATTATCTGTTTTATCACGATGTACTCTTATTCGGATAGTATTTGCTCCAGGGACGAAATAAGGAACGGATTTTTGAAAGACATATTCATTCAAACCTTGCCAGCTAAATATATAGGAATTTGCAGAAGAAGGAATGACATTACCATTTACATAAACGCTTATATTATGAGTGGCTATATAGTTTACAGATTCTTGTCGCAATGAAAAACTTAGAATTCCATTATCATTAGTGGATAAATCTGGAAGTTCTATTGTAAAATCATAATCAGCAGTAACCTTACCTGCTAACAATGTCATATACCAATCAAAACCTATGGTTTCTCTCCTCAACTTTTCGGTTTCCAGGCGAACATTATCAACAAAGGTTGAAGTTTGTGTGTTCCAGGTTTGAAGCTCGGGCAAAGTGGCAATACGTAAAGGGTCAGTATTGAATTCTCCTCCGAAGGTCAACCAGTAAACGCAATTTCCTGAATAAGGATTGTAATAAGTGTCTTTATTAGATTGAAGAATTTGATTTTTCTCCACTCCATCTCTGGTAGTGCCATAAAATAAGATATAATCCTGGGCATCATATCTGCCATCTTCTTCTCCAATTACCTGGATTGGAATTTCCTGGAAAGGATTGCCAGGACTATTGATAGCAAAAGGTAAAAGAACGCCACTATTGCTAAAAAGTCTAAAACTACGAGGATCAATATCGGATAGGGGAAAGCCAGTTAATTGTGAGGGAGCAATTTTAAAGATACCTTCTCTATCTGTTTCAATCTTCCACCAGTAATCCGAACGAGAAAATTCTGCATATTCAACCTTAGCAGGAGTTATATATTGCCAGTTTTTAGCCTGTTCTGGATTGATTATCTGAGAAAGGAATAAGTCAGTTAAATCATCACTTTCCATTATACTTCGGAAACTTGTATTTCCGAGAATCTCTATTTTGATTATCGCTTGATCGGTTATTTCCAGATTATAATTTCCGTCGTAGGAAAAGGGATGTATTTCTAAGGGGCAAAAACCAATGCCTCTATAAGTGGTGGGATTAAGTAAATTCAGTAAGGGATTATTAGATTTACTTAATTGATAAAGCTGTTCATTGAGGGTATATTGATAAGAAGAGACATCCTTCTCCATCACCACTTCTGGAACTGGCATTATTCTCTTTTCTAATTTAACTGAATGATGACGGGAACTTAGTAAAGTCACCTGAATAGAACCTGAAGGCGGAATAGCTATCTTGGTTTCTTCATAGGCAAGCATAGGTGCACCTGGTTCCATACTGTAATTCATATTTGATGTAACCAGGTAAACGAAATCATTTTGTTTTGCAAAAGAATATTCGCCGAGGTTATATTCAACAATGATTTGTTCTTGCTTGGTTTCTAAAACCCTAAAAGAGGCATTGGCTACCTGTACAGCCAACAGAAAGCAAAGGATGAGCAGAGTGGTTTTTTTCATTGTTCTTTCTTTTGTTTAAATACTATATTTAAAATTATGATAAGGGCATAGAATACACCCATAAAAATGAAAATTCCTGCCATACCTTCAACCAGTATTCCAAGAGAATATTTGAAGTTTTCTACTACGGTGACTAAAGCGGTGAATGTCATTCTTGCCTCTCAAGTTAATAATGATAGGGTCTATTATGGTTTATCATCTCTGCTCTATAGAGCTGTTCTAATAAAATCAATCTTACCATTTCATGGGTAAAAGTCATTGCAGACAATTTAAGAGAGTAATTAGAAATTTCTTTGATACTTTGATGAGTTCCATAAGTTCCCCCTATAATGAAGACTATTTTCTTGTTTTCCGATAGGTTGGCAAGGAAATTGGCAAATTCTAATGAAGTTTGTTCTTCTCCCTGTTCATCCAGCAAAATAACATAATCATCTGAATTAATTCTTTTCAGACATTTAGAAGCTTCTTTTGCCTTTACCATATCTTGGGAATCAGCATTAAGAATACTCACTGA
This sequence comes from Candidatus Syntrophosphaera thermopropionivorans, assembly GCF_004353895.1. Taxonomy (GTDB): domain Bacteria; phylum Cloacimonadota; class Cloacimonadia; order Cloacimonadales; family Cloacimonadaceae; genus Syntrophosphaera; species Syntrophosphaera thermopropionivorans. The sequence continues at coordinate 109,594 of NZ_SMOG01000002.1, read as the reverse complement.
GGGAATCTCTTCCACTTCTATCTTCAAATATGGTTCCAGACGGGTGATATACATTTGTATTCCTTGCTGGATCCACTTTTCTTTGGTTTTTCCAATTTGTAGTATCTTTATCTTCACTCTTGCATACAGGTTAAAGCCATTGCCATACAGAGCATTTTCAATTCGCCTGGATCTGCTCGGGAAGGTATAAGAATTGGTGCTTTAGTGCCGACTATAACATGGGCAACTCTATATCCACAGTAATAAGTGAGTAACTTACCAAATATATTTCCCGCTTCTATATTAGGAACAATAAACACATCAGCATTTCCTGCTACTGGTGATACTATTCCTTTTATTTTTGCAGCTTCAAGGCTTACAGCATTATCAAAGGCTAAGGGTCCTTCCACAATACAACCAGTAATCTGGTTTCTTTTATTCATCTGTGAAATTATTGCAGCATCAATGGTTGACTGCATTTTAGGATTAACTGTTTCAACAGCAGCTAAGAGAGCTACTTTTGGCTGAGATGAACCCATACAGTGAGCGACTTCAACAGCATTTTTTACGATTGCTATCTTTTCTTCTATATTTGGAGCTATGTTTACTCCACCATCGCTTAATAATTTCACTCCCTCAGGATGCTCATAAGCAAGCACATCTGATATAACAGGACTGATACGAAGTCCCTTTTCTTTATCTAAAACACAGTGTAATAAAAGTCCTGAATCAGTTTTTCCTTTAAGAATAATATCCCCTTTCCCTTCATTAACCAATTGTACACTCATTTCAGCAGCTTTTACTAAGTCACTTCCTACATCAACTATTTCAAAACTATAGTGGTGATTAGGGTCTAACTTGTCCAACAAAGAAAGAATCATGGATTTATCGCCTACCAGTAAGCAGTCTGCCAGATTTTCTTCTTGAGCCATAATCGCTGCTTGTAGAACTGATTCCGTTTGGGCAGCTGCAATAATAACAGTGCCTCGTCTTTTAGCTTTAACGCTTGCTACCATTTCATTGAAGTTTTTAAACATATACTTGTTCCTATTCTTGCTTAGACTTTAGAGTTTTTAATAGCTATATTTTTCCAGAAATTCATCTACCAGCTTATCTTCTTCAGGTTGTAATTCAGCTAATATTTTTTTCAGAGCTTCTTTCTGGATTTGGCGCACTCTCTCTCGTGAAAGTCCCATAGTTTCAGCGATTTGGGCAAAATTGCGGGTTTCATGATTCTCATTTAAACCATAGTAGGTTCTAATGATATCAGCTTCTCGCTTGTCCAATTTCTTTATAGCATTCTCAATTTTATTTTGTAACCGTTCACGACTGTATATTTCTTGAGGGTCTACCAATCCTTCATCTTTGATTAAATCACGAGTTGTAAATTCCTGAAAATCACCATTTTGCAAAAGCTCATCGTAAGAAGTGGTCTCAACAATTTGGTCTTTTAGCTGCTCAATAGATTTTTCCGGTAGATTCATTCTTTCGCTAAGTTCTATGATGGAGGGGGTTTCTCCTGTTTCAGAATAGATTCGGTCTTCAGTGGCTTTAACGCGATGGGCGGAACTTGATTTTCCCATAGGAACGCGAATAAGAGAACTTTTTTCAGAAACTGCCTGCATAATTCTTTGTCTAATCCACCAGATGGCATAGGAGATGAGTTTTATGTCCTGGTCAGGGTCAAATTTTTCAATGGCTTTGAGTAAACCTATATTGCCCTCACTGATTAGTTCAGAAAGTGAAAGTCCTCTATTCTGGTACTGAGAAGCTATTTTTACCACAAATTTCAGATTAGCCTGCATCAATTTGTTAATGGCTTCTTGATCACCTTCTCGTGCACGCAGAGCTAATTCGTGCTCTTCTTCACGACTGAGTGTTGTAAATTTGGATATCTCTTTCAGGTAATTCTGAAGAGCTTTATCCGCAAAAACATTTTCCCTATTCATAAACTCCTATTCTATTTTTTAAAAGGAAGCACCTTACGTGGATTGATAGCATTGCCTTTGACACGATATTCAAAGTGCAGATGAGATCCAGTGGCATTGCCAGTTGCTCCCATAGTTGCTATCTGTTGACCTTGTACGACATTATCTCCTTCTCGAACTAAATTTATCTCATTATGGGCATAAACAGTCATAATAAAATCAGGATGTTCTACAATAACCACATTTCCGTAACCATTTTGTCTTCCAGCAAAGAGAACTACACCATCCATTGCAGCATAGATTGGAGTGCCAGTTTTATTGGCTATATCAATTCCTTTATGAGGTCTGCCACGTCTTAATCCAAACTCAGAGGAGACATATCCTTCTGCGGGCACTATACAGTTAGTGTTAATTTGTTCACTTTTTAATGATCCAGAACTTGAGGGTAACTTGAGTTCTTCCTCTTCCTCTTCTTCCAGAGTTCTTGGTTTTCCCACTAACCATATTTTCTGCCCCACAGAAAGTTTATCCGATTTTAGATTATTCAAAGCCTTTAATTCTTCCACTGTCATTCCATTTTCTCTGGCTATTTTATATAAAGTATCTTTTTTCTGGACAACATAGATTTTTTCAATAATTAAAGAATCCGGGTCTTCGGGAGCACTGGTTTCTATTTTGGGTGCATCTAAAGTTGTCTTTTTCTGATACAAGGAGGGATCCTTAATAAAAAGTCTATCTCCTTCTTTTATGGTATGAGATTCATTTTCAAAGTTATTCCATTTTAATAAATCTGCAAGTTTAATCTTATTATTAAGAGCGATACGATAAAGATTATCACCTTTCCGCACTTTATAGTAATAATCTTCAGGAAAGACGATAGATTCTTTATCCACTAATTCTGCCTTTTGTATTATCGGAGTGGTTGGAGAATCTTTATCCTGAATAGTGCTAAGGGAAGGTTTAGCTGGGATAATTGCTGGCACTTCAGGAGTTTTAGTTTTTTCCTCCTCTTTTATTTTAAGTACCTGACCTTCATGAATGATATTTCCCTTAAGCCCATTTAATTTCTGAATCTGTTCAATAGGTACATCATATTTTTTACTTAAGCTATAAAGGGTGTCCTTGGGTTGGACTTTATGTGTGATATATTCGGCTGATAAAATAAAAGGTAATAAAAGAAAGAGCAGGAAAAGAGTCATTTTTCCTGGTGGTCTTATATCTAAAAACTTATCTTTCTCTTCTCTATCTGATCGCTTATAGTATTTGAAAATCATTATACATTACCGTATCTTCCTGTTCTGTAATTTCGAGTTCACGAACATCTATGAATCGGTTAGCATTACGAAGTAGTTCGCAAAATCGGTTCAAGCTTTCCTGGTCTCCCGTGGCTTCTATCAAAACACTACCATCATATAGGTTTCTAACATATCCAGTAATTCCACAGCGTCTGGCACAGGTCTGAGCATAGTGTCTAAATCCTACTCCTTGAACTCTACCCCGTGCAATTATCTTCCAGGAATGCATAATCAACTCCTTTCAAAGATATAACTTTCTATTTCCCCTAAGGATATTTGTCAAGCATTCATTTCTTCTCAGGTAATTTATCTATTTGAAATACAATATATTATACCAATAGTTTCCAAATTCCATAAATATGTTTTAGCACACCTTCTATTATAATTTGCCTTTGAATAAAGAATATTGCCTTAATATCTGGTAAGCTACTCAGAAATTGGAACCTGGGATTATACTAAGGATTACCTAATATCCTTTATTTAATCATAATTACCTTTCTTATGCTATTCTTTTTGCCCTGACTTGCTTTTATACTATAGATACCGCTACTAACTGTTTTACCATTATCATCTGTGCCATCCCATTCATAGATAAGGGAATTTGGACTGTAGCCTTTATAGATAGTCTTAACCAGTTGACCTCTTAAATTATAAACTTCCACTTTAACAGGTTGGTCTGCGTTTAACCATTCTATTCGGAAAGAAGTCTTTTCTCCAAAGGGATTAGGATAATTGGCAAAGATAAGGATTTTATTGTCCCCAGTTAAATTAGTGCTTATACCAGGTTCATTAAAACAATCATGGAAGCTATATTCCAATAAGCTTTGAGCCCCAGTTTTGTTCATATTGTAAAGAGGGAAACTTAAGACTATTACTTTACCATTCTGATTAGGATTATAGATGCCCACAGTGCTTCCATTTAAAGAGCCCTGAGGAGTTTCTGAATCATAATCGGAACCGTATAAGTAAATAGCTTTAGCATAAGGAGAAGGTTCTATGCTTTCAACCTGATAAATATGTCCGTTAAAGGAACTGATAGTTTTTTCCGGGTCTACTTCCAGAGAAGGGAAATCTTCAAAACAGGGTATAGCGTATTTGAATCTGGCTGTGTTTGAATAATCCGATTCACTAATTCCAATATTCTGATAAATGAAAGTATCGGAATTAAAATAGTTGGGATAAGAAGAGTTCAAAGCAAAGGCTAAAGTAGGATGATAGACACTAAAGAAAAGATTACCTCCATAATCTATATATTTCTTCAAATCATCTTGAATGAAATAAGGATAGTCCATACTGGCAAGGTCATTACCATACCATAGGATAGATGAATAAATTCCGATGTCAGCTAAAGTCAAAGTTTTTGAGAGTTCGTTTAAATCCAGTTGATGTGTTTCAAAATTTTGCATAATATCGGCATAGAAGATATCTGTTTGTTCATCAGAAGGTTGGAAGGGATTATTACCGCTCATATTTTCTGTTTCATCTACAATGAGAATCCCTTTATTTAAAGTAACCGGGCGAGTTTTTATGGCTGAAGTAAATTCACTTCTATTGCCATCCTGGTCTATAGCGCAGAGTCGGTAGTAATAATAATTTTCAGAGCCTATCACATCTCTATCCAGAAAGCTATTTTGAGTAAGTAAACCACCAATTTGAATACCTAATTCTCCTTCAGTTTGAGAGCGATATAGATTATAGCCAGCCAGGTCTAATTCCAGATTTTCATTCCAGGATAAAGAAACTGCACGAAATATAGGTTCAACTTTAAGATTCTCAGGAGTTAGTGGAATTAAATTAGGAGTTCCCGTGGCAACTATTATAAAGCTTTCTAACCCATTAAAATCTACACTGGAGACTCCTACATAATACATTTGCCCTTCCGTCAAATTTTCCAATCTATAAGAAGTTTGGGTTGTAGAAATAGGTTCGTTCCATTGTCCTAAAACAGTTGAATAATAAAGGTTATAATGGTCTAACACAGGTTCATAAGGACTTTCCCAGGTGACAAGTAAGGAAGAACCATTTCCGGTATCCCGAACTACTAAATTTATGGGTGCTATGGGGATTTCAGAAAATCTTACAGCAGAAGCCGTGGATGCCTTAATTACTTCAGCACAGTAATCTGAATTAATATGTTGTGTCAGATCGTTGATGGTATGATAATAAGGAGAAAAATCAAATTCCGAAAAATAAAGGACATTATAACCCTTTTGCCAGAAGGAATAGCTATCACTATTAGAGGGATTTACTGAGTAATTGTAATAAACTTGTAAATCAGTATACTGTTCAATTAATTGCAGAGCATAATTGGTATAATTTTCTGAGCCATCATAGGGATTTAAGATTACTCGGAAAAAGGAAGGGTCATTATTATTGCTAATCATATCATGATTAATCATCAAACGGATATTTTCATTGTTATTACGGGCAGTTAAAGCATAATATTTAGAACCCCAAAGACCAAATTCTTCTGCAGCAAAAGTAACAAAACGGATAGAACATCTGGGTTGATAACCACTTTGCATAATAACCCGGGCAATTTCAAGAGTTCCTCCAGAACCGCTGGCATTATCATCTGCTCCGGGAGCAAATACAAATGGATTTTCACTTGGACCGTAGGTGATAGAATCGTGGTGTCCTCCTATAATTATATATTGTTCAGGATATAGAGAGCCTGGAATGGTTGCTACCACATTATACTGGTCAGTATCGTTCCAGAGGAAAGATTGTAATTGCACATCATTTATTCCGAAGCTGATAAATCTATTTTTTATCCATTCTGCGACCTGAAACCTGTTATCAGCCAGGGCAAAGCGAGTCTGAAAATCCTGCAAACACTGGATATTATAAAGAATAGAATCCGCATCTACCAAAGATATAATTTGAGCTATATCAGTTCTAAAAGTTTCTCTTTTTTCGGGTAACAACTTAATATCAGAAAATATTATCGGTTCTGGACCTAAATGAGTAAAGGGATGTTTAATTGTTTCTCGGAGTATTATCTCATCCAGGGAACTCTGAATTAGATAAGCAGAGCGCAAGTTAAGAAGTATTGTTCCTACAGATGAAGGCAAAGAAAAAGACTCCTCTGGGATTTTTGAAACTAAGTATAAATTTGGTAAAATAGAGATATCCCCAATTTTTAAGGCACCAGGGAAATCTTTTGCTTTATCTGATTCAATTATAATCGCATATTCACTATCATAATGTAGAATCTGAACACCCTGTTGAGAAAGCTGATGCATTGCTTCATAAGTAGAGAGAGAGGTGTAGCGGTTCATTATTTGCTGGACGGGAATGGCTAAAATTGAGGGTAAAGCCATCAAACTACTCGCCAGTAGTAGTGTGGCTAAAAAGATAACCCATTTTTTCATTTTTATTTCCTTGTATATATAAGATTTTACTTTAGATTATAAACTTTAGGATATGATTAGTTTTGATTATAGAAAAGTTTTTCCAGAAATCTGGCAAGGAATTTCTTAATCATAATTGTTCTTGACTTTAATAATCCGAATTTTTATCAAGATTTTAATATATGGACATTATGAAAGAGGTAAAAATTATGAAAATTAGATTAGTATCACTTGTGATAATCTCGGTATTGTTTAGCGTTTTGACGGCTGAAAATCCACAGAATATCAATCTGGAAATGAAAATGATAGGCTTATCCGATGTTCCATCCGAGGAAGAGGTATATTTTGGAGTTTATATTCAAGACCTGGATTATCCAACTGCTCAAGCACTTGGATATAATGAACTTTATGGCATTCTGATAACTAAAGTGGAAAAAGGTTCACCTGCTTGGAATATAGGGATTAGAAAGAATGATATTTTAATGGAAATTAACGGATATCCTATTTTTAATGTTAAAGAATTTGAAAGTATTAAAAAACTTTTACACCCCGGAGATGTTATATGGCTTCATATCTGGAGAGATGGAAATATATTTGATATTACAATGAAAGTACAGGGAAGAACGAAAGAGAAAAGTGATGCCAAAAAACAACCTAAAAGTAAGGAAAGTTATCCAGTTGGTTGGGGTGGTGGAAGCTGGATACCTTACTGGGTAGTTTTTCCTGTTGATGATGTCAATGAACTAATTGCTCATATAGGTGAACCGACAGGAGATAAGACCTTCGCAAATAATGCTATTAGTGAAGATGGGGTATTTATGAGTGGAGGTGGAGGTAAAATAAACATAGGAAAAGGATTTTTCCTGGGTGGGGTTGGTGCAAGCTATAGCTTTTCCGATAGTGATGCGAGCACGCATTCTAAAATTAAATATAACCTTTCCTTTGGTGGAATAACTCTGGACAAACGATATGCTTTTAATAGAAAACTGATTGGTTCTTTGGGCATTATGCTTGGCTCAGGAGGTCATCAAGTGGAATATTCTGCTCTGGCAAATACCGATTTCAATTGGCCCGAGATTTCTTCAAGTGGAAGTTTCAATGTAAAAGTCTCACGGGAATATTTTATGATTCAACCCCGGGCAGAAATGCTAATAAGACTTTTACCCTGGCTTGCTATTCAAACGGAAGTCGGGTATATGTACGGCATCCCAACTCATAGTGGATGGAAAATGCAAGCTACTACAGGAGATATTTATAGCATTGATAATTCACCAGATACACCTTTTCATAGTTTGACCATTAGCGTTGGTCCCTGGTTTGGCTTTTAAGAAAATAACCTGTCATTGGATTATATAGCTTATAATTGTGGAATGATATAACTAAATGTGAAAGTTAGGTTTATGTTTGGGGAATATTGAGCAGACGAATATTAGGATTTTTTATTATTATAATATTTTTATATAACAGAATATAGCGTGTTTTAAAGCATAAAAAATGGACATTTTATGCTGTTATTTATTGTTTTAATGGGGGAATACAGTTTCCAGACTCTTAATTGCCTATCCCTTAGCACTTTCTTATCTAAAGAGCTAAGAGAGAGGCAAGGGAGAAATAGTAAATTCTTAGAAATCCGACGCAATTTTTTAAGTTATTTATTTTCAATAGGATGTATAAGATATGCCTAAAATAGAAAATAAAGGTAATCTAAAAGAATTAAAAGTTTTGGCAAGAAATGACTCTCTAAAAATACTATGCAATATGTCCAGAAATCCAGCTACCCCGGTCTGTACTATTGGTTTTTGGAAAAGATATGACTCGCCATCTGAGGATTTAGTTTTAAAACATAAGTGCGATGAAGATTATCTTTTGCCTGAAGTTAATTTTTAAGAAGTTGGTTTTTGCGGACATAAAGATGTGTGAAATAAAATTATATAATTAATGAAATTATAATTAAAAATAATATATTTGACATATGTATATTATATTAATAGCGATTTAATAAATTCAATAGTTTTTCTTTGCGTAGCTGCAAGTTAAAGCGATTTTGTATACTTTCAGATATTTCCTTTCTATCCGCATCAGTTTCAAGGGCAGAATCTAATGCTTTTTCCAGTTCTCGGGAGTCTCTATGGTCAATGATATAGCCATATTTATCTATGATAGTGGGAATTCCTGCCACATTTGAACCTACAGGAATGCAACCCGCCAGCATAGCTTCCATAAGAGAATTGGGCATTCCTTCGGATATAGAAGGTTGAGCATAAACAGAACTTAGTTCTAAAAGGCTAATGAATTCCTTTTGAGGTAGATATGGATAGATAGTGATATTGGGTAAATGTTCAAAGTGATAGATTTTATTCAATTCAGGCAACCATTTTTTATCAATTCCCACAAAGACAAAACTCATATCTGGTCTTCTTTGAGCTATTTCAGTTAATAAATCAAAACCTTTATTATAAAAATCTTGAAAACGAGGTGTAGAACCTGCAGTTACCACCTGTCTAAGTCTCTGTTCGGATATAATTGCAGGAGGAGAAATAGATACTGCATTAAAAATGACAGAAGCAGGAGTTTTCAATCCAGGGATTAAATTGTAGATTCCATCTTTATGTCCTTCAGGTTTATAATAGGTGTTATTTGAAGAAAGAAGAGCAATATGATTGGAAATAATATGAGTACAGTTTTTTAAGGCTATTTTGGCACACCATCCACGAAATCTGGAACAGTAAACTCCCATTTCCAGTTCGGGATACTTAACAGCATCATAACCACCGATAAAGATATAACTGGGGATTTTTTTCCATTTAGATAACAAAACAAGAGGTGCTGAATGATAATCTGCAAACCAGATGAGCACTTTTTGATAGCTATGGTCAAAAATAAGCGTTATTAATGCCCTTACTATCATTTGAAAATATCTTTTTCTGGATACATCTTGTTGCAAATAGATAGTCTTAACTTCATAAGCACTTTTTAGTATTTCTTCATCTACTTTCATAAAAGAAGAATGCGTGGGAAGTAGCAAAAGCACTTTGTTTTTCATAGTATTACGCTAATTCAATTTAATCTAAGTTATTCATTTTATCTGGATTAATTTTATTTAAAGTCTGATCAAAGACTCCGGCAAGTTTACGAGTTAACTCACGACGTTCAAAGCTACGAATATAATCCCAATCTGGCATAACTGATAGTTTTTCTTCTTGCCATAGATTATATAAATTCACTAATGAGTTAGCAATATCAACAGGATTCTCATTATCCGCGATAAAAGATAGCCCACTTGGTCTAAGGATATTTGCTGCCATACCTTGCGGATTAATAACTGCCCAAATAGGTTTTCCACTTCTCATATACTCAAATATTTTTCCGGTTGAAATAGCATCACTTTTTGGTCCTGCACCAATAAATAACCAGAGAACATCTGCTTGACTCATCACTTCCGGCACTTGAGAATGATTAAGATAGGGTTGAAGTTTCACTATCTTCTCAAGGATTTGGTTATTTTCATAGCCTTTAAAAACAAAAGAGCGATAGTTCGGTCCAAATATATGAATGCTTATCTTCTCGGGATTGATTTTTCCTTGTTCAACTAAATCAATTAAAACCTTCCATACCATTGCAGGTTGACGACGTCCATATAAACTTCCTATATAAACAATCTGAAGCTTATCTTTTTCTGTCTCACGAGGTGGAAAATCTTTCTGGAAATCCTTCTCATCATAACCATTGGTGATAACGACAAAGTGTTCTGGACTCATCTCAGAATGAATGGAAAGGAAATTATCCTTAATGGCTTCATTGGCTACAATAACTTTATCAGATTTAGTCAGGACCTGATGTTCCAACTGGAGTTCATACTGTTTAAAAGATTCTGGAGGAGGATTATCCAAGCGACTTTGTCCCTGACTCCAGTCATCTCTAAAATCTGTAATAACAGGCAGATGGTAATTTTTCTTGAGCCATAAGACATTTAACATTAGAGAAAAAGGAGGACCAGAAATGAAGATGAGGTCTATTTTTTGTCGTTTCATTATGCTTGATATCTTGCGATGTAGAAAAGGTAAACTGATAATATCTTCATCAGGTTTGAATATATGATAATTTAGCCAGTTTACTACTTGAGGTAAGTTCAAGCCCCAGAAAATCTTAAATAACCAGCGGGCATCCAAAGTAAAGAAATGTTCTATCTTCTGTTCTGGGGATAATTCTTTTAAAAGACTGTAATCTTTAGGTTGCTTTATTAGTTTAGGATTAGGTGTCAAAACAATGCTATTCCAGCCAAATTCAGGTAGATAACGAGTGAATTTTACTCCTCTATGAACTCCAGAACCACCTACTGGAGGGTAATAAAAGACGATATAAAGCACTGTTTTCATTATATATTATCTTTTTTCTGATAAAGAGTATAAAGCCAGTAAGGATGAGGATGAGAAAAAATCAAGTTCATTCCGTTAACCATTCTGGTTAAAAGATTGCTCTTATGCAGAAATTCCGTGCTTCCACATTGAGGGCATTTTTGACCTTCGGAAGGCAGAAACCACTGTCCCTGTTTATGCAAAATGGATAAAAGAAACGGATGAATATTGCGTTCCATCGGTCCAAAAATGTGATATTCTAAATGTATAAAATCAGGTGTAAGAAGATTATCCAGTTTTGATAGGTCAAAAGATTGAAGATGGCTGTAAACATTCTCAGAGAAACCGCATATAGCGCAACGATAGAACTTCTTTTCCAACTGCTCTTTATAAGGAATTCCAATAATTAAATACTTTTTGCTAACTCTTTTGATTTCTTGAATGCCTTTCTGCAAGTTAATATTATCTAAATGTTCCAGCACTTCATTACAGCAAACCAGATCAAAAGAGTTATCAGGGAAAGGAATAGCATCAATGGAAGCACAGATTTTGGCACATTGCACATATTGCAAAGCGATAGCTGAAGGGTCAAGTGCTGTAACTTCATAATCTTCGGCTAATTCATTGGTAATAATACCATTGCCACATCCTACATCCAGGATAGTTTTCACATCTTCAGGAATCATTTTCTTGATACAAGCTAAACGCTCTAAAGAACGACCTTCACTATCATAATGTTTCCAGGTATGTTCAGAGTAGTAATCCATCTATTTAGTTCCCAATAGCTTCAATTTTGCTTGATTTAAAAGCTGTTTTATGTAATGAATGTCATAGGGAAGAATAGCATTTAAAGCCTTGCCACTTAAAAAATAGGCTATTATAAAAACTATTAAAGCTACTATCTGAAAAATCCAGCTCTTCCCGAATATCCAGAGCACAGAAAGACTTATCAAAGCTGAAATGGTGACAGCTAAAGCCGTTTTACCTATTGCAGGTAAGGGGAAAAGTTCAGTCAGACTGAGTTTTAGACTGTTTTTTATCCAGTAAAGATATATTGCTACTGAAATCCAGCTTACAATTACTGTAGATATAGCAGCTCCAATCATTCCTATTAACTTAACTAAAATAACGTTTAGCACCAGATTCATACTCAGGGTTATGATAGAATTAATCATTATGTACTTAGTCTTCTTCAAAGCCATAAAGATAATCCCATAAGTGGCTATCCGAAGTGGTAAATTAATGAGATACACTTGAAAAATAGGAGCTGAAGCTTTATAAGTGCTGGAATAAAGCAAAGTTATTAATGGTTCAGCAAAAATAAGTCCTAAAGCACAAAGAGGGAAAATAATAAGCGCATTCTTTCTCACTGAAGCCCGATAAATAGTATATATCTGATCTGGCTCACTGCTAATATTAGGAAGTAGGATAGCATTCACGGAATTATTAAGAATAGAAATTAGAGGAAGTTCCATTGCACCAATAGAAAAGATAGCATACGCAGCCGGAGTAAAAAATCCGGAAACGACAAATTTATCCAGCTGAACAGAAAGCATACCTATAATTGAAGCCAAACCAAGAGGTAAAGAATACTTAAATATTTCTCTATAAAAATCGGGATCAAAGGTAACCTTAGTGAAATATCTTCCCAAATTATATTGAGCATAACCCCATTGCAGCAAAGCAGAAAACATCACTCCCAGGACAATATAATGAAGATTTCTGGTGATTAAAGCGGTTCCTAAAATGAAAATAAAATCACAAGCTACACTGATTAAAGTGAAAGTAGCAGTCTTTTTGGGTTGCTTCAATCCCAGCATAATCTGAGAGTAGATTTGAGTGATGAACATAAATAGGGGATAGACAGCAAAGATAATGAGTAGTATATTCAGCTGAGGATTATGGAATATGCGAGCAATAAAGCCTCTAAGCAGAAAAATTGCCAGCCCAAATACAAAAGCCAGCAGAGTGATAAGATTGACAGTGCGAGTTATAAACTCTTTTTTGCTGTCTATATGTTCCAGCTTAGGCAGAAAATAAAGAACGCTTTGAGGGATGCCAAGCAGTAAAAGAGTGGAAAAGGTGGAATAAATTAGAAAAAGCTGACGATAAGAACCAAGCTCTACAGGAAGAAGGATGCGGGCTAAAACTATTCCGATAATAGCCTTAAAGCCAAAACGAATATATTCTGCTGTGGTTAGCATTCCTGCTTGTTTACTGCGGTCTTCGGTCATATTAAGATTTCGTTTTTAGCAGAAAAGGAATTCAAATTCATAATTTACTGTTCTAAACTGGAATTACCATTATCCAGTTCGGGATGGATATCCTGCACCTTAACCTCAGCTGAGCCATCCTTCATTCTCAAAGAGAGCTCTTCTTCAAGAGTTAGTTCTTGTACAGAAGTGACGATATGTTCACCTTTTTGTACCAGAGCATATCCCTTTTCCAGCATATGTTTTGGTGATACACTTTCCAGCTGAAGCTCAAGCATTGAAATTCTATTTTCCGTTTCCTTGAATTTCTTTGCCATCTCTGAGGGAAGAGTTAAGGTCATTTCATCCAGATTTTGCTGATATTGATGCAGTTTACTTTGTAAAAGATATTGCATAGTGTGAAAAGCTTCTCTTTGCTGCTGATTGTTTCTATGAAGCTGTTGTTGCATTAGGGACGCTAAATTAAGAAATTCTATAGAAGCCTGGTCAATTCTTTTTTTATAGTTTTGCCAGATGGCTCTGGGATGAAGAGAAGTTAAAGCTAATCTCAATTCATTAATCTGATTGCGGGTAATATATATCTTATTTTTGATGCTATTGGTCAGTCTTTCTTCTAATGCTTTGAGATAGTTAATGATATCCACCCGATTGGGGACCACTAATTCTGCTGCTGCAGAAGGAGTGGGAGCTCTTAAATCTGCTACAAAATCCGCAATAGTAAAATCTATTTCATGGCCTACAGCGGATATAATAGGAATTTCGGAATCATAGATAGCTCTGGCTAATTGTTCATCATTGAAGCAGAAAAGCTCTTCTTGAGAACCACCTCCCCGAGCAAGAATTATTACATCAACCTTCTCTTTTTCATTAAAATATTTTATACCTTGAATTAAAGTGGGAGGAGCTTCTTCACCTTGAACTAAGGCAGGAAATACAATAACTTCCACAGGATAACGGCGTCTTAAAATATTTAAGATGTCCTGTAAAGCAGCTCCTGCGGGAGAAGTGACAATTCCTATCCGCTGAGGAAATTTTGGTAGGGGCTTTTTATGTGCTTCTTCAAATAGACCTTCCGCTTGTAATTTCTTCTTTAAAAGCTCAAATTGTCTGGCTAAATCTCCCTTTCCTGCCAGTTGCATTGAGTAAACATTAAGATTGTAAGTGCTGCCTTTTTCATAAATAGTGAGCTTACCATAGCATATCACTTCCATACCTTCTTCAGGTTCAAAATCAAGATAGATATTGGAACCACGAAAGAAAGTGCAACGCAAAGTGGCATTTGCATCTTTTAAGCTAAAATATATATGACCGGAAGGATGACGAGTGTAATTACTTATTTCGCCACGCACATAAAGTGGTTCAATCTGAGATTCAATCACTTGCTTCAAATGCGAAGTTACTTCCGAGACACTGAAAACTATTAATTCATCCATAAATAGCCATCAATTAAGCTTTATAGTATTTGTCAATTATAGAGGCTTCAATGTAAAAGTAAGACTTTTTTCACCGTAGTGTTTCCACCCTGTTCCAGTCTAATAAAATACACTCCAGATGATACTCTCTTTTCCTTAAAATCTTTTCCATTCCATATTAATTGATTCTTTCTTTCCGGGAGTATGTCATTGACGAGAGTTTTAACCTTTTGTCCTCTCATATTATATACTTCCAGCTTGATTTTTCCTTTATCTTGCACCTGGAATTCTATTGTAGTCTCATCTTTAAAAGGATTGGGAAATAAGGAAAGAGGATTATTCTGGCTATATTTAGTCTCTGTTCTATAGGGGAATCTCTCATAAAGCAGTTCAATGAAACTAACGGTTATGGATTTAGGATTTTCTTGAGTTCTTATCTGCATCCAGTAATAGTTGTTTGGATTGGCAATAAAGTTATGAGGGTCAAAAGCTGTCCAGGGAGTCCATTCTATCAGACCAACCTCATCAAAAAGAGCATAAGCAATTCCAGAACTTGGGCTACTGCAAGTTAAACTGATATCATAATACCAGGCATTTGAAGGGATGTTTAATTCCTTATAATAAAAAGTCCAATCTGTAGTTCGATTGATATTGGTGGTTAGGTATTCATTTCCTATAAATCCACTTGTCCGATTTGAGTAATAGCTGATAATGATATTAGCGTTGATGGCGTTGGAAGTCTTTATCCAGCCGTGTAATGTGTATTTTTTAGTATTGTCATACCATTTACATCTTCTTTTTATGGTAGCAGTAACAGTTTGATTAGCAGAAGGGGATAATTTAGCACTTCTGACACCGTCAAAAACATCAGTTAGAGAAAATTCTGGTACCTCCCACAAGCTGCAACCTTCATCTTCAAAGTTTCCATACCAGATAGTCTCCGCTCCCAATCTATATTCCGATTCCAGACAGGGAGTTATATTATTTATCTTACTAATACTTCCAAAGCGAGGTAATTTAAAAGGAGAACTTAGATTACTCTGTCCTGAGACTGGATTTAAAAACATATTAAATGAATAAGGATGAGAGGTAGCTAAGATAGAATTATCATCCATTATCACAGAGGCAGAAATATCATTGTAATCAACCCGTAATTTAGTGTTTAATTCTGTGCTTCGCATAGCCAGGTAATCCAGGATATATTTACCCAGTTGACCTCTTGCTGGTTTAGGAATATAATTATCAATAAAAACAGGTTTAATCAGGAAGTTGGAGAATCCTTCTCTACTGGCATCAGCATAGAAAATCATTGAAGGCATAGTTTCTGGATAGTTAAGATCAAAAGCAAAATTGCCAAGAGAATGAACAATGACCTTTCCTTGATAGATCTCTATTCCTTGTATGATATGGGGATGATGAACAATAACTAAATCTGCACCTGAATCAATCGCAAAATGACGAATAGCTATATCCCACATATGAGGAACATCCGTTTTAGGACAGTAATCTTCATCTTCATTATCTTCCAGGAAAGGATTGGATTTATCATAATTGCTTCCCGGAGCTAAAGAGTATTCACTTCCCGCATGAAATTCCATTATCTTCAGGTCTGCCACATTTTGCACCGCATTAAGTTGCTGAATAATATAATAAGGTGTCATATAAGCAATACCGGGTTTATTATATCCTGCATTTAAGTAAGGTTGGGCATTGTTATATTGTCCTGTTCTATCACTACTGGCAAGAAAAGCTATATTTAGTCCATTGCGATTAATAAAAGCAGGAGTGTAGGCATCGTAGGAATTTATCCCCGCACCACTATAGATTATTCCATTCGTGGAAAGATTACCCAGCATTTGATTAAGACCTGTCCAACCATAATCCATAGTATGATTATTGGCAAGACACACCTTATCAATTCCTGCATAAACCAGACCACTCACATTAGCAGGATTTCCTCTATAGACAACACTTTTAGTGGGATGTGGAGTACCTTGATTGGTTAAAACTACTTCCAGATTAGCTACGGTAATATCTGCTGCATCACCTAATATGGATTTAGTAGGTTGGAAAATAGCATTCACTCCCTGAGTAGGAATAATTCCTCCTGGTCCTTCATAACCCCGTGCGAGCATTATATCACCGACAAAATTTATTCTCAAAGGAAGTGTATCCGGTCCAGGGTCAACATTGACCAGACAGGAAGCTAAACCCCATTTATTGGTATCATCAATCACCTTCAAAGTGGCACGATAAGGATGATTATCGGTGACTGTATAAATGTGAAAAGGATTGGGATTTTGACTGCTAAGACTATCTCCAAAATCCCATTGGTAAGTAAAAGAATAGCTATCTGGGTCTATCACTTGAGAAGAAAATTGCACTCCTACATCGCGAGTTCCTTGTTTTTCAGCTCCCTGAAAAGTAATTTGATATGAGATAGTAACGGAAGGAGGGATTCCTATATCTTCTGTGATGTTAAGAATTGAATCAATCAGAAAGTTACGATTGGAGACTCCATCCAGGTCATTAATATAGATAAGAGCATTAATCACTGGAAGATAATCAAAATAGGCATACCAGTCATCAGCAATAGGAAGTTGATAGATATTCCAGACACCACTATTAAAAGCACCTTGATAGACAGTTACCCATTCTTCAATATTTAAGGTTTGCGTTCCCGCAAAGGAATAGAAAAGGACATTGTTTCCATCGGAAAAGCCTACACCCTGGATTTTTGCACCTGTAGTAGTTTTAGCGGCAACCTGAAAAACGGCTCCCGAATCAACTACCACAGGATTTATCATTTGTAGCTTCCAGGTATTTCCATATAATCTTAAAGCCCAGGCACTATTATTATAAGTATCGGAAGAGGTTAATTCCCAGGCAGTTGGATTCTGGTCTTCATTGCTATAGGAGAGCAGATTCACATAACCACTTTCAAAGTCTTCTATGGTTTGAAAGCGGATTTCTGCAGGCAAAGAGGATATATTTAGAGAGAAAAATAAAAAAAAGAACCAGAATCTGAAAAGGCGATTACTCTGTCCTTTTCTTTTTTTCATTGTATCCTCCTAAAAAAATAAGAGGAGCACCAGTTACGATGCTCCTTATAAATTATTTATGCATTAATACCTGCGTCCAGAGCTCTAAGATTTTCTTCTACTATCCGTTCTCCCTTTCTGTTGAATATCATTTTTATGGCTTCTTTCAGTTCCTCTGGTGTGAATTCCAGATATTTTATTGCTGCTCCAAGCATAACAATATTCATAGAACGAGGTGACTTCACAGATTTAGCAATGGAATCTGCGTCAATGAGCACATTATTAGGTATTTTTCTGATTTCAGCATAAAGCTCTTCTTCATCAGGATAATCAGGAATATTCTTGAAGGGAGTTTTATTAGAAATAATCCAGCCTTCTGGTGCTAAATAGGGCAGATAGCGCAAAGCCTCCATAGGTTCAACCGCAAGAATCATATCCGCTTTGCCATAAGGAATAAGGTCACTCCAGATAATCTGATCGGAAAGACGAAGATGAGATTGCACATCCCCTCCACGTTGACTCATACCATGCACTTCTGCCTGTTTAAGATTCCAGCCTCTATTAAGTGCTGCAGCTCCAAGAACTGTAGCTATAGTCAATATCCCCTGACCTCCAACACCTGCGAGTATTATATCTTTTTTCATTCTGGAGTCTCCATTTTATTCTTTTTTCTTAAAGTCTGAATACATTCCCGGCGTGGAATAACCACGGATACACCATTATAAGCTATTTCTTCCTTATAAACTTTCACCATTTCATCCCAGTTAGGTTTGAGAGGTTTGAAAACGCGGATATGGTCAGGATTAACTCCAATGCCTTTGCATACATCTTCAATCTTTCCATAACCAGTATATTCCTGACCACCAGTCATAGCAGTAGTGGAATTATCCAAGATAACGATTACTACATTGGCATTTTCATAAACACAATCCATTAATCCAGTTAATCCAGAATGGAAGAAAGTGGAATCGCCAATAACTCCTATAGAAGGATAGAGTCCAGCATCAGCAGCTCCTTTTGCCATTGTTATGCTTGCACCCATATCTACACAGGAATTAATAGCATTGTAAGGAGGCATAAATCCGAGAGTGTAACATCCTATATCGCTGAAAACATGACCTTTCCCATAATCTTTTAGGGCTTCATTCAAAGCCAGGAAGCTATCGGAATGAGGACAGCCCACACATAAAGCTGGAGGTCTTGGACGAACCACTGATGGTACTGGCTTACCTTCTGTATCAGGAAGTCCAAGAGCTCTTGCTACCTTATTAGGATTTAATTCTCCATCTCTTTCAAGGGTGCCATCTAATCTACCATGTATGGGTTTTGTTCCTGTCCAGGAAAGTCCTTTTAAAATATCTTCTGCAAAAGGCATTCCTTCTTCCAGAACCAGCAAAGAGTCGCATTTATCATACAATTGATGAATAGCCTTTTCAGGTAGTGGATAATGCGATATTTTTAAAACGGGATAGGGGATAGGCTGGTCTATGAAATTCTCTCGCAGATAGTTATAAGCTAAACCAGTAGTAATTATTCCCACAGAGTAATCTGTTGCATCCAAAGTCAATTCATTGAAGGGAGATTCTTCTGCTTCTTTCAGAAAATCTGATTGCAGGTCAATCAAATGTTTGTATCTTCTACGTGCGATAGCAGGAAGCAGCAAAAATTGATACAAGTCTTCCGGTAATTTTAATTCTTTCTGGGGAATGGAGTTTCTTCTAATTACACCAGAACGAGAATGAGCCAGACGGGTAGTAAGCCTTAACAGGACGGGAATATGGTATTTTTCCGAGAGTTCAAAGCCAAAAAATGCCATATCATAACATTCCTGTTGATTGGAAGGTTCCAGAACGGGAATCATAGCAAACTTTCCATAAAAGCGTGAGTCCTGCTCATTTTGAGAAGAATGCATACTCGGATCATCTGCCACTGCTACAATTAAACCTCCATGAGCACCTGTGCAAGCTGAATTCATAAAGGGATCAGCTGCCACATTTAAACCCACATGCTTCATCGTTACCATTGCTCTTTTCCCGGAAAAACTCATACCCAGAGCTGCTTCTAATGCGGTTTTTTCATTAGATGACCAGTTCCGATGGACTTTCATTTCTTCTGCTTGTTTACTTTGTTGGGCATATTCAATGATTTCTGTGCTGGGAGTTCCTGGATAGCCATAAAATCCACTTATTCCGGCATCCAGAGCTCCTTGAGCTACAGCTTCATCACCCAATAGCATCATTTTTTCCATTAATGAAGCTCCTTTATCAGTATTTTATATTGTAAATTCAAAGCTTAAGATTAATAATCCTTTTATCAGAAGAGCTTTAATTAAGTCAAGGATAATATAGATATTGATTTAATAGCGTATAACTTGGAAGTATTTATTATAATTTGAAACCAAACAAAAAGGGATGGTATTCTTTTAGGTTTCTATTCCCAATCAATAATATTTATATAGATAGAGAAAAATTGAAGTTTAAATAAGGATATATATTTGAAGGTGCGGATATTAAAGTTTGTTTATTTAATCTGAGATTCCATCATTTCCGAGACGGGAGAGAAAGTTTTTCTATGGATAGAGCAGGGTCCATAAATTTTCAGGGCAGTGAGGTGTTGAGCTGTTCCATAGCCTTTGTGTTTAGCAAATCCATAAAGGGGATAGAATTCATCCATATTGCTCATTAATTTATCCCGATAGACTTTGGCAAGAATAGAAGCAGCGGCAATGGAAGCAGAGAGGGCATCACCGTGAATTATGCTTTCACTTGGGCAGAAAAGTCCATCCGGGACTTTATTTCCATCTATGAGGCATAAATCAAATGGTTGAGAAATAGCAGAAGCAGATTCAAACATACCTTTTAATGTAGCTTGCAAGATATTGTATTTATCAATATAATTTACATCCACTTCAACAATTTTATAGGCAATGGCAGACTGGATAATTTGTTCAAAAAGTTTTTCTCTTTTTGTAGCAGTGAGTTTTTTACTATCATTAATTCCCTCTATGGGGTTTTTAAAATCAAGGATAACTGCAGCTATAACCACTGGTCCAGCTAAAGAACCTCTTCCAGCTTCATCAACTCCTATGATTCTTTCTGAGTTTTTCAAAAAGACACTATCAAATTCGTATAGAGGATTCATCTTTCCTTTTGAAGCACAAAAAATAAACGAAAGAAATTATTATCCAGTTTTTCCACATTTTTCCCCAGTAGGTTATGGTTCTTTTCTGGAGAATAGATAGCTTTCAGTTTTAGTTTAGAAGCATTGCAGAGTTTTATGAGTTCAGGAGTGTAGTAGACTCTTTGCGTGTGGCGTTCCTCAAAAAGTTCATAATTATGGAGGTGTTTGCGGAAGATAATTATATGCGTGAGCTGGTGATTGGCAAAAGTATTATAATTAGAACGCTGAATGATATAGGCATCGTGGACTTTCAGATAGTTGGTGCTATCATAGAAATTGACCATACTATTCAAGAGAGTGGAGATATCAAAAATAAAGACACCCTGCGGAGCAAGTGCCTCATAGACATTATCAAGCACTGTGCTGATTTCTTCTGGATGGAGTAGATAATTGATGCTGTCAAAGATACAAAATATCAGGTCATAATCTTTTTTCGGAATAGGGTCAGTGAGGTAGGCTTGATAGAGGTTAGGTTTAATAGGTTTAGAGTCTGCAACCTGGAGCATATAAGGTGAAGCATCACAAGCATCAACCTCAAATCCTCTGGCAGCAAGCAGAGAAGAAGCATTAGCGGTGCCACATGCCAGCTCCAAAATTTTGTGCAAAGGATTTGGATTAATCTGTTTATACCACATAATTATTCCGTCTATCCATTCCTCATAATTCACATGGGACATATATATATCGTAGTAATAGGCAAAGACAGAATAGGGAAGATAACCTTTATTTCTTTCTTGAAGAGCAGAATCAATACCTTCTTTAATCCATTTGGTGGCGAGACTCAAGTTCGTAAACACATAGCCAAAATCAAAAGATTCCGTATCCAGAGAAAGATTAAGAGAAACTTTATTATTTATTAGATGGAGAACAAAATAATGACGAACACTTGCTTTGCAGACTGCTGAAACGAGGTCTTTATTTTTCGTTAGCAGGATTTCGTGGGACATAGTTCGCGTAAAACTATTAAAATCCGGATAAATAGTGGTATTCTCAGGCAAAAGGAAAGTTCCCGCTTCACTTAATAGCACTGCGATATCTCGTTTTACCAGGTCAGATATAGCCTCCAGCTTTTCTGGACAAGCGGAAGGTAGAACACTAATATCAGCCAGATAAAGGTCCTGGCTGGTGTAAATAGTTACAGCATTTTGTTTATAATATCGTGACCAGACTGCCTGAGTTTCCAGACTGGAGAAGCAGATATGAGAGAGATTTTTCTCTTTTAGATAGTTATCCATTGCTTCTATCACTTCTTCCAGTTTTCCTGAAAAGGCAAGAGAATGGACATTAGAGCGAAGCAAGGTTATTTCATCATCTTCTTTTCCAGGATAAAGATAGTGATACTGGATATCGGATTCAAAAGGGAAGAATTTCCAGAGATGTGAAAGGACGCTATGTTCTCGTCTATTAAGGGTTGTAATGGCAAGTTCAGGCATTTAAATTCAGATTTTCTTATCACTTGATCCAGGGACAGTTAAAGGAATTCCATTCTGGCAGAGAACGCAGTCATCAGCTTCCCAGGAAGGAATGTCCATTTTTAAAAGAGGAAGGAAAGGACAGCCAAAATCAATTTCTTCGGTGCTACGATCTACAATAGCTGCAACAGCAACTACTTCTATTCCCGCATTTTTTAGAGTGGTTATAACTTCTTTAACTGAGCCACCTGTAGTAATTATATCTTCCGTAATAACCGCTTTTTTGACCTTACTTAAATCAAATCCACTACGGATAGTCATCACACCTTCTATTCTTTGCGTGAATAGAAATCCCTTTTCCAGCATTCTGGCGGTCTCAAATGCCAGAACTATTCCACCATAAGCAGGTCCAACCACGGTATCAAAATCATAATCTACCAATAGGTCTGAAAGCATTTCGCAAACCCGAGCAGTATCCTGGGGATTCTGATAAAGATGTATCTTTTCCAGATAGTTAGCGCTATGGCGTCCTGAGGTTAGAAGGAAATGTCCCTCTTGCAGGACATCATTTCTCACTAAAATCCTTTTTATCTCAGGTGTATTCTGATACTCACTCAGTATAGCTCTGGCTTTTTCTTCATCTTCGCTATTTACTTGGAGTTCTAAGTCCACTTTTCCGGGGAAAACTCCAGGCATCATAGAATAGAAAATAGCATTTTTCACGAATGCTTGAATACCGTTATCAGCTAATAATCTTTGCGCTAAATCTGCTTCAAAATTATCTTCAAACTTGGCAATAGTGACCAGATTGTCTTCCATAATTTTTTCCTTTAATCACATAGGAGTGGTTTGTGCCAGGTATACCAGCACCATAATTGCCTCAAATAGTATAGCATAATCATCCGTTTGATATTCTATAGTGCGTCCATCCAATCTTTTAGTGTAGGGCATCAATTGTGCTTGGTCAGCCATAGAGCTATGATTGAATTCTATTTTAAGGGATAGAGGGGGCTCAAAAGTGAAGAGAGGGATTTCTTCTTTAGTTCGGGTAAGTGTCCGAAGCACAGAGGTTTTAGTCTGTTTATCTACCAGTTTTTGCGAGTAGTTCTTAGCGGAAAACTTAGCAACTGCCTTCTTAGTAGGAATATATTCAATCCAGGGAAGATAGAGAAGAAGTTCATCTTTTAAGGTTTCATCACCACTAACCAGTCCAACTGGAACTCCTGAATATCCAGCATAAGCAGCATTGATGAGTGCTTCATTCATTCTTTCGCCATTTATCCAGATATTGTGTATCCGGGAATTGGAATAGGTATGATCCATATTTCCACGGAGAGCACCAGTACCACTGTGATAACCTAAAAACCATACCTGATCATAAGCAGGGTCAAGATCTGGCATCATATAGCGAGGACGGGGACAGCCAGAAATTAGATTGATTCTTTCATCCAGTGCAGTTATGCTGTAATCAAGATTATCCCCTGCGCTATGAGAATCAGCAAGGGTGATTTCTTCAATTAAAGAGGCTTGTGGACTGGCAAGTATGCTCTCTATGACGGTTTGAATATGATGAAACATACAGTTTTGGATAGTTGCCCTATTTGTCTTTTCCTGTTCCCAATTAAAGGTTCCAGGAATGCCTTCCATATCAATGGAGATATAGATTCTCATAATTTAACTTCCTTTATTTATCAAAGACTTAGCCAATTCTGCTGCTAACTGGACATTGTTTTTTAACAGAGCTAAATTGGCTTTTATGGATTCACCTTTAGTTGCTTGTGCTATAAAGTCAAGTAGAAATGGAGTTAATTCTTTTCCTTTGATTCCTTTAATGTGAGCTTGCTCTATTGATTTATTGATAATAGAATCCAGCATTTCAGGTGGAAGACTGTATTCTTCTGGGATAGGATTAGCGATGAGAACTCCTTTCCCTTGAAAAGCAAGATGATTTTTCCAGAAAGTGGCAAATTGTTCAGTATCGTTCAGTCTTTCAATAGGATAATCACTGGTAGCGGTATAAAATAAGGGAAAACTATTTGTTCTCCATCCCAGAACGGGTATTGCCAGAGTTTCCAGAACTTCAAGGGTGGCAGGAATATCCAGAATAGCTTTGCATCCAGCTGATACAACTATCACAGGTATCCGGGAAAGAGCAATTAAATCACTGGAGATATCCAGACTATTTTCCCAGTTACGATGGACACCTCCAATTCCGCCAGTGGCAAAAACTTTAATTCCTGAAAGATGAGCAAGTAGCATGGTTGAAGAAACAGTAGTTCCGCCACTTCTTTTTTGAGTTATTGCCAAAGGCAGGTCGCGCATTCCTAATTTGCTGAAGATTTCTCTATTCTTTAGCATTTGTTCCAGTTCCATCTTTTTATTTTCTTCAAAACCAATATAGATAGTTCCATCTAAAACAATTATGGTGGCGGGAGTAACATCTTGACTCAGGAGTATATTTTCCAGAGTTTTCAAAATAGAAATGTTTTCCGGATAGGGAAGACCGTGAGTGAGGACAGTTGATTCCAGAGCCACTATAGGTTTGTCTTCTGTTAAAGCTTTCCTAACGGAGGGAGCAATTTTGATGGATGCTGGTAACATAAATTCCTCCATAATAAAAAATGGAATCAATCTTTACTCTAACAGCTGGGGTAAGGATTGATTCCGTGCTTTAAGCACTGCTCTTGCCTCATTCAAGAGCTAAATTTATATTTTCATTAGGTTCAGGCAAAATTGAGACCACAACTTTCATTACTCCATGTTTTAATAAGCCAAGATCTTTGGCAGCAGCATAGGATAAGTCTAAATCGCGTCCTTTAACGAAGGGTCCTCTATCGTTGACTCGGACATTGACAGTTTTGCCATTTTTAGGATTGGTAATTTGTAGAAGGGTATTAAAGGGGAGAGTTTTGTGAGCGCAAGTGTATGCATTTTGATTATAACATTCACCACTTGCTGTTTTCTTACCGTTAAATCGTTTGCTGTAATAGGAAGCTAACCAAATTTCGCCCGGTGGTGGTTCCTGTATAACAGGAGCTGTTATTCCATCCGGTGGTTCTTTAGTTAACAAAGAATCAATCAGCGCATCCTGTGAATTTCGAGCTTCCACAGCCTCTTTTGCTGTAATTTCAGTTATTGATTGCGCTATAATGGGACCACAAAATATGGACCAAACAGCAAAAACGACAGCGATGAGTTTCACTTTCTGTTGTTTCATATTGATTTCCTGTGTCTGTTTTAGTCTTAAGGAATAAATTTGAAGACTATAGATAATTGTCAAGAATTTTTTCTTTTATGATGATATAACTTATTTATAATCAAGTAATTATATGTATAACCCAGGATATTGTATACAGATTATTTTATTTATTAATCTATCTATTACAATTATATTATGATATACGGAAATCTATCTGTAAATTGAGGCTTTTACGCAGTCAAGTCTTAATCACTTCTTAATCAAGCGTTAATATATTAACGCTTGATAAACGCTTGA
This sequence comes from Candidatus Syntrophosphaera thermopropionivorans, assembly GCF_004353895.1. GTDB lineage: Bacteria > Cloacimonadota > Cloacimonadia > Cloacimonadales > Cloacimonadaceae > Syntrophosphaera > Syntrophosphaera thermopropionivorans. Next base: position 83,930 of record NZ_SMOG01000002.1, on the reverse strand, counting down.
TTAACACTTGATAGCAGGGATAAGTAAGGGGTGACATTTAATAGAGATTCAAAATGTCAGATTAAATGTGGTCTTATGATTTGTTTTTTAACTGGAGAAAATAAGTACTGTATATCAATACAGATTCAGGATGATTTTGTAATTTATTAATTTCATTGTCCGGTAGTGTTGTCAAAAATAAAATTAGCTATTGAGAAATCTTTGCCTGTGTTTTTCTTTTTCACTACTAATCCTTAAATCACACACCTAATTTCGCTGAAATTGTTTATTATTACTTTAAATTTTTTGATAGCTTTTGATATTCAAAATAGGAATAGAAAATTGGAAATAGAGAAGCTAAAATTACAGGGATAATACAAAAAAAGAAAGCATATTTTGGTGAAAATACTCCGATTAAAGTAATGATTGCAGCGATTTTAAACAATTTTCCTCCAATTTTATGAGTTTTGTTCCAGACCTCTTCATTACTTAAAGTCCAGGGAGTTCTAATCCCAATAAACCAATTTCTCTTAGCATTTTGGATTAAGATTCCACAATAATAAAAAAGGATGCTAAAAATTGGCACTAAAAATTGGGTAAAAACAAATCTAATCTCCATATTCCACAAAATAGTTAAAATATAAAGGTAAAATAGAAACACCATCATTAATACTATAAATCCATCAAAGTATTTCCTAAATTTTTCAATATTATGCTTCAATGGGTCTATTTTTGGGATAATGATAAAAAGAAATAGAAATACTGCGGAGATTATGGGCATCAGAAACAATCCCCAAAATTTTGGCATATAACCATCAACTTCTCCTTCAGTATTCCAATGTGAGGCAACTTTTTCTGGCATTAGAGGATAAAAATAGATTCCAATAATCAGGGATATTATTACAATCACCAAACTAATTATTTCGCTTTTTCTAAGTTTCATAATTTCTATTCCTATATTTTATATTATTTTCCGCGATAAACTAATTAACTTACATTCATATACTTAACTACCAGTATAGTAATATCATCGGTTTGTCTTTCTGGGTCGGCAAAACTTTTTACAGCATCAAGAATAGCTTGAGCAGTAGATTCGGGTTCTGGATATTTTAAGTTTTTCAGTACTTTTTCCAATCTATCGGTTCCAAATAGTTTATCTTCTTGGTTAACCGCTTCTGTGATGCCATCGGTACAAAGGACAATTTCATCTCCGGATTTTAATTGAATAGTTTCGGAACTGGCATTTAAGTTTTCCAGAATACCAAGAGCTGTAGAATGAGTTTGAGCGTATTTAGTTATTTTTCCGTCTTCTGAAAGCAGGAAAAGTGGTGTATGACCTGCGTTAGAGAAAGTGCAAGTTCCAGTTTTAAGGTCAATAATTCCCAGTAACATGGTCACAAATCTATAATCTGGGTTATTTTCAATCAAGAATTTATTCATATAAGTCAGGATTTTTTCTGGTTGTTTCAATTGAGGTGCATAAGTCCTTAGTAGAGTACTGACCATTGTCATAGTTAAAGCAGCAGCCACCCCTTTTCCAACCACATCAGCAATACCGAAAAGGAAATGTTCATCATCAACAGAGAAGTAATCGTATAAATCGCCTCCAACTAAACCTGCTGGTTCCAAAATTCCGTAGGCAGAAATATTTGGTGGTAAGGTAAATGATTTTTGATTATTAGGGATAAGGTTAAGCTGAACTTCTGAAGCAAAGGTCACTTCATCCATAATCTGGTCTTTTTCTGCCGTAACTTCTTGCAGACTTTCAGCATATTTTTTCAGGGAATTTTTCAAGCGATAGAAATTTGTATTTAGAACCTGAATTTCATAGGTGTCTGAGTCGGGTAAAGTTGCAGTAGCAGGAACACCAGATTGTGATTTTTCAATAGATTGGATTAATCTTTCCAGAGGTTGATTAATGGTTCGGGTTCTGTACCATATGGCAATAGCAATGATTAAAAAAGCAAGTAGCACCCAGCCAATATAAATAAACATAAGATTGTATAAATCAGCAAAAACTTCCCTATCAGGTGCCACAGTTGCTAAAGACCAGGAATTAGTTGGAACTGGTTGATAGAACATCCAGACATTAGCGGGAATTCCTATTTTGTTTAGATGCACGAAGTCTGATTTACGATTGACGATACTCTTTCCAATAGAGCGAATTTTGGGGCTATTTAACTGTTCTGCCAGGTCAAAAATGGTATAATTCATAGCCAGAGAATCTTGAGGATGAGCCACAATAGTTCCGTTATTGGAAATCAGAAAAGCATAGCCAGTTTTTTTCACCCTTACTGAGGATACAATTTGCCTGAGATTTTCCATTGAAGTATCCAGACGCAGAACACCCTCTACATTCCCTTTTATAAACAAAGGGATAGAGTAAGAACAAACGATGGTTCCTGTCCCATCTGAATCAAACCAGGGGTCACTCCAGTAAGGTTTTTCGGTTAATTTAGGCAATAAAAACCAGTCTTTATAAGAAAAATCATCACTAATAGAGGGATTTATAAGAAAGTTTGCACCCTGCAATAAATAGGTATTACTAAAAGTATGAGATTTATTTGCATATGCTATACATACAGAGACAATTTCTGGATTGTCTGTGAGAAGCTGACGGATATGAAGATTTAAGTCTGTTTCATGATTATTGTCTTTAATCAAAAGCTCCAGGTCACGACCTAAAATTACCATTTTAGAGAGAGTTTGGTCTATGGTTTGGACATTGATTTTAGTGATATTTCCAAAACTTTCCCGGGCATTAGATTCCATAACGCTATGCATTAATCTGCCAGTAGTAAGAATAGAAATAATAAAAAGTGCGACCAGAACTACAAACATAAAGGAGATAATTTGGAAAGCAATAGTGCGTGGTTTAGTTTCTGTTTTCATTGTAGAAAGAATTCCTTATACTCAACAGGATATGCGAGCTTACCATTTCTCTTTAAAATTTCTTCTGCAAGAGCTAAATCTTCTGGATTAAGATAGCCAACTTTATCAGGATTTTCCAGGATTCGTTCCCGCATACGATTTAACATCCAATATTGATGATTATAGTTTGCGGGCAGATGATTATCACGCATATAACGAACAACCACATTAACTGTCTCATCTGGATGATTTAGAGCATAAATCCATCCTTCAATTAAAGCCTTGGTAAAGTTTTTACAGAGTTCTGGATGTTGAATATAATAGGCTCGGGAAGTGTAGGTTCCGTCATCAACCAAGTCATAACCGTAATCGGAAAGATTAAATACAACGAGATCTTCAGGTTCCATACCTGCCATCAAAATGCGGTGATATTCATTATAGGACATCACATTCATCATATCAATAGCATCATTTAGAAAGAGATTAACTGACCAATCCAGAGGTATAATTTGTGCCCGTATTTTATTATCATTAAGAAAATAGCGGATATGATCCCCAGCTTCATCTCTCCAGACTCCCACCTTTCTACCATTTAAATCCTGCAGATTCTTGATGCCAGTAGTTTTTTTTCCTACCAGCCAGGAGGAATTTTTCTGGGATATCTGAGCTAAATTGATTAAAGGGAATTCAGGATTGTTTCTTTCAACCGCTGTAATCAGGTTCATACTACAAAATTCCGTTTTACCGTTTATTAAAGCTTTATAAGGAGGATTATCAACTCCCCCTTGAATGATCTCCACATCCAGACCATACTGTTGAAAGAACCCCATTTCCTTTGCCATATAAGCACCAGCAAATTGAGCCTGGTGAAGCCATTTTATAGTATAGCGAACTTTATGTAAATGAGTAGGTGGGACAGATTTTTCTTCTTGAGAAGTTATGGTTTCTTCAGGACTTGTTTTTTTCTCACAGCTAAGACAGAAACCAGCAAAAATTAATGCTATACCTATTAACAAAGTAATAGAGCTTCTCATAAATAGATGAGTTCTACAGTAAATTTGCCTTAATAACACGGACAGACTCTTATCTTTTAATAATATTTAAATAAGTTAAGCCTTATATCTAATTCGTCAAGAATTAAAATTGACTAAAATTCCAAAAATTGTTGATAAATTTATACAGAGTTCTTTAAAGAATGATTTATACTGGAGTTGAATGACTTTGATGATATTGATAAGCAGCGCTAATAAATTCTCGGAAAAGAGGATGAGGTTTATTAGGACGAGATTTAAATTCTGGATGAAACTGGACTCCGATATAAAAAGGATGAGCAGGTAATTCTATGATTTCTACCAGAAGTCCATCAGGAGAAAAACCACTGAAGGTAAGTCCTTTAGACTCCAATTTTTCCCTGTAGGCATTATTAAATTCATAACGATGACGATGGCGTTCACTTATTAATACTTTTCCATAAGCTTTGCGAGCTAAGGTTCCTCGTTTAAGTTTACAAGAATAAGCACCCAGTCTCATAGTTCCCCCCACCATTTCAACATACTGCTGTTCTTCCATTAAATGAATTACAGGATGAGGAGTTTTAGGGTCAAATTCCGTGCTATTTGCATCTTTTAAATGACAGATATGACGGGCAAATTCAATAACCGCTACCTGCATTCCAAGACAGATTCCGAAATAGGGAATTTTATGAGTGCGAGCATATTCTGCAATAGCGATTTTTCCTTCTATGCCACGAACGCCAAAACCACCAGGAATCAAAATACCATCTACATCCTGAAGTGAACGATTAAGTAAGGCAAATTTGAAGTTTTGTTCTGAATCTATCCACTTTATCTGTAATTTTAGACGATGCCAGGCAGCTGAATGAACTAAAGCTTCTTCTACACTTTTATAGGCATCCTGATGACGGACATATTTGCCACAGATAGCAATGGTGACCTTGTCTACACAGTCTTGACTGTTAGTTAAGAATTTGTTCCAGGAACGAAGATTAAGAGGTCTGCATTCAATTTCAAAGTGCTGACAGATAAGTTTGTGCAGATTGGCATTTTTAAAGGTGATAGGACACTCATAGACACTTTTAACATCTATAGCATTAATGACATTTTCTCGTGGGACATTAGTGAAAAGGGCAATCTTATCATATATTTCTTTACCGAAGGGTTTTTCTGAACGACAGAGCAAGATTTCAGGTTGGATTCCTATTTCTCTAAGTTTATAGGCACTGTGTTGGGAAGGTTTAGTTTTCAGTTCACCAGCAGATTTAATATAAGGAACATAGGTTAGCATAATATAGAGGGTATTTTTATATCCTAAATCAAGTCTTAATTGACGCACCGCTTCAAGGAAAGGAAGACTTTCTATGTCTCCCACAGTTCCACCAATTTCCGTTATAATGATGTCATAATCAGCTTCCAGAGCACGTATTCTATGTTTTATTTCATCGGTTATATGAGGTATTACCTGAACAGTTTTTCCCTGATAAACACCTCTTCTTTCATTCTGGATAACCGTTTCATAGACTTGACCAGCAGAACTACTGGAATGACGGGTCAAAGATACATCGGTAAAACGTTCATAGTGTCCCAAATCCAGGTCTGTCTCTGCTCCATCATCAGTAACAAATATTTCGCCATGCTGAAAAGGACTCATCGTGCCCGGGTCAACATTTAAATAGGGGTCAAATTTTTGCAGGACAACTTTATAGCCCATAGATTTAAGCAATAATCCAATGGAAGCAGTAGCGATACCCTTTCCCAAAGAAGAAAGCACTCCACCTACTACGAAAATATATTTTGCCATTTATCCTCTATATAAAAATTAGAAGGAGTCGCTGGAGGCAAATTTTAAAGAAAAGAGCCATTTTTCTACCTCCAGGACACCATATTTCTTTTAATATTGGCTACACCAGTTTCTTTAATTCATCCAGCGATTCTTTAATAGTTTGAACGGTGTAGGCAAGGTCTTCATCTGTATGACGATAACAGATATAACCATGATGATAAGGTTGCAAGAAAACTCTGCGACGTATAAGCTGAGTGTAGAATTCATTACGAAGCTTTTTATAAAGACCTTCGGGGTCACGATTAAAGGTTATATAAGGCATCCAGGGTGCACCAGTAAATTGAATCGGAAGAGCAGATTCTTCTACCAATTTTTGAACTTCCGCACCAAACTTCTTTCCTTTTTCTGCAATAACCTCCAGGACCTTATCTCTTTCCAGAATTTCTATGGTCTTCAGAGCTGCTACCTGTGCATCAGAATTGGGAAAGAAGGTAGAAGAAAGGAATACATCCTTAGTTAATACATTCATTATTTCTTTCTTTCCCACCAGAGCTGCAATAGCATAGCCATTTGCCATAGCTTTCCCTATGGTTGCAAGATCAGGTGTAACTCCAAAATATTCTTGAGCACCACCCAAAGAACATCTAAATCCGCTTCTAATCTCATCAAAAATAAGCACGCAACCATATTTATCTGCCAGTTGACGCACACCTTCCAGATAGCCAGGTTTTGGCATTTCTACAGGATTTCCTAAGGGATGTCCGACAGGAGTAATAATAATTGCTGCCATATCATTAGCATTAGCTTTGAGAATATCTTCCAGATTATCCAGGTCATTATAATGAAATTCCAGGATATCTTCATAGAGTTTTTCTGGGATTCCAGTTTTCACTTCCACGCACCAATCGTGCCAGCCATGATAACCACAACGAGCAATCTTTACTTTATTAGTATAAGCTCGTGCTACTCTAATAGCAATAGTGGTAGCATCACTTCCGGTTTTAACGAAAGCTGCCATATCACAGCAAGGTATAATTTCAGTAAGCTTTTGAGCTAATTGAGTTTGAACAGGTTGAGTGAGAGAAAAACAGATGCCTTTGTTTCGGATTTGTTCAATTACTGCATTATCTACTTCTTCTTCCCGATAACCTAAAATAATAGGTCCATAAGCACATAAATAATCAATATATTCGTTCCCATCAACATCCGTAATATGTCCACCCTTACCATGATCAAAAAAGATAGGGTATTCACCTGGCACAAAATTGTAAGGTCTTCTAATACCGGCAACTCCACCAGGCACCACTTTTTGTGATTCCTCAAAGAGAGCCATACTTTTATCTAATTTTAGTTTATCTGCCATTTTATTTACTCCCTATCTTTCCCATAAAGAAGCAATGCCCATTCCACCACCAATGCAAAGAGCAGCCAAACCTTTATGTACATCCCGTTTTTGCATTTCATAGAGTAAAGAAACAATAATGCGAGCTCCACTGGCTCCGATAGGATGTCCCAGCGCAATAGCTCCACCGTTGACATTGGTGATTGATAAATCAATCTTTCCTATTCCTTCTTCTTCCAGACCCTTGAAAACTGCTAAAGACTGAGCCGCAAATGCTTCATTGAGTTCTATCAATTGTAGGTCGTTAAAGTTCCAGCCAGATTTTTTTAGCACTTTACCAATAGCTGGCACAGGACCATATCCCATATAAGCAGGATCAACACCAGCAGAAGCGTAATTAACTAAAGTTGCCATAATAGGAAGTCCTAACTCTTTTGCTTTTTCTTCACTCATAAGAAGAAGTAAAGCAGCACCATCATTGATGCCAGAAGCATTTCCTGCTGTGACCGTTCCACCATCTTTAAAAGCAGGACGGAGTTTGGACAAACTTTCAGGAGTAACACCTGGACGAGGCATTTCATCTGTGTCAATCACTAAAGGCTCACCCTTGCGTTGAGGGATTACAATAGGAACAATCTCATCTTTAAAACGACCAGATTTGATGGCAGCTTCTGCTTTATTCTGACTTTGCGCAGCGAAGATATCCTGTTCTTCCCTGGTTATGTGATATTTTTCTGCCAGATTTTCTGCCGTTAAGCCCATATGACAATCATTAAAAATATCGCTTAAGCCATCACGAATCATCAAGTCTACCAGATTACGATTTCCCATTTTACAACCCCATCTGGTATCTGGTGAAGCATAAGGTATCTGACTCATATTCTCCGTTCCGCCAGCAACAATGATATCTGCTTCTCCTGTTCCTATCATTAAAGCTCCCAAAGTTACTGATTTCATTCCGGAACCGCAAACCTTATTTACAGTATAAGCAGGAACAGTTACCGGAATTCCACTTTTAATAGAGATTTGACGAGCCACATTCTGTCCCAATCCTGCTCCGCAGACATTACCAATGATGACCTCATCAATCTGTTCACCTTTAATTCCTGTTTCAGAAAGCATAGCTTTTAGAACAGCAACTCCCAGGTCTACTGCAGAAACATCTTTGAAAGCAGCTCCAAAATTGCCAATAGCAGTTCGTTTGGCACTTACTACAACGGTCTTTCTCATTGTTTCCTCCTATTAATATTATTTTTTTACATTTTAAAATCTGCAAGGTTTTGGTCAACTCTATTTTGTCCTTTAAATTGACCTATTGACTCCAGGATGAATTTTGATTTAGGGTTAAAAGAAGTAATTACTAAGAATAGAAGAGAAAGATAATACTCAGGAATTTAATTTATTTAAAATATCCTGGCAAAGTTGTTCCGAACGCTGAAGAGAATCACTTTCTGCATAGATACGTATAACTGGTTCTGTTCCGCTTTTTCTTATATGAATCCAGTGGTCTGGGGCAATGGCTTTTACACCATCTTGAAAATCCAGTTCATACTCAGTAAGTAAGGAAGGAAGCTTTTTTAGGGCTTTATCAATTTGTTCTAAAGGTAATTCTATTTTGGCTTTGGCAATATAATAACGAGGCAGTGAATTTACAATCTCCGATAGTTTTTGGTCTGTTTCAGCAAGAAGTGCCAGAATTAAAGCCATACCAGTTAAGGCATCACGCGTATAATTAACTTCAGGACATATAATACCGCCATTTCCTTCTCCACCGATAGGAGAATGTAGTTCTTTCATCTTTTTCCCCACATAAATTTCACCTACTCTGGTGCGATGCACTTTAACTCCAAATTTATTGGCAATATAATCAGAAAGCATAGAACTGGAAAGATTAACTACTATATCTCCCGGTCTTTTAGGTAGGATAAAGAGTTCTGCTAAAGCCACTGAATATTCTTCTCCAATGCAATGTCCTGTCTCATCTACAATAGCTAAACGGTCTACATCAGGGTCAGTAGCAAAACCAAGATCTGCATTATGTAATTTAACATTTTCTTCCAGCTGATGAAGATTCTCATTTAGAGGTTCTGGTGTGTGCGCAAAAACTCCTGTAGGTTCTGAATTTATTTCTACTACTTCACAACCAAGAGCTTTAAGTAGTAAGGGAGAAGCTAAGCCTCCAGCTCCATTTACAGAATCAAGTACGACCTTAAATTTCTTAGAACGAATTTGTGCAATATTTAGATAGGGTATAGCCAGGATTCTTTGAATGTGATAGTTAATGGCTTCGGCATCTTCAGTTACTGTTCCCATATTTTGCCAGTCATTCCAGTTAATTTCTGCGTTAACAGATTCAATAAAACGGGATGCTTTTTCTGGTGAGAGAAACATTCCGTCTCCATCAACAAATTTCATTGCATTCCATTGAGGAGGATTATGAGATGCGGTAATGCTTATCCCTCCTTGAGCAGAATGTTTTTTTACATTAAGTAGAACGGTTGGAGTGGGAACTATACCTAAATCAATAACCTCGCATCCAGTGCTAATTAAACCACTGAGAATAGCATAGAGCATAGCTTTGCCTGTGGTGCGAGAATCTCTTCCTACTACGATTTTTGGGATATGATGAGAAGCAGGATTAACTGATTCTTGAGCCATAAATTGTCCAAAGTGGCTCGCATATTGCAGAGCCACTATTGGATTTAAAGTTTCACCAAAAATGCCGCGGACACCGCTGACACTGGTCATTAATTTGCTCATAGAGCTTTAATAATATCCGTATTTATAGCGGTTATCTATAATTTTTGCTTCCTTGCGAATTTGTTGCCACCAGCGATTGAAGGCAGCTTCTTCCAGTCGTTTTCTAATCTCTTCCTGTTTTTCTTTTGTGAATTGTTGCATATCTGGTTTTTCGCGTTTTTCAGCATAGATAATAAAAGGACCCTCTTTGGTGTTAACAATATCGGAATATTGACCCGTATTTAGTGCCAAAGCAGCTTTATCAAATTCTTCCAGGGTTGCATTTACTGGTGCAGGTAAACGGGAATCTTTTTTATGTCCCTTTAATTCAATGATGTCCCATCCTTCAGCAGCGGCAACATCAAAGTATTTATCTTTAGGAACTCTTTTTATAAAGTCTTCAGCCTTAGCTTTCATCAGCGCTATTTTCTTCTGTCTTTCCAGGTCATATTTTATCTGGAGTTTTTTTGCGTTAAAGTCCTCATAGTAGAATTTACGATTTTCTACCACCTGAGCTATAAGATAGGAGGGTTTACCCTGAATATTTAATTGGAATACATCAGAAACCTTTCCAGGTTTTTTCTTTACCATAAATTGATGTAAGCCACCATGCTGACCAATTCCTGGGATTTGTTGTTGGTCATGAGGCAACCAGTCACTGGTTATAACCTCCAGATTGAGTTCTTTAGCTGCGGCATCTATTCCTTTTTTAGCGATTAGTTTGCGTGCTTGCTTAGCTTTTTCGTAGAATTCTCTTTTTGTTTCATCGGAAGTGGTTACTTTTAAAAGTATATGACTGGCTTTAATCTGATCGTTGATAATTGAATCACACTTAACAATGTGCCAGCCGAAATCTGTCTTGAAAGGTTTAGAAATTTCACCAGGTTTGAGAGAGAAAGCCACTTTCTCAAATTCTGGAACCATCTGACCTCTTCCAAAGACGCCCAGAGAACCACCCTGTTTTGCTGAACTTTCATCTTCTGAGTATTGTTCAGCGATGATAGGAAAGTTTTCTGGATTAACCATACGATAGATTTCATCTATTTCCAATTTGACTTCATTGTAATCGCGTTCTGAAGGTTGGATAGGGATAGTAATATATTTAATCCGGGAAGCAGGTCCCTTTTTGAACTCGGTATCTTTGTGTTCTTCATAATATTTTTTGATTTCTGCATCGCTTACATAAACCGAATCAGCTTTGTGATAGGAGAACCAGATTGTTTTACCATATACTTTATCATTTTCTTTGATAAATTCCTGTTTCAAGCTGTCCAATGTTATTCCAGCTTCACTCATTATTTTTTGCTGGAGTTTTTTCCGGGGTAGATAGGTCTTCATATATTCATACATCTGCAGTTTAAACTGAGGATTATTATTCAAAGCTTGAAAATACTTCTTTTTGTCAAAGACACCGTTGGTTTGAAGACTTTCATTTTGCAGCAGTTCTTGAGGAATATCGTTTTCTATGGCATTCTTAATTTCAGCTTCGGTAACTTTAATGCGATGTTTTTTTATCTGCTGTTGCCATAGTATTTCATTTACCAGTTCTTCCCAAGCAGTGTTCTGAATATAGGGCATATAGCTTTCATCTATTTTCTGTCCTTGAGCTTCATAACGTTCTTTAATTTCTTGAATCTTGAGATTGTATTGCTGGGGGGTTATCTTAGTTCCATTAACTTTCCCTAAATAATTGCCACCTAAAGCCTGGATGATTTTTTCTCCTCCAAAAATACCTCCAGCACCAATGCTTAGTATAAAAGCAATAGCAATTATATAGATTATAACTTTCTGTTTCTTTACAAGTTGGTCAAGCATCTATTAACTCCTGAGGGTTAAATATTGTTTTAAAAAAGCAATTATTTTAATTAGCATTATTTATTCAAGCTTTTTTTAAATCTCGGCTTTATGCAAGAAGAACAAACCGAGTATAGTGAAGAAAATATTAGGAAACCAGGCAGCTAAAACAGGAGGAATAACACCATTATAACCAAGACTCTGGAAGACTCTAACAAAAATTAGATAGATAAAGCAGACAACTAAACCGAGAAGGAAGATTAAACCCCTACCCTTAGACCTTATGTTAGTAGTAGCGATAGGGATACAGAAGAAGATAACAATCAGATTGGTTAGAGGGAAAGAAATCTTCATATGTAAATCTACAATTTCTTTATGTGCTTTTTCACCCATTTTTTGCAAGCGGGCAATATAATCTTTTAGTTCAAAAAAGTTTAAAGAAAGAGTCTTTTTAGTAATGCGAATAAAATCTTTAGGTTGCACATCTAACAAGGGAAGGTCAGTGCTCGGATAGTATTGATATTGTGTCTGCTGTCCCTGTCCAAAATCTCTAATCTCACAATCCTGGATTATCCATTTATCATTTTGCCAGACTGCTGCAGAAGCAGTAATATGTTTAGCAATCTCTTTACTTTCAGGATTTAATTGGGCGAGGTCTATCACCCGTAAAGTATTGTTGTATCCATCAAAGAAACCAAAGTAATAGAAATCATTTTTTGTGCCCCGATAATGAACTCTGGCTTTGAGCATATTACTTTCTTCTGGTTCTCCCTTTATTTCCACATTATACACATAGTTACGAGTTTTTTCCGCCCAGGGAACTACATATTCACCAAAAAGTGCAACTATAATACTAATAATTAGTCCAACCAGGAAAAGTGGAAGCATAGTCCGATGAATACTGATTCCAGCAGCACGAATGGCTACACTTTCATTGTGTTTGGAAAGACTGTCCATCAAGAATAGACCAGTAATCAGGATAGTCACAGGAGAGGTGAGCACCAGCAGATAAGGTAAACGAAGTAGATAGTATTCTATCGCTTGTTCAACAGTGGCACCATTTCTTATCAATTTAGGCAGATTATCTATGACGTCAATAACGGTGAACACAGCAGCAAAACAGATAAAGATAACCAGATAGGTCTTGAGGAATTCACGAACGATATAACGGTCTAAAATACGCATCTTAGTTTATTAATGTATTATTTCATCTGGAGTTTCTTCAGGTTTAGCTTTACGATGAGAAAGCTTCCACTGAAGAAGGTTCAAGTTAATTAGTTGCTTTTCGTGGATAGAAAGATGGATGAGCCACAGTCCTATAATGAAGAAGATGATATTCGTTATCCACATTGAAAGAAAAGGACTCATCAAGGCTCTGTCTGCCAGTTGTTCTCCACCTGTTAAAGCTATATAATAGATTAGAAAGATAACTGAAGAAACCGAGAAAGCCATTCCAATTCCACTGGAACGAGTCATCAATCCGATAGGTACACCCATCATAACAAATATAATTATAGCAAATGCAAGGGCAAACTTCTTGTGATATTCCACCTGGAGTGAACGGAGATTTTCCAGAATTTCTTTATACTGGTCTTCTGCCATACTTTTCATAATGCTTAGACGACGAGTTTCTACACTTTTGGCATAATCATCAGGTTGTTTTTGCAATTCTTCCAATCTTTTTTGCAGATTAGTAATTTCCAGTTTTTGATTTGTAAGTTCCTGTTTTTTATTATTTATATCTGCTACTAACTGATTATAGGTCATTTCCCTATCAGAACGATAACCACTTTCACCAAAATCCATTCCCACAGCTAAATCTCTAATATTTACAGTAAAAGTCTCAAATTTAGTCACCTGATATTTCCCTTTTTCCTGTTCATTACGATTGTGCATTTCTCCATTTTGTAAAATTACCTGAAGGCTATTACCTTTATCCATTTGTACTATTCTTCCCTTTTGAGCAGTTATTATACGAGGAAAATTGGCTTGCGTTCGGTCATAAACAAGAACATTTTTTAGCTCATCATTTAAATTTTCTTCCGTGTAGATAGTATAATCAGAAATGGTGGTAAATTCCTTAGGTTTTATGATGGTCATCGGTCTATAATAGGCTATTTTAACCGTGAGATTCTTTAATTTATGATTAGTATTAGGAAGAAAATAGTGGTTAAAATAAACCATTAGCCCGGTAAAAAGTATTGCTGCGATAAAAAGAGGTCCCAGCAGGCTATAGATATTGATTCCGCTGGCTTTCATTGCTATCGTTTCACGGTCAACAGTCAATTTTCCAAAAGTAAGAATTGTTGCCACTAACACAGCCATTGGAATGGAGAGCGAGAGCATATAAGGTAAAGATAGTCCAAAAAGCTGTAATACCGTTCCAATATCCAGTCTCTTTTCAATAATAGTATTCATTAAATCTATGGCTCTATCTATGAGCAGAACAAAAGTTACCACGAGTAACGAGAGGAAAAAGGGACTGAGATGCTCTTTCAGGATGTAGCGGGACAGGATTTTCACTGTTTTATCATCTCCAGAAGTTCATCTTCAGTGATTATTTTGATTGTGGGTATTTTCTGTGCTTTTGTTAGTTTAGAACCTGGATTTTCTCCCACAATTAAATAATCCAGATTGGAGCTTACTCCACTAATGATTCTTCCACCATGACTTTGAATTAAGTCTTCCATTTCTCTTCGGGAATAATGAGGTAAAGTTCCAGTTATGAGAAAAGTTTTACCTGCCAAAGCATTAGAGGCTTGAGTTCTTCTATAAGTGAAATTTATTCCCAAAGAACGAAGCTCCTCTATCAATTTTATATTTTCAGGTAGACTGAACCAGGCTTTAATAGCTAAAGCAACTTTTTCTCCAACTTCTGGAACTTGAGAAAGACTTTCCAGACTGGCATTGCGTAGAGAATCTATATCTCCAAAATATTCAGCTAAGTATCTTGCGGTAACAGTTCCTACATATCTAATGCCCAAGGCATAAAGTACTCTATCAAAATTTCTGGTTTTAGAAGCTTCAATTGCATTTTTGAGATTCTGAGCGGATTTAGGACCAAAATGTTCCAACTGTGCCAATTTATCATAGTCCAATCGGTAGAGGTCAGCAATACCAGAGATGAGTTTATTTTCTAAGAGTTTTGCGATCAAACTTTCTCCCAATCCAGTTATATCCATAGCATCACGAGAAGCAAAATGTTCTATTCGGCGCTGAAGTTGAGCAGGACAGGCAACATTGGAACAGTAATGAATTGCACCTTCTTCATCTTTTTGTAAAGGACTTCCACAAGCAGGACACTGGGTAGGGAAACTCACTGGTTTTGCGTTAGGTTTCCGTTTATCAGGTATAACCTGAAGAATCTTGGGTATAATCTCACCTGATTTGATTAGGAGGACAGTATCTCCTTCATGAAGGTCCAATCGTCTAATTTCATCTTCATTATGTAAAGTAGCACGAGAGACAGTGCTTCCTGAAATATAAACTGGTTCCAAAATTGCCACAGGAGTTACTGCTCCAGTTCTTCCGACTTGATATTGCACTTCAATCAAGCGAGTTTCTTTCATTTCTGGCTTAAATTTATAAGCAACAGCCCATTTGGGACTTTTAGCGGTGTAGCCTAATTTCCTTTGTAAGGCAAAATCATCCACTTTAACTACGATTCCATCAATCTCAAAAGGTAATGTATAGCGTTTATTTTCCCACTCATCACAAAATTTTTGCACTTCATCATAAGAATTACAGACACATCTTTGTTTTGCAGTAGGGAAACCTAAACTATCTAACCAATTAAGAAAGTCTGATTGCCTTTGTACAGGTAAATTTTCACAATAGCCCACGCTATAGAATATAGCTCTGAGATTCCGATTTTTAACTTCTTCTGGATCTTTCAATTTTATAGAGCCAGCAGCTGCATTTCTGGGATTGGCAAAGGGTTTTTCTTCATTTGCTCTACGTTGTTCATTAAGCTTTAAAAATTCTTCTACGGGCATATATATTTCACCGCGTATCTCTATAGGATAGGTGAAATTAATCTTATGAGGAATATCTTTTAGCAATTTGACATTGTTTGTAACTACTTCTCCAACAATACCATCTCCCCGGGTGGTGCCATATTGCATAACACCATCTTCATAATATAGATTGATAGAAAAACCATCTATTTTCAATTCAGTACAAAGAGTAGGGAAGAATCCCAGATCTGTTGCCAGTTTATATATCCAATCTTTCAATTCATTAGCAGAGTATGTGTTATCCAAACTGTACATTCTTTGTTTATGAGGTATGGTTTCAGCTCCAGGGGTTAAATCACTTCCTATCTTTTCCAGTGGTGATTCTTCTCTTTCTTTTGCACTTAATTGAGCTTCCAGTTGACGAAGTCTTAAAACCAACTGGTCATATTCATAATCTGATATCTCTGGTTTTGCCAGTTTATAATAGAGTTCATTATGGTGTTCAATTTCAGCTCTAAGTTTTTGTATCTCTTTTTTCAATTCCTCATTCATAATTCATACATCTCCCTTCTCCGGTCTTTAAAAACATCATTAAGAGGATTAACTGATTTGTCCAGAGCAAGTTTTGGGTCAATAATTATTGTGCCAATTCCTTCATTTTTTTCATCCAGCTGAAGCAGAACTTCTCCTTTGGTACCTAAAATCTGACTATTTCCGGTAAATTCCATAGTTTCACCGTTATTATATTCAATACCGACACGATTGGATGTGATGGAAAACACCCGGTTTTCTAAGGAACGGGTCTTCATAGCTTGTTGACACCAGGGTAAAACAAGATTGGAAGGGTGGCAGATTATTTGTGCACCTTTAAGAGCAAGAGTTCTGGCAGATTCTGGAAATTGCCAATCAAAACAAATCATTATTCCTACCAGAATATTACCTTTAGCAGGGAAAACTTGAAATCCAGTATCTCCTGGATTAAAAAATAGCTTTTCTCTATAAAAAAGATGGGTTTTCCGATAAATATAATAACTGCCATCTGGATTTATCAGAGCTGCTGAATTATAATACCTATTTTCTGCTTTTTCTGCAAAACCATAAACTATACTGAATTCCTTTTCAGTAGAAAGTTGGCGAAATTCCTGAAAGACAAATCCTTCCGGAATGGTCTCACTAACTTTCTCAACCTCTTCCTGTTTCTGGAATACATAACCGGATAGACAGAGTTCTGGTAAAACTACTAAATCCGTCTCCATCTCTAAAAGCACAGATTTCAATTTATTAAGATTTTCTGTAACCGCTAAAAAATCAGGTTTAAACTGAACTACTGAGACCCTATAATCCATAACTTACATAATTCCTTAAAATTATATCATTATAATTAAGATTGAGGATTAAACTGCTATTGAAATCAAGTTGAAACATCGGATATTGTGGATGAATCATAATTTTAACGGTTATTACTTTCATTTATCTTCTCCTCAATTTAATTTACCTCCAAATTCTTAATTTCTATTTATCGGTCAAGTTCTTTTACTCATTTAATTAATCCTCATTAATTATGGATTTTAAGCACTACTCACTTTTGCTTAACTTAAGGTGTAGCATCAAAATATTCGGACATAAACCTAGTTTATCTATTACTAACTTTGATAGTTCTATTTATTATGTTCTTTATATTAAGTTAATGGCTCACTTATGTTGAGGTTATGATAGATTTCGGACATGAGTTGGACATGAGCTGGACATGAGTTGGACATAAGCTGGACATCTGTTGAAGATAAAGTGGAAGATATTTGAAATTTAATGATGGATAAATTACTTTCTCTAAAATAGGTGTTAGAACGGTAATGATAGTACATATTAAAATTAAATATAATTAAATAATAAACAATCTATGCATTATATTAAATATTACGATATATGATACATTATGTTTCTTTTACTTTGTTTTATCTCGTTAACTTTTATGTATTCAAAGAAATGACTATATTTAATGAGTTTGATAAAATTCTTGACTTTAATACTTAGTGTTAAAAAGGGTATAAAGTATCTTTTGGTAATGAGGTAGAAAATGCAATATGATGTAATTATAATAGGAAGTGGTCCTGCCGGTTTAGCTGCAGGAATTTATGCTGCACGCGGAGGATTAAATACTATTATCCTGGAAAGAGCTATAATTGGAGGTCAGATTACCTCTGCTCATCAGGTGGAGAATTATCCTGGCTTTCCTGATGCTATAGAAGGTTTTGAGCTTACGGAAAGAATGAGACAACAAGCGGAAAGATTTCAAGCAAAGTTTTTAGATGAAGAAGCTACGGCAATAGGAATGGAAGGTCTCTGCAAAATTGTGGAAACTCGTGAGCACAAATACCGCACAAAGGCTTTAATCTTATGCACTGGTGCCTATCCGAGAAGGCTAAATGTTCCTGGAGAACAACGCTTTACCGGAAGAGGTGTTTCCTATTGTGCCACCTGTGATGGTGCTTTGTATCGTGATAAAGTTGTAGCTGTTATAGGAGGAGGTGATTCTGCAGTAGAAGAAGGTATTTATTTAACTCACTTTGCTCGTAAGGTTTACATCATACATAGAAGAGATGAATTGAGAGCCCAAAAGATATTACAAGAACGCGCTTTCCAAAATCCCAAGATTGAATTTATTTGGAATTCAGTGGTTCAAGAGATTCATGGTTCTGATAAAATAGAAAAACTGGAGATTTTTAATCGGGTTACTCAAGAGATAAGTTTCCTACCTGTTGATGGGGTTTTTATTTATGTAGGGATTTTGCCAAACAATAAACTGCTGGAATCCAGGATTAATCTTGATGAAGCAGGTTTTGTTTACACGGATGAATTTATGCATACTAATATTCCTGGTGTTTATGCTGCAGGGGATATTCGTCATAAAGTTTTGAGACAAGTAGTCACAGCTACTAGTGATGGTGCTATAGCTGCTTTCAGTGCAGAAAAATGGATTAGGGATAATTATGAAGCTTTAGAAAAAACGGAGCAAAATTAAGTGTGGACTAGTAAAGAGATTCGTCAGACTTTTATAGATTTCTTTAGGGAAAGAGGGCATACCTTTATCCCTTCTTCTCCGGTAATTCCTTGGGATGATCCCACTTTACTTTTCGCCAATGCTGGAATGAATCAGTTTAAAAATATCTTTCTGGGATTAAAAGAACCGGAAGTTAAAAGAGCTGTTAATAGCCAAAAATGTATTCGTGCAGGAGGCAAACATAACGATTTAGAAGCTGTAGGTAAAGATGGCTATCATCATACCTTTTTTGAAATGCTGGGCAATTGGTCCTTTGGAGATTACTATAAAAAAGAAGCTATAGAATGGGCTTGGGAACTCTTAACTAATGTATTCCATTTACCTAAAGATAAACTTTTTGCCACGGTCCATAATACTGATGAGGAAAGCTATAATTTATGGAAAAATAATACCGATATAGATTCCTCTCATATATCCTATTTTGGAGATAAAGATAATTTTTGGGAAATGGGTGAGACAGGTCCCTGTGGACCTTGCACCGAAATTCACTATGACCGCGGTATAGAACATTGCATGAAAAAGAATGTACCTGGTCATAAATGTGAATTGAATGGAGATTGTAATCGTTATATTGAGTTATGGAATCTGGTTTTCATTCAATATAATAGAGAAGAAGATGGTTCACTTTCGCCTTTGAAATCTCGTTATGTAGATACTGGAGCTGGTTTTGAAAGGTTAGTGCAAATTCTCCAGAATACTTATAGTAATTATGAGACGGATTTATTTATGCCCATCATAGATAAAATCGTCCAAATGAGTGGGGTTCCTTATAATCCTGAAACTGGTATGTCTCATAGAGTGATAGCTGACCATATTCGCTGTCTTTGTTTTGCTCTTGCGGATGGAGGTTTTCCTTCTAATGAGGGAAGGGGTTATGTTCTCAGAAGGATTTTACGTAGAGCTGCTCGTCATGGAAGATTGCTGGGATTTTCTGAACCTTTTATGTTTCATTTAGTTGATTCTGTGGTAGAAATAATGAGTGAACCTTTTGCTGAATTGAAAGGTAAAGAAGCCTATATTAAGATGGTAATTAAAGCAGAAGAAGAGCGTTTTAATTCTACACTGGATAAAGGTTTGGAGAGATTTGATCAGATTTGTGCAAACTCTACGGAAAAGATTATCTCTGGTAAGGATGCCTTTCAACTCTATGATACCTATGGTTTTCCGCTTGATTTGACTATCAATCTGGCAGAAGAAAGAGGTTTTAAGGTTGATACTGCTGGTTTTGAAGAAGAGATGAAAAAACAAAGAGAACGAGCTCGGAAAAGCTCTAAATTTATCTATAAATGGGAAGATATGGATTGGATAGAATTAATGCCCTCTACTCCAACAGATTTTGTTGGATATGATAATTTTAGCATAGAAGCACATATTCAAAGATATCGGATTGATGATGAAGGCAATTTACATATACAACTTGATAAAACTCCATTTTATGCTGAATCTGGAGGACAGGTTGCAGATACAGGAAGAATTTACAATGATGATTTTGAGATGCAGGTAATAGATGTTAAACGCATAGATGATAAGTTTATTCATATTGGTCATCTGATTAAAGGTGCTATATCTTCACCTTTAGTTAAAGCAGAAATTGACCTTCAAAGAAGGAAAGATATAGCTCGGAATCATACTGCCACCCATCTTTTGCATAGAGCATTAAGAATGGTATTAGGGGAATATGTTCAACAAAAGGGTTCGTTTGTTGGTCCGGATTATCTTCGTTTTGACTTCACCCAACTGCAAGCACTAACACAAGATGAGATAAATAAGGTGGAAGATATAGTTAATGAGATAGTTAAAGAGAACAGACCTGTCCATATTGAGATTAAAGATATTGATGAAGCACGCTCTGAAGGTGCAATGGCTCTTTTTGGCGAAAAGTATGGTCAAAAAGTTAGAGTTATTAGTGTAGAAGATTTTTCTAAAGAGTTATGTGGTGGTACTCATATTTCTGCAACAGGTGAGATTGGACTTTTTAAAATACTTTCCGAAAGCTCTTCCTCAGCAGGAATCCGAAGAATAGAAGCTGTTACAGGAAGAGGTGCAGAGAAATTTGTGCGTTCTCTTCAAGAAAGGATAGCAAATCTTGCGGCTGTGCTAAATGTATCTGAGAAAATGCTGGAAACAAAATTGGAGACAATGCAAAATCTGATTAAAGAGTTGGAAGAAGAGCTTAAAAAGAAAGAGCAGAGACAAAGTTTTGCTGATGTGGATAAATTACTGGATAAAATAGTAGAATATCCCGATTTTAGTCTCCTTTGTACAACCGTTGAAACTGAACCGGAAAGATTAAGAGAACTTGGAGATTTGCTTAAAGACAGAGCCAAAGACACCATATCTCTACTTTTTACCATAGAAGGGGATAAAATTACTATTCTTTGTGTAGTGGGAAGAGATTTGGTTGATAAATTTAATGCCGGGAAAATTGTTAAAGCAGTATCTCAAGAACTCAATGGTAAAGGTGGAGGAAGAGCTGATTCTGCTATGGGAGGAGGAAAAAATCCAGAAAAGCTTTCGGAGCTTATGCCTCGTATTCCCGATATTATCAGAAGCACCTTATAATGCGTATCCTGGTTATCAGATTAAGTTCTATCGGAGATATAATCCTCACTCAATCTGTAGTAGCAGAATTGCGAGAACTTTTCCCTGAAGCTGAAATCTATTTTCTCTGTAAGCCAGAATATCAAACTTTACCGGAACTTTTTGGTTTGAATTTAAAAATAATTCCCTATTCTAAAAGCTTTTCCTGGCATATAAATCTTACCAAACAATCCTACGATTTAGTGATAGACTTGCATAATAAGTTTTCCACCTGGCTTATTCGCAATCTGGTTCGCTCTCACAAGAAGGCAATTTATAATAAACAGCATAAATTAAGAAAAAGAATTGTGAGAGGGAATCATTTTATCAGCATAGAATCCACGGTTAGATTATATTATTCCGCTTTAGAAAAACTCTTTCCGGATAAATTTAGTTCCACTTATTCTATACGCTATCCCGTGCTTCATCCTGAACTAATTCCCGAAGAGGTAGAAATTACCCCTCGCATTTATCCAGACAGAAAACTTATTGCGTTATTCCCTGGTGCAGCTCATAATACAAAAATTTGGCAAATAGATAACTGGAAGAAACTTATTGAAGATGGTCATAATGAATATGAATTTAGGATTTATGGTAATCAATCAGATTATGAATTAACCCGAAGCCTTAATGCAGTTTTTGATGATATAAAAAATCTTTGTGGGAAACTCAATCTCAGGCAATTAACTGCAGAAATAAATGCCTGCGACGCAATTATAAGTGGTGATACCGGTCCTATGCATTTAGCAGCCGCTTTAAGAAAACCTCAGATTGCTATCTTTGGAGGAACTCATCCTCGTTTAGGTTTTGCACCTTTGAATGATAAAGCTATCGTTTTAACAGCTGATTTAGCTTGCCAGCCCTGTTCTTTGCATGGAAGAAATAAATGTCCTAAAGGGACATTTGAATGTATGAAACAGATTACACCAGAGATGGTGGAAAAAGCATTGGAAAATATATTTATTGAAGATAACTGATTTAAGTTATAATCAATTTTATAATTTATATTACCACTTAAAACTAATCATTAAGAGGGGTTGGTTATCTTTGATATCCAGATATACTTGCGGATTAATTTCTTTACCGGTATAACGAAGAGCATCTATTCCACTGATTAGGTGATTTACTATGAGCACTCCCATAGTTAATTTTCCATAATCTTGAAGATCTCTTGCCTGAATTCTAAGTTGACTGTAATGACGACGGTGTTCTAAGCTATCCCAATTCCAGCTATATTCTTCTGGATAGCAATGTTCATCAATATAAGCTTGTTGCTGAACAGGGTCATTAGGATATAATTGCATAGCTTCCTCTCTAATTTTAGCATTATATCCACCAGCTTCAAAACCACTACTATTATAACGGCTCAAATTTCTATAATATTGGTCGTCATATTTTCCCGGTTCTATATGAGCAAATTTGATGGCATATTCATAGTATTTTTGTGCTTTTAGTTTTTCTTCCTCGTTAAAATAAAAAAGAGTGGATATGATTCCTGCTTCCGCTGAAAGCATTGCATAGCCATAATTATGTCCATCCTGTATTTGTGATAAACCAGGCACTACCAGAGATTTTAAAACTTTCACACCCCGACTTTCTGCAGAAAGAGAAACAGTCAGCAACAATAGCAAAAGGATTAAAAAGAAAGTTACTTTGAATTTATTAAGCATTAATACTCCAGCTGGACATTGAACATTAAACCATTATTGGAGGTAGGAGTAAAATAGATTGATAATGGCTCTTTTGCTTTTTGATTGGTAAGAGACACATCTATGACACTGACAACCCGATTTAGGAGCAAGGCTCCAACACTCAGATTTTGATAGATTTTAGCTTTTTGAGTTCTTCTGCGCAACTTTTTATAATGATTTTGATAAGTCTGGTTTTGCCAGCTCCAACCTTCTTCATCACTATAGGTATTGGCTAAAATATAAGCTTCATAGCCTTCTGGATTATAAGAATAAATTAAATAATAGTTACGGGCAAAAAGTTCCTGATAGCGGTTAAAATCGTCACTGCTTATATAATTTTGGAGATTTTGATAATAACTTGCAGGCATATTTTCTGGAGCTCCCGCATAGACTTTTGCATATTGTTTATAGGTATCAGTCAAATTATCTTTTTCTTTTTCCAGAGCAAAAAAGGAACTCCAGACCAGAATATCTGCACTGAGCATAATAGCACCCTGAGTTGTTTTCCCTAGTGCCAGTTCTCCTGTCCCTGGTAAGATAGCAGAAGTAGCAGAATATATTATTTTAGGTAATGCGGCTAAGGGCATTATTGAAAGAATCAGAAGAAGGAAGACAAGGTGTTTCATCATAGATTTAAAAGTTTACTCTTAAGGCTAAAGTAGGGGTTAGACTGTTATTGGAGACATCAGTATAATAATACATTTTAATTTTATCATTTTTGGTGATAGCTGTGCGATTAACTTGATTAGTCATAATATAGGCATCAATGGCAGAAATAAGATGATTTACAGCTAAACCAAGCGTAAAGTAATGAGAATAGTCATATTGTTTATTAGCATCTTTTCTCATATTAATATATTCCTGACGCCAGGGTGAAGCTTCAGGGCTCTTTGGAGATATAGGATGAGATAGGTCTCCATTCATAAAGTCTTCCACGGTATAATTCTGATACCAGCGTCTATTCTGGATTAATTGAGGGTCGGTGCTTCCGGTAAAAACCCAGAGCCCTTCATAAGCAGGGTCATCCATAATAAAGGTTCCGTCTCCTGAAGTGGGATCAGTGGCAAAGCGATGATACCAATCTGCCCAACCAAAGATATACTTATTATATTTACCTATATCCTCATAAAAATGCTGAGTATCGGATTGGTCTAAACGAAAGAAGGTCTCGTCATAGATATCAAAAGCATTTATATTCTTCAAAACATTTTGCACCTGAGTTTGATAGTCGCGTCTATAGCGTGTTCCGGTATAAGTGTAGGAATAATCAACTCCACCTACATTATAATTGAAGGTATGAGTGACTATCTCGCCATTAGCATATTTTTCATAATCTTTAGTTTTTTCATCGCCTTGCTTATCATAATAAATCATTCCGCCAATCATAGCGATTTCCAGGATAGGGAAGATATAGGTAATCACAGCAGAAGGTTTAGCATAAAATTGACCTGCTCCAGGTAGAACAGCAGAATAAAGCATCGCCAACCTTGCATCTTTCTTTTCAAAATTGACCTTTATTATCTCCTGCTCAGAGTCCTTCTTATTTTCCTGGAAGATTAAATCATCTATACCTTGTCCTAAAAGAGTAGACAATAACCCCAGGCAAATTATAATTAATAAAAACTTCTTCATCTTCTTCTCCTCTCAATTACTTTTGTACTGCAAATTTGATGGTCTTATGTTTATTTCCACACTGTACCTTCATAAGATATACTCCAGAAGAAAGTTTGCGACTGTCAATTATTATATCACGCTGGAGATTTCCATTTGCAGGAACAGTCTCACTTTTAATTAAATCTGCATTGATGTTATAAAGATGGAGTTTTACTGTTTGATTAAAGTTTTCAATTCTTACTCTAAAATTATCTCCTTTAACTGGATTAGGAAAAATATAGGCATTAAAAGCCTGAGCAGGAATGGATATACTGAATTCTCCATAAAGAGTGCCATTTCCTCCATTGCGGAAGCCATTCCAGCAAAGTTGTGTTTCAGAAGTAAGGATATTTTTCCCTTGAATATATATTTTTCCGCTTCCATCTGTGTAATACCAGTATAAATGGGAAGATAGTTGATGATCAGGGATTATCATCAAATGAGAATTTCCCGTTTCTCCGTTTGATAATAATGAATACTGCCACAAAATCCCATTATCAGGAGAAAATGCCAGAAATCCTCTTTCAGATAGAGGGAAATATAAAAGTGGTGATGAATTGAATTGCATTGCTATTAGGTGAGCTTCAGGTTCAATAGTGAAAGGAGATATATCATAAGGATAGCCACTTAATAAAGAACCATCAAAGGTTACAGCATAGATTTTATTCCCAGAACCCCAGAATATAGTAGGAGAAATTGAAGTTTCACCAGTGCGGTAACAGGTTAGCCCTATTTGCGTGGGATGTTCCCCAGGTCTAGCCATATATATCTGTTGCAGATATCCCTTTTCATATCTATAGATATTACCTTTATTTGACATTAAAAACAGCATTGAGGTATTTTCAGATAAGGCACAAAAAGTTACGGGTTCATAGTTGCCAAAAGGTTCTGGTAATTCAATCTCTTCACTTACGGTTAGATTAATCGTATCAATTATATATAACAGATCTGGACACAGTGCTATGAGTTTATCATCAAAGGAACCGAGTCTTTTAACATTTTGTAAAGGGATAGAATTTATTACCTGATTATTATGGATAGATGATAAAGTATTCTGGGTGGTAACAAAAATAGTATCTTCAAAAGAAATAGGAGCTGTAGTTATATGCTCTGAAAAGTTTATGGAGACACTTTCTAAATCGTCTTGCGAGAATTGTATTAATTCAAGAGTATTATTATGCACGAGTACCAATTCCTGGAATCCATTTCCATCTTGATCTGAAGTAGTTATGGGGAAATCTATAGTATGACTATTCCAGGGAAAACTGCCCATTAAGTCAAACCAGGTGTTATCTGAATACGAAAGCAGATGGATGGAATCTTCCAATATAAGGGGGATATTAAAATCACAGAAACTTGATTTTATTAAGGGAGCGCATGTTATCCTGGAATCTGAATAATCAAAGATTTGCGTGGTATCAAAATTACCAGCACATACAGTTATGGACATATCTCTGGAAGGGTTGCCCATATTATTAAGCCAGTAGAGTGATCCAATATTTTGACTATCTTTTAGAGCAGGTTTTGTATTGCTATTTAATACAGGTTTCCAGGGTTCTTGAGTCCAGTGAATAAAATAGCCATCAGAGTCAAGTAACGGTTTGTGAGCATAAAAATATTCATATTGTGTGCCAGTCCAGTACCAGGAATAGGGATAACCGATATCAGGTAGATTATCTGCTTCTATGATTTCCACTCCTCTACGAGAATATCTTGTATTTACAGAATTATTTTGATAGTTAGAAACGAAATTTCCTTCATTATCCCAGACTCCTTGATTGTAAATCACATCATTATTGATGTGCCAGACCAGAAATCCTCCTCCCATAGCAGAACCATCAGCTTTCTGAAAAGAGGGCAAAAGATAATCATATTCATAGGTAGGTCTATTATCCGGGTCTTCAATAGCTGTAGGATAGAGAATAACTCTTTTATCTTCGTTAGCAAAAACTGCAGTAGCTCCATCTCCATCAGGATCTACATTCCTGTTTTCAACCAGGATATATTCTGTGGAAGAAAGAGGAATACGCAGAATCTGAGGATGATATGAATTTCCAGACTGTTTCCAGCTACTAGCAGAAAGTAAAATAGGGTCAAAAAGTGGTATCTGTTCCAGATCTAATAATAAACCTTTAGATTTAAGATAATCCTCACAGATTAAAGTGCGAGACCAGGCTCCTGGAAGAACGGGTAATCCACCTTCCAGCATTATATATGACCCATCTTCTAAGATGTCCAATAGAACTCCAGAACCTCCACTATCCATAATATCAAAAACACCTACCATAGGTTGCCAAGTATAGACATTATAGAGATCAACCATTCCTAAAGAATGACCAAATTCATGAGCCATAACTGAATTGAGAGCACCATAACCAGAATGAATAACTGTACCCTCATAAATTTCTTCGGTAAAATCTTGAGATATAGTGGAGGGTACATTGCAGGCATAACTGATAAAAAATGAACCATCATCTACGGGGACTTCTTTTCCTTCTCCAACGCTTATAAAGAAAGAAGGTAGATCTGAAGGTGTGTCCGAAAATATATCATGTTGCCAATCTGAACCTGCGTGGATAATCATAAAATGACTATAAGCAGAAAAATCTATCTCCGGCGAAAGATTATCCGCAATGGTAAAGGCATCTCTGAAATATTCTTCCATTTTGGAAACAAAAGTTTCACTGGATGCTGATGGAGGATTATAATAGCCCATAGTATGGGGTAAGGTATAAGCTCCATTTATAGGATAGACCTCATATTCCAGATTGAAAGATCCAGCTGTTGCTGCAAGATAATAGTATCGCAAGGCTTCCAGGTTGTCCTGAAAATATTTACGATTATGAGGAGGACTTCCAATACTGTATAGATAGTTAGGATCAGGTTCAAGCTGAAACTTTCCATTACCAGTGGTATTTGGGTCATCCGGTATTTCTTCTTGAAAATCAACCAGAATTACTAATAGCTTATTATAATTATCTTTATTCTTATCTAAGGGCTTTCCTGGCTGTTTATTAAGCAATTGTATATAAGGATGAGCTTTAGGTGGATGAGTGGGATAATACTTACTCAGATTAATTTTTTCAGCATATAGTAAAGTGGAGCTTATCAGAAATAAAGATATTATACCAGCTCTTAGAATTTGTTTGAAGTTAAGCTTCCTCAGGACTATTCCTGAGGAAGCTGAAGTGGATAGTGTTCTCTTAATCAGAATTCAAAGCCTAAAGAAAATACTTTGTTATAATCTGTCAGTTCACCGGCAGTTATCATACCAAAATCAGCGGTTAGCTTATATTTTTTACTAAAGGTGTATTGAATCCCAGCGCCAAAGCTTGGACCAACAATACTTCCTGCCTGATCAGCAAAGTAGCCACCTCTCAGAGAAATTAGATTCAAATAGGTGTATTCTGCACCAAATCCATACATTGTCTCGTCAAAGTGTTCCCAACCGGTTATAAAACGTTTAAATAAAGGGTCATCATTAGCAAGTATTTTACTGGCTTCAGCAGAAACAATCAATTTATTCATAGGTGTATCCATAACTTGATAAGATGCACCCAGGCGAAAAGTCATAGGTAAGGGGTCTGATTGGGATTCATCAACATAAGTTACATTAGGTCCGATATTTTGTATCGCCAGAGCAAGGTCTAAACCTTTTACACCCAAGTCTCGATATTTGGCACCTATATCAAAGGCAAAAGTAAAAGTTTTACCTTCATCTTCAGTATTACCAGTACCAGGTCCAAGATAGCTATAAATAAGTTTAAAGTTTCCTCCCACACCTAAATGTTCTGGTATTACTTCATAACTATAACCTGCTCCTCCAGCAAAATCAAAGCTATGAAAGGTTCCCAGTTGATTTCCTTGTTCATCCGTTTGTTCCTGAGTTCCAGCATCAAGTAGGATAAATTGCACATTCACATTACCGATATCTTGGAAATAGTGGTTAAAACCTAAATATTCATAGAACATATCATCAAAACCACCACCAGCTCCTTGAAGCCAGGGTATATGAGTTCCAGCTAATTGGGTTTTACGATTAAATGCGGTTGCACCTGGATTCCACCAGGCAGCATATGCATCATCAGCTACAGCTGAATAAGCACGACCAAGGGCATTAGCTCGAGCACCAGGTTCAAAAGTGAGAAATAGCAATGCACCCTGGGAAATTGCATCCACTGTGAAGGGCAGGCTCAATAGAATCATCATTGTTGCCAGGATTAATATGGTATATTTGGACATCATACCTCCAAAAGATATCCGTCAACTCAGAGCAATAAATAACCCCGAGTTATTTTTTTTCTTTGTTATAAGTTCAGGGGGAAGAAACACCCCCAAAAAAACAGTTACACTATTTCGTTCTACAAATAATGCTATTGGTCTCAACTTTTTAGAAGTTAATCACTCCATTTTATTAATGGTGCCGAAGGCCGGAATCGAACCGGCATGGGCTAAAAGCCCGGTGGATTTTGAGTCCACTGCGTCTACCTGTTTCACCACTTCGGCATATTGAGAACTTACTTTAATTTTACTAAATGATTGTCAAGCTTATTCTGTATTCTTGCAGGATGATAGTCAAAGATTTTAGAAAGGTCGTTAACATTTTTACAATTTTCCTTTTTTCTCTTCTTCTTTGACGAGCTTTTCTAACTTAGCTGCTACTTCATCCAGTGCTTGTTGTGGAGTAAGAATTCCTGCAGTGGCTTTTTCCAGGCTTTTTTTAAGTTCATCTCGTCCTACGAACCAGGCGGGATGTTGAGGTTCAAAAACAGCATCTTCTAATTGTGCATACACATCTTTAAATTGAGGATTTTCAGCCAAGAAATCCTGGATTATCTGAGTTTGCATAGCACTTTTGCGTAAAGGCATATAGCAGGTGCGAGCACTCCATTCTGCAGTTCTTTCCGTGGAAGTGAACCATTTTATGAACTCCCAGGCAGCCTTTTCTTTTTTGGGATTACCACTTTTAAAGATTACAATATTAGTTCCGCTAATAGCGCTTTTCTTAGTTCTATAAGTAGGTAATGGTGCATAACCAACAGCAAAATTTATGGGTTGTTGTCGCATAAAAGTTATAGATACACTGGAACCTTCATACATAGCGACCTTTCCTGCGAGAAATGCATTTTGTCCATCAAGCTCTTTGGTAGATTTTGCGGTCTTATCAACATTAACCAACCCAAGTATATAATTTAAAGCCTCTAAACCGTATTGACTATTCAACACAGGACGGTTATTCTCATCCATTATTGTGCCACCAGCTTGATGGATAAGATTAACAAACTGCCATTCATTTACGGTAAAATTAGCACCATAAATATCATCTTTAGGGGAGGTGAGTATTTTACAGTATTCCCTGAATTCTTGCCAGGTAGCGGGAAAATAGTAAGGATCTAATCCTGCACGGTAGAAAGCATCTTTATTATAAAAGTAGGCACGAACGCTTTTATTGAAGGGGAACGACCATTTTTTCCCTTTATAAGTGATGGAATTCATAAATACGGGATAGAAATCATTTAAATCTTCTTCAGTGATATCAGGATCATTGGCAATTAAGCTATCAATACTGACCAACACATTATCTTCCTGATATTTTGCTGCCCAAGATTCAAAGACCTGTGCCAGGTCTGGCTGTTTACCCACTTGAAGAGCGGCGGAAAGTTTTTGAGATAAAGCGTTATAGCTACTGATAGGATTGGCGATGATTTCAATATCTTTATGAGTGTGATTGAAATCCATTATCATATCATTTAATACATCTCCTAAGGGACCACCCAAACCATGCCAGAATCTAACTTGAACTTTACCGGATTGAACGGTTTGACCGCAACCTCCAAAGAGAATAGCTATGAGTATTAAAATCGCAGAAATTTTATATATTTTCATTTCCTATATCCATCTAAAAGTTTTATTAATATCATTAGTATACCAAAGGAAAAGATATTTATTTGGCATAGAGGCTAAATAATTTCTATTCCTCAGGTAATTCAGGTTTCCAATTCCCATTTTTACGAACATATTCAGAAAAGGTTAGCATATAGCCAGTTTTACTTTTTTTCTGTTCAAAGAAAATCAGTTCCCATTCTTCCCAGTTAATTTCAGGGAACCAGGTATCACCTTCAAATTCTGCATCTATACGTGTTACATACATTTTTGAGATGAGGGTAAGGAATAATTTGAATATCTGACTTCCTCCAATAACAAAGACTTCATCCTCAGGTCTGCAATGTTCCAGACATTCACTGACGCTATGACAAACTATTGCTCCTGGAACATAAAAGTTATGGTCATGAGTAAGAATTATGTTCACCCTTTGATCTAAAGTGCTACCCAGAGACATCCAGGTATTTTTTCCCATAATCACGGTGTGATTTAAGGTCTTTTCCCGGAAATATGCCAGGTCTTCTGGTATACGCCAGGGTATATGATTTTGATATCCAATTAAACCATTACGGTCAATTGCTACAATTAAAGAGAGCTTTAGGTCAGCTAAATGCGGTATAGAATTCATCATTTTTTAATTAAAAACGATTTCACCCGTTAATATCTTGCTTTTAATATAAACTGGATGGTCAGCATAAAGACTCACTTTTCCTTCGCAGATAACATCTTCTCCAAAACTTATATCGCCAGTAATTTTTAATTCCTTACAACGAATTAGAGAAGGGACTCCATCTTTAAAATGTTCCATCATTTGGTTTATATTTCCATAATATCTTTCATCAAGCTCTATGGTAGGGACCTGTTCAATTCCCTGTTTCAGAACTATATGATACTGGTCATTTAATTCGTATAAATCAGACCAGATAGCAAGTAGGTCATTATTCTTTTTAACTGGAGAGAAACGAGTTCGGGGTACCACAACAGCACGAGAATTTTTAAAAAGACTGATAGCAGCACCCATTGCCGTTTCCAGTTGGTAGATAGGAGTCCCATCTACTACCTTAGGATTTACAATTAGTGGTAATAATATTGTCCCATCCTCAGTCAATAAATACCACTGCAATGCTTTGAGGTCTATCCAGAGATTATTAGTATTAAAATATTTATAAAGCGCAACATTTTGGAACTCAGAAAGTTCATCTTCAGGACATTGAGCAATTTCTCTTAGCATCAATTGTCCATTTTTATCTTCACATAGATGTCCCCCTTTTTTATCCATTTCGGTTCTATGGCATACTTCCATCACAAAATGAAGGTCATTTGCTGCCATATAAGAAGGAATGGCTGGATCAATTGTAGCTCCCAGGTTATCTGAATTAGACACAAAGATATAGCGGAATCCTGCATCAATCATTTTGTCCAAAAGTCCAGTGCAATATAAAGTCGTATATAAATCTCCATGTCCAGGAGGATTCCATCTTTTTTTAGGGTCAGGATTATCGTAGGGTTTTAGATTGTCTTGCCGAATGCGAGGAAATTTATTCTGCTGAAAAGTAACGGGAAGTGATTGTTTCTCCAAGTCAGGGTATTTTTGCAGATATTTTTTAGTATCATCATCAGTGTGAAAACTGTTCATAAACATTAAAGTCACATCATAACCAGTAGTAACACGTAATAATAGAATCTGACGGACGATAATATCCAGGAAATTCATATTGCCTTTAACTGGTAGAAGACTTTTTGCTGCACTTAATCCCATACTTGTTCCCAGACCACCATTCAGTTTAATCACCACTATCTGTTTTAGCATAGATTGTTTTCTATAATCATTTAGAGCTGAATATTGAAGAAGGTTGTCTTCTTTGGGAGGGTTGATTTCAGAGGAAGGAATGATACCCCTTTCTCCTTTTACCAATTGATTATAATAAATACAGAAAGTGCGAATCACACTTTCAGGGATGGACTCTGCCTTCATCATTCGGATAAACTGGTTTAACATCAATATATCCTCAGTAATTTTTATTTTTGCAGTCTTTTTTGCACAATCTCATTTACCATTTCATCATCAATATTTTCGGGCATTGTAATGTGTCCTTCCTCAGAATGAACTTCATTCCAGGTGCGGACAGTCTTCATTGCATTTTCATTGCGTGCCCAGTTTCTTCTTCCTACTCCTCCCATAACATCCCAGGATAAGCCAGATTTAATAACAGTATCTATATATTCACTGCCATCAAGAACAATTCCATTTCCGCTATTGAAAGCTTTTCCGACACCGACACCTCCACCATTGGAAAGAACTACCATAGTCAAACCACGAGCTGCATTGCCAGCAAAACAATGAGCAGCCATATCTGCCATTCTATTACTTCCATCCTTGATATTTGCTGTCTCACGGAAGGGAGAATCTGTGCCACCGGTATCATGATGGTCTCTTCCTATCATAATAGGACCAAGTTTGCCTTCTCTAATAAGCTGATTAAAGTGTAATGCAATGCGAATTCTTTCTTCTTCATCAGCATAAAGAATGCGTGCTTTAGTTCCCACTACCAGATTATTTTCTTCTGCATGGGTAATCCAGTAATGATTATCTTTATCCATAGTGTTCCTATTAGGGTCAATGATTTCAGCAGCAACCTGATCAGTTAAATGTAAATCACTATCTTTTCCACTAAGACACACCCATCTATAGGGTCCATAACCAAAATCAAAGCAAAGAGGTCCCATAATATCTTCTACATAGGAAGGAAAGATGAAACCTTCACTGGTATCTATACCATTACGAGCAATACTGTGTTCTCCAGCATCAAAAACCGAAGCCATAAAACTATTTCCATAATCCCAGAATTTTGCACCTTTATCACAAAGTCTTTTGATAACTTGGAAATGGCGTCTTAAAGAAGTATCCACGCATCTACGGAATTCTTCCGGATTAGATGCAAGCAAAGCTCTTCCTTCTTCAAAAGTTAAGCCAACTGGAGTGTAGCCACCTTCATAAACAGCGTGACAGGAGGTCTGATCAGAAAGTAATTCGGCTTTGATATTATGCGAATCAACATATTCCAGAAGGTCAACAATGTTTCCATAGTAGGCAATAGATATAGGTTCTTTAGTCTTGCGATGTTCATCTACCCACTGAAAGATTTCATCCAGATTACTGGAAACTTTCTTCACCCAGCCTTGTTTTAATCTGGTTTCTATCCGACTATAATCTACTTCAGCAATTACACCTATCCCTTTAGCAATTTCTACTGCCTTAGGTTGAGCTCCACTCATTCCACCTAAACCAGAAGATATAAAGAGCACTCCTCGCAAATCTTTTTCAGGTGGTATACCTAAATATTTTCTTCCTGCATTTAAAAGAGTGATATAGGTTCCGTGCACGATTCCTTGAGGTCCGATATACATCCATCCACCCGCAGTCATCTGTCCATAATTAGCTACACCAAGAGCGGTAAGTCTTTGAAAATCTTCAGGATTATCCCATTTTCCTATGACAATACCGTTGGTGGAAATAACTCTTGCAGCTTCTTTACGAGAAGGAAATAGACCTAAGGGATGACCGGATTGAACCACCAGAGTTTGCTCTTCTGTCATTATTTCTAAATATTTTTTGATAAGACGATATTGCATCCAATTCTGACAAACCTGTCCACTTTCACCATAGGTAACCAGCTCATAAGGATAGAGAGCAACCTCAAAATCCAAATTGTTATCAATCATCACCTGAATACCACGAGCTGGAGTGATGCCCTTATACTCGTCAATAGGGCGTCCCCAAATTCTTCCTTGAGGACGAAAACGATAGGCATAAATTCTTCCTCTGGTCAATAATTCTTCCAGAAATTCTGGTGCTAAACGAGAGTGCCATTCGGAAGGAACATAACGCAAAGCATTTTTAACTGCTAAGGTTATTTCGGATGGAGTTAAATTTAATCCTCTATGAGGAGCACGTCTATATTGAGGGTCAAAAACTGGGTCTGGTGGAAATTCTGCATCCAGTTTTACCTCAAATTTTTTACCTTGAAACATAGTTTACCTCTTTACTAAAGGTTCTGATAAAATTTTATTCTATCTGTCAGCTGATTTAGATTATATATTTTTGTTTCATTCAAAGCTTTAATCAGAATTATAACTTTATCTTTCTTCTCAATAAGTGTTTTTTGTCAAGTTAAATGCGCAGTAATATTATTGATGGGAAGTTATGCTTAGGCAAAAATTATTTTTTTTCAATATAGAAAGTAGGTTTATTTGCGTACAATTTAGTTTTGTGAGGGATAAGTAAAGAGAGAATAAGTCAGATATATGTAGGATTTACCATCTTTAATTTATTAATTTAAGTCGGAGAGAAATGCAATTCATTCAGGTGATATTTCTTAACTTATTTTATTATAATTATTAATTTTTTTCTATAATTTATCTCTTAAATTAGTCTAAGTGTATCCTGCCTCTCCCTTAGCTCTTAGATATGTAAAGTGTTAAGAGAGAAGCAAGTAGGAGCTAAGAGAGAATATTGCGTGTAACAGTCTGAAAAACAGTTAGTTAGCATTCTTATTTAGAAAAACATATCTATTTTATAAATCAGGAACTGAATTTATAGATAAAATAAACCGGCTCGTTTTTAGTAAGCAAGCCGGTTATTTAGAGGATGGGGGATATTATGTTACATTACTTCAGATAAGATTTTATTCATCATTGTTTTTACATCTGGTGTATACATATAGGACAGAGGGAATCCGAATGTGTAACAATGAGAATTTCCTGTCACACAGCGTATTCCGATAATTTGATTGTTATAAGTATTAAATTGTTCTTGAGTAGGTCCATTTGGTGTATATCCAACAGGCTTTATTCCCATTTTATAAATAGCAGTAGCATTGACATTAATTTTTGGGAAATAGGTTATAGTAGCTAAGCCTTGATAATTATTTATCAAATTCACGAAGCTTGGTTCATTTGCCGCACTATACTGAAGATTCACATTAGGATATCCATTTTGTCCGAGTGCTTGCTGGAAGAAGGGCCTAATTGTTAAAGCATTGCTCAAAATACTTGCCGGTGGAGATTCATAATATACACCCAGAAAACTAATAATAGTCTTTTGTTTAGCTAATACGAAAGCATCCAGATTTTGTGCTAATGTATTAGTTGATGAAATGATTAGATTTCCACCCGATCTAAGATATAGAGTTAAACCATCATTTTCAAGCTTTAAGTTACCTGAACTCTGGAAGTTATCATTATGATAGATAACCAGTTTATATTTTTGTAAATCCGAAGGTGCAAGATGCCTTAAACTTAGGTCTTGATGGGTATCACCTGCTTCTATATCGGTTTTTCTTTTTATGAAATCTTTTGGTCCATTATAATCAGCCAGCATTTCTTCATATTTAGCTCGGATAATAGCATCTGGTGCAACCGATGGATGATTAGGATCATCATCTATAATCAAAATACCATTACGATTTGCAATGGGAAGATTGTCTACCAGGAGGAATGTAAATACTGCCGGGATAGGGTCAACTTCACCTTGAAGGTCAACACATCTAACTTCAAATGTATGCAGTCCACTGGACAATGAGGTTAGAACTAAAGTTTGTCTTACTGGAGAATATAGAGGTAATCTTATCCAGGCTTTACCATCCTCATCCACAATGTGAGCGTTTGGATCGTTAGCAAGAGGAGGATAGTTATAGGGTTGGCCATCCAATCTCAAATCAAAATGAGTAATTTCAGAATAATAGTTTTTATCAGTAAATCTGTCCAGTAGATAGTCAATTTTTCTTTCATAAGGATCATCATTAACTACATAATCACCGGAAGCGAGTATTTTTCCATATTCACCATGCCATCCCCAACGCAACCAGACTTTAATATTATTGCTATTTATGGCAGTCAGAGTTGAATCTAAATCAACAAAGAAATGGGTGGCATAACGTTGCGTGCCTGAAGTTATGGTAAATGGCATAACTTCTGCAGAAGATTCATCATAATAATCAACATAATGATTTTGTCCCAGAGCATAACAACGTTTGTTATATATTAAAGTCTTAGGTCGGAATCCAGCTTTAACTTTAAATGAAATTGAAGAATAACCATCCGTTTCAGAAGTAACTCCTGCCATATTGTAGGTACGAGCTACTACTTTCGTTATTGATTGAGTAACCCCATTTTCAATGTCGTAACTCAAAGAAGGAGTGGTATATCTGGTTAAAAGGAATTTATTTATATTGGTATCATTGGGAGAGATAGAAGTATCATACCAATCGCTTTCACTAATAATAGTAGTACTATCAGGTTGAAGTTTTATTATTTTAAATTCAAATTTATAGGGTATAGCAGGAACAGAAGGATTAAGTTCATCTTTCATTGTAAAAGATAAACGAATTCCAGAACCGACTTCTTCACCATCGGGATTGCCTTTGGTAGTACTTAAGAAGCAGGTAGGTCTTGCGGAAGTTGATTTAAAATTTCGCCAGGCAATACTTCTTTTTGGATATGATGGATGAACTGGAGTTATACCCCCTCTATTATCAATTGCAATCACCTCAAAAGTACTTTCTTTTGTTATGGGATTGCCATTTTCATCTGCAGCAGGGAAGTTAATTACTGCATATTTTGCTGAAGTCCAGATAGTTCTCCTTGAATTGGGGTCATTTAGGGGAAGATCTTGATTTGCGTTAGGCTTATAGTGCAGCACCCAACCAGTTCCGAATCTTTCAATCACATTTTCAGGAGTAACATCACCATTTAAATCAATGTATTCATTACCAGGAGTAGATATGGGATTACCATTTTGATCTTTAACCCGATAAGCATATCCAGTAATTACTCCATCAGGATCACTCGCACTCCAGAAAATCTTTTGCTGAAAGATAAAAAGAGAATCCGCATAATGTGCCAGCAACTCAGAATCATCATAACCTTCATAAGAAGTTATTCGGATAGTAGGTTCTTGATTAGCAAATTTATGACCGGACTTACCACAACCAGTTAAGACAAGCAGAATTAAAGAAACCCATATGGTCATTATTAAGAGTCTTTTACTCTTCGTTAGCATCATACCTCCCACGGGTGTTTGGCTTATAATATTCATTTATTCAACAAAAATGTAATTAAGAAAATCGTCAATAGATTTATTAATGTTATGAGCTGTAAAACAAGCTTTAAGTAAATTTAAAAAAAGAAGGGAAGAGGTTACGGAACCAATTCCGCCAGGTACAGGAGTTATTGCAGCAGCTTTATCAAAGCAAGTATTATAATCTATATCCCCAACATAGCTTTGCTTACCATCCTTATCTGTAATCTGATTGATTCCAACATCAATCAAAACACTCTCTTCTTTAATCATATCTTCAGTAACAAAAGAAGGCCTTCCCAGAGCAGCAATGAGAATATCCGCAGAACGAGTTAGTTCTTTTATATTTTTACTTCTGCTATGACATACAGTCACTGTAGCATTGGCATAAGGTTTTTTCCAGAGTAGCATATTTGACAGTGGTTTGCCCACAATATTACTCCGCCCAATAATAACAATGTGATTTCCTTTAGTCTCTATATTATAATATCTTAAAGTGCATATAACAGCCAGAGGAGTGCAAGGAAACAACCCATCTTCTTCTAATATAATGCGTCCCAGATTGACAGGATGGAAACAATCTATATCTTTTTTAGGGTTAATGGACTCAGCTATTTTCAATTCATCAAAAGAAGGAGGTAATGGTTTTTGAATCATAATTCCATTAATTGAAGGGTCTGTATTAGCATTATCCAGTATAGTCAATAAATCTTCTTGGGTGAAATCAGCTGGATATTGATTATATAAGACTTCACAGCCTAATTTATTCCCGATATTAATGATATTTTGTACATAGTAGGAAGAAGCAGGATCCTCTCCAATCTGTATTAGAGCCATTTTAGGCTGTAAACTCTCCTGAGCGATTAAGAATTTAATTTTTGATTGAATAAGTTTAGCTAATGGCTTTCCAGATAATATTTTTTCCAAGGTTATAATTCCTCATTAAAGATGGAGTTTTTATACTCAATAGGACGTCTAATCCGCAATATCTTTTGAGCTTTATGGGTTAAATTATCCAGCTCTAAATAGACAGCATTTATCTGCGGACCAAGATCAGAAGATTCATATCTTAGAGGAAGACAATGCTTAAACTTTTCAATAATAATTTCCTTTTTTACCCCTATTACACTGTTATGGGCTCCAGTCATTCCTACATCAGTGATGTAAGCAGTTCCTTGTGGGAGTATTTCTTCATCTGCAGTTTGAATATGCGTATGTGTTCCAATAACAGCTGAGACCTTTCCATCAACAAACCAACCAAATGCACGTTTTTCGGAAGTAGATTCAGAGTGAAAATCAATCAGGATACAGGAGGAATTATAAATATAAGATGAATTAAACCAGGTTTCAAATGCTATAAAAGGTGAATTAGTTGGAGGCATAAAAAGCTGACCGCAAAGATTTATAATAGTGAGCTTGTTATCATTTTTAACTATAGTATAAGAAGGGTTTCCTGGTGCTGAAGCAGGATAATTCAAAGGTTTGATTATGGCAGGATTATTTTTAATATAATCCCAGCTTTCAGCTCTATCCCAGAGATGATTTCCACCAGTGATAGCATCTACTCCTGCATTGAACAATGCCTTAGAAGTTTTTTCAGTTAAACCTCTCCCATCAGCGAGATTTTCACCGTTAAGGATGACAAAATCTGGATTAAATTCTTCTTTTAGTTCAGCAAGATAATCGCAAACTATTCTTCTGCCTGCTTTACCGAACACATCACCAAAAAAGAGCACTTTCATCATTTTGCCATAGCAATCTGACGGGTCTCCCGGATAACTGTTACTTTTATTTGACCTGGATACTGAACTTCTTTTTCAATTTGAGCGGCAATTTCTGTGGCTAAGAGTGCTGTCTGAGCATCCTCAACCAGGGTGGGTTCTACGATAATTCGTAATTCTCTTCCTGCTTGGATAGCATAGGATTTATTTACACCTTGAACGGAATTAGCTATTTCTTCCAGTTTAGTTAAGCGCTGCATATAGGTCTCCAGCATTTCTCTGCGAGCTCCTGGACGAGCACCAGATATTGCATCTGCAGCCTGCACTAAAGCTGCATAGACGGAAATTGGTTCAACTTCTTCGTGATGGGCTTCAATAGCATTAACTATAATTTTGCTTTCTCCATTCTTGCGAGCTATATTTGCACCGATAATGGCATGAGTTCCTTCAAATTCCTGGTCTATAGCTTTGCCGATGTCATGAAGAAGACCAGCTCTACGAGCTATTTCCTGGTCTAATCCCAGTTCTGCAGCCAGCATTCCACAAATCCAGGCAGTTTCCATTGAATGCTTAAGAACATTCTGGCCATAAGAAGTGCGATAATTCAAGCGCCCGAGAATCTTAATTAAATTTGCTGAAATATTATGGATATTGTTATCCAGAACAGCTTTTTCTCCAATTTTTATAAGAGTCTCTTCCATTTCTTTGCTCGTTTTGGAGATGACTTCTTCAATTCTGCCTGGATGTATTCTCCCATCAGCAATAAGTTTTTCCAGAGAAAGGCGTGCAATTTCTCTTCTTACAGGATCAAAGCAGGAAAGAACTACAGCCTCCGGGGTATCATCAATGATTAAATCAACTCCTGAAGCTTTTTCAAAAGTACGGATATTTCGCCCTTCACGACCTATAATTCTGCCTTTCATTTCATCTGAAGGAAGTGGGACTACCGAAACCGTAGTTTCAGATACATAATCAACGGCAAGACGCTGAATAGCAGTAGAAAGAATTTCGGAAGCTTTTTTTGTGGCATCCAATTTAATCTGTTCTATAGTAGCCTTTGCATCATTTGCAGCCACCTGACGAGCTTGTGTGATTAGTTCCTCTCGCATCATTTGCAAGGCTTGTTCTCTACTCATTCCTGCAATTTCTTCCAGTTTTGCTTTCTGAGCGTTGATGAATTGTTCACATTCCTGGTATTTACGATTGATTTCTTCTTCTTTATATTTAAGTTTCTTTTCTTGTCCGAGAAGATTGTTTTCTTTTTTATCTAAGGCATCAAGGCGTTTATCCAGATTGCTAAGTCGTTCGTTATATTTTCTTTCCTGATCTCTAAGCTCTTTTTGACGCTCTTTTAGTTCATCTTCCATAACCTTTTTTTGTTTGAACCATTCATCTTTAGCTTCCAGGACAGCGGCTTTTTTTGCATTTTCAATTTCTTTATGAGCAGATTCTTTGATCTCTTCAGCTATTTTTTTTGCTTGAGAGATAATACGGAAAGAGCTGCTACGCTTTGCCAGATAAATAACAAGTGCTATTAAAAGTCCTCCAGCCACTCCGATGGCTAACCAAATAACTTTATCCCATTGCATTATATTATTCCTTTATTCAATTCAGGTGGGTTAACCCCACTGTTTATATAAATGACCCGCGAGAACCGTGTATGCTTGTCCGTTAAAGCCAAGCACTAGGTGGGCACCTACCTTATGGGTTTTATGGATCCGGGACTAGCCGGCATGCATGCCACCCATGGCTCGGTTCCCTTAAATTTATTAGCTTTTCCGCAACCCATATCACGAGTTCCGCAGGCCATAATTTATATTTCCCCTACGATTTTTTCTACCATTTGATTTACTCGTTCAAGATTTTTTTCCAGTTCCAGATTCTGTTTTCGCAGGGCAATAATCTCATCTTGCTTTCTAAGTGCAAGTAAAAGTAACAGTCTTGTAAAGTCAAGATTTTCGTAAAGTTCTCGTAGAGTATTTAATTCTTCATTAATCGTAGAGGCTATTTCTTGAGTTTGTTCCGGTTCATCAGTACGAAACCGGAATTTACGTCCAAAAATCTCTACTTCCACAGACTGCATTATTATTATTTCTTATTATCTAAATCAGGTATCAGCTGGTCTATCTGATTTATAGTAGTAGATGCAATTTCTTCTAATCCTGCCAGAGAATCCTGAAGTTCCTTATATTGCGCTTGCAGAAGCTTTACCTGATTTTCCAGTTCTTTAATTTTTAATTCAGAGCCACTATGGAACTTTTTAGTGTTTTCAATTTGTTCCATAAGCTGACGGTTTTCTTCACGAAGATTATTATTTTCCTCTTCCAGCTGTTCTAATCTTTTTCTATCAGCCGTATATTGGTCAATAAGTTTTTGTATCTTTTCCTGTAAATTTATTACATTACTTTCCATCCAGACTTACCTCATTTTTATCTGCCAGGTATTTTCCAGCATTTTTATTACCGAATCAATCACTTGTCCTACTCGTTCCTCTGTCAATGTTTTTTCATAATCCTGAAGAATTATATGTAAAGAAATACTGTGCCAGCCATCTGGGACACCTTTTCCACGGTATTCATCAAAGATTTTCACATCCTGGATTAGATAGGGTTCAACCAGTTTTATGGACTTCACAATATCTGCATAAGGAACAGAAAAATTAATTAAAAAAGAGATATCTCTTATAACCGCAGGAAACTTTGGCAGTGGGGAAAATTCAATTTTATTGGTTCTGGTGAGCTCTATCAATGTATTAACCTTAAAATCTAAGACCCATATATCCTGTTTTAAGGTGATAATATCAATATTAAATCTCTCAGCAGTCTTAGCTTTTAATCTTCCAAAGGAAGCACAGAGATGGTTATTGCAAAAATAGGCAAGATTATCTGATTCAACTAGCCAGGGATGATGAACATTTTTCGTTTCATCAATTGTTATACTTAACTGGTCTAATAACCCTTCAATTACTCCTTTGACATTATATAAATCAATAGGTTCATTCTTTACTTTCCAGTGGTCTAAATTATTCAATCCTGTCATTAGAGCGGTCAAATGTAAAGTCTCGCAATTTTTATTACCATCTTTCCAGTATAATTTGCCCATTTCCATCAATTTTAAATTGCGTTCACTATGATTAAGATTGTAGAGAAGATTATCCAGTAATTGTGGAAGCATAGTGGTACGCATAGCAGATTGATTGCTGCTTTGTGGATTGACGATTCTTATCAGCTTTTTCTCTAATTCTGCTTTATCTTCTCCTAAATATTCTAATTTGATAGGGTCAATGAAGCTTGGATTAATCATCTCATAGAACCCGGATTGACGAAAGTAATCTTCAATTTTACGTTTAATATGATGAGCATGCCAATCCATAATGGGATGAATAAGCTTTTTTTGAGGAATCTTATCAAAACCATCCAGACGTGCCAATTCTTCAATTATATCTGCTTCACGAGTTATGTCCACCCGATAAGAAGGCACCAGAAAATATAGAGCCAGTTGAGGATTTTCAAAAAAAATCTGATTATCACTGGTTTCTAAATCCAGCTCCATAGCTTGAGGCAAAAGCTTATATTCATTAATAGGTTCTTTTTGCCAGAGTCCACAAAGGATATATTGAAATCCTAAGGATTGAAGATAATTATTTATAAGAGAGGCATCCAGTTTGTAACCGATAAGTTCTTCAAAACGAGAAGGACGCACAGCAAGAAAGAGGGGTTTTTGAGGTACAGGATAAGCGTCATAAAGTTCATTACAAACTCTTCCTCCAGCAACATTAATAATAAGTTCTAAGGCTCTATTGCTTACCATTTCAAGATAAGCTGGACTGAGATGTCTTTCAAAGCGATAGGAAGAATCCGTGCTAATTTTATGCCTTAAAGAAGATTTACGTATGGTAGAAGGAGAGAAATTAGCTGATTCAAGGACAATGGTTGTAGTATGATTGCTGATGGCAGTATCTTTTCCTCCAATTATTCCTGCTAAAGCAGAAGGTCTTTGACCATCGGCAATGACGAGATCTTCTTCATCCAGAAGGTACTTATTTCCATCCAGGGCAATAAATTCCTCAGCAGCTTTTGCTCTACGAACTATTATGGCTGGATGCGGGTCTTCCTGATTTATAGGTAGTAATTTATGATAATCAAAGGCATGTAAAGGTTGACCAGTTTCCAGCATAACATAATTCGTTATGTCCACAATGTTGTTGATTGGTCTCAGACCAGATTTAATAAGAGCATTTTTTAGCCATAGGGGAGATTCTTTGACGCTTATGCCATCTATGATTCTTGCCGTATAACGAGGACATTTTTGGGGTTCCTGAAGAATCAAAGTCAAATGTAGAGAAGAATCTTCTTCGCCAGGATAGTTATTTATAGATGGCAATTTTAACCTTTTATTCAGAGAAGCAGCCAGGTCACGAGCAATTCCAATATAACCAAGGAGGTCTGGACGATTAGGAGTTATCTCCAGTTCTAAAATGTTATCTGGGAGCTCATAGATTTCATTTATTGAAATTCCCACAGGAGTTTCAGGAGGGAGTTCTATAATTCCAGAATGATTATCGGAGATTCCTAACTCTTTTTCAGAGCAAAGCATACCGGCAGATTCTACACTATGGATAATGGTTTTTTTAATCTCCATTTCTGGCAGTTTAGAACCCACTTGAGCAAAAGCGGTGATTAATCCGCTACGACAATTGGGAGCACCACATACAACCTGGAGAGGTTCTTTTCCATAATCTATTATACATACTTGAAGATGTTCAGTTCCGGGAATTTTTTCTGAATTGAGAATACGAGCGGTAACCACAGTTTCCGGTAAAGCGGAAATTTCTTGTATTGCTTCAACTTCTATTCCCGTAAAGGTTAAAGTCTGGACTAACTCCTCTAAAGTTTCAGGCAAATCAATGTATTTACTGAGCCAGCGAGTGGATACAATCATATTAATTCTCTACTGAATTGGCGAAGCATCCGAACATCATTTTCATAGAGAATCCGCATATCAGGAATGTTATATTTAAGCATAGCAATTCTCTCAATGCCTATACCAAAGGCATAACCATTATATATCTGGTCATCAATACCCATCATTTCTAAAACACTAGGGTCAACCATACCTGCTCCAGCTAATTCTAACCATCCAGAGTTTTTGCATATTCTGCATCCTTTACCCTGACAACTAACACAACTTATATCCATTTCTGCACTTGGTTCAGTGAAAGGGAAGAAATGAGGACGTATCCTGGATTTGACTTCCGGTCCAAACATAGCTTTAGCAAAAAATTGAAGAGTGTCTTTCAAATCAGCCATTGAGATGCCTTTATCCACCACCAACCCTTCTACCTGGTGAAAAACGGGAGAATGCGAAGGATCTGGTTTGTCATTACGATAACAACGTCCAGGTGAGATTATGTAGATTGGAGGAGGGTAACTTTCCATAGTTCTTACTTGTACGGTAGAGGTTTGAGTGCGCAAAAGATAACCATTATCCAAATAGAAGGTATCAGCGAGATTCCTTGAAGGATGGTCTTCGGGCGTATTTAAAGCATCAAAATTATGATATTCATCTTCAATATCTGGACCTTCTGCAATCTGGAATCCTAAACTTATAAAAATATCTTCCATTTTTCTTCGGATAATAGTTAAAGG
The DNA here is from genome assembly GCF_004353895.1 of Candidatus Syntrophosphaera thermopropionivorans. GTDB lineage: Bacteria > Cloacimonadota > Cloacimonadia > Cloacimonadales > Cloacimonadaceae > Syntrophosphaera > Syntrophosphaera thermopropionivorans. Next base: position 39,138 of record NZ_SMOG01000002.1, on the reverse strand, counting down.
ATGTAAAGAACCTGGAGGAAAATAGACACCAGGTAAAGTCAGGTCATTAGCTTGAACAGAATCATAGGCATTAACAATTTGCAATTTTAATTCTTTTTCTTTTTCATCAATCATTCTTTCCAATTCATTACGGAGCTCATTGACCTTTTTGCCGAAAGAGGGTCTCTCTTCTTCAGGCAAATTACGTAATTGAGAATAAAGAGAGTTTACCAGACTCTTTTTCCCTAAATATTTGGCTCTAATATTCAGGATATCGTTCTGATTAAGACATTCTTTAAGGTCAATTTTTGCTTGTTCAGCTATATTCTTTAGCTGGTCATCTATCATCAACTTCTTTATCCTTTAGGGGTTGGATTACTGTGCTTCTTTTGCTATTTCAACAAGTCTGGCAAAAGCTTCGCTATCGTGCCAAGCAAGATAGGCAAGGGTCTTACGATTTATGGCAATATTGGCTTTATGCAAGCCATTTATGAACTTGCTATAAGTCATATCGTTGTTTCTACAGGCAGCATTAATACGAGTAATCCAGAGGCGACGAAACTCTCTTTTTTTCTGTTTTCTATGAGCAAAAGAGAAGATTAATCCACGCTCCACAGTTTGTCGAGCTATTCTATAAGTATTACTCCGTCTACCGTAATTTCCTCTTGCAGCTTTTAAGTATTTTTTTCTTCTTCTATGAGCTGCGACATTATTTGTTGCTCTTGGCATTTTATTCCTCCCTTAAATTCCCAGCATTCTTTTGACTCTTTTTTCATCAGCTTTACTGAGCAGGGTAACTGAACGCAGATGGCGTTTTAGCTTGGGAGATTTCTTAGTTTTAATATGAGAACTTTTGGCATGATGACGCAAAATTTTGCCCGTGCCAGTAACTTTAAACCTTTTAGCAGCAGAGCTGCTGGTTTTGATTTTAGGCATCTTTATCTCCTTAATTAATTTCTAAATCAATTGGTTTTGATGTAACTTATTTTAGGTTTTCCTTTTTAGGTTCAGCCGGGGTTGAAGAATTAGCTTTGTCTTGGGTAGTTGGGACCGTCTTTCCCTCTAAAGCAGTTTTTTCTTTCTCCATTTTTGCCAAAATACGATCAATATCTTTCTTAGGAGACATAATAATGTAAAGCATATTCCGTTCTGCTACCGGTTCTGTTTCCGGTTCTGCAATATGTCCTAAATCTGCTTTTATTCGCTCTAATACATTCAATCCAAGTTCTTGATGTGCCATCTGACGACCACGAAAACGGATGGTAAATTTGACCTTATTATGCTGTTTAAGGAATTTGATAGCATTATTCTTTTTGAAGTTGTAATCATGCTCTTCTGTATTAGGTCCCAATTTGATTTCTTTAATCTCTACTTCATGCTGTCTTTTTCGTGCTTCTTTTGCTTTTTTCTCTTTTTCAAAGTAGTACTTACTAAAATCCATTATTCTGCATACTGGTGGATCAGCATTAGGAGATATTTCTACTAAATCTAAATCTTCAGCTTCTGCACGATGCAAAGCTTCTTTTAGACTTACTATTCCAATTTGTTTTCCATCCGCACCAATCAATCTAACTTTGTTAGCCGTAATTTGTTCATTAATTCTTTCCTTGGGCACCACTTCATTTGTGCGTGCCTTTCCACGTTTAATCCGGATTATAAGAACCTCCTTTTACCGGAAAAGAAAAAAGGCGGAAGAAATCCGCCTGCTTTCTGGTATTATATATATTTTATTTTATTGAGCCTTACTTGCACTTTCGCATTAAGGCAGAAGCAAGCAGCTTCTTTCAATCCAAAATTTTAAATAAAGTGTTTTTTGTCAAATCTTTTTTATTGTGGTTAGATTCAAATAATTAAAGAATATAAAATTATAGTTTCGCACTACTCTTACTTACCTCTTTCCTGCCTTTTGCTTGCTTTATTGTATATGTTGCAGCTAAATAGGAGATAAGAAAGTGAGTAGCTTTCTTATTTATATTTATAATCAGCTTTTAATATAGTTTTTTGTATTTCTTGATAGAACTATATCATATAGGTATAGACTATACATTTTAAAAATGCTCTAACCTTGACTGAGATTCATTTTAAATTTATAAGTGGTTGGCTGACTGACATTAAATGTCCAACTTTCAATAATGGACTTAATCTCGTTCAGGAAACTTTCAGTAAAAGTGACACTATTTGGAATGATGGTAGCTTTGACTGTTCCGTCAGAAGCAATATCAAGAATTACAGTTATAGAACCACTCTGTTTTTTGATGGCTGCATTTCTTTTATAAGCCTGCTCTATCTGTCCCTTACGAGACCGAATTTGGTTAAATATGATATCTCCACCAGCAACAATAGTAGATGGTTTAACTATGGTTACAGCGGGTTCTTGAATTTTAGCAGGTTCAGAAGCTTTATAAGATTGGCTGACTATTTTTTCTGTTTCTGCACGAACATCCGGAACCGAAGTTAAAGAACCACCAGCCAAGGGTTTTAGTTTTTCTGCAGGACCAGTGTAATATTGAGCTGAACCAGAAGGTTTTACAGTGGAACCTCCTTCTGGAGCAGTTCCACTTACAACCGAAGGAACATCCCCTGCATTAAAGCGATTTATGGCATTAGGATCAAAAGAGCCACCACTGCCCAAACCAGCAGCAGCACTTGGTTGAAAAGTGCCGGAAGCATTTCCAATACCGCTTCCTCCTTTAACACCCGGTCTTGCGGTAACAAAACCAGAAAGCACAGCTGCACCAACCACAGATTGCGTGGAACCTCCAGCATAAGTACCCGAGCTTGTTCCAAGGTCCCCAAAGATACTTTGAGTGCCAGAGGGTGTTGATGAACCACCTTTTCCAGTGCTCTTACCTTTTCCAACTTGGGCATTTTTAGTAGTTTTTTCTGAGGTAGCTGGTTCTTCTGGTAAAGTAGTTAAAGGAGTTGATGGGGTTTGAGATTGAGAAATTTCTGGCTTTATTTCTCTGATTTTCTCTATTTCAGCTAATAGTTCAGAAAGAGTCTGCTCTCTAAACATTTCTGGTTTTAATTTCAAATCGTAGAAAATACTAAATGCAATTCCTGCCATCAGTGCCAAAATAACTACCACTCTGGTTGTTTTATCCATAGGAGCAAGAGGAGCAGGACGTGCCGTTTGTTTTATTACTTCCTTTTCCTGAGGAGTCAATATAATCTTAACAGGTTCAATGAATTCATATTGAATAGAATAGTCAGGATGAACCTGAATAATACCAGTCATATCTTCACGGAGTTTTAATAAAGAATCTACCAATATACCATTTTGTTTTAAGAAATTAGCATCTACGGGACTATCATATTTCCAGCAGGTTAAAGTGGAGCCTTGAGGAAGATTCAGATAATAATGTCCACCCTTTTTGATCAGTATTTTATATTTAGGAGGAAACTTGTTAGATTCATCCAGAATTTGCCAGGAAAGGTATTTACTGCTTCCTATATACCATTTATTAGTGAAGTCTTTTTCTTGCTCTATAGTATCCAGAAGCTTTCCCTTATAAAAGAGTTTTAAAGTTAAAATTTTGTTTACCATTATATCTCCCTCTACCTTCTGGTTGATAATACAGAATGTTGAAACCAATTAGCATCCAAAAGAGTAGCAAAATAGATATATTCGTAATAAGCGCTGGTGCCTAAACTAACAAATTCTGTAATATACCAGCAAGGTATGGCTCTATCTGCCTGGATAAGAAGAGTTGGAGGAGTTCTCGGATTTCCGGATTCATCTTTATCCTCCAGAATTTGTAGGGCTGTGGTTTGTAAATATTTCAATATTTCGGTTCTTTTTACGGGATCATTAGCGAATTCATTGAGTGTTCCAAAATATATCCCCTTCTCACCAATTAAGATTCTATCTGGATAGATTTGAACTACTGTTGTTCCTTTTTTCTCCAACAAATCTCGTTTTTTCATACTTACGGGAAAAGTCATCCGATTGGGTTGAGTAAATTTTTGTCCTTCCACCGTTACATTAGCCAGTAAAAAGACTAATAAAATAGTTAGAATATCAATCAGAGATATGATAGATAAGCTCCATTCATCTTTCTGTCTTTGAGGGACCAGGTGTTTAAGGTCGCGCGAATACTTTGACTGATTCATTTAACCTCCCGAGCAAAGTATCTGACCTGAGGAGCTTTATAGTGTATATTGGAGAAGTTATTTTCCCTGCAAAGGTCAATAGTCTTAATAAGAGTATCATATAAAACATCATCATAAGGAGCAACACTGATATCCTGCAAGTCCGGATATCTTTGCCGAATAGCTTTAAGCTTCTCATCTAATTTTACATAATCATAATAGCCATTAACTAAACCAACATTATCCTTTGTTTTTTCCGGTTCTCGGATTTCAAAGCCAGGGAAGGTTGTTCCTAATGAATCTTGAGAAGCCATAATAATTATGGTAATTTCGGGTATATTTTTCTGCGTTACCGAAGTGCCATTTAAAGGTCCTCCCGCTTGTTTCTCTGCTGCATTTCCATGAGTGAAATTCAATGCTATCATGGCAATTTGTGTAACCACCATCATTAGTAGAAGGAAGGGTATAATAATTAGAAACAGGTTCATCAAAGGTACCAAATCTGACACTTTAGGTGGTGAAAAATGATGCTGATCCCTTCGGGTAGAAGGAGGATGAGCCATAATATTATCCTTTTGCTAAAGAAGTGATGAAATTAATAAACTTAACACTGAATTCATCTATATCATTAATGATTTTTTGAGCTCTACTTTGTAATGCACCCTTAATCAGAGTTAAAGGTATAGCAGCAATTAATCCTAAAGCTGTTGTTCCGATAGCGGTCTTTATTCCAGCAGATAACATAAGATTTTTTTGAGTATCCAGAACGGTGGGATTACTGATAGCAGCAAAAGCATAAAGTAGACCCCAGATGGTACCTAATAATCCGAGATAAGTGCATACTTGAGCCAGAATATCAAACCAGAATAGTCCTGCATCAAGTTTATAGACTTTTTGGAGAGCCGCTTCGTCAAAGGCATTTTGAACATTAGTTGATACCTCTTCCTTAGAAGCATCCTTAGGAATTTCCTTATAGGCAGTAATTCCATTCCAAAAAATGTAGCCAAGAGTTGTATCTTTCAGTTTTTCTGTTATCTTTATTGCTTCCTCAATCTGGTTATTTTTAATGTAACCTTTTAGACTTTTATATAGATTTGGAGCATTGACTTTTTCCTTCTGATATAACTGGATATAGCGGATAAAAGCGTAAACAATACCTATGGTGAAAGTCAGTAGAATCAAATATCCGAATATACCATGAGCATTGCTATCTCTGAAGATAGAAGCAAGAGTAATCTTTTCAGTTCCTGGAGGTATATTATATGGGTTCTGAGTGGTCTGAGCTAATAAAGGACCAATACCAATAATTAATATTAATGATGCGAGTAAGATGTGCTTAAATTTCATTTTGACTCCTCTGGTTGTTTTGTTATATCTTTTTGTAATTTAATAAGATTTTTAATATTTTCTGCCTTAATAAGGTCTTTATATTTAGTATAATTATATTGTCCAGCGGGAATATAGGTATCAGTTTTTAAACGTACTATATTGATATCTGGTAACATAGTCTTAATCTGAATTTCTAATTCCTTTATTATTTCTCCATCGTTTAAAGCTGGAGATGCATTACTTTTTACCTGGGCAAAACATAAAGGCATCATAAAGATAAGCATGCAACAAATAAACCAAAAGCGGTTCATTATTTATTCTCCTGTATTTGATAGGTTAAAATTTATTTCAGCCATCATTCCCCGGAAAGGAGAATTATTCTGTATTTCAATTCGTAAGATGTTTTTACCTTTTCTAAGCACTTCTGGAGGAATTTCAATTCTTGAAGGATGCACCATAAAATGGGAAGAATCAAAATTCAGAGGCAATTTCTGTACTATTTTTGTCCCATTTATATAGATAGTAGCCATTTCTGGAGCAACTAAATCTATATAAGCATAATGCACCTCTTCATCAAGTATAAATTCAGTCTCAAAAGTAATATTATTATAGGGATGATCAGAGTTTTCTTCCACCCAAATAGGTTTAACCGATGTATCTGTCAATAATTCAGCCCTATCAAGAGGAAGGTCAAAGGTAAAAGCTTTTATGGTTTTAGTCTTTGTTTCTTTCCCAGACTCATTATCCTTAATTAAGGCGTTCCAGTTGGTGTTGGTTATTATTCTTTTAGTTCTTAAAAGACTGAATTCGTCAATCATATCAGCATTAAAAAATAAGTTGAAATTGAAGTAAAAAGAAAGCGGCTTATCAAAATTATTAGGGAAGATATATTTAATTTCATTATAACCCTGTTTCCAAGCTTGTTTGTTTATTTTAGCGGCAAAATGAATGGTAGATAGGTCACCAGTTATTAAAGTATCAACCGGTATGTAAATTAAATCAATTGGATTTTCATTTAACCATATTTCAGGATTATCAGGATATACAATGTGCAAGAAAGCAAATTCAGGAGGATATTCAAAAGTAAATTCCCGTTCCATTATTAATGCATTATGAGCGGGAATTTGAATTGAGAAAAGTTGTATACCTTTTGGCGACATAATACTTTCTATATCAGGGTTTACTTTTTTTAACTTTCCATCTGGAAGCTGTAAGTTTAAATTCCAGTTTTGGTCTAAGGGGAAGGCTATCTCATAATAATTAGGTAAACAATTTTGTTCCAGAAGTTTTAGTTCAGCTAAGTTAGTGTAGTCATTAACACATCCAGCAACATTGTAATTATTGTATATTTCCAGATAAATGCTGATTGCAGCTGTCCTCAGAGGCTCAATAAACTGTTGAGCATAAGGCATTAATTGACCGTAAACTAAATTATTATATTCTTCTTCATTATATTTTTTACGGTCTCTAAAAGGAGCCATTTCATTTGATATTTGGAAATATTTATCTAACTGTGTTTCTATGACCTCAGCTGTATGTTCATTGATTCTGGCAATTAAGCATAGGGCTTTCAAACGACGGTCTATATCCAGAAAATCTGCTTCGGGTTGTTCCAGTAGGTGAATAATTTTAGCACTTTCAGTTTCTGCTCTTTTTGTTAAAGAAGGAATACGACGAGGAGGTTGTTCAAATAAGTGTCCTCTCCATGTGGTTTTGGCAGACACAAAAATTAATTTATCGGGTGAGCTTTTTAATAAATCACTATTTTCAATAGAGTTGAGTTGACGGTCAAAATTATCCAAGTAAGCTTTTCTTGCTTGTTCAGTTTTATATTCTGTCTCTGCATAGGCAAAAGCTTCATAAGCAGCTTCATTTTTAATGGGTAAACCATCTTTTAGATATTGGGCTTCTAATTTAATAAATTCATCACGTTTCTGGAAAGCCAGGTTCCAATCTTTGTTTTTATAGGCATCATCAAACTCATGAGCTAATCTGCCTAATTTTAGTTGTGCAATAGTGAGATACCTTTCTGACTGGGTATTATCTTTCTGATAGAGTTTTCGTGCATAAAACTCAAATTTATCCTCTTCATCTCTTGCCAAATAGGTATCTGCTAAAAAAGTAAGAATATCGGTGGCTTTATTATAATTGGGGTAAAGGGTTATAAAATTGGAAAGCAGTTCCAAAGCCTTATCTTGATTTTGGTCTTCCAGGTAGATATTTACTGCCCAGAGATAGATATCCTCCAGCGGAATATTACCACTATCTACTTTTCCTGAGCGGACATCCTGATAAAGTTGGAGATAAATTTGAGCTGCATCTTCTCTTTGGGCAGGATTGGATTTCAGTTCCTCTATCATTGCTATTTTTAGATTAAATGCTTGATTACTTGAAGGATACATTGCAGTAAATTCTTCCTGCAATTGACGGGCGTAACTATGATTTTTCATCAATGAATCTGCTATATTCCAGCTTTCATAATATAAAAAGTATTTATCTTCAATACTATTTTTACTTTTAGCTAATTGCAATTTTATATCTATGGCTTTCTGATAATTACCAGCTTTCTTATAAGCTTCGGATGCTTGATATTTATAGGCATTACTTTGTTCAGGGTCGTCTGTAAAACGATTTGCTAATTCTTCCAGGTCTAAAGCCATCTTGAGGTAATCACTATTACGCTCTGCTTCTTCATAACTGTTTTGAAGTTGCAATCTAATTAAATGTTCCAGCTCTTGGCTATCGTGAGCATTTAGTGCATAATTTTTAGCCTTTTCATAATGCAATTTAGCTTCAGTATAATTAAGATTATTTTCAGCTATTTTAGCCAGATTGATATAAATGGTTCTTAGAGTGGGAGAATCCAGTTGGTCTGCATTATTAAGTAGTTGTTGATAATATTGTTGAGCGATATAAGCTTTTCCATTTTCTAAAGCTACAGCTGCAAGGTCCATCAAGATAGGAATAGCACTTTTTCTCAGACCCTCATCTTCTGTATTAATTAGATGATTATAAAATCTTAAGGCAGCAGCTTCATAGAAATTGTAAAGCTCATCCTGATTTGTTGGTAATAGCGGATCCGTTTTCAGATTAGTATGGTTAAATTCTTCTTCAAGATAATCATATATCTTCCTGGCATATCTATAGGCTAAACCTTCATTATTTAAATAGTCTGGGTTATCGGGATTAGTTTCATTATAAGAGTAAAGAGTTTGGATAGCAATATAATAATCCACTGGAGTATCTCGTTTCTCTGCCAGATAAGCATATAAATTCGTATTGGCACGTTGAACTTCTTTTTGCCAGGTAATAAAATCAGTGGAATCCTTAAAGAGTTCGTAATAATCTATATATTCCTGAAGGTGTTGATTATAAATTTGTAAGTCTGAGGCAGCGATAGAATCAATTAACCGATTGTAATATCTAATTCGAATTTGCTCATAGGCTCTTCTTATAATATCTAATTGTTTTCTTATTTCCTGGTTATCTAATTTTGCATTTTTGATGTTGTGTTCGTACCAGGATGAATGATTATTATAATTTGCCTTAATAAAATCATATTCTGCATTGCAGATGGTAGTTAAGTCGTTCCCTTCTCGTAAAACCAGTCCGGGAGTATGATAAATAGTGATAATGGAATCAATAATACTGGGATTTTGTAAATCCAGTGGAAAAACTTTAAGACGTAACTCAAGATAATCAATTGCCTGGAGTGGAGCATTTATTTCCATTTTTAAGGAAACAGCTTTATCTATTATTTCAGATTTAACTAAAGTATCAGGATGATTTATCAGTATCTCTTCAAAAAATTGTATTCCTTTAGCCGGGCTAATAAAATCAATTCCATCTAAAGCAACTAAGGCATAGGCAATGTTATCAATAGAATTATTCTTATAATCAGACGCTAAATAAGGATCTTCTATTTCTCCAATATCAACAGCCTCAATTAAATTAGTAAAATCTAAGATAGCTGACTGCAAAGAAGCTTCGTCACCTAAATTAAGCTTAACCCATCCTCTTTGATATAGAGAATGGTAGTAATAATCACTTTCTGGTTTGCTAACTAAAGTATCAAATCTACGAATAGCTTCATTATAATAGTTAATAGGTTCATCGGCATCTGAACCTATGAGAAAATAAATAGTTCCCAATCTATAAATCGCTTCATCATAAAGAGGAGAATTGGTATAGAGACCCGAATCTACTAATTCAGTATAGGCATCTATTGCTTCTTTAAAAGCTTGCTCAGTGTATTTTAAATTGCTCGGTCGGTCTTTATATGGATGAGTCTTTCTATAATTTTCAATAGCATTATCCAGAGTGGATTTAATGCTTTCACTACTTAAATAACCTATATTATATAGCACATAATCTTTCTTATAATAATTTGGGTCTATCTCCAGAACTTTTTTATAATAAGTAAGAGCTTTATCAGGGTGGTCTAAATCTATAGCATATTGTAGTTCTGCCATATGATAGTACAATAAAGCATCATTTACTAGATAGGTGCCATCAGGTTGGAGTAGTGCTTTAAATTGAGGATACTTTTCAATATAACCTTCATATCTATTTAATAAGGAAGCCTTTGCAGAAATTAAAGCATTATATTCTTCCAGCAATAAGTTTTCCTCTTTATTTTCAGCTTCTGCAAAATAGCTTTGTTCCTGATATCTTAAATCTCTATATTCTAAGATTAGGTCCATAAAATCAAGATTCTGTTCCAGAGAACTAAGGTTAGCTATTAAGAATGGATGATTTAGCGCTGAATCAGTTAGCCTTTGGAGCAGTTCCGATATATATATTTTTTGTTCGTCTTTAACTGTTTTTTGAATAAGGTTAACTACCGTTTGTTCAAGTTCTGATATTAGTTCACTATAACTTTTGCCGAAGTCATCCCAGGTGTCAATCAATTCTAATAGCTCTAATAAGATAGCATCTTCAACATTGGGGGAATTTTTATATTTAGCAATGATACGATTCATTTGATATTGTAATTTATTAAGCTTTTTGGTATATTGAACTCTTAAGTTAAATAAAGTCTCATTCCATTGAGCAAAATCTGGATTAGCTATCAACAAGTCTAAAACAGAAATTATATCTTTGTAATAGGAACAAGTGTTCTTCATTACCATTAAATGTTCCATTTCTATTGCTTTAATATCATTTGGATTTGGTGTTCTTTGTTCTTTAAGAAAGGATTCTATTTTTTGATCCAGATAGTTGTTAAATATTTGTCCCAATTTGGGGAGGTTAGCAACATTATTTTTTAATTCCTTCAGTTTTGAAACCAAATCTGTATATTGTTCATATGGTTGAATCTGTGGATTAAGAATATTTTGGAGTGGTTGGTCAAATTCATAAGGTTCAATCAATAAGTATGCGTATAACTGAGATTTTAAATCTTCAAATAAGTTCCATTCCTTAGTATAGATATATTCTATAAAATCTGGCGATATAATTTCAGTTAGTGTTTTTAAGTCATTATAAACTAAATTTAGTTCGTTCTCCATTTCTATAATTTGGTTTTCCAGAATTAGTAATTGTTCATCTGAAGGATAAAGTAAATAGCGGTCTAAATCTAGATTCCGTAATTTATCAATTATTGAAGCTTTGTGTGGTTTAAAATCATATTGATACCAATTATATATTTCTTTATATTTATTAATATACTCTGTAGTCTTGCTTAGATTGCCGTCTTCAGCGGTTAAATCTGCCCATAGAAATAAATACAGGGGATAATATTGACCTGTATTTTGTTGGCTTATGAGCAATTTTAGATACTCTTCTCCTGCTTGTTTATTTCCCAAATTTAAATAATCAATTACATTTGAATATATTATTAAATTAAAGAAAGTTTGTATGTCTTCAATATAGAGAGGATTTATTATCAAAAGACTATCCAGCGTTTTGTAATCATCTTTAAAAGAATATAATTTTTTATATGAAGCAAGGATATCTTGTAGGGGAATTCGTTTTAATTCCTCAAAATTGAAGATAAATTCATTTATAGCTTCGTCTCTATCTTCTACTAACAATTGGGGAAGATTTACAGTTAAAAAATCAAACGCTTTTTGTACTGTTAAATCAAGGTTAGATAAAGGTTCTACATTTATTAGAGAATTGTAAGAATTATTCTCAGCATAAATAAAATTTAAAGGCAGAATTATTAATATTAGTAGAATATAGAGTTTAATATTATGTGTCATAAAATTATCGGTTTATATACCGCCTCGTTTTAAATATATTATATATAAAAAAACAGGGCACATTAAATTGTGCCCTGTTTTGAAATACATTTTTTACAAAATAAGAAGTACTTTTGCTCACTTGCTTTGTTTTTGTAACTCTTGCAACCAGCTACGAATTTCTTCCATCTCCTTTTGAACCTGTTGTTGGTCTCCACGAAGATTTCTTATTTCTTCCAGTAAAGTTTGATATTCAGGAGTAAATTCTTTATAAATACTGGAAGTAACTGGAATCTGTGATTGAGTTTTAATAACTGGCTGCAATTCCACCAGTTTTACAGAATCAGTGAATAGTGTAGTTTGCTGACAATTACAGTGGCTCTCTTCAGTCTCAGATAACTGATTTGCACTGAATATAACCGGTCTTGTAGTTTTTCCTTCAGCAAATTTGTCAAAGAGATAAGTTACACCAAAGCCTATGCGATGGGTATTTTCCAAGCCATTATTTTTAGCATAATTTTCTACTGATTGAGCTGCCAGCTTGAATGTGTAATTTCCTAAAGAGTATTTTAAACCAACATTAATATTCTGTCCATCAAATTCTCCCTGAATTGACATGTTATTTACAGGAGACAGCTCAACTGAAGCAAACATACCACTAAATTTTCTTGCACGGCTTGTTTGTCCAGTGAAACGATTAGCTCCACCGCCCAGATTAAACATCCAGGAAAGTCCTCCGAAAACGGCTTGTTTGGATGCTACGACATAAGGTGAAAAATGCTCATAATCACATTTGTCTGGATTATCTGCCCAGGAATATTCCGAAGGATCATTATAATCCTGAGCTCTTTGGACATTTACGGTGGAAAAGATATTATCCATACCTACAGAAATCTGTGGAATATATAAGGTCTCAGGTATCAATTTAACCTTAGCATTCATAAAATAAATATCATCTCCCGCAAAGCCATCCAATTGTAAACGATTAAAGAGACCTACTCCTAACATTCCATAAGGTATGAATTCTTCCTCATCCACATTACGATAATAGCCTACTAATGTTAAATGAGCAGACTTGTGAGGAATAACATACGCATCAGGAGTGCGCAACAATCCCATAGTTTGAAATGGTGCTGCTTGGACCATCCCAACTATCGCAACAAGAACAAATACACTTAGTATTATTTTTTTCATTCTTCCTTCCCTCCACCTTTCGGTGATTTTTTAATCTCCTGTTCAAAATATCATTGACTTATTATTCGTCAAGTTATTTTTGATTTATGCAAAATACAGAAACCAGAAATCTTTTTCATACGGGTGAAGACCTTGCCGTTAAATATCTAATCCACAAAGGATTTAAGATCCTGGAAAGAAATTATAGAATCCAGGGCGGTGAAATAGACATTATTGCTCAGAATGAAGATACACTAATTTTCGTTGAAGTCAAAACCCGTAAAAAACACTCTATGAAAATGGCTTTAATGAATATCTCTTATACAAAACAAAAGAGAATATCATTAACTGCTGTAAGATACATTAATCAGCATCCTGAAAATGTCAAGCCAAAAATTCGTTTTGATATAATAATTGTATTTTATTATTATGAAGACAATACCTATAGTATTAAGCATCTTGAAGATGCGTTTATGCCAATTGTCTGAAATTCTGGGATAATAAAATTACTTATTTCATCTAATAAAATGCCAGTTGGTCTATTAATAATTAAATAATGTAGTTCAGCTTATAACCAAGTTTAGTCATATTCTGGACATAAGTTAGTCATAAGTAGGACATAAGCTGGTCATAATTAAATATCTATAAGTGAAGAAAAAATAATTTTACCAGAAATGATTCCTAATGTCCTAATATTTATTTAGTTATGAGTGTAAGTTGCATATCTATTCTTTAACCTTTGTTTTGAAGAAATAATTTGACAGAAAGAGCTGTTTATAAGCTTTATCACAATATTAAAATATCAATAAAATAAAGGAGTAAAGCCATGCCGAGAGTAACGGTAGACCCGTTTTATTGCAAAGGTTGTGGGCTCTGTATCATTGCTTGTCCGAAAAAAATTCTAAGATTTTCTGAGGATATCAATGATAAGGGTTATCACTATGCTGAATGTTTTAATCAGGAAGATTGTACCGCCTGTAGATTGTGTTATATAACCTGTCCGGATGTGGCGATAACAATTGAAAAGTGAGGTGAATGATGTCTAAAATATTAATGAAAGGAAATGAAGCAGTAGCTGAAGCAGCTATAAGAGCTGGTTGCAGATTATATTTTGCCTATCCCATCACGCCTCAGAGCGAATTGATAGAGTATATGGCAAAGATGATGCCTAAAGTAGGTGGAACTTTCATTCAAGCCGAAAGCGAAATTGCTGCTATAAATATGGTCTATGGTGCAGCAGGGGTAGGGAAGAGAGTGATGACTTCCTCTTCTTCTCCTGGAATATCTTTAAAGCAGGAAGGTATTTCTTATATGGCTGGAGCAGAACTTCCTGCGGTGATTGTTAATGTTCAAAGAGGTGGTCCTGGACTTGGTGATATTCAACCTGCCCAGGGTGATTATTTCCAAGCTGTTAAAGGCGGGGGACATGGTGACTATCAATTAATTGTTCTTGCTCCCAGTTCTGTTCAAGAATTTGCTGATCTGGCAGCTGATGCTTTTGATTTAGCCGATAAATATCGTAATCCCGTGATGATTTTAGCTGATGGTATGCTCGGACAGATGATGGAACCCGTAGAATTTAAACCAGCAAAAACTCAGGAAGAATTAGATGCTTTAGCAAATCAACATTTATCCTGGTGTATCTGTCCCAATGCGGATGGAGATGCAAAGCACCATCATGAGATAAATTCCCTGGAGCTTGACCCTGAAATTTTAGAAAAAAAGGTAAGCAAGCTTTATGAAAAATATGCAGAAGTAGAAAAAAACGAAGTTCGGTATGAAACCTATAATCTATCCGATGATAATGAAATCCTATGTGTTGCCTGGGGAACAGCTGCACGTGTGGTTAAATCTGCAATTAATGAGCTTGTAGCTCAGGGTAAAAGTATCGGATTAGTGCGTCCCATAACCTGCTGGCCCTATCCTTATGAAGCTATTGCCTCTGCTATAGGTCCTAAAGTGAAGAAAGTATATGTATTTGAGTTGAATTCAGGACAGATGGTAGAAGATGTAATGATTGCAGTGAATGGCAAAGTTCCAGTAGATTTCTGGGGTAAATTAGGTGGTATAGTCTTTACTCCAGCAGACATTCAAGCCAAACTTGAAGCTTGTTTTTAAGGAGGAAATGATGCAAGTTATAGCAAAAAGACCTGAAACCTTGACCGCTGAACCCTTCACCTATTGTCCAGGTTGCACTCATGGTATAGCAACTCGTCTTATTGCAGAAGCAATAGAAGAGCAGGGTTTAATTAATCTTATGGCTGGAGTTGCACCAGTTGGATGTGCTGTTTTTGCCTATAAATTCTTCAATTTTGATATGGCAGAAGCTGCTCATGGTCGTGCTCCAGCAGTTGCAACAGGTATGAAACGGGGAAGACCTAATATGCATATTTTCACCTATCAAGGTGATGGTGATTTAGCTGCTATTGGAACTGCAGAGATTGTGCACGCAGCTAATCGTGGTGAACATATCAGTGTCTTCTTTATTAATAATGCTATCTATGGAATGACTGGTGGTCAAATGGCACCTACAACCCTAGCTGGAATGAAAACTACTACCAGTCCTTATGGAAGAAATCCTGAAGATATAGGCTATCCTATCAGAATGTGTGAACTTCTGTCTTCTCTGGTTGCTCCTTATTATATTGAAAGAGTATCACTTCTTAGTCCTGGAGATATCCTTCGTGCTAAAAAGGCAGTTAATAAAGCTATTCAATATAATAAAGAAGAAAGAGGTTTCACCTTTGTTGAACTTATAAGCACCTGCCCAACAAACTGGGGATTTGATCCAGATAAAGCCAGAGAATGGGCAAAAGAAAATATGTTGCCCTATTATAAACTTGGCGTATATCGTGATAAAGGTGCGGGGGTAGAATAATGACTACAGAAATGATTTGTGCTGGATTTGGCGGACAGGGAGTTCTTACTATTGGTAGATTTCTTGCTCAAGCAGGAATGAAAGAAGGGAAGAATGTTTCCTGGCTACCCTCCTATGGTCCTGAAATGCGTGGTGGCACTGCTAATGTTTCCACCGTTATTTCAGATGGACCCATTGCATCTCCCATAGTTAGTTATCCTGATGTGTTAGTGGCTCTTAATCAGCCTTCATTGGATAAGTTCGGTCCTATGGTTCGTAAAGGTGGAGTCATTATCTATAACACAAATATGTGTCCTCGTGGTTGTAACAGAGATGATGTACAATTGATTCCCGTTCCAATGAACGATATTGCTAATGAAATTGGCTCATCTATTGTATTAAATATGCTGGCAATAGGCATTATTATTGGCAAAACTGGCCTGGTTAAGTATGAAACTATTGAAGATGAACTGAAATCGTTCTTGCAAGAAAAGAATCCCGATTTATTAGATAAGAATCTACAAGCTATTAAAAAAGGGATAGAAATAGGGAAACAATATACCTCAGTAAAATAAATTAAGCATAAAAAACAGGTGCGAGAAATATTCCTTTCGCACCTGTTTTTTTTATGAGATAACTTTCTTTTGATTAAGGAGTTTTTATTTCTGTGTTCTTTGAATCTATCCTTTGTCCAATATTATTATCTATGATGACAGGAACAGGTTCATTTTTTTGTTCCTGTGAACTTTGCTTTTCTAAGCACTGTTGCTGTTCATAAAGTGCTTTATCAATTCTGATTAGCTGGTTTTGTTGTGATATATCCACTTTTTGTTTACTGAAGGGTGGTTGAATCTTTTCCACCTTAATGGAATAATTAACAATCAGTCCTGCAAATACAATGGAGACCATACTCATAAGTTTTATAAGAATATTTAAAGAGGGACCTGTTGTATCTTTGAACGGGTCTCCAACCGTATCACCCACTACAGTAGCTTTATGAGCAGGAGAAGATTTACCTCCATAATTTCCTATTTCAATATACTTTTTTGCATTATCCCAGGCACCACCTGAATTATTTAGCATTAAAGCCATAACAAAGCCACAGGTTATAGCTCCAGTAAGCACTCCTAAAACTCCGGTTATTCCAAGCACTATACCAACTATGATGGGAGTAAGAATCCCTACTAAAGCTGGGGCTAACATCTGTTGTTGTGCTCCTTGAGTGGCAATAGTTACGCATCGGGCATATTCTGGTTTTGCTTTTCCTTCCAGAATACCAGGAATCTCTCTGAATTGTCTGCGCACTTCTGCCACCATTTTACCTGCTGCATTACTTACGGCTTTAATAGTCAGTGCGGCAAAGAATAATATTACCATCCCTCCGATGAAGACTCCTAATAAGAATTTTGGATTAAGAACATGAATTTGGTAGAAGTTTATAAAATCCATTACGGTAGCATCGTTTACATTTACTTTATCAATCAGTCCCTTACCATAATTTATATACATAAAGATATACTGTCCAGCTTTATCTCCTGCAAGCAGTAAACCATTTCGTACCTCATCAAAATAGGCAGCCAGTAAAGTCATTGCTGTTAAAGCAGCTGAACCTATGGCAAATCCTTTTCCCGTGGCAGCAGTAGTATTTCCAACACTATCCAGAGTATCAGTCATAACCCGAACTTTTTCCGGTAATTCAGCCATCTGAGCATTACCACCAGCATTATCCGCAATAGGACCGTAAGCATCCATTGCCAAAGTCACACCAAGAGTTGCCAGCATTCCAACTGCACCAAAACCAATACCATATAGACCCATTTCAATGGATTGAAAACCATGACTGCAAATAAAAGATAAAAGGATACCGATAACAATTGTAATAACAGGTGCTGCCGTAGACCTCATTCCTACAGATATTCCTTCTAAGATTACTGTAGCAGGTCCATAGTTTGCTTGTTCTGCTATTCCTCTCGTAGCCTTGAAACTATATGAAGTTGAATGTTCGGTAAAGACACCAATTAAGACACCACAAGTAAGACCTACTAAAATAGCAGTAAACACACCGAAATAATAATCTGCAGGAAGTAGCCATTTAGTTACAAAGAAAGCTGCTACAGCTATGAGAATAGAGCTTCCATAAACACCTTTATTTAATGCAAACATCAGTTCTTTAGGACCGGCATCTTCCTTAGTACTAACCATAAATATTCCAAGAATGGAAAGAAGAATACCAATTCCTGCCAATATCATTGGTGCAACCACGAAATTGATGCTTAAGTGAGCAAAATTTTCACCTAAAGATGTTACGGCACTCATTCCTAAAGCAGCAGTGGCTAATATAGAGCCTGCATAGCTTTCATAAAGGTCTGCTCCCATTCCTGCCACATCGCCTACATTATCACCTACATTATCTGCAATAGTTGCAGGATTACGAACATCATCTTCAGGGATATTTTCTTCAACTTTTCCAACCAGGTCTGCTCCAACATCTGCAGCTTTAGTGTAAATTCCACCTCCAAGACGAGCAAATAAAGCTTGAGTGGATGCACCCATACCAAAACTGAGCATTATTACTGTAATCTGTCTTAAGGAGAAAGTTTCCGGAAATAAGTTCAAAATAAAAAACCATAATGAAATATCCAGGAGCGCAAGACCAACCACGGTTAATCCTAAAACAGCACCTCCCCGGAAGGCTATTTTGAGTCCTTTATTTAAACTTTCTGAACAGGCTTGAGTGGTGCGATTAGAAGCCAGAGTTGCCATATTCATTCCTATGAAACCGGCTAAAGCACTAAAAAAACCTCCAGTCAAAAAGGCAAATGGAACTAACCAATGTAGAACATGTAGCACCTGTGCCATTATATTAAAGACTATAAATGCCAGCAGGAAGAATAGTGCCACTACTTTGTATTGTTGTTTTAAATAAGCAAAGGCACCTTCTCTCACATAGCTTGCGATTTCTACCATACGAGCATTTCCTGGATCTGCTTTTTTCACTTGATGGAAAAATATTGCAGCAAAGATTAGAGCTGTGATTGCTCCAATTGGTGCAATGTACCAGAGTGTTGGAATCATATTCATCACCTCTATTCAGTAAGTATGTAATAGAAACTTTAATCTTTTGCTTTTCTATAATAATCTGCTCCTATTGTCAATATTTTTCTGTTTAAAACTTAATGAAGCAGGGCTAATATAATTCCTATCTCATTATTTTACTGTATATTATGGAAATCGGAGAATCTAATGCTTAGAGTTCGTTATTATATCATCTTTAACTATTGAAATGGATAACATTGATATGAGATAAAGAATAATTTATTTGACAATACCAGTGTTTTAAGATTAAAGGATTAAAAGAATGGAAAAAATGAGGATAAAATAATATGGAATATATAGATTACAAAAAAGAAGTTAACTCAATGCTTTCCCAGATTTCTGAGATTCGGAGGTTACTTTGATCAGGAAGGGAAACAAAAGCAGATAAATAAATTACAAGAAAAGATGAGTCAGCCAGATTTCTGGGAAAATCCGACGGAAGCCAAGAATATAAGCCGAAAACTTAGCCAGTTAAATGAAGAATTAGAGCATATTGGAACTCTTGACCGCTTAAAAGGGGAACTTGAGACCTATCTTCAGTTATTAGAAGAAGATTTTTCTCCTGCTCTATTTGAAGAAGCAGTGCAAGAGTTGCCAGCTCAAAAGCAGTTTATAGAAAAAGCTGAAATTGAATGCTATCTGAACGATAAATATGATTATGAAGATGCCATTCTGGTTATTCATTCTGGTGCAGGGGGCACAGAAGCTCAAGATTGGGCAGAAATGTTGCTTAGAATGTATACGCGTTGGGCAGAAGAGAATGGTTTTCAATATAATATTATAGACCTTCTTCCGGGTGAAGAAGCGGGAATTAAAAGTGTCAGTATGGAAATTAAGGGTCCCTATGCTTATGGAATGCTGAAAGCCGAAATTGGAATTCATCGTTTAGTTCGTATCTCACCTTTTAATGCTCAAGGAAAAAGACAGACTTCTTTTGCTTCAGTATATGTATATCCCGAATTTGAAGAAGATATTGAAGTTGATATTGATCCTAAAGACCTTAGAATTGATACCTATCGTTCCAGTGGTGCAGGAGGACAATATGTTAATACCACTGATTCTGCTGTAAGAATCACTCATATACCTACAGGCATTGTGGTTTCTTGTCAGAATGAGCGTTCTCAGATTCAAAATAGAGAGAAGGCTATGGCAATCCTGAAATCCAGACTTTATCAATACTATGAAGAGCAAAGAGAAGCAGAAAAACAAAAGGAAGAATCTGCTAAAAGTGATATTGGCTGGGGACATCAAATTCGCTCCTATGTGTTTCAACCTTATCAAATGGTTAAAGACCATCGCACAGGTTATGAAGTAGGGACAGTGGATAAAGTTATGGATGGTGATCTGGATAATTTTATTTATGCTTGGCTGAAACAAAAAGCATTAGAAAAAGCACAATGAGGGAAGATTGAACTATAAGAAGCTATTACCCGAAGTTGATTTACAAAATCTGCCAAATCATATTGGAATCATTATGGATGGAAATGGACGCTGGGCAGCAAAAAGACACCGTCCACGCGTTTATGGACATAGAGCTGGAGCTCGTGCAGTTCGCAAAGTGGTAGAACTTGCCACGGAGATTAAACTCGGTTATTTGACTATTTATGCTTTCTCCACGGAAAACTGGAAGAGACCAGCAAATGAAGTTCAAGCTTTATTAAAACTATTAAAAGATTATCTAATTAAGGAACTACCAGAACTGAATAGAGAAAATATTAAAGTTAGAATTATAGGAACTCAGGACCGATTAGACCCTTCTTATTTAACAGAAATCCATCAACTTGCAGGAGAAACAGCGCAGAATACAGGTTTAAATCTTAATATTGCCTTTAATTATGGCGGTAGATTGGAAATTATAGAGGGAATCAAGAAACTTTTTCAGGAATCTAAAAATAATCCTGAATTGGTAGATAATTTGACTCCTCAAACCTTTGGAAATTACCTTTATACTGCAGGTCAACCTGATCCAGATTTAATTATTCGCACCAGTGGTGAATATCGTTTATCCAATTTTTTGCTCTGGCAATCTGCTTATGCGGAAATTTACATCACAGAAACACTCTGGCCCGATTTTGATAAAGTTGAATTTCTCAAAGCAATAATTGATTTTCAAGGACGGAAACGTCGTTTTGGAGGTATTGAATCAGAATGACAGAATTGCAAAAAAGAGTTCTGGTCGCAGTAATATTTATTCCCATTCTTCTGACAGTGCTGTATCTGGGTGGAGCTTATTTAGCTGTTACTTTTGCCCTAATTGTGATTCTTGGTTCTGCCGAATACATTGCAATGTTGCGGAAAGCCTCTTTTTCTGTTTCCTGGTACTGGTTAGCTATTATTTTTGCTGTGTTTGTCATTATGTCCTTTCTTACTGGATGGGAACTAATTATTGGGTGGATAATATTTTTTCTGGCAGTCCTGGAAGCATTGTTTAAATGGAATGAGCAAAAATCTATTCCTCAAATAGCTTTAGAGTTATTTGGTTTATTTTATATAGGTGTAATTCCTGCTATGTGTCTTCGTCTGGGTTTGAATTTTAGACATCCCAATCTGCTTTTATGGTTAGTAATTTCAATCTGGGTAACTGATTCTGTAGCCTATTTTATAGGAATGAGGTGGGGAAGACATCGGGGGATTTTCCCTATTAGTCCTAAAAAATCTATTGAAGGATTTATTGCGGGAATTATTGCTCCTTTTATTATTATGATTATATTATATTTTATAGGGATTATTAAGAGTTATCAAGACTTGATTTTAGTTGCTGTTGCTGCTGGCATATTTGGACAATTAGGAGACCTGGTGGAAAGTATGATAAAACGCTTTTGTGGTGTAAAAGATAGCTCTAAATTAATTCCTGGACACGGAGGTATACTGGATAGATTTGACAGTATCCTTCTGGCTGGTTCTTTTTTATATTGTTCTTTAATAATACTACAATAAGTGAGGTGAAAAAAATGATTAAAAAGATTCTATTACCTGTTTTAATGCTGGGCTTTGTATCGCTGATATTTGCTCAAGCAGTAGACCTGTTTATCTCAGAATATGTTGAAGGTAGCTCCTATAACAAAGCTATTGAAATATTCAATGGAACTGGAGCTCCCGTAGACCTTTCTCAGTATACGGTTAAACTGGCTTCCAATGGAGGTGCCTGGTCTACAACTAATAGTGTTACCCTCTCTGGAACTTTAAACAATAATGATGTGTATGTCATTGCTAATACTCAGGCAAATGCAGCTATTCAAGCAGTGGCAGATTTACTTCATAATGTTACTAATTTCAATGGGAACGATTGCATAGGTTTATTCCATGGAACAACCTTAATTGATATCATCGGTGTATATCAACAAGACCCTGGAACCGCTTGGCCTGTAGCTGGAGTTGATGGTGCTACTTTAAATCATACCTTGATTCGTAAACCGGAAGTTATTCAAGGTAACACAGATTGGATTGCCAGTGCGGGTACAAATCTGGATAATTCAGAATGGCTTGTCTATCCTCAAGATTATATTGATAATCTCGGTTCTCATACCTTCAATCCTGGCGGTTCTCAACATTGTGCCACTCCAACTTTTAATCCTCCAGGGGGTGTCTACACTGGACCTATTTCTGTAACGATTAGTACAACTACTCCGGGTGCTACTATCCATTATACTTTAGATGGGACAGATCCCACTGAATCTTCTCCAGTATATAACACAACTATATCTTTACATACTAATACCACTATCAAAGCAAGAGCTTATGCCAGTGGCTATTCTCCCAGCTATATTGCTACCGCAAACTATTTCTTTCCCATAGTAGTTAGTAATCTAACTGAATTAAGAGCTCAAACGGCAGGAGATGGAACCGTATATATGGTATCAGGAAAGGTGGTTTTAACTTTCCAGCAAAACTTTAGACATCAAAAATATGTTCAAGATTATCAGGCTGGAATTCTGATTGACGATCCTTCAGGTGTTATAACTACTACCTATAATCTGCTGGATGGAATCACAGGTCTAACGGGGACTATTGCCTATTATAATAATATGCTACAGCTAACTCCCGTAATAGATCCAGGTCCTGCCACTTCTTCTAACAATGAAATTAATGTACCTACCGTTACTATAGCTCAAATTAATGCCAATGTTGCCACTTATCAAGCTCGCTTAGTGCGCATTAGAAATGCTCATTTCTCCGAGACCGGAATCTTTGCTACGGGACAAAACTATACTTTAATTGACGATACGGGCTCAATAGTCTTCCGCACTACTTTCTATGATGTAGATTATATTGGACAGCCCATTCCGACAGGAAATTTCAATATCTGGGTGTTGGTAAATCAATTCAATCAAACTCCACAGGTAACTGCTCGGATGTTATCCGATTGGAGTGATGTTCCTGTTAACGATGCTATAGAGACACCACAAGTGGCTCAGTTAATTGGAAATTATCCTAATCCTTTCAATCCCAGTACCACCATTTCTTTTTCTACAGCCAAAAATGAACCTGTTCAAATAACTATCTTTAACCAAAAAGGTCAGATAGTGAGAACTTGGGATATTGATTCTAAAGAAGATGGTATTCAGCATCTGGTTTGGGATGGAAGGGATCAAAATGGTAATCCAGTTACCAGTGGCGTTTATTACTATCATATGAAATCAGGTAAATATTCGTCCAGTCGTAAAATGGTTTTAATGAAATAAACTTAAATCAAAAGCTGGTTCATTTAAAAACAGCTTAAAATAAAAGGTCTTGCCCATATATCTTTAGGTATAAAAAGCAAGACCTTTTTTATATTTACTTTATTATGAAAAGCTTATAACGAAACATATCATATAGATGCTTATATTTCTTTAAAATCAGCAAAAGTTTCTCTATCCTTACGCTTTCCTGCCTCTCACTTATGAAAAGAGCTAAGAAAGAGCTAAGGGAGAAAAGGGAATATACTGAAGGAGAATACTTTAATAGTTATTATAAAAATATTACTCTATGCTTTTCTTATTATAATACTTACACTTTCAGGATTTATTTTCCTTACTTATGGTAATTTCTGAAAGAACGATGGAATTTTAGAGAAAGCGTTTAACTACTTCTACTACTTCAGGAAGGTCCATTCCCAGACTTTTCAGATGTTCAATCGTGGGAATTCCTTCTTTAGTCCATCCCTTTCTTTTATAGACTGCATCTACCAGTTGTTGATACTGGTCTTCTCTATAAGCACGAAGGAGAGCCATTTTTTCTTGAGTAGACTTACCTTCGGGGTCTATTCCCTGTTTTTCCTTTAACAGTTTATCATAGCGTTCTTTACGAGAAAGATATTCTTCCTCTGTGACAGGACCAACTGCTCTATAAGGTGGAATATCATCTATGCGACGACCTTTACCCATTCTCATACAGAAAACCTTTTGAAAATTATAAACTCTTTCCGATTGGCGAATGAGTTCTTCCTTATCCAGAGGTCTTCCTGTGATAGCAGTGTAGATATCAATATAATTTTGCACATGCTCAGGAACTTTTGCTGGTTCATCAGTTTCCGCATTATTGGCAGGTTCTATATCATTCCAGGGGAGTTTACATAGACCCTGTAAGCCAAACCAGGTGCGGAACATAGGAAAATAGTGAAGAGCTTCTGCTTTATCTTCAAAAGTGGGAATCTGATTATTGACCATATCCATAAAGATTAACCAGGCTTCATCATGTTGAGGTCCTTTCAGGGCTAAGGTATAACCGCCTTGCTGAGCTAAAGATTCTTTGGACATATATTGAGAATATTCCAGACCTTTAGCTTCCATTCCTATATCCTGTAAAAGTTTTGGGTCGGCGCCATATTCACGCGCAAAAATCTCCTTCATTTTATGGACACCCTGTCCAACTATCACTCCAAAACCTTCACCTCGTCCCATTTGATGAATCAATTCAAAAACACTGTCAGCGTTTCCCCAACTTAGATCAAGACCGCCGGTTCGTTCTTTATTTAGTATTCCATATTCATAGCATTCCATAGCAAAAGCACAACTCGTACCAAAGGAAATGGTATCAATGCCATAGGTATCACAATAGAAATTGAGTTCTACCACATCTCTGGCATTCCAGATACAAAGATTTGAGCCACAACCTCCAACGGTTTCATATTCGGGTCCATCAACGGTCACTTTTTGTCCTTTATAAGGTCCGGTTCTGGGTATAAAATTATCCACTGCCTTACAACAGGAAAGAGAACAGCCAAACCAGCATCCATCAGGTAATCCCTGCGTGAATAGCTTTTTGAATTCCCAAGAAGCCAACCCTTTTGCTTCTTCCATTTGTCCATATTTGAAGTTCTTAATAGGGAGAAGGTCGTAATCATTCATTATTTCAACCAGATGAGCAGTTCCCACTTGACGCATTCTATTTTGTTTATCATCACCTTCTTCTATTTCTTTATGGAGTTTGAGTCCGGTTTTCTGCAAGGTCTCCAGGTCTACGGGATGATTAGTGTCACCTTTTAATCCGGAATATTTAACCACCAGCGCTTTAATCTTTTTATCCCGAAAGACCATTCCTGTTCCACCTCTACCTGCCTGTTTTAACCTTGCCACCTTTCTTCTTTTGTCCCAGAAAGAAAAATTCAAACAAGAGATAGGAACATATTCTGCTGCCTTTCCGCTGGAGACTACGGAAACATATTGATAGCCATTGGGATTGTCTGCAAATTCAGCAATGAGTCTTTCTGCCAGGATATGGCTATTTATCTCTTCATCTGGTGCAGAAAGTATTTGTACTATCCCTTTATCACCATCTATAAAGACAATGATTTCTTCCTCTGATTTGCCTTGGATTTCTATGGCATCCCAGCCGGAAAACTTGGCATAAGGTCCAAAGTGTCCTCCCACATTGCAATCTATAGGAATATCCGTAAGAGGTGAAATAGTCGTGACAATGGATTTTCCACTTCCTGGATAATTGGTATTTCCACAAAGAGGACCAAATGCAATGCAAATTTCGTTCTCAGGGTCATTCCATCTGGTGGTATCTTTAACTGAATGCCACATCAAATAGAGGTCAAATCCTTTTCCACCTACAAATTTATCTATCATTAAATCTGTTACAGGACGGGATTCTATTGCTTTCGTGCTAAGATTGATATATAAAGTCCTGCGATTATAACCTTTTTCTACAGGTTTTAGTTCATAAGGAAATTCAGCCAACACTTTTCGTTCTGTCATTATTAATTCTCCTGTTTTTCTTCTATTCTGATTGCTTCAGTAGGGCAACTATCCAGGCATAATCCACAGGCAATGCATTTGATTGGAATTATGCCACCAAGATAACGAAACATTGATTCATTAGGACAAGCAGCAATACACATATAACAACCTACACACAGACGATTATTAACCAAAACTACACCCTGAGCATTTACCGTTAAAGCCAGAGTTGGACAAACCTGAACGCAGGTCTCACATTGATTGCAGGCTACTATATGAGCAGATTTTTCTCGCTCTTCAATACGGATGCGAGAACGCTCCAGGTCATCTACTTTAAAATAAATACGCGCACAGCTGATTTCACAAGCATGACAGGCAATACAATCTTCATCGTAAGTATTCAGGAACTTTTTCATCCCTTGCTCCTAAATAATATCTTTTATGAAATCTTTTTGTTTAAATAAGGACTAATTGTCAATCTTTATTTATCAGTTCTTGTTTTATTCTCTCTTTTATGGATTCAGCATCCAGACCAACAGCTTTGTATAAATCGTTAGAAGTGCCACTGCTTCCATAGTTCTTAACTCCGATTTTGATTAAGCGAGCAGAAAGATTTTCTTCAGCTAAACGATCTGCAATTATAGAGCCTAAACCGCTATGGATATTGTGATCTTCTATGCTGAAGATGAGACCAGTATTTACAGCTTGAATTAAGGTATCACGGTTTATTGCCAGAGGACAAGAAACATATATTAACTGTAGATTGATTCCTTCTTCTTTTAAAGTATCCACTGCTTTTAAGGCATTTCCAATAGGAGTTCCAGTAACCATCACAGTTGCTTTATCACCTTTTCGCAAAATATCGCATTTTCCATAGTCAAAAGCGTAATTCAAATCATAAAAAGGTGTACCATCATCTTTCAGAATTATCAAAACAGCAGATCTTCCCATTGTTACTACATAGTTTCCAGGTTTGTCTATTAACCAGCGAATAAGGCGGTCAGTTTGATTAGGGTCAGCGGGAATAATCAAATGAAAACCATACCAGTTACGAACAATTCCTATATAATCAATGCATTGATGAGTTTTTCCGTCTTCTCCCACATCCAGACCTGTATGAGTTAAAACCACTTTAAGATTGGTATGATTGATATCGTTTAATCTTTGCTGATTGTAAACCTCATCCAGTCCAAACACTCCAAAATCAGACCAGAAAGTCTGGATCCCGCAAGTAGAAAGAGCTCCAGAAAGCACGGCAGTATTGTGTTCCATTATTCCACCTTGAAAGAAACGGTCAGGGGTCACTTTTTCAAAAGCTGCTGTTTTAACGCTGCTTTGCAAGTCACAATCAGTTACCACAATAGGAGTAGAATTGTTTTTATTGATTTCTGCCAAATCAGCAATTGCATTTCCCCAGGCGGATCTATTGTCAGTTGGTTTTTCATAAAGCATAGGATTACCCGATTTCAGATTACATTGAAGAGCATATTTATCCTTAGTGGGCTTTTGCTTTACTGGCTTGAATTCTGCTCTCATCATTTTATAATCTTCCAGCCGGTTGGATTGTCCAAGATAGTGTAAGGCTTCTTCTAATTGGGCTTCATTTAAAGCAGCACCGTGATATTTAGCCTGATTTTCCATAAAGGGAACTCCTTTTCCCATCACAGTATGAGCTAATATCATCAAAGGATAATCCTTATCTCTGGTCATTTGAAGGGTTGAAAGTATCTCTTGATAGTTGTGACCATCAATTTCTATAACTTTCCAGCCATCCGATTCCCAGTTAGCTTTGATATTTTGGGGCATCACGGAATGGATATTTCCACTTATCTGAAGTTCGTTATAATCTACAATAGCAGTGAGATTATTCAGTTGATATTTAATAGCGAATCTTCTTGCTTCCGAGATTTGTCCTTTTTGTTGTTCTCCATCTCCCATCAAGACATACACATTATAGGGAATATTATTTATTCTGGAAGCGAGAGCAAATCCTGCTCCAGCTGAAAGACCCTGTCCTAAATTACCTGTGCTCCATTCCACACCTTTTACATCCCTTTCTATATGACCTTCATAGATGCTGCCTGAAAGTCTGAATTGAGATATAACCTCATCCAGATTATGATATCCATTCAAAGCAAGAGCAGTATACACCGCAGGAGAAATGTGTCCATTGCTAACTACTACTCTATCTCTATCTGGTAAATCTGGATTTTGAGGATTATGATGAATAAACTGGTATAAAGTTAATAATAAATCAATGGAGGACATAGAACCACCAGGATGCCCTGAGCCAGCTAAAGTAGTCATAGTGAGTATGGCACTTCTGGCAATAATAGCCTGTTCTTGTAAGCGGGAAATCAATTCGGAATCTGTCATTTGTAAACCTCATTTAATAAAGAAAGAGCGGTTTGACTTCTTTTTAAGACAAACCGCCTCAAAATTTGGTGGAGCATAGGAGGCTCGAACTCCTGACCTCATGACTGCCAGTCATGCGCTCTCCCAACTGAGCTAATGCCCCTGGTTCTTACATATTATTCATTACCTTTATTTTTAAATATATTGATTCTGTCAAGCAGAAATTGTCCATTGTTTTAATTCATTGAGTTCGTATGGTTAAAAAAATATTTATTCTCTCCACATATCTATTTTATGTTCCCTTTATAAAAGTTAGAGTTTAAATAATTTCTAAAACCTTGAAATATTAACTATATTATAAGTATATAATCTAATGACTTATATGTAATAATTACTATAAATTTGAAATCATTGCATAAAAAACAGTGGTCTAGATAACTCTCTTGCTTTAATCTCTATATCATAAGTTTACAATGATACAAAAAAATTTGGACGGTTGTAAGCATTTAAAACAATGAACTAATTTAGATACTTAGCGATATCTTAACATAGACAGTAGAGCCAGTTTTATTAAAATTACCGAGAGGTTCATCAAAAGTTATAGGTTCATCTTGAAGCAGATTATTTTTTAGGCCGAGGTAGATAAAGTAATTGGGTTTGAATTCATAGCGGAGGTTGGAATAATAGTTAAAATTGGAATAGGAGGTAGGAGTTTCGTAAGTAGTAATGCTTCCTCCGAGGGTAAATCTGAATCTTTGCACAGGGGTAAATCTTAGAGAAGCATTGATTATAGCGTATTGGTTATCCAGATATAAAGTTAGGGGAATGCCATTTATATCTATGATATTTTCTTTAGGATAGTCATATGATACAAGATTTCCTTGGACTTGATAATACAAACTTTTTTGAGGAGTGCCAATTATCCTAAAGGTGATAGTATTCATTTGTGAGGTTTTATTTAAGGCATAAACCAGAGTTTCTCCTGTTATCCAATTTATATATAGAGAAAAATTTTTCCAGCATTTAAAATTCAAAATATTATCCATACTAAATACATTGTGTTTTTGATTGATATTATCATAAATACTATAATAACCAGGTCTAAAGGTGTAGAAAAACTTAGGTTTAAATCTTAGAGTTAACATTCCAGAAAGGTCATATTCAGTTTTTTTATCATCATCGGGATGTAATTCTTGCATTTCTGCCATTCCTAAAACAGATACTAATTGAAGAAAACCAGGGAAGGGATTAGACTGCCAGTAAGAAGATAAGGAATATCCCAGTCTATCTTTTCCATATAAATATCCAGCATCAGCAAAGATATCTTTACTTATTTTTGCAATATAAAGAGAATTTTCCCATTTGCCAGGATAATAATTAATTCCAATTTGTCCCAGGTATCCTTTTTTGAGGGAATTATCTTCTTCATTTTCATTTTTGCGGAGGCTTCCAGCAAGGGAAGTATTCAGCGAAAGTACTTTAGATAACCTATATTCATAGACACCTGAATAGACATAATTATAATATCCAGTATTAGTTCTGGCTATGAAAGCATTTCCCATAGTGAAATTCCCGATAGTTGGAATAACAGAAAGAAGCTGAAAATAGTCATCGGGATTAATTAATTCGCCTCCACTTACAATTTTTTTATCCCAAGCACCGAGAATTCCCCATCTGGTTTTTCCTAAACTTCCCGTTGCTTTATAGGCTAATTGAGGTTGAACTATATTTCGGGAATAAAAAAAGTCGGAGAAAATTCCGAAAGCATCAAGATCTTCTATAAAGAAGAAACGATTTTCATCATAATAAGGGGGATATTTTAGATTATAGATATCCTGGGCATCATCTGGAGGGACCTCTGAAAAGTCAGGGTTCATACTAAGTTTTATTTTGGTAGTGGGATTGGGATGATAAGCGATATCCAAACCAACCATATCAGGATCGTAGCTGGAGGTCTTTTCAATTAAATCATAACTTTTAACGAAATAGGGTTTAAAATCCAAATTAAATTCCCGGGTAATCTTTTGGTTTAGCTGGATTTTATGACCAGCAGTAAAGTAATCTTTCTTCTGATTAGTGTTGAAATAGGGAGAACAGTAATATTCAGTAGTGGCATATTTATAGCGGCTAAGAATTATATACCAGTTGTAGGGAAGATCAGATTTGAATCTCAATTCACCCAGAGGTATTTGCATTGTAAGTTCCCAGTTCTTATCATCATAAGAGGTTTTATAGCTATATTTGCTATCCCAATTCAAATCAACAGACATATCCTCTTTACGAATTCCATCCACCAAATTGCCATTGGGATAACCTGTGTAGTAATAGGCAAAATAAGCATAGGGAAGTGTAATCAGCTGAACACTTACATAATCAGAGAACATAGCTTCATCTCTAACTTCTACAGGACCAACCACAAATTGAGAGTCTATCGGACAAGAGAAATGTATCATAAGATTATTTCCCTGTTGCCATAACCATACTTTAGTAGGATTTTCTTCAGGTTTTTTGTCATCTGGGTCATTTCGCACGAAATTGGTTAGCATATCATCATCTTGTAGAACGGGAGTATAGGAGACAGGAACTACTAAAGCTTGGATAGATAAAGTGAGTAAAAGGTAAAATATAATAAAACAAGAATATTTCATTTCAAATTAACTACCTTTCTATCTTTATTTTTAAGAGATTAAAAAACCTTAATGGATTAAAGCAAGTTCTGTCAAGTAAAAGTTTTAAAAATAGTTTTTATTTTATTAATTCTGACATTTGAAACCTTTTTTAATTTTAAAAATATCCTCTCTCCTTATGTCCAATTTATGTCCAGCTTATGTCCAACTTATGTCCAGCTTATGTCCGAAATGGGACATAAGTTCAAGATTTATAGGACATTAGTATTTTATATGGTATGTAGATGGAGAAAATGGTTATAAACCAAGGGAAATTTTAATTAATAGGAATGAAAGAATTATAAAGAAAAGAGAAATTTATGGTTAAAGAATAAAATATTGAGGGGAATTAAGAAAGCAGACAAATAAAGTTATATAGCAATAGATGATAATTGTTTAAGTAGGGAATTTTCAGCTTGACAATTAATGAATTCAGTTTTAATTGGATAAAAATTCGGGGTGTAGCGCAGCCCGGTTAGCGCACTGGTTTTGGGAACCAGGAGTCGGAGGTTCAAATCCTCTCACCCCGACCATAATAAAAAGAATAAGGGCGCTTAGCTCAGCTGGAAGAGCGCATGCCTTACACGCATGATGTCGGGGGTTCGAGTCCCTTAGCGCCCACCATATTTTATCAATTAAGTTCTGGATGTGTAATGAGAATAGGTATAACAGGTGCTAATGGTTTTGCGGGTAGCAATTTTGCCAATTATTTTCAATCCCAAGGATATGAGGTTAGAGGTATAGTTCGTCCTCATGCAGACCTTAGTTTATTGGATCCGAATCTGGATATTCAATTCACGGATTACAATTCCCAAGATGAGTTAAAAAGAGTTCTGGAAGATGTAGATGTCCTAATTCATAATGCCGGTGCCGTAAGAACTCATACTTTTATGCAGATGATAGAAGCCAATGTAGGGACTACCAGAAGAGTGATGGAGGCATTTAATCATAGTTCTAAAGGCAAAAGATTCATCTATATAAGTTCCCAAGCTGCTTCTCATCCCTCCAGAGATATGGAATTAGCTAAGGAAGAAGACCCTTCTGCACCCGTTGATTGGTATGGAAAAAGCAAAGTTCTTGCAGAGAAAATCATTAAAACAGAATGCGTTAAAGAATGGGTTATCGTGCGACCCTGCTCTATTTATGGACCTGGTGAAAGGGATTTTTATCAGGTTTTTAAAGCTGTTCAAAAAGGGATAAATTTCCATATAGGAAGAAAACCTCAATATATGAACCTTATTTATGTTCGAGAACTGGCACAGTTTCTGGAACTCTGTCTCACTCAGAAAACTGCAGTAGGTGAAATCTTTTTTGCTTCTGATGGTGAAATTTATACACAACAGGATTTTATGCATCTTATTGCAGAAATATTAAAGGTCAAGACCTTTGAAATAGCGGTCCCTGTTCCCCTGGCTAAAACGGCTTTTTATGCAGGAGAAGCATTTGAAAGGATAACAGGCAAAACTACTCTCTTAAATAAACAAAAGATGAAAGAAATAGTTGATGTTACTTGGCTTTGCAGTATAGAAAAAGCTAAAAGATTATTGGGTTGGAATCCGCAACCCAATCTAAGAGAGCATTTAAGCGAAACAATTCAGTGGTATAAAGAGCATAACTGGCTATGAAAGTATCATTAAAATCTATTTGTTTTTTTCTATTTTTGTTTCTTGCAGGAATGTTATATGCTCAAAACACTACTGCTCATCTGGAAGGAGAAGCATTAGTACTTCCTGAATCCTGGTCTTTTCGTTACGATCCTGCTCAAGTGCTGGTTAAAATTAAAGTGGAAGCAGATAGCACTTTAAGTTTAATTAAAGTTATGGATGGAAAAGAAGAACTTACTTCTTTAATTCAAGAATTTCTTTCAAGATACAAGGCAAATCTTTTGTCTATCCCCGTTTCACCTGATACTGAAGTGAATGTAGTCATTGATTTAATTCAGGTGCCCCCTTCATATATCACTTATATGACTCATGGCAAAACAGGCAATTTAAAAGATATAGAAAAATGGATAACAGAAGAGAGAAAATCTTTAAGCTTTCATCAACCGAGCCAAGATTCCGTTTCTGCCAATGGTTTTACCTCGCTTAAAGAACCCTACCGGTCTGGATACTTTTTCTATTCCCGTTCACAATATGATGATTATCCCTCTCTTTATGGATTTAAATTACAGAATTCGCTCTACTCTTCCTCTTTTTTCCAGAACTTGACTCTCGGTTTCTTTGATTTTGAGGAAGAGATTATGGAACTCAATGGCACAGAAAAATACTATCCTTATCAAGCTACTTTAAGTGATATAGAAGTGGGAATTGGAGATTATGAACATTTATTTACCAGAGTAGCTTTAAAGAAGAATAATCTTTTTGAATATAAGGATTTATATTTAAGTTTAGATTTTCTCACTCAAACAGGATACTGGCTGGAAGAAGATGCCAGTCGCAATGCCTTAAAACTTAATCTTAGTGTCCCTATCGGGAAAACTAATCTTAATTTTAGCTGGCTTGACCAAAATTCAAAGCTTTCTATGCTCAGCCTTCGTCCAGAATTCTGGTTGCCTCAAAACTTTATCGTAAAAGACCACTATAATGTTTTATATGCAGGATTTAATTGGATTGGACCCAACCTGGCAATTTTATATGAACAAAATGATATAAAATCCGATAAATTTATTAAAAACTTGCATAATGAAGCTTTACATCTTCAAGCCTGGAAAGATTTACAGATTCAAAAAGTTGAGCTGGCGTTAAAATATGAGCATATCATCTCTGATTATAACTATGAAACAGGAGAGCCAGATTATAAAGATAGAGCAGAAATGCAATTCCGCTGGAATCGTAATCCTCTAAAATGGGATTGGAAAACTGAACTTACCGATTTTCAACAGCTTCAAGTGGCTACGGATTTTTCTTACTCTTTTAATAAGTTTAGATTTGGTGCTTTTGCTTGCGGGAATTTTAACCCATTGGAATCTTCCTTCTGGATTCCAAGTATTTATAGCGAAACAGATTCCCTCAGGAATGTCCAGATAAGAGAAATCAATAATGCTGGAGTTTATACAAGCTATTCTTTTAAAGCACCTTCTTATCTGACTCTTTCTCTTGGAAGAAGGATTGTAGAGGATATCTATCCCGAAATGGAAACGGAATTAAAAGAGAAAAAGGAGCTTTATTATGTCAGATTGGTTGCAACCCTGGATAAAATTTGGGATAAATGGGAAATCAAATGGCAACCCGCTCTAATCTGGCAAAATAATTATGCAGGATTATTTGAAGAACCGGAATTTGAAGGATGCAGCTATCTTAACCTTTTCTATCATTTACCTTATAATAATGCACTCTTTGCCGGATTTTCTCTATCTGGGCACAGTGGTTACTGGAATTCCGATCCTTCCACCTTTTTTGTAGATTCTTCTTCTATAGTAGATTTATGGGCTGGAGTTCAAATTAGCAATAGATTTGAGTTTCAAGCTACCTATAAGAACCTAATGGATACCTCCATCTATGGTGTTTATCCTGTTCCTCCTTCAATTTATGCTTCTGTTCGGTGGTTTTTTCTTAATTGAAAGAATATCAAGCTATCATCTTTGATATGGATGGAACCCTCATAGATTCTATGTATCTATGGCGAGAA
Organism: Candidatus Syntrophosphaera thermopropionivorans; assembly: GCF_004353895.1. GTDB lineage: Bacteria > Cloacimonadota > Cloacimonadia > Cloacimonadales > Cloacimonadaceae > Syntrophosphaera > Syntrophosphaera thermopropionivorans. Next base: position 4,610 of record NZ_SMOG01000002.1, on the reverse strand, counting down.
GTAGATAAAGAATTTCTACAAAAAAGAGGATTTTCAGTGCCTGTTGACTTATTTCATCATCTTCCCCAGGGCAATTCTTTCATTCAAACGGCACAATATTTTAAGGACCGATTTGGATTAGCGGATAGCCCTGAAAGTATTATGCAAGAATGGAATGATATGGTAAGCTGGCATTATGAAAATGAAGTGAAACTTAAACCTGGTGCAAAAGAAGTGCTGGCGAAATTATACCAGAAAAAAATACCATTAGGTCTGGGGACAAGCAATTCTTATGATTTAGCAAAAAAGGTTTTAACTCGGAATGGAGTCTGGGATTATTTCTCTGCTGTAGTTACAGGTGATATGGAACTTCTGGGTAAACCCTATCCTGATATCTATCTGGAATGTGCCAGACAACTAAAAATCCCACCTGAATACTGTTTGGTTATTGAGGATACTCTACCTGGAATTCAGGCTGCTAAAGCAGCAGGTATGAAAGCTATAGCAATCTATGATGAAGATAGTCTGGAATTTCATCCTCAAATGCAAGTTTTGGCAGATGCCTTTGTCCATAATTTTAAAGAATTGGAGAATATTTTAAACCTATGAAACCTTTATACATAATCATTGGAGCTTATGGAAGCGGGAAAAGTGAATTCAGTATTCATCTGGCAAAAAGTCTCAATCAACCTGATAACAAAGTGGTTTTAGCTGATATGGATGTAGTCAATCCCTATTTTCGCACGCGTGAAGTACAAGAAGAATTCGCTCAAATAGGAATTAAAGTTATTGCCCCTGAAGGTGCCTTCAAACATGCCGATTTACCAATGCTTTCACCAAGTATCAAGGGCGCTATTGAAAACTATGAGGAAACCGTTATTCTGGATGTTGGAGGTGACCCTGTTGGATGTAAAATTCTGGGAAGATTTCAAACTGAAATAGAAACTCGGGGTTATCAGATGCTTTTTGTAGTTAATACCTATCGTCCTTTCACTACTAATGTAGATGAAATCTTATCTATGAAAGCACAAATGGAGGCTTCTTCCAGACTGAAAGTTACTGAATTTATATGCAATAATAACCTTATGGAATACACTACCCAAGAAGTAGTGGAAGAAGGAATAAAAATACTTAATGAATGTAGTGAAAAAACAGGTTTGCCATTTAATTATTATCTCGTGCTGGACCTTTATCAAGACCGCGTTCCTGATGGTTTAATGGGCAAAAAACGCATCATTATGAATTATACTTTCCGAAAACCCTGGGAATATTATGTGATGAAAGGAATATAAATAAGGGTACCCCTTTTTAAAAGTAAGTCATCAGTTTAGTTAAATTATAATTAATCAGTTAGTCATTGATAACTTTTTTCAAAATGCCTATTGTGTAAGGTTAAAACCGATAAATACGATAAATACAACTTAGTCATATACTATAAGGGTTTTTACTTACAACTCATATTATGTCTTGGGAAGATTTAATCTTTGTAAGCTCAGTCACTATAGTTTACACCTATAATTGTATGTAATCCATTAAATAAAGATTTTAAAGGGGAAGATAAAGACCAACATTTTCTCCTTTTTATTTGCTATTCTACCATTTATTTACATAAAATCTAGCAGAGTTCATGTATATTCCATTTTATAGATAAAAGAATATAAATGGTTTTGCCAGAATTAAATTATATTTCTTGTTTGACTTTAATTTTTCATTATATTTTATCTCTATATGGGAGGATATTATGAAAAAGATCTTTCTAATATTTATCGTCTTGTTTAGTTTTTTAAGCCTCTGGGGCGTTATTGAATCAGCCCCTGGTGGCGGTGTTTGGGATAACGGAAATTCCTGGATAGGCAACATTGTTCCTAATCCCAATGATGATGTGTTAATAACCTCCAACATCGTATTAAATGTTGATGCTTCCTGTCATAATTTCACTATTTCAAGTTCTGGATTAATCCAGAATAGTTATGGAGATCATAGACAGTTTACTATCAATGGTAATCTTTCTAATGCAGGATTTATCAAAAACAACCCTAATGGCTATTATCTTTTTGTGTATGTTAAAGGGAATGTGGAAAATTCAGGTTTTATTATAAACTATGAGTTAGCTTTTTTAGGAGAAGAAGCCCAATATTTCACAAATTCAGGTTCACTTTCACCGGCTTATCTCATTGATAATTACCCTAATAGCTCAGTGATTCTTCTTTCTGATATAAGTACCAATAATACTATTATTGATTTCAATAACGATCATTTAGTACTTCATAGTCCCTCTGGGACTTTCAATCTTTCTATGTCTGGAGGCTATCTGACTGACGCTATACTGGAAGGAGGAAATGGTGCTTCTCTTTCAATGACCGGTGGTTGTTATTTAGAAAATAGCTATGCTGATGAAATCGTCTTTAATGGAACGATTATTATTAAAGATAATGTAGTTATAGATTATCTTATAAATCAAGCCACTGTTTATAACTACTTTGGTGATAACCGCACTTTTACTATAAACCAAAGATTGGATAATTATGGAACCATTTGCAATAATCCAACTGCTTATTTACTATTTGTTAATATTGCAGGAGATGTAAATAACTATGGAACCATAAGAAGTAATAAAATCTATCTAACAGGTGCAGCCCAACATAAATTGTATCAATCCGATTCTTATCATTCTTTTAACTCCACTAATTTTATTGTTTCTGGAGAAGGAAGCACTAAAGCTTTATCCAACATTTATTTTCTTAATTGTGAGATTAACTTAAATAATACTACGATGATTCTTTACAATGAGGATAATAGTTATGGTCTCTATTTAGATAGTGGAAAACTATTATACGCAATCCTTGAAGGTGGAACTGCAAGTGTTCTAAACCTGGTAAATAATGCTTATCTTTCAAATGTTTCAATGGATAATTTCATCTGGCAAGGAACAATAATAATAGAAAATTATGTAAGCATTAATAATCTTATCAATCAAGCGACTGTTTATAACTACTCTGGTGACAATCGCATTCTTACCATAAATCAAAGATTGGATAATTATGGAACTATCTGTAATAGTCCTAATACTCACTGGCTATTCTTATCTATAGCAGGAGATGTATATAACTATGGGACCATCGTAAATTATAAAATTAATCTTATCACTCTCACTAAAGATAAAACTGGTGTTGCTGCTCATTTACTTTATCAAGATAATTCCACTCATTCTTTTAATTGTAGTTATTTTTATATATCTCCTGAGAAAGGTTGTAAGGCTTTATCTAATCTTTATTATACAAATTGTGAAATTAACCTGAATAATGGTATTATGCAGCTATATAATGGAAGTAATAGTTATGGTCTCTATATAAATAGTGGAAAACTATTAAATGCAAATCTTGATGGTGGAACTGAAAGTATTCTGAAACTGGAAAATAATGCATATCTTTCATATGTTTCAATGGATGATTTCATCTGGCAAGGAACAGTAATAATAGAAAATAATGTAAGTATTCATAATCTTATCAATCAAGCAACTGTTTATAACTACTCTGGTAATCATCGTACTCTTACTATAAATCAAAGATTGGACAATTATGGAACTATCTGTAATAGTCCTAATACTCACTGGCTATTCTTAACCATAGCAGGAGATTTATATAATTATGGAACTATATCCAATTATCAAATAGATTTCATATCTAATACCCAGCATATCTTACTTGTACAGGATGAAAATCATTCGATAGCTTGTTCTCATTTCTATATTGATTCTGTTGGGATTTCCAGAGCTTTATCCGATCTTTATTATGCCAATTGCGAGATTAATCTTAATAGTAATACTATGATGCTATATGATGAGGATAATAGTTATAGTCTCTATATAAATGGTGGAAAACTATTAAATGCAAGTCTTGATGGTGGAACTGAAAGTGTTCTAAAACTGGAAAATAATGCTTATCTTTCAAATGTCACAATGGATGATTTCATCTGGCAAGGAACAGTAATAATAGAAAATAATGTAAATATTAATAATCTTATCAACCAAGCAACTGTTTATAACTACTCTGGTAATCATCGTACTCTTACTATAAATCAAAGATTGGACAATTATGGAACTATCTGTAATAGTCCTAATACTCACTGGCTCTTCTTAACCATAGCAGGAGATTTATATAATTATAGCGGCATTTTTAACTATCGAATAACTATGAATGGCACGCAAGATCAGCATTTTCAACATATGACGGGTAGCTCTATCAATGTTAATTATTTTACTCTTGTTTCCGATGTAGGAGCTGCTTATTGGTATTTCAATGATTCTACTACTCCAGTTAATTCTTTCCCTGCTAATAGTATAAATATTAACCCTAACCAATATGGGACTTGGCAATCCAGAAATCCGGAAACAGGAGAAAACGGTAGGTGTATTATAATAAGTACTGGTGAAGCACATATTGATACCCCTACAGCTTTTACTATTTATACCGCTAATGGTATTCCCAAACTCCGCTGGAATCAGGTTTCAAATGCTCTTTTCTATCATCTTTTTGTTTCTACCACACCAGAGGGTCTTTCAACTGTTACTCCTATTACTATTTATGACACTGATTTATCAGATAATATAGTAACAGTAGATTTAGAGGGAG
>NZ_SMOG01000019.1:1766-31373 GCF_004353895.1 Candidatus Syntrophosphaera thermopropionivorans | reverse complement strand
CACTCTCTTCTGCTTCCTCACTTCTTGCATATCCTTTCTTTTCTTATAAGTTTTCTTTTGGTCATATTTATTATCTCCGGGTAGGGGATACCCTTTCCCTTTACTAACCAAATTATAAAGCGAGAAAGATGTAGAACAAATTCCCAAAATTTTTTCATTATAGTGTGATTTACAATTATCAGCAAGATTTAAATGGTTAGGCAATTTATAAGTTTCTAAATACCATACCATTAGCTTTAATATATCTATCAAATATTTGACATATTTTTTATATCAAATTGCTATCTTGTTGATTTCCTATCTCTTACTTGTTATCGGTAACGGGAGAGAGCTAAGAGAGAGCCAGGGGAGAATTAGATTTAAGAGATAGGATACATTTTCGTTTTATAAGTGGTGATATAAAATATATCAATATCTAAGATGGTTGATAATTATTTATTATTGAATAGAGATTAAGGAAATACAAGGTTTCCGGACTTGATTTGGATAAATTCTTTCATCTGACTTTATATATTTATCCAATTTACCACCAAATCTGGAATTCGGAAGGACACTTCAGCTATATCAATTTTAATTTTTTGGGTATAAGGATTATATTTCTATCAAATAGATAAGGTAAAAAGTATTTACTAAAAAGAAAGAGACCACCGGTAGGGGGATTGCCGGTGGTTTATGTGGGCAAGGTACCCACTTTATTAGTAAGTAGAGGATAAGATAATTAATCTAAAGCTTTCAAGAAAGAAGGTAAATCGGTGCGCGGGTTAAGTTTTTCAGGTTCTTTCTTTTTATTTTCCGTGTCTTCTTCCTTATGGGCAGTCTGGTTAATGTTCAAAACATGGAAAATATCTTCAATTTCATCTTCAGTAGGATATTTGGGATTGGCGGTTTTTGTATGTTTTTCTGGTTTAACCATTCCCTGCGATAAACTTATAAAATCACCGATTTGGTGAGTAATATTTTGCAAACCTGTAGCGATGATAGTGACGGTAACTTTTTCTTCCATATCCGGATCAATAATAACCCCCATAATAATATTAGCATCTGAACCGGTTACATTAACGATTACACTTGTAACTTCTTCCAGTTCACTCATTTTAAAGTCTTTCCCTCCGGAGACATTAATTAACAGAGATTGACATCCTTGAAGGCTAATATCACTAAGTAAAGGATTGTTAATAGCTGCTTCAGCTGCAAGAATAGCGCGGTTTTCTCCTTCTCCAACACCTGAACCCATAAGAGCAAAACCACCATTTTGCATAACAGTCTTAACATCGGCAAAGTCTACATTAACCAACCCATTAATATTGATAATATCGGAAATTGCTTTAGCTGCTTCATAAAGAACATTATCTGCCATAGCAAATGCATCCAGAAGAGGTCTATCTGCATAGATTTCGCTAACTCTGGAATTAGGAATAACGATAAGAGTATCCACATATTCCACAAGTTTATTAATCCCTTCCTTGGCATTGGTCATTCTTTTTGAACCTTCAAATGGAAAAGGAGTGGTTACAATTGCCAGTGTAAGTATGTCCAGGTCTTTAGCCAGTTTTGCAATGATTGGAGATGCACCAGTTCCAGTTCCACCACCCATTCCTGAAGCGATAATGACCATATCAGCGCCTTCCAAATGGCTCTTAATCTCATCTTTAGCTTCTTCCGCGGCTCGTTCTCCCAACTCAGGATTGGCGCCTGTTCCTAAACCACCACAGAGTTTTTTACCCATCTGTAGTTTCATCTTAGCCTTATTTTTCATTAAATCACTATTATCGGTATTGGCAACGATAAATTCCACACCGGTTAACTCTTTGCTTATCATCGTGTTGACTGCGTTTCCACCTGCACCACCAACACCTATTATCTTGATATTAGTGCCGATTTGACCTGGTTTTTCATCAAATTCAATCATTTGTTCCCCCTTTAAGAGCTTGTAAATTCCTTAATTATATTTTTTATTTTATCTAATAGTTTTGAAGCTTGAAAATTACCGGGAAGACGAACAGCATTTTTATAATCACGGTCCAAAGATGCAGCATAATAAAGCAATCCGACGCAGGTAGCAAAATCAGAATCTTCCAGTCTGCTGATAGACCCATTTAATCTATTTAGATTGGGAGTGGCAATTTTCACATTAAGATTGAATATATTCTTCACCACTGCATCAATTTCCTGTAACTTTGCAGTACCACCAGTGAGAACTATTCCTGCGGTAACGAGTTCTGGTGTATAAAAGTTTTTTAAATGTTCATAGCAGAGGGTCAACATTTCTTCCACCCGATGCTGAATTACATGACTAACCAGAAGCTGAGATTTTCTTTGAGATGCTCTTCCACTGATTCCTTCTATCTCAATTTCCATATCTGGGTCAACACTATTGGCAAGCGCTACACCATAATGAGTTTTGATATATTCAGCATTAGAAAGCGTTGTCTTCAATCCTATAGCCAGGTCCTCAGTTATGTCTGCACCAGCCATAGGAACGACCAGCACTTTTTCCAGAACGCCACGATGGAAAAGACTTAGGTCACAGGTTCCACCACCAATATCAATGAGTAAAGTTCCCAGACGACGTTCATCATCAGATAACACAGCTTCTGAAATGGCTATATGATTTAGGATAAAATTATCCGGCTCAAGGTCATAACCAGCAAGTTCTATGCATTTAGCGAGATTTCGCAGAGGAGTAACTTCACCAAAAATGGTAAGTACTTTGGTCATTAAATGGAACCCAGTCATCCTGATGGGATTGCGAATATCATCTTGTCCATCAATTATAAAGCATTGAGGAATAGCATGTAAGATTTGAGACCTTTCAAACCCTTTCTGAATTTTAACACTATTACGTGCATCTGCAATGACCTGGTCTATATGTTCTTGAGTAATTTCACCTGGTTCATTAGGACTGTTGGTGGGTATAGATATGCGTCCATCACTTAATACGGTGCGAATATGCTCACCAGTAACATTAGTAAATATATTAATAGCTTTGGTGGAAGCGGCATTTTCTGCTTCTTTGATGGTTTTTTTGACTGCTTCTGCCACTGCTTGAATGTCTTTTACGATGCCTTTTTCTATCCCTTCGGAAGGGTTTTGACTGATACCCAGGACTTCTATATGTTCTGGAGTCTTTATTTTGGCAATTATGCAACGAATGTTAGAAGAGCCAATGTCCAGTGCAGTAATAATATTTTGTTTCATCTCAGTTTCCTGATTTAACGACTACTTGATTGTCAAAACGAAGGTCTAAAATGGCATTATTGCTAACATTACCATTATCTTTAACAAACTCATAACGAGATAATTGACGGGCAAGATTTTTGGTGCTTGGAATAAGCCGCAATCCATTCCGCGCATCTATTATATAGACTGTGTTATTAATAGTGTAATATTCAGAAATATTGGAAAGGAATTCCGGTGATTCTGTCTTAATTTGATGATGTACTTCAAGAATTTTAGCTAATGAAGCATTTTTTATAGGTTTACCAGGATGAATATCAGCATTATTTATTAGAAGATTGACTATGGGTAAATTTTCATTATAAACTGAGCCAAATTTTTCCAGAACTACACCTTCATCATCAATAGGGAAGAGGTCACCCTCCAGAGTCTTAACATAAAGACAGCTTTTCCGTTCGGTTACAATTATATTGAGAGTGTGAAAAAGACGTCGTTGCACTTTTACATCCTTGATTCGTGAAAACTTTTTAACTTTACTGATAACCTCATCTTTACTGATAGAAAACAGATTCTTTCCCTTAAAAGACTGCGTCGCTTGTATCAATAAACTATCTGAAACAGTAGAATTGCCAGAAATCTGGATTTGTTCAATATTAAACCAGCTAACCGTAGAAAACAGATAATATGCGCCATAGACAAAAGCAGCTAAGCCAATCAACATCAGGATAAAATAGATGAAGTAACGGCTATGACCGCGTCTTTTCCGATTAGGGACTTCTTTTTGCAATTCTTTATATTTCATCATATTAGGTCTATAAAACGGTTTTTTTAAATTTTTAATCTACTTCTCTAAGTTTTTATCATTTTCAGACTTAGAATTTTTGTCAACAGCTTTCTTTAATTCCCTTAAAATTTCTTCACCATATTGCCAGATATTTCCTGCACCCATAGTAATTAAAATATCATTAGGCTTTAAAAGCGATAAAGTTAAGGGCACAATATCTTCATTTTTTTCTATGAGAACGACATTATGATGACCTGATTGGATAGCCGCATCCGCAATCAGTTTGGAACTCACTCCTTCAATGGGTTCTTCCCTTGCAGGATAAATTGGTGCAAGAATGAGACAATCACAGGAAAAAAAGGCATTAGCAAACTCTTTATAGAAATCTCTGGTGCGAGAATATAGATGAGGTTGGAAAAGTGTTACAATCCTACGCTTGGTGCCTTCTTTAAATCCATCCAGAGTTGCAGTTATTTCAGTAGGATGATGTGCGTAATCGTCATAGATTGTAATTCCGTTAGCTGTTCCTTTCAGTTCAAATCTTCTGTATACACCACTGTAACTTTCCAGACCTTCTTTGATAGATTTGAAAGGAATATCCAGTTCCAAGCCAATCCCTACTGCCATAAGAGAATTTAAAATGTTATGTTTTCCGGTGACTTTTAGATTAATTCTGCCCAGGCGATAACTTTTATAACTGACATCATATTCTGCCATAAAATTTTTCATTTTGATGTTTTGTGCTTGGATATCTGCCTGTCTTGAAAAACCATAGGTGACGATTCTTTTATTGATTTCAGGCAGGATAGATTGCACTCCAGGATCATCCAGACAGGCGATTACGCTACCAAAAAAAGGAACTTTATTGGCATACTCAATGAAAGCTTTCTTTATCTCATCAAGATTCTGATAGCAATCCAGATGGTCTATATCAATATTGGTAATTCCAGCAATACAAGGTGAAAGTGTAAGGAAAGAATGGTCATATTCATCAGCTTCAACCACAATATATTGTCCCGAACCCATCACATTATTAGAACCATAGTTTTTGATTTTTCCACCGACTATGATAGTTGGATCCAGACCTGCGGCTTCCAGCACTAATCCAGTCATAGAGGTGGTGGTAGTCTTTCCATGAGTTCCAGAAATACCAATAGAGAAACTCATTCTGGTAATTTCAGCCAACATTTCAGCTCTTCGTATAACGGGGATTTTTAATGCTTTTGCTGCTTGAATTTCAGGATTATCATCTTTTATAGCAGAAGATCTGACTACCACATCCACATCTTTTACCAGAGCAGGATCGTGACCTTCAGTTATTTTTATTCCCAGAGATTCCAGATGCCTGGTGATATCGGTCTTTTTTAAGTCAGAACCAGTTATTTCCAGACCTTGATTATGCAGGAATTCAGCGATTCCACTCATTCCAATGCCGCCGATTCCAGTAAAATGTATTTTTCTGGTTTTTCCTAACATTTTTTCACTCCTTTCCTAAATCTTTAAGAATCGCCTGAATAATATCCTGTTTAGCTGTATTGGGTGGAAGACTTTCCAGATTATTTTTATAAAAGTCATAATTATTCAGGATTTTATCCATAGAATTCAAAAGGGTTTGTGTGTTTAATTCAGCTTGAGGTAATAGAATAGCCACTCCTTTCTTTTCCTGTTCCCGAGCATTATAAAATTGATGATTTTCTGCCGCAGTTGGAAGAGGAATCAAAATTGCGGGAACTGCATTTGCTTCCAATTCTGCTATAGTTATAGCTCCAGCACGTGTTATAGCTAAAGTGGCAAAACGATAAAAAGAAGAAAGCAAAGGTGAAAAATCAAAGATATAAACCCCTGAAAGGTTAGAGAATTTATTAGCATAATTAGAATATCCTTGCTTACCTGTTTGCCAGATTAATTGCCAATCTCTTTTTATAATTTGAGGTAGTGTTTTTTCAATTACCGAATTAATAGCTTGAGAACCCTGACTTCCACCTGTAACTAAAATAACTTTCTTTTCAGGATTAAGTCCAATCTCAGTTAAACTTGATAAAGTAGCTTTTTCCTTTTTTTCGGCAAGAGGGACACCTACTTTTTGGACTCGGCTTTTCTTTAGAAAAGATTTAGTTTTATCATAAACTGTGAAAGTTATACGACTATGTGGTGCAAGAAATTTAGTGGTAAGTCCAGGATAACTATTACTTTCATGAAGATAAAGTGGAATCTTCATAATAATTGATGCCAGACCTACAGGTCCAGAGACAAAACCTCCAGTACAGATGACAGCATCAGGCTTAAAATCCTTCATTATTTTCTTGCTTTCAAGCAAAGAAGAAACCAAACGAAAAGGAAATAAGAGATTAGCAGGATTAAACTTCCGATATAACTTTTGCACTTTAATGGCTCTAAAGGGGAAACCTTCCTCCTGAACAATATGCTCTTCCATCCCGCCTCTATTTCCTATGAACATAACTTCATTACCAAGTTTCTTAAATTCTTGAGCCAGGGCTATAGCAGGAAAGATATGACCTCCAGTGCCTCCACAGCCAAAAAGGATGCGAACCCTAAGATTTTGATTTGAAGATAGATTATTCATTTCCAAAATTAAGTGAGATTATAGAGACAATCTGGGAAATATAAGATATCCAGTAGGACTTCACAGTTGTCTCCTTTTAGCACTAATATTAAGCACCACACCTATAGACATAGAATCAATAAGTAGTGCTGTTCCACCGTAACTGATAAAGGGAAGAGTATTTCCTGTAGGAGGCAATAAAGACATTGCCACACCTGTATTTAATAAAACATTTAAAAATATATTCAAAGCAATACCCACACAGAGGTACTTATAGTAAAGATTGTCTTGTTCACTAGCTATCTTTAAAATACGGAAAAAGAGAAGTGCATGCAAACCTAAAACGATAATTGCACCAATAAAACCGAACTCTTCCCCTATAATAGAGTAAACATAGTCAGTTCTGGCTTCAGGAAGAAAGTTGTGCTTGGCTCTACCACGTGCCACACCTGTACCAATAATTTGTCCACTGGTTAGTGCGGTTAAACTTTCTCGTACTTGATATTCATCAGGAGAATTTCCTGGCTCAGGACGATGTGGATTGAATAGAGAATAGACTTTATAAGTTTCAATTCGCGCAGAACGGAACTCATCTCCCTTATTTATAATGAAGATTCCAGCAATTAAGCCGACAATGATAATAGCCAGTACAAATCGTTTACGCAATCCAGCATAATAGAGCATTCCTAAAAGAGTGGCAGATCCAACAATTAAAGTACTGAGATGTTTTTCCATAAAAATAAGAACAAAAATTATCGCTGTATAAACAAGCAAGGGAGCAAGTTCCTTTAATAGTTCCGGGAAATTTGTAGTGTTAATTATAGCTTGCTTTTTAGCCAGAAACCCTGCATAAAAGAAGATTAGGGCTAATCTTGCTAAAAAACTTGGTTGGATGCTTAAGGGACCAAATCTTATAGACCTTTTTCCCCCTTTTACAGTGGAACCATATATTAAAACCAGTATTAATAAAGCGATAGAAAGGATAATCCACAGAATATTTAGAGGACGAAGTTTTTCCAGGTCAAGGAAATAGAAAATAATTCCCAGAACCGCAATTGAGAATATCAAATAAACAAGATGATGATAGAACATACTCATAGATTGCATAGAAGTAATATCCAGCATCATCAAAATCCCAATCAAACAAAGTGATAGATAACAGATTAAAATCACTTTATCGTAGGAGACAATATATTGAATACTCTTATTCTTTTTCATATTCCCGGGCTATAGAATTGACTATTTGCTTAAAAACTTCTCCGCGTTCTTCATAATTTTTGAACTTATCAAAGCTTGCACAGGCAGGAGAAAGTAAGATTATATCCCCTGGAACAGAATCATAAAATGCCTTATGAATGCATTGGCTGAAGTCATCGATTATTTCCAGAGGCAAATCATCTTTCCAAATTTCATACATCTTGACTGCTGTAGCTCCAGTTAGATAAACCTTTTTTGCCACTTTCTTTAAAAGAGGAGTAAGCACAGAGAAATCTTCACCTTTATCCGAACCACCCATTATCACTCTAACTGGCTGGTCAAAAGCATTTAAGGCAGATTTAACTGCATCCGTATTAGTAGCCTTGGAATCGTTATAAAAGGCTATATCGTTAACTTTAGCAACTAATTCCAGACGATGAGGCAAAGGAGGAAAAGTTTTGGCTGCTTCCATTGCCGCATCAAGATTATGAGTTAAAGCATTGACGGCTAAAAGAGCTGCCATAGTATTAGCATAGTTATGAGGTCCACGAATTTTCAAATCTCGTACTGAAAGTTTATGTTTCACTCCAATCTGGATGGCATCCTGATTTAGCCAAGCTTCACAATCAGGAGGTGTTTTTTCTAAAGAATAGCGTAATAATTGAGCTTTAATCCGGTACTGTCTTTCTGCTATAGGTTCGGAATCCAGACAAATAACAGCGAAATCTTCCTGATTTTGATTCATAAAAATATGGAATTTGGAATCAATATAGGTCTGAAAAGAATCATATCTATCCAGATGGTCTGGAGTGATATTTAATAAGACTGCTACATCAGGTTTAAAAGTATCTATTAAATCCAGCTGAAAACTACTTAGCTCCAGCACGATGAAGTCTATTCCAGGTTTTTCTATTGGATAGGAAGTTAAAGCATTACCAATATTACCAGCTAAGATACTATTATAACCCATATGTTGTAATATGTGCTGGATAAGTGAGACAGTTGTGCTCTTGCCATTAGAACCAGTTACTGCAATGATTTTGCTATCTGGCGATTTAATCTGATAGCCAAATTCTATATCACAAATCAAGGGAATTCCAAGTTGTTTAGCTTTCTGGATGATAGGCAAATTAAGCGGAATTCCTGGACTCACTATCCACTGTTCAAACTGGAAAAGTTTATTGGTATGACCACCAAACTCACATTCAAAATCCTGCTTTAATTTTTCAGCATATTCTATCTGTTCTTCTGTTTTAATATCGCTTAGATAGGCAGTGCCACCCAATTCTTTGATTTTATAAGCTACAGCAATACCACTTCGTGCCAGTCCAAGAATTGCATAAGAGGTTTTGGGATTGAACAATTTATTCTCCTTATCGCAGTTTAATCGTGCTTAAACCAATAGCCAGCAATAAAGTGGCTACAATCCAGAAGCGAATGACAATCTTTGACTCGTGCATTCCTTTCATTTCAAAGTGATGATGAATGGGTGCACAAAGAAACACTCTTTTTCCCGTTCCATATTTTTTTTTGGTATATCGGAAATGAGTTCTTTGTATTATCACTGATAGTGTTTCAGCAATAAAGAGAAAACCAATTATCAGAAAGAATATCTGCTCTTTTAACAATATAGATAATACTGCCAGAATTCCCCCCAGAGTTAAAGAACCTGTATCTCCCATAAAAACTTCTGCGGGATAGGCATTAAACCAGAGAAAACCTATTAAAGCACCTATTAATCCAGCAATAAAGACGGTTAGTTCTCCGGCAGTGGGTATAAATTCCAGTTTTAAGTAATTAGCAATTACATAATTTCCCTTCAAATAACTCATAATACCCAGACCTAAGGCGGAAAAAATCATCACACCAGCTGCGAGTCCATCTAATCCATCGGTTAAATTTACCGCATTAGATATTCCCGTTATGTATATTACCATTATAGGGATAAACAACCATCCCAGCTGGAGATAGGTGTTTTTTAGAAAAGGAATCTGGATTTGCGTTACATTATCCACTACATTTGTGCTAAAATAGATAGCTAAGGTAAGAAACAGACCCACTCCTATCTGTCCCCAGAGTTTATATTTAGGTAAAAGACCTTTGGAAATCTTCAGGAAATTCTTAAGGTAATCATCTAAGAAACCGAGAACACCTAACCATACAGCTGTGAGATACATCATTAAAATTGGACGATTAGTCAGGTCATTCCAGAGCAAAGAAGCAATAAGAAGTCCGAATAGAATTATCAAGCCACCCATTGTGGGTGTTCCTTCTTTAGCTTTATGACGTTTTGGTTTATCTTCATCTATCAATTCTACTGCAGATTGTCCTTTCAAAAACTTAACGAGAGGGGGTCCAGCTATAAGAACAAAAAGTAGAGCTGTAACAAAAGCTCCGATAGACCTGAAAGTGATATATCGGAAAACATTAAATACAATGCTATACTTTGACAGAGGATAGAGAAGATGATACAGCATAATTAGCTTCCTTTGCGTAAAATCGGTAAGACTTTTTCTAACTGAACGGAATGAGAACCTTTTATAAGAATAACCGCACCTGGCGTCAAGGTTTTTAAAATATCACTTTTTATCAGTTCATCAACACTATCAAAATGCTCAATTTGCTTAGAATTATCAGAAGAATGATAATATCTGGAAAGATTTCCTACCGTAATTAATCTATCTACTCCCTTTTCCGTCAGTATAGTCCCAATCATATTGTGATACATAGGTGCTTGAGTTCCGAGTTCAAGCATATCCCCCAGAATAGCAATATGTTCCCTTTCTGGTTCAAGCTTATGCCAGTATTCAATAGCACTTTGCATAGAGATGGGATTGGCATTGTAACAATCAACTATGAGGATGTAACTATCAGTTTTCTCAACCTGAAGACGGAGGTCTAATTGCACTGGATTAGCAATGGCTGTTTTAATTTGAGGGAGAGGAATGTCTTTAAGCATACCCATAGCTATAGCGAAAGATGCATTTTTAGCCAGAAAGGGAGCAGAATAAGGAATAGTAAAAGGTTCACCATTAATTTTGAAATGGCAGGAAGCTTCATCACATTCTAAATCAGTTATATGGAAATCTGAAGTATCGCTGAATCCCACACTCTTTCCTTTATCTTTATATAGAGCAAAACGAGGGTCGTCACCATCAAAAAGTCTTATTTCCAGAGGACGATTGAATAGAGCCGTTTTTTCTCTGAAAACACCATCCTCATCCAATAACTTTTCCAGATGAGAGGGTCCTATATTGATGATAATACCTGCATCAGGATTACAAACATCTGCTAAGGCAGCAATTTCACCAAAGGCATTTGTACCCAGTTCAAAAACACCATAACGGTGTTCTGGTTTAATGCGAGGTATAGTTTTGCAAAGTCCAATCATATTGTTTTCGTTAGCCTGCGTCTTTAAAGTAGGTGCAGAAGAGTTAAAGACTTGAGCTAACATTTCTTTGGTGCTACTTTTTCCCGTGCTACCGGTTAGGGCAATTTTATATATATCAAACAGTTGAAGATATTTACGGCAGAGCGAAGCAAGTAAAGATAGGGTATCTGGAACCTGAATATAGTTTTTCCAGCCTTGATTTTCTATAGTGCCTACTCCCAGTATAGTTTCATCACTCAAAACTTGAGGTAGGAAGTCATTACCATTAAAATGAGAGCCAGTTAAAGCAAAGAAGATAGAGTTAGGAGCGATTGTTCTGCTATCGGTAGAGAGAAAGTGATAACTTTCAGGTGGTTTATATTTTCCATTCACTGTTAAAGGGATTCCAGCTAAAAGTTCCAGCATCAATTTATCTACAGGAAGGGTTAATTCATCTTGTCTTAGTTGAAAAGCATCCTCAGAATGGAGAAATTCAGAGGCAATTTCGGCATCGTCAAAGGGATAGCGAACACCTTCTATTTCTTGATAATTTTCATGTCCTTTACCACATAGCAGAACTATATCACCAGCTTGAGCAAGTCTTAAGATACTATGAATGGCTTCTTTCCGATTTCTAATAATCCACCAGGGAAACCAGAGTTCCGTTCCAGCTACGATGTCTCTAATGATTGCATCAGGGTCCTCAAAGCGAGGATTATCATCTGTGATAATAACTGCATTTGCATAATGCAATGCAATCTGAAGCATCAGGGAGCGTTTTCCTTTATCTCTATCACCTCCAGCTCCAAATAGGCAAAGAATTCTTTTATGTTCAAGGTCCTGGCAAGCTTGAAGAACATTTTCCATTGCGTCTGGAGTATGAGCATAATCAACAAAGACTTTGATTCCCCTATCATTTGGCACTGGTTCAAATCTTCCTTTTACCGGTTGAGCAATATTTAAACATTGTTCTATCTGCCGTGCTTCAAATCCCATTAAATTGAGTGTCGCAGCACACATAGCCAGATTATTCATATTGAAACTACCTAAAAGTGAGGAACGAATATTGATTATTCCTTCTGGAGTTTGGAGGGAGAAACGATTGCCACTTGTAGAATAGGGAAGAAGACTATGCTCAGTTCGGATTATAAAATCAGCATCTGAATTTCCAATGCTATATACATAGGCATTAACACCTTTTAGTTCCTCAAAAAGTTTCCTGCCAAAGTTATCATCTATATTGATGAGACCCACAGCTTTATGCTGGATGGTAGGTTCAAATAGCTTCTTTTTTGCCGAGCCATATTCTTCCATGGTTTGATGGAAATCCAAGTGTTCACGGCTTAGATTGGTAAAAAGGCAATAATCAAATTCTAATCCATAAACTCTATCCAGAGCAAGAGCATGAGAGGATACTTCCATACTTACATACTTAACTCCCTTTTCTACCATCCTGGATAAGATCTGATTCAATTCAAGAATATCTGGTGTGGTATGATGGGTGCTGTAATGTTCATCATTGATGTAATAACCTAAAGTGCCAATCCACCCACAACAATATCCCAATTCCATTAAAGCTCTGTATAATAACATAGAGGTAGTGGTTTTGCCATTCGTACCTGTTATTCCAATTAAACGAAATTCTGCACTGGGATTATGATAATAGAGTTTAGCAAGCAAAGCTGCAGCTTTACGGGATTCTGTTACTTGAATATAAGGTAAGGCTTCATCTATTGGTATCTCACCAACTATAAAAGCCGCATTTTTCTTTTTGACCTCATCAATAAAGTTGTGTCCATCAGAATGTAATCCTTTTATACAGACAAAGATATCACCTGCGTGAACTTCACGACTATCAGTGCATATTTTACCTTTAAATTCCCAGTTTTCTTCCAGCCCTTGATAGTTAACGAGTATTTTATGTTCCTGGAATAAATTCAAGATTTCTTTTAATTTCATATAGAAGCCTCAATTATACAGGTGGTATTATTGGTTATACGGGAACCGGGCTGGATGGATTGACGACGGACTATTCCTGAACCCTTAATTTTTAAGGAGATATTTTCTCGGGCTGCCACTTGCATAGCTTTTCGGATGGTTAGACCACATAAATCGGGCATAACTCCTGGAAGAAGTTCAGTTTCAGCTTCTTTTTTACCACGACCAATCTTTAAAGTGATAGGATGAGCCGGATCAACTGATACATTGGGCTTGGGGAATTGGTCTATAACCACAGATGAAGAATCTGCTCCTTCAATCTTATAGGAAAAACCATATTGATTTAATATCGCTTCAGCTTGTTTGATGTGTTTTCCTCTTAAGTCTGGCATCCTTTTTGAACTTTGTATCAATCTCTGGTCAAATGCCACGATATTGCAATTAGGCATAAATAGTATATCATCTAAAATCTTTTTGAAGGTTGGAGCAGCGCTCATACTTCCAAAATGATAACCTGGACTGGGTTCGTCATAAAAAATTACCATTACCATCTTGGGGGCATCAGCAGGAACCATTCCTACAAACACAGAAGTATATTTACCATTTATATATCCTCTTCCACCTTCTGCCGCTTTTTGAGCAGTTCCTGTTTTTCCTGCAATAGTGATATAATCAGCTTTTATATGGGTGGCAGTGCCTCTATCTACAACAGCTTGCATATAAGAACGGACTGTATCTGCAGCTGCTTTACTACAAACCTGTCTTAAAACTTCTGGTTCAGTTCGTTCAACTATATTGCCATTATCATCAGTTATATAATCCACCAGATAAGGTTTCATTATTTTTCCACCATTGGCAACCGCACAGAAAGCAGTCGCATGTTGAAGAGCTGTTACTGCCATTCCTTGTCCAAAGGAAACGGAATGAAGGGTATATCCATCCCAGTTATCCAGTTTGGCAAACATACCGCTACTTTCACCTTGAAGATTCAATCCTGTCTTTTGACCATAACCGAGTGAAATCAATTTCTCATAAAGATGTTTGGGTCCTACTCTTTCTGCAATTTTAGCAATGCCTACATTACTGGATTTACTTATTATATCTACTGGTCTTAAACTCCCATACATATGAGTATCACTGATTTTTCTCCCCTGAACATAATAGACTCCACATTCAAAGTATTCATTGGGTCTAACCAGATGTCTATCCAGAGCAGCAAGCATAGTTAAAGGTTTCATAGTGGAGCCGGGTTCAAAAAGAAAACTGACGGGAATGTTGGCTCTGACTCTAACTTCTGCAGGATCAAGGCTCTTATCATCAGGAGAAACTCCTGCCATTGCCAGAATTCTGCCTGTATTAGGGTCCATAATCACCGCTCCTGCATTTTTTGCCCCATATTTAGTTAAACCTTCATATAGCCCATTTTCTACTACTGCTTGTATGTTAGCATCAATAGTCAAATGTAAATTATAACCATCCTTTTCTGGCTTTTCATGAAGGTTGGGATAGGGCATACGACGATGTTTAGCATCAAAGACCACTTCTCTCCAGCCATATTCTCCTGCTAAATATTTATTATAAGTGGATTCTAAACCACAAATACCACTAAGTTGATAAATGGAACGACTCTGAGTTTCCACATCATATCCATCTGAAACCGCTCTAACCGAACCTAACAATCTTGCGGCAAGCAATTCTTGAGAATAGATGCGTTTCATAGAAGCAAAACTGTAGGTTAGTCCAGGTAATTTATTTTTTTCAAACTCCGCCAGAATTCTTTCCAGTTCCATTTCCCGGACTTTATTCGTAATCTGGACAGAAGTCAGTTTGTCATTAAGAGTTAATCTTTGTAAAACCTGTTTAGGGGTTATACTGCAATTCTTACCAATAGCCTCACTGAGGATATTATAAGCTTCATTTAGAGAGATATTCTTTTCTTTTGCCCAGAGTGAAACTGCTTTACGGTCAATATCAATCTGGTAAAAACTTATGGAACTGACCATTAAATTGCCATTGGCATCATAGATAGAACCACGAGTGGGAATTAAAATTTCTTTATAAGGGGTATAACGAATGCGTCTTTCATCAGCGAAATGAAATGGGTCTACAATTTGAAGAATAAAAAGATAACTTGACCACAATAGGGTCAAAAACCCAAAAACAAAAACCAGAATTTTATGCCTGGAATGCATGTTTTAATCAAGCTGAATCTTAACTTCTCGTGCCTGAGCTTTGGTTGTAAACAAATCAATTATGCAATAACTTGTCTTATCTTCGGTGTTTGCAGGTTCATGAACATAAATTATTTTGCCCTGTTCTTCCTGCGGATTTAAATGATCAAGCTCAACTTTGACCAGGCTGGCAATATTTTTACCGCTACGAAGGTCATCACGTTCTACTTTTAGTTCAGTATTAATATTCTTTTCCGCAGCAACTTGTTTTTCTAATTTTGCCAGTTCACGAGTTTGACCAACAATCTGGTGGGCATTCCAAAAATTGATAAAAGTTATAATTAGCAATAAAAGCAAGAAGATACAAAGTCTGGCTCGCATTTTTTCCCCCTAAATTTTTTCTGCTGCCCGCAATTTTACACTGCGAGAATGTGGATTATTGTTTATCTCTTCAGCATCTGCTTGAAGAGGTTTTCTGGTTAATAGTTGAAGCTTTCTCTTTTTAGTGCTATTTAAGAATGATGCCTCTGAGGTCTGTTCTTCACCTTCTGCTGCAGAACGAAAAACATTTTTGACAATCCTATCCTCTAAAGAATGATAGCTCAAAACCACAATTCTGCCTCCAGGTTCAAGGATATTAATGGCATCTTTTAAAGCTTGTTCTAAAATTTCCAGCTCCTGATTAACATAGATACGTAATGCTTGAAATATACGTGCTTTTGTCTTCAGCGATGCTTTAGTTCCCTTACCTACTACTGATTCTATCACTTTAACCAGGTCACCTGTAGTTTTAAAGGGCTGTTCTTCTCTAATTTTTACAATCTTTCCCGCTATACGAGAAGCATTTAACTCTTCTCCATAATCATAAAAAATTCTGGTTAATGCTTTCTGACTTAACTCATTTAAAACAATTTCAGCAGTTAAATCCGAGCTCTGGTCCATCCGCATATCCAAAGGAGAGTCAAGGTCAAAGCTAAAACCTCGTTCCGGTGTTTCCAGTTGATGAGAGGACACTCCTAAGTCAAAAAGAATACCACTGACGGTTTTAATCTGACGGAAAGCAAGTTCGGTCCTCATACGAGAGAAATTTGCCTGAATTAATTCAACCCTATCTTGATAAGGAAATAAGGTCTTGTGCGCTTCCAGCAAAGCTTCTGAATCCTGGTCAAATCCGATTAAATGAATGTCAGGACAGCTTTCAAGTAAACCTAAACTATGACCTCCACCTCCGATAGTGGCATCAACATAGATTCCACCAGGTTTTGGTGCAATAAAATTTATGCACTGTTTTAGCATTACTGGAATGTGATAGTCTCTCATAATCCTGTTATTTGATATATATTGGTATCGTATTCCTTTAAATTAGCTTCCAGATTCTGGCTTCTTAAACGATAATAATCATCCGGATTCCAGAGTGTGATATAATGCATCTCACCTTTCACAATCACGCTATCCTTAATTCCTGCTTCTGCTAATTGTCTTTCAGGAATTCGGATTCTACCCGGTCCTTCAAGTTCTGCTTCAGTTACTGCACAATCTATTAATCTGGTACGAAAACGACGCTGTATTTCATCACCTTTCGCTAGAGCATCCAAGGTGGCAAACCAGGAATCAAGCGGATATAGGGCAATTGAATTGAGAGGTCCAACCGTTATAACAACTGTTCTATTTGCTTCTTCAGCGAATTTACGCTTAAAAGCAGCGGGAATGATGACCCGATTGTTATGAACGGCGTTTTCTGAATAACCAATAAATGGTCCTGACATCTTTCATACCTTCTTATATATCCTTATCTTTCTTTTTTTAAAAGTATTAACACGCTATTTTTGTCTTTGTGAACTCAGTTCAGAAAAGCATTTTGACATTTTTTGACATTTTTTGACTTCCTGTGATGCTTATATGACATTCAAGTTTTCCTGTCAAGAAAAAAATGCTGTTTTTGAAAAAAATATCTCATTTTGGAGAATATTTATTTGAAATAGAGGTTATAATAGGTGTGCTAATTGAAGGAGTATTATCTTTTTTCCCGATTTTTGAGCTTTAGTTAATTAACTATTTGCAAATGAATATAATTTCCTTTGATGACTTCAAGTTTTGGTTTATTGAATTGATTGAGTATAATTATCAAATCTCTAAGGAGTGTACCGGATAGAGCAAAGTTTTGGAGGATTGAAGAAGCACTTTGGCTGGGATCGATCCATCTATATGGGTTTGAAAAAGAAGTCAGATTATCTGATTTTTGAAGTAATAGCCTTTAATCTAAAGCGTAGCATTAAGGTTTTACGGGCTTGAGAGAGGAGAGATATGTCCAAATTTTGGGTAGAGAGTAAAAAAATGATGGGAAAGAGGGTTTGAAAGGGGGGAAAAGTAAAAAGTTGAAGAGAAAAAGGTATTTCCACCGATAGGCTAAAAATTAATCCCTCAATTCGTACCCTAATTTCAAGTCTCATAATTATTTATAGCCTTAAATTAATATTTATAGTTGTGCTACCTTGTAAGTTAAGAATGGCATCATCTCTGATTGAGTGGGTTAGAATAATAGATAAGTTTTAGGTTATAGATTTAATTATGCACCTTAAGATTTCAGCCGAACTTATTGGGGAAGAATATAAATTAAGAATCAATATTTTTCCCTTTGTTTCTTTATTATTCTGTTTATAATAAATAAAAGGAGGTTTAGTATGCATAACAAACAGTTAAAAATATTGAATTCAGTAATGTTTATAGACATTTTAGTTGCTTTTATTGCTATTGTGGTTTATAAGATTTCAGAACTCTTTAATTATGATGCATATGGTTTTAAAGAAGTTCATGAAATTTGCGGTTTCTTGTTTATAATAATGTTGATTTTCCATATATCCTATAACTGGCAATGGATTAATACACAAATTTTCGGAAAAAAACCAGAAAAAAAGAAAAACTATTAAAAGAGTTTGTTGAGGTTAACAACTATAATAAAAATAATAAAAACAAAGAAGGCAGTAATATTGTAATTTTTTCCCTTGTGGAAAAGCTACATAAAAATAATAGTGAGAGATTAAGTTATAATTCTATTCTGAACATAATAAAGAAAGTCTGATTAGGGGAGGAAGAATAAAAATTATATCTAGTTGTTTAGATTTCACTAGAAAAAGAGTTGAGTATATTTTATACTTCTTCCCCAATTTTATTTTCTTACCCTTGATATCGAGCTTATGTCCAGCTTATGTCCAACTCATGTCCAGCTTATGTCCGGATCGGTCGTCAGTTTATCATAAGTTTGGGATAAATCGGGCAATTATAACAGATAAAGAGGTGAGAGAGAGTTGTTATTTATAAGTCAGTATTCTTTTATCTTTTTGTAATATCCAGCACTCTGGTATATTTTTTAAGAAAGCGGACCGTAATCCAGGTTAAAATGCCTATACCGGATAAAACAATCCAGTGTAAATCAAGATCTATTTTATGCTGAATTAGCCAGTCACCATATACTTCCAGAGCAAACATAGAGAGTAATAATGCGGCAAAACCATTATATTCAGCTTTTAAGGCTTTTTTCCAGTTAAACTTATTAGCAGGAGGGCAATAATTTTTAAATTTAGGTATAAAAGCAGGAGTTTTATTAGCCCAGTCAATGAAATCTTGTCCAAATTTCCTTTTTAGAAAGGCTTCCTCAGCAAAAATTATCCTCTCATAATATAAAGCAAATAAGAGAATATAAATCAGCATTAACCATAGATGGCGTGTGAACATAACAATTCCAGCTATCATTAAGAAATTACCCAGATAAAGGGGATGTCTAACAATGGAATATATCCCTGTAGTATTTAAAGTATCTGCAATCTGAGCTCTGGTATTCCTGCCAGAAGTTCTTGGAGGGGTGTGTCCTACAGTCCAAACCCGAATTCCTAATCCCAGAAAACTGATGAATAGGCATAATAATTCCCAGAGATTGTCACTCGCTTCAGAATTATTCAAATAATGATATTTTTCCATAGCTAAAAGGAAAAGTGGAATTAAAGCCAGAGGTAAATAGCTCCTCCAGCGAAATAGCCAGTTTCCTGTTTTTTCAAATTCTTCTTGTATTTCCATAAGAAACTCCAGCAAGCAAAGAAATTAATAATCTAATTTACCAGCTTATAAATGAATCTTTTCTTTTTTAAGATTCAATATAACCACAATATAGAATATTTTTATGCTGTCCAGAGAAATTTACAACTTTTGTATTACCCCAATTTCCTGATGGTGTGATATCTTCTGTTACTTTAATGAATAATTTTTCTTATATAGCTGAAGATTATTTTTATGGATTAGAAAGTAAGAAAATGCTGTTTATGAAATAGAATTAAGGATAGAAAATTGTTTAAAAGCTTTTAAATAAGTATTTTAATTAAGTTAGATACAAGAAGAGAAAATCATAATAGTGCTTTGCAAATGTTATAAACGAAAAAGTCTTTAATCTCATAACTGCATCAAATAATTATAAGTAGTTGGATTGCAGTTAGAACACTGAGTTTTTTTGTATTAATTGAGGTAATGTTTTTCTCCAGTTATTAAAAAGAGGAAAACTTATAGCACCACCCCTTCCGTAATAACCAAATTCAGAAAGAAATATATCCAAGAGTTCTAAATTCTTATTCGTAGAAGTGTATAGTTAAAGCTCTTGAGAATCATACCCTAAAAGGTTAGAGTTTAACATCTTAAAAGACATACTTAGATTTTACACAAATATAATGACTATACTTTATATTTTTCTGAATGCCCTATGTTTTTATTATAAAATGAGATTTACTATATTGGCATTGTCTTCTGTCGTCAATTTTCATAGTTGAAGTTAATTACTTATACAACTGTCTTTATTCTAACTATTTAAAGCTAAGACAAAACAGTTGACAAATTATTATCATTTAACTTATGGTTATTTTAATGTATCAGCAAAAGCCTTAGTCAATTTTTGATGGTTAAAGAATAATAACTACTAAATAGTTAAATAAATAATTCATTAACAATAGAAAACCTGAGGAGGTTAGAATGAAAGGTAGAATTTGGTATATAGCCTTCCTTTTGCTGTTACCTGGATTGCTGTTAGCTGATAATGATATCAGCTGGGAAGCTATTAATCTTGGAGAAATGGATTTTCCCCGAGCCAGTGTAGACAATCTATTCACACCCTTAGTTAATCCATCATTATTAGGAACTGGTCATTCCGGTGGTTTAGGGTGGGCACATACTTTCAGTGATGAAGCATTTCGTAATCATTACTGGTTTTTTGCCAATTTGGGAGATTTCAGTTACAGTTATGAATACGATAGAGACCCTATCCTGGATAAGAGTTTCAATTATCATACTTTAGCGACAGGAGGAGAACTTTTTCCCCGTCATATCTTTCCCAATTTTTATGGAGGGTTGAATTATCGGTGGAAAAATAATAAGTTTGACGAAGGAGCTTTTCGCACTGCTTTCACCTATAGACCAAATGCTCTTGCTTCTCTTGCCTTCAATTGGGACAACCCTTATAAAGATTCTCCTGCCTATCATGGTTCAGTAGCACTTCGTCCTTTTGCCTTTGTTCCTTCCATCAAAGATTACCGTTTAGAACTTTCTGCTGATATTGATTATAATAAGAAGGATGGAGAATATAAGTTTAATGAGCCAGTTATTGGATTAAACACTCAAATTGTAGATGGTATAAAGCTTGGAGCTTCCTATAATCTTGATACAGAGTCCGTTTGGTTAAACTTTAGTTTGAATATGGGAAATGTATCTTTAGGCTCAACTGGAATAGTTAACTCAGATAATTATGTAGCTGTCCCCTATATTCATCTAACGGAAAAATCTTTTCCTCCTTTTTTAGGCATCAAGGATAAAAAATGGTATTCTATGAAGCTTGATGGTCCTATCCAAACCTATAAATCACCAAAATTTGTAATAAATAATTTGAAAATTTATGAAGACAAAATCCAAAGTATAGATGAAGTAAAAGATTTACTTAAACAGGCAAAAGAAGATCCTGTAATTGAAGGAATACTTTTGCAGAATCCCGCTTCAACTGGTTCCTTTGCATTGCAACAAGAATTTACAGATGCTATTAAAGATTTTAAAGAAAGCGGGAAGAAGGTAGTCTTTTATTATGATAATATTTCTGGTGGAAATTATATCTTTGCCTCTTCTGTAGCAGATGCTATCTATCTAAATCCTATGGGTATGATAGATTTAAGAGGAATTTCTATCACCAGTCCCTATTTTAAGGAATTACTGGATAATCTTGGTATTAATGTGCTCAATTTCCGCAGTCATAAATATAAAGATGCAGGGAATATGTTTTCTGAACCAGAAATGACAGAAGCAGAAAGAGAAGCATATGATTCCTTGCTACAAAGTATATACGATCAGATTATTGCTACCATTCAGGAAGGAAGAGGTGCTAAACTTAAGTTTTCAGTGGAAGAAACAATTGATAATGGACCTTATTTTGAAGCTCAAGATGCTCTAAATGCTGGATTGATAGATGGTATCATCTTTGCTGACGAAATTAATAGTGTATTAAAGAAACAATTTGGCTTTAATGCTCAGGAAAAAACTTTAGCTGACTATGTAGATTACACCTGGAGCTATCCTAAAGAAACTCCTATCGCAGTTATTTATGCCTGTGGTAATATTGTGATGGGAAAAGGAACTCCGGGGACTAAGATAGCATCTCAAACCACGGTAGATTTAATTCGTAAAGCACGTCAGGACCCCAAATATAAAGGTATCATTCTAAGAGTTGATAGTGGTGGTGGTTCTGCTCAAGCTTCAGATATAATTTTGCGTGAACTGCAACTCGCTCAAACCGTCAATAAAAAACCAGTGGTGGTCTCTATGTCTGGAACTGCTGCTTCTGGTGGTTACTATATTTCCTGTGGTGCTGACCGTATTATAGCTGAACCTTCCACTATAACTGGTTCTATTGGAGTTGTAGGTCTCGTTTTTACATTTCCTCGTCTCTATGATAAAATAGGTATCAATTGGTCTACAGTCAAAAAAGGTGAACATGCCGATTTTGGAGCTACTTATCGTGATTGGACTGATGAAGAAAAACAGTTGATGACCAAAACTATTGAGTACACCTATGATCGTTTTGTAGATAAAGTTGATGAAGGAAGAAAGAATCTCACAAGAGAACAGGTAGATGCAGTAGCTCAAGGTAGAGTCTGGACTGGCGCTCAAGCTAAAGAAAATGGATTGATTGATGACCTTGGGGGTCTGGATAAAGCCTTAGAACATATGCAAGAATTAACTAAAGCTAAAGGTAAGTTGGTTCTGGAAGATGCCACTACTTCTAAAAGTGGTTTCTCTATGAATATGAATTTTAATCTTAATGGTATAACTACAAATAATATCATTTCAGAATCAATGGTAAATGAATATACAGCTTTATATGACTGGTGGAATGATTATCAAAAAGAATCAGTTCTAATGCTTTGTCCCCTATCTCTTAAGGATATAGAGTTTTAAACATCTTTCTGTGCAACCAGTATGATACCAGTGCCAGAAGAATTGTAAGAATGTATATCTAATTGCATCATAAGTTCAGCAACAGGCAATATTAAGAGATAATAGAACGGTAAAACAGTTAGCAAAAGCTTACTTTTAGAAAGAATTCCAAGGGGAAGTTTGATCAGCAAACGCCAGGACAGGCTTCCCCAAAAACCATAACTATAAACAC
This sequence comes from Candidatus Syntrophosphaera thermopropionivorans, assembly GCF_004353895.1. Taxonomy (GTDB): domain Bacteria; phylum Cloacimonadota; class Cloacimonadia; order Cloacimonadales; family Cloacimonadaceae; genus Syntrophosphaera; species Syntrophosphaera thermopropionivorans. The sequence continues at coordinate 8,486 of NZ_SMOG01000019.1, read as the reverse complement.
TCTTCAGAATCTTAAAGCCACAAGACTGAACTTTCTCTTCCAGTTCTTTTTTATTATATCCTGGTCGTATATGTTCTTCAGTAAATTTTGCAGTTTCATCCTTATCTGAAGGGGTGGAAATTATGAGAATCCCCTTATCATCCATTCCCTTATAAAAGTTCTGTAGGACAGCTATATCGTCAGGAATGTGTTCTAAAATGTCTATGGCAGTAACTAAATGGTATTTGTTGTATGGAATAAATGCCTGAAGGTCTGCTCTTTTCCAGGAAAAACGACCAGGAAAAACCTGAGAAGCATATTCTGAAAAATCTTTCAGGTAATCTCCTTTGATATCAGTAGCAAAAACTTTCGCAGAAGGATATTTTTTCAAGACATACCAGGAATATTGACAGAATCCAGCTCCTGCATCGTAGTAGAGAAATCTATCTTCCGGTTTGAATAATCGGCTTATTTCTCTTTTTACATAGCGTTGACGCAACAAAAGCAGATCTAACAGGTAATAAAACTTTTCTCTAAGAGAGGGAAAAATCCTTATAAGATTTGCCACTCTATCTTTCAAAGGTTCATATTCCATAACATTTCCTTTTTATGTGTCTGTTTATCAAAAAAGCTGAAAGTATTAAATTAAAAAATCATTGACGATTTTAATGCCATAAGAATTAAGTCAACCTAAAAGAAAATATGATAGTAAAAAATATAAATAGCATTAAGCACTTCAACCTCCATTTGCATACCAATGTATCTGATGGAAGACTCACTCCTGAAGAAGTGGTGAATAGAGCTCAAGAGATAGGACTGGATTTAATTTCTATCACTGATCATGATAATGCAGATGCCTACAACCTCTTACCGCAAGAGATTGCACCTTTAAGGATAATTCCCGGTATGGAGATTAGTTCTCTTTATCAGGATTCTGATGTTCATATCCTCGGTTTAGGACTTAATCTCCATTCACAAAGTCTTCTGGATATGATAGAAATGTACCTGGTTGGTAGAAAAGAAAGAGCTATCAAGATGATTCAGAAATTGGCTGAACTGGGGATGCCTATTAATTTAGATGAAGTGATAGCAGTTGCTGGAAGTCGTGGTCTTATAGTTCGTCCCCATATAGCACAGGTTCTATTAAGTCATGGCTATGTTCATTCTAAAAGTGAAGCCTTTGAAAAATATATTGGTGATAATGGACCTGCTTATGTTCATAAGCCAGAATTTTCTGTTCAGGAAGCAATTCAAGTGATACATGAAGCAGATGGTTTTGCTATTATCGCTCACCCTGGTGATTTAGCTAATCCAGCTTATGTGGATGATATCATTAAAATGGGAATTGATGGTTTGGAAGTTTGGCATCCTGACCATAATTTAAGTCAGATTGCTTATTTCACGGATTTATGTAAGAATCTGGGACTTTATATGACTGGTGGCAGTGATTTTCATGGAGATAATGAAAGATATAATCTTTTTGAGGAAGTTCCTGCCAGTGAAACCATTCTGGAAAGTGTTAATAAGCTTTGGAGAGAATACAAATGCAGAGGGAATTGAATATTCAATCTGTGCAAGGTAGGATGCCAGTTAAGTTTAGTGTAAAAACCGTAAATAGGATATTAGGCATTCTATTTCAGGCTTTTATTATCTTTTGTTGTTTACTGGTATTGTTTACTTCTCTGAAAAAAGGCTCTTCTGTCTGGTTGAAAATTATACCTTTAATTGTGCTTTTCGTAGCTCTGGATAATCTTTTACGCCATTTGACTACACTTAATAGTTTGGTTTTTACACCTGATTATCTATGGCTAAAATATTTATTACTACCTTCCGTGCAAATTCCTTATGATAACATTTCCAAATTGGAGTTGCGGAAAGATATAACTTATAATGTATTCATTACTTATACTGATAAAAAAGGGAAAACACGAGTTCTTAAATGTCCTGCTTCTTTTCCCAGGATGATTGAAATACTTTATAACATTGCCGAATTAGCACCTCAAGCACAAATGAATGATGAGCTGGCTAAAATGGTGAATGTTATCAGGGACATAAAATCTAAAGGAGAGAAGGTCAGCGATGAAGTATGATTTTGATACAGTAATTGACCGGAGAGGATCATTCTGTTTTAAATATGATGGCTTAAAAGAAGTCTATGGCAGGGAAGATTTGATTCCACTTTGGATAGCAGATATGGATTTTCAAGTGGCACCTCAAATTAAGGCTGCTATGCAGAAAAGATTGGATCATGGTATTTTTGGGTACAATCAACGCTTACCTATTTATTATGAAACGGTTATTAATTGGGCAAAGAAACGCTATGGTTATGAACCTCAGGAAGATTGGATTATGACCAGCCCTGGAATTATGCCTGCTGTTAATCTGGCGGTTATGCAGTTAACTGAACCAGGTGATAGTGTGCTTATTCAAACTCCTGTATATCAACCGTTTTTTTCTGCTGTAACGGCACATAATAGAAAGTTAGTAACCAATTCGTTAATTCCTGAAAACGGGCACTATGAAATAGATTTTGAAGATTTTGAGAAGAAATTGAAAGAAGTGAAACTCTTTATTCTTTGCAGTCCTCATAATCCTGTAGGAAGAAGATGGACAGACGAAGAACTTTTTAGAATGGGCACCCTTTGTCGTCAGTATAATGTACCTATCATTAGTGATGAAATACACGGTGATTTGGTCTATAATGGAGCAGGTTCTCGTTCTATAGCTGCACTGGAAGGTATGCTGGATAATCTTATTGTTTGTTTTTCTCCTGCTAAATCTTTCAATCTGGCGGGACTGGCAACTGCTATTATCATTGCAAAAAATCCAGCATTAAGAGAGCCTCTGGACACTATGTTAGAAAATCTTCATCTCTATATGGGCAATACTTTTGGCATTATAACTTTAACTGCAGCTTATAGGGAATCGGAAGATTGGTTGGAAGAGCTTATTTGCTATCTACAAGGCAATAGAGATTTTCTGGTTGATTACATCCAGGCTGAACTCCCACAATTGAAAGTAAACACTCCAGAAGCCACCTATCTTGCCTGGATAGACTTCAGCTACCTGGGATTAACTGATGATGAAGTGCAAAAGCTTTTAATAGAAAAAGCCGGAATCGTACTGGAACCTGGAATTAAATATGGGATAGAAGGTTCTGGTTTTCAAAGATTGAATTTTGGTTGTCCTCGTAAAACTCTTTCCCTTGCTTTAGAAAGAATGAAAAAGGCAATTAAAGAACTATGAACTTAAAAGATGCCATTATAGCATTATATAACGCAAAACCGGATAAATATTCCTCAGCAGATAGAGAACTGTTTGAAACTTTTATAGAGTCATTAGATAGAGGAGAAATCAGAGCCTGTGAAAAAACTGATTCAGGATGGCAGGTTAATCAATGGGTAAAAATGGGAATTCTTATCGGTTTCCGCATGGGTGCGTTAACTGAATATCTATGGAGTGAAAAGAAAAGCTTTTTTGATAAAGACACCTTACCAGAAAAGGTTTTCCAGCTTAAAGACCAAGTAAGAATAGTTCCAGGCGGCACATCTATCCGTAAAGGAAGTTATATCGCAAAAGGTGTGACTATTATGCCTCCAGCTTTTGTCAATATTGGTGCTTATGTAGATTCGGGAACTTTAATAGATTCTCATGCGTTAGTGGGTTCTTGTGCTCAGATAGGGAAAAATGTTCATCTTTCTGCTGGAGCTATGATTGGCGGAGTCTTGGAACCGGTGGAAGCAAGACCCGTAGTAATTGAAGATGATGCTTTTATTGGTGGGAATGCTGGTATTTATCAGGGTATAATCGTTCAGCAAAGAGCAGTAATCGCAGCCGGAACTATTATCACTGCTTCCACTTTGATTTATGATGCAGTGCAGGGTGAGTTTCTTCAGAGAGATTCTGGCGGATCTTTTACTATTCCAGAGCGAGCTGTAGTTGTCCCTGGTAGTAGACCTCTTAAAGACACAGCTTTTCAGCTTTATTGCCCTATTATTATTAAATATAGAGATGCCAAAACGGAAGAATCAGTAAAACGTGAAGAGGATTTACATATCTTTGATTGAAGCAAAAAGGTTACATTCCGTTGAGCTCTCCTTAATCAGACAAATATTACAATGTGCTCCTTCAGATGCCATAAATCTTGCACTGGGCGAACTTCAATTCCCATTACCCAATCTTTTACGCCAGAAAAGTTTAGAAATTTTACAGAAAGGAACTCCTCGCTACACACCCAATGCAGGAATACCAGAATTACGAGAAGCTATAGCTAATCTCTATCCAAACACAAAACCAGAAAATGTATGTGTATGTAATGGAGTAGAAGAAGCAATTTTTGTCTCTCTCCTTTCTATCCTGAATCCAGGAGATAAAATAGCTATACCCGACCCCGAATATACCGCTTATTCTGCAATAGCTAATATCTTGGGAGCAAAGGTGATACGCCTACCTTATGAAAGTGATTTATTAAGCATAAACTGGGAGAGCTGGGAAAAGATTCTGGCTCAGAATGTCAAAATGCTCATTTTTAGCCATCCCAGCAATCCTTGTGGTCATATATTCACTAAAGAAGAAGCAGAAAGATTAATAACTATCTGCAATTTAAATAAAATAACTATGGTAGTGGATGAGGTATATTCAAGATTAGTCTTTAAAAATTATATGCCTGAATACTTTAGGGAGGCAGAATCTATTTTTCTTCTGGATGGACTTTCTAAATCCCATTGTATGAGTGGCTGGAGGATAGGTTGGGTGATTTCCCCTCCAGAACTTTCTGCTTCAGTGATAAAAGCCAAGCAATATGTTTCTACTTGTAGCAACTGGCTCTCGCAAAAGTTAGCTGTCTATGCCCTGTCAGCGGAAGGTATGAAAGCAGTGGATGAAGTTTTGGCTCAGCTTAATGAATGTCGTTTTCTGGTTGTGGACAAATTTCAAAATCTTGCTGATAAAGTCTTAATTCCAGATGCCACCTGTTATATGATGTTAAAAGTAGATGGTAATGACCTGATTATTGCTCAGGAACTGGCAAATAAGGGAGTGGTAACAGTCCCCGGACAAGCTTTTGGAGAAGTCTCTAAAGGTTGGTTAAGAATTAATTATGCAGTACCAATAGATAAACTGGAACCTGCCTTAGACACTATTATCAATGAATTATATCTTCACTAATGCCCGTATCTTTCCTTTAGAAGAGCCTGGAGTAAGTGAGTTTGACTCATTACTAATAGAATCAAGAAAAATTAAGTTTCTGGGTTCATTATCCGACTGCAAAATCCAAAGCAAAAATCACTTTGAAATTATAAATTTACAAGGCAAAGCGCTTCTTCCTGCTTTTACTGATTGTCACACGCATTTCACTGATTATGCAAAGCAATTCATTCAGCTGGATTTATCCGGTTGTAGGAGCATTAATGAAGTCAAGCAAAGACTGGAAACTTATCGAGAAACCCATACCAAATTAACAGAATGGGTTTTAGGTGGTGGCTGGGACATAAATATTATAGATAATCCCCAAAAGATTAGAAAAGAACTTTTAGATGAATTTTTTCACGATATGCCTGTTGCTTTATATAGCAAGGATTTTCATAGTCGCTGGTGTAATTCATTGGCTCTAAAAATTGCTGGAATTACGGAGAACACTTCTGATCCTGAAGGTGGTCATATTGAAAGAGATAATTCTGGAAAGCTGACTGGTATTTTGCAGGAAACCGCTTCTGAGTGGTTAGACCGTTTTATTATCCCTCCTTCTAAAGATGAGACAAAGCAGTGTCTGATTCAAGCTACCGAAAAGGTTCATAGCCTTGGTTTGGGCACTATTCACAGTATGGAGCTTCCTTTATCAGGCGAGATTTTAGAAGATTTCACCAGGAACTATAAAAAACTCAGAGTGATTCGTCATTTTTATCAGGATGAACTACAGACTATGATTTCTCAGAAAAGGTATTCAGGTGAAGGTGATGATTGGTTTCATTTGGGAGGATTAAAATTATTTGCGGATGGTTCTCTTGGTTCTCAAACCGCAGCTATCTTTTCAGAATATCCTGATTCTCCAGATTTTCATGGTATTTTGAGACTTTCGGAAGAAGAGATGTACCGCTTAACCTTGTCTGCATTAGAACATAGTTTTTATACTTTGATTCACTGTATTGGAGACCGTGCCGTGCATTTAGCTATTAATGCACTTTTAAGGGTAAAAGAGGAAAAACCTGAAAATCATTTTAAAAACCGTCTGGAGCATATTCAATCTATCCGGGAAGAAGATATTCCTCGTTTAAAAGCTTGTGCAGCAGGATGTTCCGTTCAACCTATTCATATTGCCAATGATATCCCTTTAATAGAAAAACACTGGAAAACAATTGAGCAAGAAGCCTATTATTTTCGCTCTTTAATTGATAAAAGAATAAAACTTGCCTTTGGCTCAGATGCTCCTATTGCTCCAATAAATCCTTTTTATGGAATTTATAGTGCTCTACAAAGAAAAGCGGATTTGAATCCAGAAGCTAAACCCTGGTTGCCTGAGCAATGCCTAAATATATGGGAAGCTTTGCAAGGATATACTATAAATGCCGCTGAACTTGCCGGAATAGATAATCTTGCAGGAACAATTACTCCAAGAAAAAATGCAGACCTTATGGTCTTAGAAGATTTCACCAAACTTCCAGATGAATACTGGCTGGAAGCAGAATCTTTATTGACGATGATGGGTGGTGAAATAGTCTGGAATAAGTTGACTTAATTTATAGG
>NZ_SMOG01000019.1:0-1666 GCF_004353895.1 Candidatus Syntrophosphaera thermopropionivorans | reverse complement strand
AATATTATATGGCAGTTAACTATCTTACCACCGTTCTGGAAGAAGCTGCTTCCATTAACAATTTATCTATTTATAACATTGACCATATGGCACAATTGCGTTTCACGGGAAAGGATGCTCCAGCTTTGTTGGATAGAGCTTTAGCAGGAAATATGAGTGCTATGAAGGTCGGTTCCTGTAAATACACCCTTTTGCTTAATGAACACGGAGGAGTGGAAGATGATATGATAGTAATGCGGATTTCCGAGACAGAATATATTGCCGTGATTAACGCTGGACATGATATAACTGATACCGTTAATGGAAAAGAATTGATAGCAGATATAGACCGCATAATGAGTCAGAAGCAAGATGGGGAAGAGGTTGATGCTGAGGATATATCAGCTCAATTAGTAAAAGTTGATATCCAGGGACCTTTATCCTATAAATTGGTTAAGTCTATCTATGGTGAACAAGTCTTGAAAAATAGGCATAATCCTGAGAAGAATATGAACTACTTCACCTTCAATGAATTTGACTATAATAATGCACATTATATTATAAGTAGAACAGGTTACACTAATCGCTGGGGTTGGGAGCTTTATATTCCCGTGGCTAATGCGGAGGAAGATTTCAAGAAAATAGTAAGTGAAGCTCTGGAAATGGGTGCTCTTCTGGTAGGTTTGGGTGGTAGAGATGAGAATCGTCTTTCTGCAGGACCTTTCGGACTCCCTCTGATGGGACAGGAATATGATCCCTATCACACACCTATCAATGCACCATTATTTGAAGCTGCGGTAGATATGGATAAACCTTTCTTTGTGGGAAAATCAGCTCTGGAAGCAGAACTGGCGACTAATCCTCAAAAAGCACTTTTGATGTTCTTTGCCGAAGGTATTGCATCCAATAGGAAAGTCTTTCACAATGGAAAATTACTCGGTACTGTAACCTCCAGTATAATATCACCCAATCTTTCCCTGGAACAGCGTTTAGTCATAGGTTCTACTCGCAAAAATGTTAATGCTGAAGATGGAAATGCTGCCATTGGTTTAGCCTGGTTATACTATAATCCCTTCCCTAAAGACGAAGAAGGAAAATATATCTCGGAACAAGATGGAGTTCCTATCCGTATACCTGTACAATTTTATAGAGTGGATGAACAAAATAATCCGCTTGGAACACCTCTTTTAGGATATCTTACTATGGAAGGAGTTAGCCCTGCTACTGCTCCAAAACCTTTGAAATATATAGAAAATCTATAATAGATTACTACCTTTTTTACTATCAGTCTGGATATCTATAACCGATACCAGACTGATTTTTTATACTTTTTGATTATCTTCTTTCTTCAGCATTGTCAAATGAGTTAAGCAGAAGAAAAAACAGTAAAAATGACCTGCTGGTAATTGATGAATTAAGCTATCTCTCACTTCAACCTCAAGCCAATAAGCTCTTCTTCTGACTCTTTAACTAACTCTATAAGTCTATATCTATTATTATTAACTCTAATCACCTCTTTAATGAATGAAGTATCACCTACAACGATAATGTCTTAGCTATTGCTATCCTGGATCGCTTATTGCATAAATCCGAACCCGTTATTATGCTCTGGAATCGCTTTCGTCTTAAAATATTAGAGAGTTATGAATATATCATTTTTGATTGCTATTGACAATTTTAACTTTTT
>NZ_SMOG01000018.1 GCF_004353895.1 Candidatus Syntrophosphaera thermopropionivorans | reverse complement strand
TCACCTTCGTGATAAGTTTTCCCTCTGGTAGTCATAGTACGATTTTTATAATCAATTACGATAGAGCCAGCACCAGTGACACAGCATTTTCCCATACCCCTTGCAACGACGGCAGCATGAGAAGTCATTCCTCCGCGGGCAGTAAGAATTCCCTGAGCTACAGCCATACCACGTAGGTCTTCAGGAGAGGTTTCTAATCGGCACAAAATGACCTTTTTACCTTGAGCTGCCCAGGCTTCAGCATCTTCTGCAAAAAAGACAATCTGACCTGTTGCTGCTCCAGGAGAAGCAGGTAAACCTTTAGCTATTTCTTTTGCTTTTGCCAGTCCTTCTTGAGAGAAAACAGGATGTAAAAGCTCATCCAGTTTATTTGGTTCCATTCTTAGCAGGGCAGTTTTTTCATCAATCAAGCCTTCTCGCACCATATCCATTGCTATCTTAACCATAGCAAATCCGGTACGTTTTCCCGTGCGAGTTTGAAGCAGCCACAATCTTCCTTCCTGGATAGTGAATTCAAGATCCTGCATATCCTTAGCATGCTCTTCCAGTTTTTTCTGAATTTCAAATAGTTGTTTATATACTTCAGGCATTGCTTCTTCCAGAGAAGGATATTTTGCCACTCTTTCTTCTTCAGATATACCAGCTAAAGCAGCCCAACGCTGAGAACCAATTTTCGTAATCTGTAAAGGAGTGCGGATACCTGCAACGACATCCTCTCCTTGAGCATTGATAAGATATTCTCCGTTGAAAAGATGCTCGCCCGTTGCAGCATCACGAGTGAAAGCCACTCCTGTTGCACTGTTATTCCCCATATTACCAAAGACCATTGCCTGGACATTTACTGCAGTTCCCCAATCATCTGGAATGTTATGTAATTTACGATAGAAAATAGCACGAGGATTATTCCAGCTATCAAAAACCGCAAATATAGCTCCCCAGAGTTGTTCCCAGGGGTCATCAGGAAAATCTTTTCCCGTGCGCTCTTTTATAGCTCTTTTAAAAAGATAGACCAGTTCCTTAAGGTCACTTGCAGTAAGCTCTAAATCACTTGTGATTCCCCTTTCCTTTTTTAAAGAATCCATTATAACTTCAAAGGGGTCCAGGTCCTCTTTATTTTCGGGTTTTAAACCCATTACCACATCACCATACATCTGGACAAAACGGCGGTAACTATCCCAGGCAAAACGTTCATTTTGCGTTTTTTTGATTAATCCCTGGATGGAATTATCATTCAAACCGAGATTTAAGATAGTATCCATCATACCAGGCATTGAGGCTCGTGCACCACTCCGAACCGAAACCAGAAGCGGGTTTTCATTGGAACCAAATTGCATCTGCATAATATCTTCTATATGTTTCATCGCTGCTTTTACATCATCTTCCAGAAGCTCTTTTATCTTAGCTGTTCCATATTTCGTATAAGCAATACAAGCTTCTGTAGTGATTGTAAAACCAGGAGGAACAGGAATGCCAATAAGGTCCATTTCTGCCAGATTAGCACCTTTTCCACCAAGCAAATCTTTCATCTCTGCATTACCTTCGGCTTTGCCATTGCCGAATAGGTAAACATATTTAGTTGCAGACATTTATCCTCCATAATACATTATTTTCTTGTTATTATTACTATCTTTTAGAATGGCTTATTTTGTCAATTCTTAAACCTCTTTTGCCTAAGTATAATTAGAGATAAAAGAAATAACTCTCCATCCTCTTAGCAGTTAAATAATGAATCTGCTAATATCAACTTAGAACCTTTGCCGGTCTAAGATAATTAGTTAAGTTAAAATTATTTAATATAAATCCTGATTAGGAGAATCTTCCTCGGTAGATTTTTCAGATTCTTCAGTTGAAGGTCCTGAAGATTGGTCTATATTTTCTATAATAATTTCTTCATATGATACTTCACCTTTTATCTGTTGATAGAAGATAGTAGAAGCCATAGTCATATAAGAATATAAAAACAAGAAGCCAATCCCGAAAGTTAAGATAGATAATAAACACCATCCAATGAATGATAACATTAGCATAAAGTATTGAGTTTTGTGTCCATACATCATTTTCTTACTTAGTCTTAAAGCTTCAGCAGGTTTAAGATAAGGTTTTTCCGCCAGGATAAAAAAGGTCTTAGAATAACTTATAGCTGCTATAATACCCGGAACAATTAACAAAATAGACCAGAGTAGGATATAGAGGGTCATAAGAAGATAGGTTCCTAACTGCAAGGTTCCCGTTATTTTATCCTTCGGGATATTCAAGTAGGATATAGAGGGTCATAAGAAGATAGGTTCCTAACGCTCTTCCAAAATCTTTAAAACCGTTGAACATCTCTTCAATTTTAAAATCTTCTTCTCGCCAAATCTTCAAAAATATGTTATAGATACCAAGAGTGAAAGGTCCAGCAATGATAAGAGTTAGAATAAATGACCATTGGGAAAAGGAAGAACTGACGATATAAATTGCATATAAAATGAGCCAGACTAAAGCAAGTTTTCCCCATTTACCTACCAGTAATCTTCTGGCTTCCATGCGAATAGCTTTATTATCCATTATATCTCCTCACCAAAAGTATGATATTTAAAGATATAATAGATGGCATAAAATTAAAAAGCAAAAATAAAATGAAAATCCGCTAAGATTATAAGGAAGAAAAAATATGAGGAGATCAGGTTTTAAGAGCTATCCCGCTTGTTTGATCAATTTATCTGTCAGAGGATAATAATTAAGAACTTCACCAACCGTATAAAGTGAGCCACAGCAAATCAAAATATCATCTTTGCTCAGCTCATTGATTGCTTTTATAAAAGCTTCCTGAACCGTTGGTGCAGTTTCAAATGGGACTTTATATTTACTAACTTCAGCACTTTGCATTTCCACGCTGGCTGCTCTATCTGATTCGTTTTTAGCAATATAGATTTTTTCAGCATTAGCACAAATCATAGCCAGCATTTCTTTGTAATTTTTATCCGCTAAGATAGAGACCAGGAAACGGAACCTGCGATCAGGGAATAGCTTATGCAAAGAATTAAGCAAGGCTTGAACTCCTTGCACATTGTGAGCACCGTCAGTTATAATAACGGGAGAAGTATCTAAAACCTGCATTCTACCTTGCCAATGGATGTTTTGGAGTGCTGAATGTATCTTAGTAGGTGAAATAGGGAATCCTCGTTTTTCTGAATAAAGAATAAAGGCAGTGAGAGCTTGAGCTACATTTGTTGCTTGATGTTCTCCGATAAGGTTAGCATTAAGATTTTGGAAAGTATAGGGTCCAAAGCTATAATTAAAATGGATGCCATTTAGGTCCATATTATTAAGCTGGTAGAAATAATCTTTTTGAGGTAGATAGACCGGAGCATTTAATTGTTTAGCTTTCTCTAAAATAATATTCAATGGGCTTTCGGCAATTTCACCTAAAACGAGAGGCACTTTTTCCTTTATGATACCAGCTTTTTCCGTGGCAATTTGTTCCAGAGTTCCACCTAAAGTTTTAATATGGTCTAAACCGATAGTAGTAATTGTCGCAATATCAGGTGTAAATAGGTTGGTAGCGTCCAATCTTCCGCCCAATCCAACTTCCATAATAGCAGTATTCAAATTTGCTTCTTTAAAAGCCTGAAAAGCGATGGCAGTAGTGATTTCAAAAAAAGAGGCTTCAAACTTTTCAAAGAGGTCCTCATAGCGTAGATAAATATTCAGAATTGTTTCAAGGGGGAGTTCTTTTCCATTTATACGGAAGCGTTCTGTGTAATTAATAAGATGTGGAGAAGTATTTAAACCGACCGTTAAGTTATGAGCCAAAGCCAGAGCTTCCAGAGTTGCACACACACTTCCTTTGCCATTTGTTCCAGCTATATGCAAACCTCTTAGACTATTCTGTGGATTACCCATAGCTTCAAGTAAGTTTTGCATCCGGGTCAGTTCAAGCTTTACATTGCCTGAGTATTTTTGAAAGATATGATTGAGAAATTCTTGGTATAACATTAGGAAATCTATAATCCTCTACTAATAAATTACCCTTCTCCCAGAATATGTAGAGAGAAGGGTTTTAAAGATTTTAGAGAATAAAGTTCTATATATAATCAGGGTGTAGTTGCTTACTCTGTTTCAGAAGCAGTTTGGGCACCAGGAACAGTACCTGAAGATTCACCGGTAAGTTCACTTCTTAATGCGATATATTCAGGGTCATTAACACAAGCATTAAATTCGGTATGTTTGGTATTCTTCCAATAATTCATATAACGCATTAGAGATTCATATTTTAGTTTACCATTAGATTTGGTATAGGTGTTAATCTTGTCTATATCGTTTGCTATAACATTTTGCAGTTTAGTTATGCTCACATTATCGTAGAATGATTTTTCTAAAATATGTTTGGGAAACCGTGCCAGATTTGGGCAAATAATAATGATACCGTTATAATGTCTGGTAGCTCCTTCAAAATCTTCTGTCACATGTTTACCGAAGACTATATAATCCACCTTATTACCCTGGCTTTCGGGGCAATATTTTTCTTCATTAAGATAAAAATATTTACTTCCTGGCTTTTTAGTTGTTCTAAGTATATTTAGGTTACCCTGAAAGTCCTTATTTGTATCCAGCATATAATCATTAGTGGCAACCCAGATATTTTTCATATTGGTTGTACAATCGTCTGTATTCTTTTGTGGATCAAGATTAAAGCTTCCTGGAAGAGCCAGAATAAAAACCAGTGCTATGGCTAATATAGCACTTACAATCCAGAAAACTACATTTCCCTTTTGATTTTTTAACATTTCAAACTCCTGAAAAGTTCAAAGTTAAAGTTAGCTTTTTTTTGATCTTGTTTATCGTCAAGCCTTTTTTGCTGGAGGAATTATCTTATTGATATAATCATAGGTTTCCGGAATATCTTTAAATTTATAACGATAATCAGCGCAAGGGTCTATAGACATACCTTTTATCCTTTGAGCCACATTATATTCACCCCAGTTATAGGCAGCCAGAACCAGAGTCCAGTTGCCCTGAAAACGCTCTTGCAAATAGAGAATATACTTAGCCGATAATTTTAGATTATACATTGGAAAATAGAGCTTTCCTGGTTTATGTTTCTGATGTATATAAAGAGCTGTTGATTCTTTTATCTGACCCAAACCTTTAGCCTTAGAAGGAGAGAGTGCAAAATTGTAAAATTTACTCTCAGTATAGATTAAATGATAGAAAATTTTAGGGTCTATTTTGTAGTAAATAGCAACTCCGAGAGTCATTAATCTCAGGGTTATGGGATTATAAAGGAGAATGAAAAAAGACAAAAGCAGGATAAAGAAGGTCAAGCAATATTTTTTTATCCTGCTTTTTGATTTTCTTCTGGACATATCCAGGATTAGCTGATATTCTTTTTGTAATCAGCTAATTTTATAATATGTGATATTTCTTCGTTGATGATTTGATGTAAGATATCTATAGCTTTGGGATAGGTAATATTATTACTAATGGCTTGAAAATAGAGTAAGGTATCTTTTTCAAAGTTGATAGCATAATCTATTATCTCAGTTATATTTTTAGCTTCAATGGCACGACGAATAGCAGAATCTTCACTGTTAAAAATCCTACCTTCCACTATAGTTTTTAGATATAAAGCTACTAATTCCCAATCCTGGGATAATTCTAAGCTTTTCAATTCGGTGTCATCTCTCAGGCTTAAGAATTTCTTTTCATGTTCCAGTTCTTGATCTCTAAGCCAACTTATGAACTCATGACTTTTGTCATCCAGGTCTTTACGTTTGGTGGCTTCATTATAGAAAGCATAACCATTCCGTTCAATTTGGACAGCCATTTCAATGATTTCGTTAATAGAATAAACAGCCATTTTTTTCTCCTTTTAAAGTTTTTTGTCTATAAATAATATAATAGATTCCGCTATAAAACATAAATATTTATTGGTCTGAAATATCCATTATAGAAGGACCAATAATCTCTCCTACAATATCCATTGTATCAATATTAGAAGGTTGGTTTTTCTGGACGGTAACCTTCTGTGTATTTTGAGCTTTGGTGATAGAATCCATCAAAGCTTTTTGTCTTTCACGGATAGGGTCTTTTTGGGTAATATCCTTTTCTTCTGGTTGGGTTAATTTTTCAACGGAAGTAGTATCAGCAGAACTGGTTTTAAATATATCAGGCATCTGTAACCAGCCAGCATTATGAGCATGCCATAATATTGCTCCCAGAATAACAACTATTAAAATAATACCTATAATCCAGAAGAGATTCGGAGAGAGTAAAATCTTTTTTCCCGTCTCCTGAGTTTCAGGTTCCACTTTCTTTATATTCTCAGGCATTAAAAGGTTAAATTTTTGCATCACTTCATCTATATCGGCTTCCAGATAGCGTGCATAATTAAAGACCATAGCTCGGGCAAAACCAATATAACCAATTTCTGCAAAGCGATTTTCTTCCATAAGTCGGACCTGTTCTTCTCTCAAACGCAAATCTTCATAAATCTGGTCATAAGAGATATTCTTTTCTTCTCTCAGCTTTTTCAGGTAAGCACCTAAATCTTCCATATGTAAACTCCATTGAAAACATTGGTTACTGGTCCTTCAAGGAGGAATTCTCCATTCTCAAGTTTTCGGATAAGAACTTCCCCACCCGGCATATTTACCTTAACCTCATCTGCTAAGATACCACGATTTATGCCAGTAAAGACACTTGCAACAGCGCCCGTTCCACAAGCTTGAGTGGGTCCGACACCTTTTTCCCATACTTTCATTTCTATCTCTTTAGCAGAATAAGGATGGACAAATTCTACATTAACCGGTCCCGGAAAGGAAGGATGTTTTTCCAGAAGAGGACCTAAACGCTGTTCCTGTCCATTTAAAACATCTTGATAGGAGACAAAATGCAGGTTTCCTATATCTACTAAAGTGCCTTCAATTCCTTCTACCCAAATATGATCCTTTATTAAGGTAGGTTGACCCAGACTTACTTGAATGCCCTCTGCTTTGATATTGGCTCTCTTAACACCGCTATCAGTTTCAATCTTTAATTCCTTTTTACCCGTATATCCAGAAAGAAGAGAAGCACAACAACGAAGAGCAGAACCACACATTTCAGCACGACTTCCATCTTTATTATAAATAATCATTTTCCCATCAGCGACCTCAGAAGCTAAAAGTATGACCAATCCATCTGCTCCAACTCCCGTGTGATTTTTACAAATATCTGCTGCCAGAATATTTAATGGCAGATTGGTCTTTAAAGCAGGAATTAACTCCAGGATTACGAAGTCGTTTCCCTGAGCCTCCATTTTACTAAAAGGAATTAACATAAAAGGTCTTCCATCATCTGGTTAAAACTGTACATTCCTTTATGAACGGAAATCCATTGAGCTGCTTTTAAAGCTCCTGTGGCAAAACAAGCTCGGGAACGAACATGGTGAGAAAGTTCTATGGTATCATTTTCAGAATCAAAAATAATGTTATGCCAACCGGGTTCTGAACCACCTCTAAGACTGGCAAAATGCAGTTCGCTCTTATTAATAGGTCTATTCAAGCGGTCATATATTGCCGTTTCTTTAGTGCTGCTTTGAGAAATAATAGTTTCGGCAAGCTGAATAGCAGTACCAGAAGGACTATCTGCTTTCTGATTATGATGCATTTCCCAGCCACAGACATCGTAGATAGGAAATTTATCGCAAAGTGAAGCAGCATAGCGCACAATCCGATTAAAGATATTCATTCCAATTGAAAAATTTGCTCCAAAGACTAAACCGATGTTGTTTGCTTCCACAATTTTTCGCACTTCATCCTCATATTTATTCCAACCTGTCGTTCCTACCACCATATGTTTTCCTACGGCAGCAACTTTTTTGATATTCTCCAGAACTGATTGGGGTTGAGTGAAATCAATACAAACTTCACCGAGCAGGTCTTCTCTGATCTCTTTTTCACAACCTTCTTGATGGGGGTCAATAATAGATTTTACCTTGCAGCCATGTTGTTCTGCTAAGCTGGCAATCATTTTCCCCATCTTACCATAACCGATTAAAGTGATATTTAACATAATATTTCCTTATAATTCAGCATAACGACGGATTAACGCTTTAAGAAATTCTTTTCCTTTTAGCAGTTGTTCAATTTCAATTTCTTCATTTAATGTATGCACTTTATTCATTCCAGTGCCACAGATAATCATAGGCAAACCACTGGCATTGATAATATTAGCATCACTACCGCCGCCACCTATAGTAATCTTTGGAGTCAATCCTATCCTATGCATTGCATCTATAGCTATTTGAACCACAGGTTCACTTTCCTGGATATGAAATGCTTCATATTCCAGATTTACTTTCCAATCAAAAGAAGCACCACCAAAGTCATATTGAAAATGCTGAACTGCTTGTTCCACACAATGACGGATATCAGAGGTAAGCTGCTCCAGTTTAGAGTGGTTATGACTTCGTGCTTCACCTTTGACTTCAACTTTATTGGGGACAATATTTGTGGCAACACCGCCATTGATGAGACCTATATTACTGGTGGTTTCGTGGTCAATTCGTCCAAGAGGCATAGCAGTAATGGCTTCTGCTGCAACCCGGATAGCATTAATTCCTTTTTCGGGTTCCACACCTGCGTGAGATTCTTTCCCCAAGAATGTTATTTGAATAGAGTTTTGAGCGGGAGCACCAATAACCAATTCTTCCACTTGATGAGTATCCAGTGCATAACCCCAGGCAGATTCTAATCTGGATTTATCAAAATGTTTGGCACCTAATAAACCTACTTCTTCGGAGACAGTGATTAAGACCTCAATAGGAGGAAGCTTTTCACCACTTTCAATTATTTCCTTAAGAGCGGTAATGAGTTCTGCAATTCCGGATTTGTCATCTGAGCCAAGTATAGTAGTCCCATCAGAATATATAATGCCATCTTTAACTATAGGTTTAATACCTTTTCCCGGTTTAACGGTATCTGAATGAGCACAAAATAAGATAGGTTTTTTATTTAGGTTTCCTGGAATTTGAGCATAGAGATTTCCAGCGTTTCCACCAGTCAAAACATAAGCATCATCTTCCTCAACTTTGACTCCCAAAGCTTTTAAATCTGCTTTAAGACGGTCTATTATAGCTCTTTCATCTCCTGATTCACTGTCAATAGAGATAAGTTCCAGGAAATAATTAACTACCTCGTCTTGCATCTCTTCTCCTTAAATAGGTTTCTTTTATTATACATATATTTACCATTCGTTTTTTTGTCAAAGCTTTTAGCGGAAGATTCACAATAAGATAGCCCTGGATAAAATATAGTATAACTCCCTTTAGTTATCCAGGATGGTGGATAATATAATTTTAGCCATATAAAGAGGAAAAGCAGTCACACTTTTTTCAAGTTTATGCTGGATAAAATTTGATTTGTAGGTGAGAAGAAACAGATAAAAGAGAGAATATTTTTAATATAAAGAATCCAGGAAGATTACCACAGCTTCACGATATTTCTTGACATTAGTATATATAAGAAGGAAATTGTAAGCTATGAATAAATCCATACTCTATACCTGCGAATTGAAACATCATCGTCAAGTGGCAGCTCCACTATGTTCAGTTTGTCCTCGTGTGGCAAAATGTCGCTCTTTCCGTAATTGGTTTGACATTTATCGTGATGAGTATCTGGATTTTGTAATCAACATTTGTAATAAATTCCCTGAAAAATATACCCTGGAGGTAACCCTAATGGTTGAAAAGCAAACCTTTGTCCAAATAGTTGATATGTCAACGGGTATGATTGAAAAGATAGTTAACCTGAAGGAAATTGAAGCCTTAACCCCGGAAGAGAAACTGGAACTTGCCCGTAATAAGAATCTCTTTATAGTCACACATCGCATAGTGCCAATTGTGCGAGTTGAAATGAAGAAAACTGTCATTGAAGAGCCTATGCAATTTGGTGGCAACAATGAAGAAAAGCAGCAAGAAGAAGCGGAGCCTATAGCTGAGCCCGTTTCTCCTGCTAAAACTAAGAAGAAAAAATAGACCTTAGTTAAATAGTTGAAAAAAATCCTTTTCAGAAAAGCAATATTCTAAATACTGGTTTATTTATGAGGAATGTAGTTAAATTTGAGAGCTACTAGATGCTCCAGAACCTTAAAACCAAAAAGGAGAGTTTATGTTTAAGCTTGCAGATGAACATTTAGAAGTAGCACAGGAAATTGCTCAAAAACATCGTCGCAAAAAACATTGTGACCATTGCTATGACCGTGGCTGGATTGGCATTAATGAGCAAAATCTGCTGGTGCTCTGTCCTCATTGTGTAGACCGCGATACTGCTCTGGAAGAGTGGAAAACCTATATCTCTGAACATGAAGATTTAAAAGAGCATTTCAGCGAATTATTTGAGGAAAAACCTGTTGAAGAAGAAGAAACTGAATCTACTATTCCTGTGGCACATACTAAGAAACCCGCTCAACCTCAGGTTAAGAAAACCTTTGTTCCTGGACAGAAAAAGTTTGGACGAACAAAAAAGATTGGTTAAAAATATCAGTTAAAGAGATTAATTTGGATAAGGTCATTTAGATTGTAAAGGTGATATGTATAAAAATATAGATTTAAAAGCAACTCCTCAGGATTTAGAAGGAAGCATCCGTCAATACTGGAAACAGCATAATTTATTGCAAAAGAGTGTACTTTTCCGGGAAGGTGCTCCTAATTTTATCTTTTATGAAGGACCTCCTACTGCTAATGGAACTCCTGGAATCCATCATGTAATGGCAAGAACCTTAAAGGATGTAGTCTGCCGTTATAAAACTATGACTGGTTTTCAAGTAAAGAGAAAAGCAGGATGGGACACTCATGGATTACCGGTTGAGATTGAAGTGGAAAAACAACTCGGTTTGGAAAGCAAAAAGGCTATTGAAGATTATGGCATAGAAAAGTTCTGTCAGGCTTGTAAGGAATCTGTATGGAATTATTTAGACCTCTGGACTAAAATGACAGAATTGATGGGTTACTGGATTGACCTGGAACACCCCTATGTCACTATGTACAATGAGTATATAGAATCTGTCTGGTATATTTTAAATGATTTCTTTAAACGGGGTTTACTCTATAAAGCTCATAAAATTGTGCCTTATTGTCCAAGTTGTGGCACTCCTCTTTCCTCTCACGAAGTAGCTCAGGGTTATAAAGAAGTGGAAGACCCATCTATTTATATCAAATTCAAAGCCCGGGAAGAAGATAATACCTGGTATCTTGCCTGGACTACTACACCCTGGACTTTGATTTCTAATGTGGCTCTGGCAGTTCATCCCGATTTCACTTATGTTAAAGTGTTTCATAAGGGTGAATATTATATACTGGCAAAAGAACGTTTGGATGTGCTGGATGGTGAATATGAAATTATCAGTGAGTTCTCTGGACGAGAATTAGAATACAAACAATATGAGCCTTTGTTTAACTTTCTGCCGGTAGATAAACCTGCCTGGTACATAGGCTTAGCAGATTATGTTTCTATGGAAGAAGGGACAGGGATTGTTCACACAGCACCTGCTTTTGGACAGGATGATTATCAATTAGGGAAGAAATATAACCTTCCTTTGGTTCAACCAGTTGATGCGGAAGGGAAATTTACCTCTTCGGTAGAGCCCTGGGCAGGAATATTTGTTAAAGCAGCAGATAAAGATATTATTCGTTTCCTGAAAGAAAAGGGAAATCTATATAAAAGAGAACAGGTTAAACATAGTTATCCTCATTGCTGGCGTTGTCAAAGTCCTCTCATCTATTATGCCAGAGACACCTGGTATATTCGTACCTCCGATTTTAAGGAACAGCTATTAGAAAATAACCGGCAAATCCGTTGGTATCCTCCTTTTGTTGGAGAAAAACGCTTTGGTGAGTGGCTGGAAAATAATGTTGATTGGGCTCTTTCAAGAGATAGATTCTGGGGCACTCCTTTAAATATATGGATTTGTAATGATTGTGGAGCAAGGACTTCTATAGGTTCCATTCAAGAACTGAGAGATAAGGGCACCTTAAAAAATGGTTTGCCAATACCTGAAAACCTGGAACTCCATCGTCCTTATATTGATGAGGTCGTGCTAAAATGTGAACATTGTGGTGGGACAATGATTCGCACTCCCGAAGTGATAGATTGCTGGTTTGATAGTGGTTCTATGCCTTTTGCTCAATGGCATTATCCCTTTGAAAATGCTGATAACTTTGATAAAGAGCTATTTCCTGCAGATTTTATCTCAGAAGGAATAGATCAAACCCGGGGATGGTTTTATTCTCTTCTTGCCATCTCAACCTTATTTAAAGGCGTTTCCAGCTATAAAAGTTGCCTCGTGAATGAGATGATTCTGGATAAAAATGGACAAAAAATGAGTAAGTCCAAAGGAAATGCTGTTGACCCTATTGAGTTGATGCAGGAATATGGAGCAGACGCCATTCGCTGGTATCTGCTGGAAGTTAGTCCTCCTTGGGTTCCCACTCGTTTTGATGTGGATGGAGTGAGAGAAATTGTAGGTAAATTTATTGGTACCTTAAAGAATACCTATTCCTTCTTTGCTACTTATGCCAATATTGACGGATATGATGCATCAAGCTATTCTCTTGATTGGCAAAGGATTGCTGAACTGGATCGCTGGATTATCTCGCGTCTACATAGCCTTATAAATAAAGTGCGTGAATGGATGGAAGAATATGAGTTAACCAGAGCAGTTCGTGCCATACAGGATTTTGTTATAGATGAACTTTCCAATTGGTATGTTCGTAGGAGCAGAAGAAGGTTCTGGGCAACAGGGATGACCTCAGATAAGATTGATGCCTATAACACTCTTTATCAGGTGTTAGTAACGGTTGCACAATTGGTTGCTCCCTTTGCACCTTATCTTTCTGAAGAACTTTTTATCAATCTTACAGGCAAAGAAAGTGTTCATCTAACTGATTATCCTCTTTCTCATCAGGAAGTTATTGATTTAGAACTGGAAAATAAAATGCAGGTAGTGATTGATTTGGTTTCCTTAGGTAGAGCAGCAAGAAATGCCTGCCAGATAAAAATTCGTCAGCCTCTTGAAAAGATGTATTTGCCTGCTAAATATAAAGATATAGTAGAATCTATGCGAGAGCTTATCCTGGAAGAAGTTAATATCCATAATCTGGTCTATGTTTCTGAAGAGGATGACTTTGTGCAGTATGAGGTTAAACCTCAGTTCAAGATTATGGGTCCTAAATATGGGAAGCAAATGAAAGCGATAACTGAAGCTCTCAGTAAGCTTAAAGGTCAGGAAGTGCTTTCTGCCTTTAATTCTTCTGGAGTTTATCATCTTACAGATTTGGGGATTGACCTTGTGCCCGAGGATGTTGTGGTGCAAATTATTCCCCGGGAAGGCTTTGTCTTTGAGAGTATGAATGATAAATTTGTTGCTCTGGATACTACTTTAACCCCTGATTTGCTTCAGGAAGGATATGCCAGAGAATTGGTTAATAAGATTCAATTTACCAGAAAAGAGCAGGATTTTGATATACTGGATAGAATTGTGGTAGAATGGTATGGAGATGATGATATTCAGGCAGCTATAGATAAATATAATGAATACATTAAGAAGGAAACTCTAAGTGACGAACTGCGAAGAGTTAATTCCTCTCAGAATATGCAAGTTTATGATATAAACGGAAAGGAAGTTTATTTAAAGATATATAAGGTGGAAAATAAATGAATGAAGGGCAAAACAGTGGGATGAATAAACTCTTTTGTAGCAATTGCGGAAAGAAAATTCCAATTAATGCTAAGTTCTGTAGTTACTGTGGGCAAAAAATTGAAGGCTGGGAAGAACATCCATCGCAGGAAGATAAGATTAAACCGCAGAAAAAGGTTATTAAGCGAGAGCCAGAAAGTGAAGATATGTCTTTTGTGGCTTATCAGACTTTAGAACCTGGGACATCCTTCTATAATTACAAAGTTATCAAACTTCAAGGAAAAGATACTGATGGAGTGCACTATCTGGTGGAAAAAGAAGGTAAACAGTATGTCCTGAAACTATTTTTCCCCTATAAATACTCCAATTTAGAAAATATCATTACCCTCCAAAACTGGCTGAATAGAGTTCAAAAACTTGAGAATCCTTATATAGTTCATGTAGAAGAAATCAATTACAATAACAACCCAGTATATATTGTGACAGAAATTGTGGAAGGAATTTCCCTATCAAAGATTAAGACTTATAATCCTGAACTATTAAAGGAATCTCTGGTCAGGGAGATTGCTAAACAACTCGTTTCAGCCGCAATGGACATTCATCAGTTGGGACTGAGTATTAAAAACCTTACCCTTAATGACTTAATTTTAAATCAAGAGACTAATACAATCACCATTTTGACTTCTGGCATCAGTTATGAGACAACAGATGAGCGAGATGAAGTTTTTCATCTGGGCGTTTTGCTTGCTCAAATGCTTTCTGCCAATCAATTGGCGGAAACGGTCTATAATGATGAAATTTTAAGCGAACATAAATTTACTTATATCCCTGGTATTACATTAAGTATGAATAAAGTACTGGGAGAATGTTTACATCGCAATGTCTTGCAGAGATATAATACCTTGCGTGATGTGCTGAAGGGTCTGAATGCCTTAATTGATATAGAAAAAGATGAAGTATATGAACTGTCAGGCAATAAATTGCAACCAGAAGTTATATCACCTATGCAAGTGCCTGAACCAAAGACAAGTAAAGATTGGATTATCATTACTGCCATAGTTATCGGAGTAGCGGCAATAGTTATCTTCTTTGCCATAAATTGGTCAAAAATAACGAAAGATAACGGTACTTCCAGCACCTGGATTTCTTCTATAGGTGAAGAGGATACCATCAATAATGAATATCAGAATAAAACTATCTTCAATCATAGAGACACTTTGAAAAACCAAAACTATAATACTATAGATTCACGAGTAGATCCCCGTAAGGCTATTTTATCTCAGAATCAATCTTCCTATTCTGGCTCATCTGGTAGTGCGGTTAAAATTGATACTTCACCTGATAGAGACCTTTTTGTATATGTCCCAGACGGCACTTTTGGTTTTACCCGTTTAAAGGAAAATCCTAATCATAATGTTGTGCAAAATGGCTTTTATATGGGTAAATATGAGGTCACTCAAAAAGAGTGGAATCAATATATGAAACCAGCTAATGTAAGTTTTGTAGGAGATAACTTACCCGTTGATAATGTTAGCTGGATGAATATTGTTCGCTATTGCAATGCTCGTAGTGAGGCAGAAGGTCTAACACCAGCTTATACCATTTTAGGAAACAATGCCAGTTCTGTCACCTGTAATTTCAAAGCAAATGGTTATCGTTTACCTACTGAAGCGGAATGGGAAATGGCAGCTAAAGGTGGACAATTATATACTTATAGTGGTTCCGATGATGCGGATGAAGTTGCCTGGTATAGAGAAAACAGCGGAAGAAGATATAGGACTGTTGGTTATCAGAAAAAGCCTAATGCTTATGGAATTTATGATATGACTGGAAATGTAGCAGAATGGTGCTGGGACTGGTATTCTGAAGATTATCCCTCTTCTCTAAATGAGTTTGTTAATCCAAGAGGTCCTGCATCTGGAACTTTAAAAGTTATTCGGGGTGGCAGTGTTAACAATGGATTGGGGACTAATTTAAGTGTGGTTTACCGAACTAAAGGTGATCCTGCTAAAGGTTATCCTTTTGTAGGATTTCGTTTAGTTCGCACCCATTAAGTTTATTTGCATAACACCATTTTTTGGAACTGTTTATCTTTTCCTCCAGAGAGGACACAGAAATAAATTCCGCTACCAACATCTTTACCACTATTATCTTTTCCATTCCAGATTACCTGATAAGCTCCAGCATTTTTAGTGCATTTTTCCAGTTGACGAACCATTTGTCCTTTTGTATTATATATATTTAAAGTTATATCTGTAGGTTCTGCTAAGCTATAACGGATAGTGGTTTCAGGGTTAAATGGATTGGGATAAGGGGGATAAAGGACTAAGCGAGGGATAGAAGGTAAACTGGGATCACAGTTTGGAGTAGCAGTTCCATTAATAATCAGGATATTATCAATAGTCCAACCAGGGTCAGTTAAATCTATATCTGTTGAATTATCAGTTAAATGGAAGCGGAGATAGATATTCTGTCCTTGAAAGCTATCTAATGAGACCATTTCTTTCTGGAAATAACTAAGTTCTCCCGATTTTTCCCAGATGCATTCCCAGTTCAAATTATCCGTTGAGATTTCCACTCTTGCAGGGTCAAATTGATATTCTGTATATAGATGAGAGTCAAAGATTAGCATCGTGGAAGCATCTATTGGAATATAGATAGGTTGAGCCGTTTTAATCCAGACATCACAATTCATAGCATAGAATCCATTTCCACCCCAGCTATCTGTTATGGCATAACCGGAAACCGACAGAGAATTTTGACGCACCCAGGGACCATTTATTTCCCATCTTTCAGTTCCATTTTCCCAATCTTCACTAAAAAGCATTTTTATAGGACTAAGTTCTATCGTTAAAAAATTTTCTCCAGGGCTCAAAGTCACTGTACCATTCCAAGGGAAATAGCCTTCCGCATAAATTTCTACAGGATATTCTCCTTCGTAACCATGAAAAATAAAATTGCCATTAACCATCAGAGTATCTGGGAAAACATCACCAATAATAATGCGAGCATTAATATTTTCACCGTTGGCATTGATGTTTCCGTTTAGAATTGCCGGTTCGCGGGGCTGTAAATATACTTGTATTTGCGTCCAGTTACTATTTTGTACCATTTGACTGGGGATAATGGTATCCCAATAGCCTTTTTTTCTAACCTGAATGGTATAAACTCCAGAAGCTAAAGGACGGTAAAATCTTCCTGTAGTTGGGTTGGAAGTACGAGGTCTAAACCAGGGAGCATTATGTTGTTGGATGATTATTTCTGCTTCCAGAGGTTCATTAGTAACGGCATCTCTAATTTTTCCTGTTAACATAGAATTGCTTGATACTGCTTCAGAAGAGGGTAGAGCTCTATTGATTAACCAGCGAACACCATTGCTACATCTTTGAACTGTATTTACCATCAGCGTGGAATCGGGTTGTATATTACTGGTTCCACATTCTATCAAAACTTGAAAAGTCCCATATTGTTGATACATCCAATCATGGAATGCACCCTGACGACTAAGATTGGGGAAATAATCATAGGTTCCTGTTCCGGTTTCTTTAATTATGTGAGAAGCTATTCCACTGGCTATAGAGGCAGAAAAGGCTAAATCGGGTGAAGGTCTTACATTCTTCCAATTAAATGAATAATAACACTTTTCACTTAGGTTGCCGGTACGAGAGGAATGCCAACAGATGGAATAAATGAATTTATAACGGTCTGCTAATTCTTTTATGGCTTGATTTTCACTTTCACTCATAGGAGCGGGACCTCTATAATAATCCCAGACTTCTAAACCTCCAGGTTGGAATAAGGTGTCTCCATGCACCCAGTTAAAACTAAAATTCCTGTTTATATCTACTCCATCTACATCATATCCCACCTGAGGACTGAAATCAAAAATTCCATTCATATTATTGTCTCTCTTATTCTTACGGTAGGAAGAGTCAAGATTGGAGGTCACTACATTATGTCCTTCAGGATTAAGGGTGGGGACAAACCATAAGTCAAGCTGATTTATCCATTGCATATAGGGAAGCTGATATCTATTAGTTAAAATCTCAGCAATATTGCTCATCGTAATCTGAACTCCCAGAACTTCTTCCGCGTGAACCTGTCCTACAAAAAGCAAGGCTGGCTCTTCTTCATCCTGATTAACATTATCTGTGATGCGCATAGCATAGATGGGGATATGATCTTCTTGAGAATATCCAATGAGCACTTTTTTGGCTATATCAGGATATTGACTTTCATAGGTAGAAAGCAGTTGAGATATCTGATCGTAAGTATAATAACAGGAAGGTAGTGCTTGAATCTTTATAGTCAGAACAGTAAAAAATATTAATATGAAAGGAAAGTATCTCTTCTGCATTTTAATATCCTTTTTAACCTTTAATAATGCAAATTATAAGCCAATTATTTTATTCATTTTACAACCTGAATAAATATAATACCTGAATTTTTAAGAAAAAGTAGTTATATTTTGCAATTTATAAGCAATTAAATAAAAATCTTTCAGTTTTATCCCAACATCTCTTTCAATCTATTCGCTAAATTATGTACTTGCTTACTCTTTTCCATTTCCCAGGGAATTTGATAATTATGCTCTGTTTCCGAAAAAAGCCTTTTTAGAGTATGATAAATGGTATCTGCAGATTCCATTGCACAGATATAATTATGTCCACATTCACGAAGAAGTTCTGCAGCTTCACCGTAATAAGGAATCATTGCCAGGATAGGTTTTTGTGTTCTTAAATATTCTCCCAACTTAGAAGTTAATGTGCCATAGGGACTGCTACTATTGATAACCAGCAACAGTACATCAGAAGCCATCATATTAGCCAGAGCCTCTCTATGTTCAAGAGGAGGAATGATTTCTATAAGATTAGTGATACCGCTTTGAGTTATTTCTTCTCTGGTCTCCTTAAAATAATTGCCGAATAGTCGTACCTTTATATTCTGAGGGATTTTTCCCTCTTCAAGCAGACGATGTAGAGCTTTATAAAAAGCGTTCATATTGCGACGAGCATAGATACTTCCAAAATAAGAAAAGGTATATTCAGAAGGTTTAGGGACAGTAGGTAAATCAATAAAATCATTTTCATCCCAGCCATTATAGACGGTTAGAGTCTTTTCAGCAAATTCGGGACCGAAGGCTTTAATGATGTCTCTCTCTATACCCTGTGTAGCGGTAACTATCAAACTGGCATAGGAATAGAATCGCTTTTCCCAGTTCCAGGCGTATTTTCGATGAAGGGTGGTAGCTTGTAAATTATAGTCCGACAGTAGATTCCAGTAATCTCGCATATCTAAAACCAGAGGAATACCACTTTCTTTAGAAAGCTTATATGCACCAACTCCAGAAGAAAAAGGTCCCAGAGAAATGTAAATCAAGTCATAATGAGTTTCAGATATAGCTTTTCTACCTGCTTTAATAAGAAAAGGATTCCAGCCAATTTTTTCGTCTAAGAGATAAAGCCTTCTAATCCAGAGCTTTATATTCTCTGGAGTGTTCATATAAAGTCCCGTTGCTTGATTACCTTTACTGATACCAGTCTTACGGAATAATGCCATAGGATCAAGAGAATCAGTCCGTATTAATCTTTGTTCTCTGCATTCAGAAAGTAAAGAAAAGTCACGTTGAATGTATTCAATATCGCTAACGGTTATAACATCACAGCTGATTCCTTCTTGAGCGAGGTATTTAACTACCTTGACATTTCGTAAAGAAGCAGGACCTCCCAGGGGAGGATAAAAATAGCTGATGTAAAGTATATGCATATTATTTAGCTGCAAGATTCTGGACCAAATCCAGTAATTCTGGTTCAACTGATTCCCAATTATATTTATTTTCTATTAAATCAATACAGCGTTTACTCATTTCTTGATATTTATCCTCGTCCAATTTTAATATACGAGAAATAGCCTTTGCTATGGAAGCAGAGTGGTATTCGCAACAATAACCGAGTTGATTTTTTTCTATCAAATCAGACATTAATGGTGTTCTGGTTGAAACCACAGGTAAACCAGCAGCAAAATATTCCAGAACCTTTAAAGGGAGAGCTTTGCTCAATCTTTTATTTTGAGCATTGAAGAGCCATAGTCCAATCTTACTTCTTTTCAATAGCAATCCAATTTTTTCAGGTGGAACCCAGTTATTATAATAGATAAAAGCCGTTAAATTATATTCAGTGAGCATAGCATCAAATTTTTTTTCCACTTCTGGTGATGTAAATTTCCCAACAATCAAGGCTTTTAACTGGGGAAATTCATCTTTGAGTATATTGATACTCTTCAGTATCTTGTAAGCACCACGGTCTGGAGTCAAACCACCAATATATATCAAATCAAAATTCATTGTGCAAATATTGCTCAATTCCATAGGAACTTCACAGCTATCATCCCATACATTTTTGACTGGATAATTCGGAATAACTGC
Source organism: Candidatus Syntrophosphaera thermopropionivorans (assembly GCF_004353895.1). GTDB lineage: Bacteria > Cloacimonadota > Cloacimonadia > Cloacimonadales > Cloacimonadaceae > Syntrophosphaera > Syntrophosphaera thermopropionivorans. The sequence goes on along the minus strand of NZ_SMOG01000018.1, from coordinate 11,822 downwards.
AACTTCTCCTTTTTTAGGTGCCCTGCCAAGTTGTTGTAAAATCTGTTCATTAACGGCAATAGTTCCATCAACCTTACTTTGCAGGCTGCGTTCTAAACCGAGATAAATGCTCTTCATTATCCATTTAAAAGGCAGAGGAAATTTTTCTGAAAAGGCATCAGGATAAAATTCATGTATATCAAAAACCACTTTGCACTTTATTTTTTTCTTTAATGCCAGTCCCACTAAAAGAGTTAAAGGTTCAACACAGATTACCACATCAGGATGAATTTTTTTAGCCTTTTTATACAATTGAAAAAGAATACCCCATTTAGAATCCGATTCAGTAACATCCTGATAGGGATTGACCAGAGAATTGCAAACTCCACTGGCACATATAATATGGACTTCACCAATTTTAGCCAGACTTCTTCCCAGCTTGTAATAAAGCCTTACTTCATTGGTAGGATGAGCGTTGGATAAGATACATATTTTCATAATTCTTTCTTTATAGGTGAAAAGCTAATATGTCAGTAAATGCTTCAATGTCAAGAATTATTTTAAATTTAAGTCCATTCACTATTTACTTTTACTTAATTAAATGATAACGGGAGCTTATGTCCCAATATCTATAATTAACTGATTTTAAAGGAGATAAATTGAATATCTCCTACCCCTCACCTGCTATTAAGCGTTAATCACTTCTTAATCAAGCGTTAATATAATAAGACTTGATTAACGCTTGATTAAGACTTGACAGCTGATTGTTTTAAAGGAAGAGACAGAGCTTAAACAGTATAATTCTCTCGTATATATGAAGTAATAAAAAAGCAATATCATTCATATCGGCTTATTTGCAGAAAAAAAAGATTGACAGTATGAAGGGAAACTATTACTAATTCTCTTAGAATATTAAGGAGAAAATCCTATGAGTTCAAAAAAAATAAATCGTCCAACCTTGAGCTTTAGTAATGATAAAAAAAGGAAGCGAAAGGTTTCAGATACGCAGAAAGAAAGTAAGGATAACGAAGAGAAAAGGGAAAATAAGGAAATAAATCCGGACAATTCTGTTCTCGGATGGTGGTCTTCCATTTATTTTGACTATTTAAAACAGGAAGCGAATAATCCCAATAATCCCCATCCTTTGATGGCTTCTGTGGAAGTAGAAGTGGTTAAAGAAGCAGATTTAGAGCAGATATTAGCCTTATATAAACAGGCAGGTTGGTGGAATGAACCCATTGATGAAAAGTCATATGAGCGAGTGAGAAAAATCATATCCAATACCTTTTGTTTTGTGATAGCCCGCTATCAGGATAGAATTGTGGGAATGGGAAGGTCTATATCGGATGGAGTTAGCGATGCATATATTCAGGATGTGGTGGTAGATAAGGATTTTAGAAGACAGGGTATTGGTGAAGCTATCATACATCGTATAGTTCAATTTCTTTTAGAACATAATATAAGATGGATTGCATTGATTTCTGAACCCGGCTCAGAAGAGTTTTATCGTCAAATTGGATTTAGGGATATGATTGGTTACACGCCATTATTTTTGCCTATTGAAAATATAGAATAATCTTTATGCTGGAATTAACACCTTTAACACCTGCTCATATTCCACTGTTACAGAAGTATTTAAGAGCTTATCCTCGTCAATCTTGTGATTATGCTATTTGTAATCTTATGACCTGGGGAAAGATTTATGGGAACAGTTTTACTATCTGGAAAGAGCATCTCGTAATTGTTAATCCGAAATATGATTATGTTATGTATCCTGTGGGTCCTGGATTAAGTGCAAAAGAATTAAGGGAATTGGTAGATATTTATCGGGAAGGGCATCCACTTACTCAACTGGTACTAATTCCAGAGGATTGGCAAATTAAGATACCAGATATAACGCAATATTTTCAGCTTAGAGAAGATAGAGACTGGGCAGATTATGTTTATTTAATTGAAAATCTGGTCAAGCTTAGTGGGAAAAAATTAGCCAAAAAGAAAAATCTTATTTCTCAATTTATTCGCACTTACCCGGAATATCAAGTTATTCCTATAACTTCTGATAAAAAAGATGTCATTATCCGTTTCAGTGAAAAGTGGCGTAGAGAACGCAATATGGAGGGTATCTATCTAAATGCAGAATTTCAAGCAATAAAAAATACGATGGAAATGTGGGATGAGATACCTGTAGAAGGGATAATAATTTGCTATAAAAACCGCATTTCTGCTTTTTCTATTTTTAGTGAACAAACAGTTGATATGGTTACGGAACACTTTGAGAAATTTGATCCTGAGATGAAAGGTAGTGCTCAAGTTATAAATTGGGAGACCGCAAAATATTTACAAGACCGTTATATCTGGTTAAATAGAGAACAGGATATGGGCTTAAAAGGGCTAAGACAAGCAAAAAGTAGTTATATGCCAGCCTTTCTGGTAAAATTTATATTTGGTAAGCCACTGGATTGAAATAGACTTAAGCGATTTTTTGTCGCCGTCTAAACATCAGACTGATAAGATATAACACAAATTCTAATAAGACAATATTCGCCCCGGTCGGAATGTCCAACCACCAGGAAAGTGCAAACCCACCACTTGCTGCTAAAATAGCAATAAGAGCGCTACAGAGGATAGCATAGTCTAATCTCTTCACCAGATTGAAAGAAGTAACCGCAGGAAGAATTAATTGAGCGCTGACCAAAATTATCCCTGCAGCCCTTAAGGTTATGACAATATTGGCAGCTAATAGAATCATAAATATGGTATTTACTAATCCCACAGGTAGGCGATAGAATTTTGCCATCTCGGCATTATATGAAAGATAGAAAAGCTCTTTATAAAAGAAAGAAATGAAGAAAATATCCAGTAACGCCAGAATAACTAATTGATAAATTTCCGCTGGTGATACCAGCAAAACATTGCCAAAGAGATAACTTTCCAGGTCAAAACTATACCCTTTTTTTAAAGAGATAAGAATAATACCCAGAGCCATAGAAACACTGAGAAAGATAGTTATCGTGTTAGCTTCCTGCAACTTATGCTTTTGGGAAAGCCAGCTAATTGCCAGAGCAACGATAACTACAAAAATTAGAGTGGTCAACTGAAGATTCAGTTCCAGTAGTAAAGCCAGTGCAATTCCAGCAAAAGCTATATGTGAAAGAGCTTCTCCCATATAAGACACCTGACGCAAAGTTACCAGTGGAGAAAAAAGTGCCAGAGAAAATGATGATAGGAGCGCAGCTAAAATTGCTTGATAGATAAAATTATACATCAATAGTCCTTTTCAATCAGGCGTACAGTGTCTCCAAAGGTTTTATGAATGATTTCGGCATTAACCAGTTCAGCACTGGTGTGGCAATGCAATCTTCTGTTCAGGCAAATGAGAAAGCTGCAATATTCGGAAAGGATATTGAGGTCATGAGAGATAGTTAAAATTGTCTTTCCTGCTTTATTCAAGTCTTTCAAAAGGATAAACAGACTTTTAACACCAGGTTGATCCAGTGATGCTTCTGGTTCATCCAGAATTAAATATTTACTATCAGAGACCAGAGCTCTTGCCAGAAACACACGTTGCAATTCACCTCCAGACAGTGAACCTAACTGATGATTAGCCAGATGGGCAATTCCGGTAAGAGCTAAAGCTTGCATAGCTCTTTGACGATGAATGGATTTAAATCTTGAGCCAGGATGTAATTCTCTAACTAATCCCATAAGCACTATCTCCATAGCAGTGGTAGGGAAGTTACGATTAAATTCTTCATGCTGAGGAAGATATCCAATAGAATGTTCTTTTAGCCATTCCAGATGCGGGATTCCCTCAATATATATAGCACCTGTTTGAAGGGGTAAAAATCCTAGAATCAATTTTATGAGAGTTGATTTGCCTGCACCATTGGGACCAATTAAAGCAGCAAATTCACCGTCAGTTAAGGTTAAATTTATGTCTTCTAAGATAATATTTCTATTAATGTTATAGGAAAGACTGCAAATTTCTATCATCTAATTACAGTTCTTATTCTTACCAGGCTTGCTTCATTCTATCCCAGTTTATAAGAATAACTTCAGGAAGGGATTGAGCATTTAGAGTCTGTCCTAAAGGGTCAAGCTCTATCACCTTCAACTGAAATTCTTTAGCCAAAACATTAGCGGATTTGCGGTCCATTTGTGGCTCTACAAAGATGGCTTTTACCTGATTAGCTTTAATTAAGTCTCCTAAATATACCAGTTCTTTTGGAGTTGGTTCTTGCCCCGGAGAGCTTTGAATACTTCCTAAATAGTCCAGCTGATAATCCTGGATAAAATAATGGAAACTATCGTGATAGGTGATAATTGGTGTGTGAGAAAACTGTGTTCTTTCTTGAATAATGAGACTATCCAGACTGCTGAACTGAGATATAAGCTCTTTACAGTGGAAAGATATGCTATCTTTATAGCTCGGGAATGTTCTTTGTAATGGTTCTTCCAGTTCAGATACCAGTTTTTTCATTAATCTTGGTGAAAGCCATATATGTGGATTAGGATTTTCCTCTTTTTGAGGCAGTTGGAGTAATTGTTCGGCAGATAAATGTTTCTCGCCCAGTGCATTTAAAGCTGTCTGAATATTGGTTTCTAACCCAAAACCATTACTGAACACTAAGTTTGCGTCATATAAGGATTTTAATTCTGCTGGACTGGGATTATAGGTATGAGGAGAAAAATTTGGAGGAATAAGGGTTCTCACCTCTATCTTCGGTCCCACCATCTGTTTTAAAAGCAACTCATAGGGATAGATAGAGACAACAATAAGATTAGATGGTGAATCTACCGCTTTTTTACAAGAATTAAGTGCGAACAGAGAGCTTATAATCAGGATAGAGATGAGAACCTTTAATTTCATTCCAGCTCACGAAGCAATTGGGTGAGTAATCTAACACCCACGCCGGTTGCACCATAACTATAAATGCCTTGCTCTCTATCTCTTAAAGCGGTACCAGCAATATCCAGATGAATCCAGGGTTTACCTGCTACAAATTCCTGCAAAAACAGAGCTGAGGTTATAGTTCCTGCCAAAGGACCACCGGTATTCTTAAGGTCTGCTATTTCAGATTTTATGAGTTCCTTATAGGGTTCATAAAGTGGGAGTTGCCAGATTTTTTCACCGGTAAATTCAGAAGCTGATTGTAATTTGTTGAGTAAAGCCTCATTATTTGCTAAAACCGCAGATATTTGATTTCCGAAAGTAGCAGCTGCAGCACCAGTTAAAGTGGCAATATCTATTACTTCGTCTATGTGTTCTCTACTTATGGCATAATGGATTGCATCAATGAGAGTTAGGCGACCTTCTGCATCAGTATTGACTACTTCAATAGTTTTTCCAGACATACTGCGAATAATATCACCGGCATGATAAGCAGAGCCAGAAATCATATTTTCACAGGCCGCGACAATACCAATGACATTAACCTTTAGTTTTAGATTGGTGATTGCAGCCATAGTACCGATAACTGCAGCAGCACCACTCATATCATTTTTCATATTAACCATACCCTGGCAATTTTTAAGGCAATAACCACCGCTATCATAGGTTAAACCCTTACCAATGAGACCGATAGTCTTTGCTTTAGGATGGGGATTTCCATGATAGGACATCAGAATCAGACGAGGTTCTTTTTTAGACCCTTTTCCTACTGCCAGAAAAGCTTCCATTTTGAGCCTTTTAATCTTATCTAATCCAAATACTTCAATAGAGAAGCCATATTTCAGAGCGACTTTTTTAGCTGTTTCAGCTAAAGATTCAGGGTAGATGACATTAGCAGGTTCATTAACCAGGTCACGAGCCAGATTTGTTGCTTCAGCAAAGATTCTACCTTCCAACACACCACGATTGAACATACGTGGATTTTTAAGCTCCATAGCTAAATGAATAGCTTCCAGAGATGGAGGTTTTGTTTCACTAAGATATTTATCAAAGCGGTATCCAGTAAGCAAAGCAGCTTCTGCCAGTATATGTCCAAAATGAAGTTCACTTAGAGGATTTTTAAAACCGGTGTAAATATAAGCTTCTTTTGCTTCCAGTTTTAAGGCTTCACGTATTGAGATAGCAATAAGATGGCGAAAACGGTCATTATCCAGTTCCTTAGGATTGCCAATACCGCAGAGGATAACATTGGTTCGTTTTCTGGAACGAATAAAAGGGAAGCTCTTGAGGCTGGCATATTTGAACTGAAAGTCGTCCTCTTTGACTACTATATTGATAGCATTCTGAAGGTATTCAGGGAGATATTCCAGCTTTTCTATGTCTCCATTTTCTTCCTGAAGTATAATCACGGTTTCCATATATTCAGTTGGCTTATGCAACAAGTCTATTTTCATTTAGGTCTCCTATTTATGTTTTATATTAAAAATCTTCGCTTAATCTTAAATAATAAGTGGGTTTTGAAATGTGGGAGAGGTCTGATAACCAGGTAATATCCAGGCTAAGGATAAAAATGCCTAAATTTATCCGCGGTCCAAATCCATAACCCAGATAGAGGTCTTTAAGTTTGCCTTCATGAGTAGCCTGGAATTTATTGAAGTCATCAAAGACAGTTCCTATTTCAGCAAAGAGGCTTCCGCGTACATTAGGTATATTTAAAGGTAAGGGGAAAGCGATATTTATATTTTCAAAGAAGGGGAATCTCAGTTCAGTGCAGAAAACTGCTTTCTTTTCACCGCTAAGATTTCCATCATAAGCACGGATACCATAATAACCACCGAGAGCAAATCTTTGAGGATAATCTCCCACACTTATTCCAGTGATAAGACGCGTAGCTAAAGAATAGCGTTTACTGAATAATATATAATTTCGCCAATCCAAGTAGTTGGTTAGATAATCAAGATTATTATCTCTTAAAGAAGTGCCAACAGAATAGTATAAACGTCTACCTGCAAGAGGACCAGTCGGACCATATAAAGCATTATCATGAACCAGATTTACAGCTGGACTAAAAACCTTATCACTTCCGAGATTTTCTTCTTCTGTCCAATCACCAATATTCCAGTCCCAATAAGAAAGATAATATTCTTGTTGATAGAACATATTTTCCAATTCAATACGAGTAAAGCGATTGAAGGGATAGCGTAAGAGAAGATATAGACCTGTCTGTCTTTGTTTATAACGAATATACAAATCATTTTGTGGACCGGGAATACTCATCTGAATATGGATTTGGTCATTTAGATTAAAAAGTCCAATACCATAATCCATCCTTTGTTTTAGATAGAGATAGCTTATAAGCAGATTTGAATCTTTAAGTTTTCCCGCAGCGCTTAAGCTAATCCCAATTCCATGATTTCCCATAATATCACTTAAACTTAATTCCAGATAACCCACTGTTCCTGCATAAGATGAATAAGCAAGACCTCCCCAGAGGGTATCTAAGGAAAATTTAGTTTTGTAAGGTTTGATTTCTGGAATAGTTTCAATCGTGGTCGGCTTGTCATCATAACTAAGGTTACGATACATTCTCAAGGAATCAGAAGAACCCATCTCTTCGTTGGAATAGGCAGATTCTATTAAGGGGTCTTTTTGCATATAAGGACGCTGGGGTCTTTTACCGTAGTAATTGAGTCTGGAGAGGTCAACGGTCTCCAATAAGTCATTTTTCAACTTAACAAAGTGAGGTGGAGAATAGTCAATAAAACTTAGATTTTCTGTCTGTATTTCAGTGAAATATATATTCCAGGCATCCTGGAAATAGTTAGATAGGACAATTTGTTTACCATTAGGAGAAATATCAGCGGAATAAACTCCAGCTAAAACATTGGTAACCTTTGCTTTTTGAGCAGAGGTTAGATTAAGCATAAATAAATTACTAACTCCATCTATTGAGCTCACAAAATAGAGTTTTGTGCCGCTGGCATCCAGGGATGGATGGCTGCAGTCTTTTGTTTCAAAGGTTAATTGAGTGCTGATTCCATTATTTAAATTCAGTTGAAAGATATTTTGATTTAGATGCGAAAAGAGGCGATTAGGGAATTCTGGTTCTTTCTGACTTCTTTCTGAAGCAAAGACAATGCTATTACCGTCAGGTGCAAAACGCGGTTGCAGGTCATTATAATAATCATCTGTAATCTGTTGTAGTTCTTTTGTTTCCAGATTATAAAGATAGAGGTCACATTGCATATTTTTTTGCCCAGCAAAGACAATGCTTTTACTATCGGGAGCAACATCCAATTCATATATAGCATCAAAGTCCTTAAGTTTGATGGTCTGGACAATTTTCTTTTTGCTGGTATTTACGATATAGATACAATCACCATCACTGGTCTTTGCAGAAAAAGCTATACTTGTATTATCAGGAAACCAGCTCAGACTGGAACGGAAGTAATAGAATTCTTCCATCTTTCCAGAGATCTCACCTTTGATAATCCTTTCGGGAGCACTTAATCCGTGTAATCCACCCATCCAGATGCTATAACGAGCTCCAGCAGTACTGAAATAGACATATTTATCACCTTGAGGAGAAAAACGGGGCATAAGATTAAAATAGGAACCGTCTCTTTTGCTATTAGTGCGTTGTTCCAGAGATAAAGAGGGTAGGTCATGGGTTTCTATTAAGGGTAAAAATTCTCGCTTCAGCTGAAAACGCCAGCGGGACTCCAATTCTTTAAAATCCAATCCAAAGATTTTTTTAGTGGCATAATCTATACCACTGGTAGAGCGTAGAGCAAAGAAATATTCCATCAATTTATCGGGACCATAGGTCTCAGCAATAAAAGTAAGAAAACTTTCTCCCAGACGATATGCATAATAACCACTGGTGTTTTCTATATAGGGCAATTTGTCATTTATTACCATATCCAGGATGAACATATTATTATAATCTTTCTTGCCGAGAGTGGAAAAATACTCAGGTAGTCCCTCTGAAAACCAGAAAGGAATATAGGAAGAATAAAGTGAAGCAAGCGATTCCTCTTTAGCTCTTTCCAGGGCATTGAGATAGGCATGAGTTAGTTCATGGATTAATAGTTCTTCTAAATTGGCATAACTTCCATCAAAAGGTATAACTACACGGTTATGTAAACTTTCCGTGAAACCACTTACTTCTTCAGTGAGAAGAGGATAAATAATATTAGTGTTTTGAAAAGCCGCTTTACTACGATAGAAGATGATAGGAATTCTTGAGGTGATAGGAAATTTAAGCTGTTCTTTGAGATAATAGTAGGATTCTTCTGCCATTAAAGCGGCAAGTTTGCCAAATTCATCCTCTCCTTGCGGAAAATAGATATCAAAGTGCATTGTCTGGATGGTAGACCATTCCTCAATTTTGGCATTAACCTTATTCTGTCCAAAGTAGTATGCCTGAACGAAAGTTACCAGAATTAACAGGGCTAAAGTGAGATAGTGCTTAAGCTTCAATCTTTTTACCTTAAAATATCTTTATATTGATGTATTTCTTAGGATTAGTGCGGATATCTTGAAAAAGTGAATCCAGACTGGTAGTGGTCTCTAATAATCTTTTATAAAGTGTTTCATCTTTTAGGAATTTTCCTGCGGAACCTTTACCTTCATTCAAATCGTTGAGGGTATTATGCAATTGAGTGGAAAGCACTTGCAGACTATCTAATGTATTATTTATGTTTGCAATAGCTTCAGGGGCAAGGGTCAAAGTGGAATCAAGATGGGCAGCATTATTATCCAGAAGATATTGTAGTTTTTTACTCAGTTGTTCTATTTTGGTTAAGGTATTATTCAAATTGGTTCTGGTTTCATTTATCATTATCTCTGCAGAAAGTACTGCAGAATCAGCATCATCCAGAAGGGTGGTAATTTTATCTGTAAAGATTTTTCCCCCTTGTAATTCATTTAATGCTTCATTGACTTTAGCGATAGCGATGCTTACTTCATCAAAAGCATTCATAATTCCGAGAGGTTTATCTTCTTTCTGAATCTTACGCAGGTCAAGGTTATGTTCTCCATTACCTGGAATAATATTTAAAGCGGTTCCACCCATAATACTGGTATCTGTAATCTGGAATTTAGTCCCTTCTTTTAACTTGATATCTCTATTTATATTTGCAGTAACCAAGATTTTATCAGGCTGAAGTTCTATATACTTAACTCTTCCAACTTCCATTCCTCTATAGAGAACTGGGTCACCTAAATCCAATCCCATAACATCATCAAAACAAACTTTCAATTGCTGTTGGGACCTATTCGTAATTTTACTACTTAACCATAAATAGCCAAAGATAAGGATAGCCAGGATAATAATGGTAAAGAGCCCGACTTTTACTTGAGTTTTGTGGAAATTAGGATAGAATCTTTTCATAATTTATGTCTTTAATTGCTTTTTTTCTGCTGCTGGGAAGAGAATATTATTTAGAATTAATCTATAACCAGGAGAGTTTTTATAAAGGTCTAAAATAGTAGGGGGATCTCCTATCTTATGTTCATAATCTTCTGGGTCATGTCCTCCATAAAAGGTGAAGGTCCCTTTACCGAAGTTTCCATGTATGTATTTAACTTCATTCTGTCCCGGAACTTCTGCCAGTATGATGACACTCTTTTTAACTTTATCTTTGAAGAAAGAAGTGGTCTGACCTAAAAAGCCAGGGATAATATTGGTGTGACATTGAGTAAGCATAGTAGGAACAGGGTCATACTTAGCGGAAAAATCAAAGAGTTGAAAATAATCAGCTTCCGGACCTCTCAGACGAGAATAATCGCTGGCATCAATATCGGAAAACTCATATTCAAAAGGATTGGTTTTCAGTTTAAAATTCTCAAAAGCAAAACAACGACTATAATCCAGCTTTTCCTGATAATGAGGGTCAATTCCATCACCATCAATTAAAGCATCAACTATATCCACATTATGAGCAGCTAAAGCAATATCAAGAGTATCTGTGGCAGCACACATAGCAAAAAGAAAACCTCCATTCATCACAAACTCTCGGATTTTTTCAGCTACTGCATGCTTTAACTGCCAGACTTTGGCATAACCATGTTTTGCTGCCATTGCTTCATTCACCCGAACATCATTTTGATACCAGGCAGTATTACGATAGGCACCATAAAACTTTCCATACTGACCAGTAAAATCTTCATGATGTAGATGTAGCCAATCATAATCGCTTAGTTTTCCTGCTAAAACTTCATCATCCCACACACGGTCATAATCTATTTCTGCATAATCCAGAGCAAGAGTGACAGCATCATCCCAGGGTAAAGCATTAGGGGGAATGTAAACGGCAATTTTCGGTTCCTTTTCCAGAACTACCATTTCCATATTGGATTCCTGAATCTCCTGCATAATAGCTGCTACCTGGGCTGAAGATACCAACTCAAAACGGACGCCACGAATATTACAAAGAGCAGCAAGAGATTCCGATTCTGGCATAAGAAAGCTTCCACCGCGGTAATTAAGAAACCATTTGACCACATACTGCTCTTTTAAGGCTTCAAAAGCAACTCCATAAGCTTTCAAATGATTACTCTGAGTGAAATCCATGGGTATCAATATTTCTGCACCTATGAGAGCAGGAAGCAGGATTATAAGCAGAACAATGATTTTCTTTACTGGCATATTTTTGGTCTCTTTATTTTATGAGAGCTGTATCTTATTTTAAATCTTAATATTATATTATACCTTAATTTAGATTAAAACCCTTATACCTTGTTAATTTGTCAAGACAATTTTAGCTCGCTTTAAATAGTAACTACTTTCTTTTAAATAGAATATTGCAATTTTATAGTAAAGCTATTATTATTTCAGAAAATCAATATCTTTAAATGTTTGTTTTATTATTTACTCTTTGCTTTCATATCCTCCATCTTTGTTAAACCTGAGCATAGTTTATATGCAATTGATGAGCAACTTATGTCC
>NZ_SMOG01000017.1 GCF_004353895.1 Candidatus Syntrophosphaera thermopropionivorans | reverse complement strand
CGTTTATGAAGCTCCGAAGGAGCTTGCTATTAATAAGGTGTGTATTAAAAAGCTAAGATTTATATTTTTGCCTATATAGCTACTAAAGTATGAAAAGCCTTATGGCTTTACGAGATGAGGACATCTCGCACCCCTATGCCTGCTTTACGAGATGAGGACGTATCACCACCATTATTAGATGAGGACCTCTCGCACTCCCTATCAAGACGATATAGTTTCACCCTCTTTTAATAAAAACTCATTTATCTTAAAAGTGCTATCTTTCCAGTTTTCCTATTCCCTTTTTCATCCATGACTACTACATAATAGATGCCTGTGGCACATTTCTTTCCTGCAGAATTCAAGCCATCCCAGTCAAAACGAGCAAATTCATTTTCTTTTAAAGTAATGACCAAAGCTCCAGAACTATCATAGATGCGACATTTATTATTTCCAAGAGGTAAAGTTCCTGAAGGATAATTGATGATGCTGATAGATTTATCCTTCTCTGGATAGAAAGGATTGGGATATATCTTTAAAGATGTGAGTTGAGTTTCCGGTTTTATCTGATAACCTATAATGAGAGTATTGAGACCCTCTGGTGTGCCAATAAGCAGCTTCCCCTCTTCTGGATTGTATCCCAGAGCAGTTATATAATTAGATAGCAGAGGAGAATTCTCTTGATAATAATTGGTAAATCGTTCCGTTATTGGGTCATACATTGTTAAGCCATGTTGCAGGCTACCAATCCAAATACGATTAAAAGGGTCTAAATATATCGCGGTTGGAGTTGTACGTACAGAACCAAAAAGTCTTTCTTCATCCACAAAGTAGAGAATATTATTTTCCCAGTTATGCGTATTCTTATTATATTTATAGCGTTTTATAGCTGTGTCATATTTATACCAATCAGTCTCATCCCACATAAAAAGTCCATTACTGGCAGCAATCCAATGCTGAGTTCCTTCGTAAGGACTTTCAATAGTAACTACTCCATACACTTCACAGTTATTCAATTCTGGAGGGTCAGGAATAAGCCAATGGTTTCCATTAGATTCAGGGATAGAATCATCATTCCAGATTACTAAACCGCGATCATTATGTGTACCAATAAAATATTGTCTACCATTATGATAACTATATTCTACTGCCTGACGAACACTATTTGGAATAGTGAAATTCCTAATAAATTCATCTTCAGGGCTTAGGACAGTGAAACCATCTTCGCAACAGGCAATAAGCATATTCCCATATTTATCACAGTTAATACCCACATCTGTATCTCCCAGAACTTGTGCCGTTCCAATCGGATTTCCTCCATAAGACTGAGTGGTTTCATTCCATTGATACATCCCACTATGTGTAATCCAAAACCATTGATTATTTACTTCATCAAAGATGGAGACACCATATTTCCAGCCAGTAGGACTGGCATTTTCGATAGCATAAAAAGTGCCGAACCACTTTCTATCCTTACTATCTACTTCAACCGTATAGACATTATCCGTATGAATAGGGCTATTAGCCAAGTTATAGGTTCGCCAGATTCCATCTTTATATCTACAGGCTCCCAGAGAGCTTTTCCTTTGTGGTATTATACTCCAGGCTCCACTGGAAAACCATATAGCATTTTGGGCATCAGTGACAATATTTCTAATTTTAGGAAAGCCAATGGTATTCTGTAAATATTGTTGCCAAGGGTCAGCCGCTGGATTAAAAGGATAGATTTGATAAAAGATTCCATCACCCCAGCTGCAAAGATAAATCCCATCATCAGTGCAGATAATCTTGCTGATACATTTTGTGCCCAGTCCGAGCTCTTTTTTATTTAGGTGTTGAATTGCGCCTTCTGAACTGATTCTGGTAAGAAGAATATCTCCGGTCAGATTGTAAGCCAGAATATCTTCATCCCAGGTTCCATACGAAACCCATAAATCTCCATTTGCATCAATAGTCGCATAATTAAAGTTCTGATTTATTAATCCATTTGCCGAAGTATAGTGAGTCCAACTATTCTGGTAAGGATCTATAGAATGACAATATATTTCCGTGGGAGCCGTAACTATTAATTTATCTCCTCCGATAGAAAGTTTATTCTTATGTCCATTCTTTACTCTCGCACCCGATAAACTATGCCAGGCATCATCCACATCCAGAGAATCCAGATGAACAAAATTTAGCCCTCTATCAGTGGAAATAAAGAGATAATTATTACTGGCTAATTCCATCGCATTAATGTTATTAGATAGTAAGCCTGGAGTGTTTTGCACATTATATTGATGAAGTTGCAAAGGGAAATTTACCCCTTCCAGATAGTAGTAATTTGCCAGTCCCATTTGAGTTGCCACCAGCACATTAGACCCCTTCTCAACTATTTTAACTACATTGTTAGAAGGAAGTCCCAGCTCAGTGGTCAATTTTTGCATACCCTGTTGATTAATAATAGTAATACCATCACTGGCAGAACCTAACCATATACTTTGATTGAATTGAATATAGGATATATTTCGCACATCGTTTGAGACCAGTCCATCTGCTGTCGTCCAGACTTTGTTGATAGCTTCTAAATGGATACCTGGTGTATTAAGCTTAGAGACAAAAACCATCCCACCCCAGGTGCCCATATAGTATCCTGTATCCATTTCTAATAAATCATAAATATGAGTGGTATTAGTAATAGTCTCCCATTTAGCACCCCAGAGGCAAAAACCTACACAACCTATGATTAATATAAGAGCTATATGTTTCATTCTTTCCTTCCCTTGCGCATAAAAATATATGATACCACCACTGCCAGTGTAAGTAAACATAATAACACAGAAAATAGTATCTTTTTGGTTGAAAATGAAAAACCTATGGCTATCAAGCCAAATAGTAAAGTCATAAAATAGACAATAATCGCTACCATTCTTTGAGAAAGTCCCAGAGAAAGCATTATATGATGTAAATGTTTCTTATCTGGTGTAAAGATATTGTTGCCACCTCTAATTCTGCGAAATATAGCCAGAAACATATCTATTAGAGGCACTGCCAGCACGGATAGTGGAATAATCAAGGTCATAGAAGTTATCCCTTTATACTGTCTGTTCCCTGCAGTAGATATAGCTGCAAGAACCAATCCATTAAATAAGGCTCCGGTATCACCCAGAAAAATCTTGGCAGGATAGAAATTAAATCGCAAAAAAGCAAGATTACCAGCCAGTAAAAAGGCTGATAAAGCTATTACTATGCTATTGCTTTCTTTTATTCCTACTACTAATAACACTGCACATACAATAACGCAGATACCACTTGCCAGACCGTCAATACCATCTATTAAATTGATTGCATTCATCAAGACGAGATACCAGATAATAGTTACGGGAAAAGATAGCCAGCCCAGCATCAAATCTGACCCAAAAGGATTGGTTAAGGACATAACTCTGAATTCTATAAGATACATAATAATGCCAATTCCTATCTGCCAGAGCAGTTTAAGCAGAGCAGGAATATCCCAGCGGTCATCTGTTATACCTAAAATTAAAGTTATAAGTTCTACCCCTATTAGGGGAAAAACCAAAAGCTTAAATTCTACATCTGGGATTATACTTGCCAGGATTAATTCAGCTATAATTATAGGTAAAGCAAAGGATAAACCTCCCGCTTCAGGAATGGCTATCTGATTTATTTTCCGTTCATTCGGTTGAGCTACTATATGTAATTTCCTGGATAACTTTATATTTAAGGGCACCAGAAGATGAGTAGCTATATGAATGGCTATTGCAAGTATAATTATAACTATTATAATATAATTCACATCACCTTCTGATAAAGTTCTAAATAACTTTTGACCATCGTATCATAATCAGATATCTCTTTTATCCTCTTATTAGCAATAACGCCTTTCTCAAAAGCAATCTCTGGATGTTGTGCCACCTCTATAAGGCACTGAATCAAAGCAGGTTGATTATCCAGTGGAACTATCCATCCACATTCCTCTGTAATCATTTCTCGTAAAGAAGGAATATCACTAACTATCACTGGTAAACCGGAATGCATTGCCTCTATGACACTAAAAGGCTGCGCTTCCCACCTTGAATATAGTATAAAGGCATCAAATAAAGCTAACCATTGCGCTATATTTACATCCCAACCTGGAAGAATAATTCTTTCCTCTAAACCATAAGAATGTACTATCGTTCGGCAAATATTCCAATGTTCCCCTTCACCTAAGATAATAAACTTCAGTTTGGGTTCATTTTTACAAGCCTGACAGGCAGCAGTAATCAGATTTATAACATTCTTTTGACGAGAGAAACGAAGGGTAGAACCAATAACAAATTCTCTTTTATAAGGATTACAAGTTCGTTTTTGAGCTATCTTTGTAAACTTTTCCACCTGCTCATAAGGTATGGCATTATAGATTGTTATTGCTTTAGAAGGAGGCACTAACCCCATTTCCAGATATTTGAGTCTATCACAATTATTCACAAATACCACATAATCACCCCAGCTATTTGCCCATTTCTCCAGCTGTCTATAGATTTTTTGTTGCCAAAGAGGTTGATCATCGTGAAAGGAAGTTCCATGTGCTGTATACAAAATCAAAGGAATATGAGAAAAAGAAGCTGCTAATCTACCCAGAAATCCAGGTTTGGAAGAATTAGTATGTACAATATCAAAATTATAGCGCTTCATCAACGAATAAAGTTCCATTAAAGCTAAAGTGTCATCTATCGCAATAGGACGCTTCATATGTTTCAAAGGAAGATAGTGATAGCCCCGAGCTTTAACAGCATCTACCAAATCTCCTCCTGGAACACTGGCAACATAGATATCAAATTGATTTTCAGGTAAACCATCAAGCAGAAAGAGACTGAAATTCTGCACACCTGAGAGTAGTGGTAAAAGCTGAAGATGAAGCAATCTTGTCATAATTCTTGATTTAACCTGATTACTGCAATTGAATCAGCATTAACATTGGAAAAAATTACCATATTCCCTTCTACTTTAGCTGGCACACCCAAAATTTCTTTAATGTTTTTAATGTTTATTATCTTCAAGGTAAAGTTTTCCAGATTGTCTGGGAAAAAAATGCTGATTTCATATTCCGTCTCATTAATTGTTACTCTATTTCTTTTATTCCACCATTGGGATAATTCATTTGCTGTGGGCACCCAGATTCCACCGGATTTAATAAGTGCCAAAGCATAAGTATAGAGCTTTTTAACATAGGGTATATCATAATAAGAAGCCAGATTCAGGTCAAGCCCAAAAACTCCTCTTGTCCTTATAGTGCTCTGGAAGAATTTCTTTAAAAGCTTCTTAGCTGGTTCCAGTTGTAAAGTTTTAAATCTACCAACCCTTAAATGTGCATCACAATAGATGGTCGGAAGCTCATACCAGGGAACACTTAATCCACCAATCCAGGGTTGATAAGGAACTGTAACTCCATTTATATAGCCGGGCATATCTCTTAAGGCAGTGCTTTGACTATACGCTGGATTAAGCTTGGAATGCAATCCCCTGAGATTTTCATTTATTTTATAATGCAACTGTCTTATGCCTATAGTCTCTTGATGTAGCTGATGCAACATAACCTGTTTTCTGGTAATGTAGTCATCAGGATTGGTTTTATCCGGAGTGAGTAGTAATCCAATTTCATTGCCTGTTCTGGTTAATTGTCTAATTTCTTCCTGTAAATCCGGGTCATCCAGACTATAATTAATGTATTCATTTTTATCTGGTGCTATATAAAAAGTACTTCGGTAACCTGAAGCTTCTTCCAGTGCACGATATTCCTCAAAATTCCAGTAGAGTTCCACATTAGTAAACAGATATTTAAATTTACTGGAGATAGTGTGAAATAGTTGTTTCCAATTCAAAGTAAAAAACATTGCTACATCAGTTCCCAGAGATAGGAGAAGGTCAGTATAATTCCATTTTTGTAGATTATCCACCGAATGAGTTAAAAGTGCTGCTCCTTCCTGTCCTTGAGGCCAGTATTGTTTTTGCACCAAGGGGATTCCTTTGCTGCGAGTGTGCTCTTTAATCATTGAATCCACTAACCAGAGCATATTATCTACATAAGGTGTTTCCCTATAAGGATGAAAGATGCTTGCTTCTTCAGGATAATAGCCTTCCGCATCACGGGTGGAGTCAACTTGTGATTCCAGATGGGCTAAATGGAAAAAGATATTGCCTACCAGATCAAAGTTTATTTTCCCTGCTTGAATCTTACTTTCAGAATAATTTTCTGCCGGATAGGAAAAGCTACGACTGCTTATTACTGGAGTCTTGGAAAGAAGTTTAACCATCTTTAGGTTGCGCTTTAATTTATCCATTGTCATACTTTTCGGGTCAAATAAGTCCGGCTCACAGGGAATAAAGATGGTAATAAAGTGTTGTGCTATGGCTACAAGTTCTTCTATGGTTGGGTCAGTATAGCCATAGATGAATAGAATATCATCTTCTTTCAGCTCTCCTATATCCGAAACAAAACTAAAGCTATAACCTAAGGTCTGAAAAATAAAACCATAGGTGTAGTTAATCTCATTTTTGAACTTTTCCAGTTTATAATCTATGAAAATATATATCATTGATGGAATACCATAAATATTACTTTTAATCATAAAAAAGGAATTTTAGCTTATGTCAAGAAAAATCATTTAAATTAAAGTTGCTCCCTTCTTTCTTGACAAAATTAGCTGAGTTATAAAGTAAATCTATATTTAACTAATATCAGGTTATTGAGATGGAAAAAAGACCCTCCTGGCAACAGTATTTTATGCAAATGGCTTTTTTAGCTTCTACCAGAAGCACCTGCCTGCGAAGACAGGTCGGTGCTGTTCTGGTGAAAGATAATCAGATTCTTTCCACTGGCTATAATGGAAGTCCCAAAGGAGTTAGGCATTGTGCTGAAGTAGGTTGTCTACGAAAAAAAAATAATGTGCCTTCTGGACAGATGCATGAGCTCTGTCGCGGATTACATGCTGAACAAAATGCTATTATTCAAGCTGGATTAAATGGTTCCAGTGCCAGAGGTGCCACTCTTTATTGCACTCACCAACCCTGTAGTATCTGTGCTAAGATGATAATCAATGCTGAGATTCAGACGGTTTATGTAGCTGAAAAATATCCTGATGAATTAGCCGAAAAACTTTTAGCTGAAGCAGGAGTAGAATTGATTCTTTACAATCCCCAAACCGGTAAAATGAAAAAATTAATCTGATGAGTAAAGTTTTCCGCACTTTTACCACTCGTGACCTGATAATTATTGCTGGATTAGCCGGTATAGGTTTAGCTATTAAACCTCTTGTTTCACCTCTTTCTAAGATGATTACCTCTCCTTTAATGATTCCAGGTGGCTCTTTTACTGGTGGATTATATATGTTATGGATGGTCCTGGCTGTATTGATAGTAGATAAATTTGGCACTGGTATAGTTTATGGACTTCTGCAAGCACTGGTAATTATGGTCATTGGAATAAGAGGAAATCAAGGTCTTCTCAGTCTGGTTAGTTATACTTTCCCCGGATTATTAGTAGATTTAGTCTATCTGGCTATACCTCATCCAGAAAGAATCTGGGGTCAAATGCTACTTTGTGCTCTTGCCAATATGGCTGGAGCATTAATTGTAGCTATTTTCGTGTTTCATCATCCTCTACCTTTCATCCTGATTATTGAAGGTATGTCTATGATTTCTGGGATAATAGGTGGCTGGATTTCCTGGGCTATTTATAAAACTATAAAACATTATGAGTTGGTACAATGAAAAAATTCTTTCTCTTTTTACCTTTCATGACCATATCAATTTTAAGCGCTATTATCATTACCGGTCCTCAAGGTGATTCTTTAATCTATTCTTATACTGAATTAGCAAAAATCCCTCGGGAGACCTTTACTACTACCAGGGTTAAAAGTGGAGAAATTCAGGAAGATATCTGGACTGGCTTTCGTTTTAATCACTGGTTCAATGATAATATCAAGATTCCCTATAAAATTATTCGGTTTGAATCGGCAGATAACTATATGGTAAGTTTTAGCAAAGCGGAATTTGATTCCTTAGAATGCTGGCTCGCTTTCACTCAAAATGGTCAAGTCTTACCTGAAAATGGTATTCGTTTGATTTTCCCTCAGCTTAGAGATATGAAATGGATTCGTGGTCTGAATAGAGTAGTCCTGGAAGATTTTTCTCCTTTAAAATTGCCCGCCCGCTTTGAGTTTTTAGATAAACGCCTTAAACAGGAAACTTTAATTGAAAATCCACCTCCTTTTTCCGATATTAAGGGTTATTACTTTGCCGATTTATTACCCCTATCCGCTAGAAATGATACACATAGTGTGGTGCTTTATAGTTCTGATGGTATAAAATGTTCTCTGGAATATCCACGCCATTTAAAAGATGCTATAATTGAATTAACCGATTATGGATTCAATCTGAAAAGTCCTCATATTCCTGATGGGATGTGGCTAAAAGACATTATCTACCTTCAAATTGATGATTGGGCACTCATCAAAAGTGAAAATCTGGATGCTCTCATCACCTTAAACCGCATTATGGATTGGAAACTCAGTCCTGATGTGCAGTTCATTGTAAATATAGGTGGAAAAGAAGAAAAAATCCCGCTAAGTGAAGTTCTCGCTTATCCGGATAAATTAGCTAATATCACCTCTTTTGAATTGATACCATAATCAATACCTTCGTTTCCCCTTTAATTTTTATTAAAGTCCAAAACTTCCATCTTTGAACTTTATCAAAGCCTTTTCATTATGTTGAAAGTCCAGAACCTATATTTATGTTATCCAGGGCAATCAGAACCAATATTTAAAAACTTAACTTTTGAGCTAAAGGATGGTGAATTGCTCTGGTTAACAGGTCCAAATGGTTGTGGGAAAACCAGCCTCTTAAATTGCATTAGTGGGATAATCCCTCAGCGTATAAAAGCTGAATTTAAGGGAGACATCATATTAAATGACCTTGACCTCAATCCTATCCCTATAAATGAGAGATTCCGCTATCTTGCCTATCAAATGAGTGACCCTGACAATCAAATCTTCTTCCCTAGAGTGGAAAAAGAACTTTTTTTTGCTCTGGAAAATGCGGGCTTAACTATTAAAGAAATGAAGGAAAGAATCATCCGAGCCACAGAAGATTTCGGTTTGCAGGATTTCTGGGAAACTGAACCTGGAAAATTGTCGCTGGGACAAAAAAAACTCTTAGTACTGGCTTTTTGTTCCGCTCAGGACACACCTTTATATCTACTGGATGAACCCACCTCTGCTTTAAGTGGTGAATCTATACTTAAGGTCAAAAAATGGCTTAAAAACCTTCTATCTAATGGGAAAATGGTCATTATGGTAGAGCATAATCCGGACTTAGGTTCACTGGCAAATCAAATTCTGGATTTAAGTAAATGAATTCCACTCTCTTTCAAATAAACAATATCACCTTCGCCTACCCTAAAAATCCACCACTATTCCAGGATTTCTCCTTTGAAATTAAACAGGACGATAAAATTTTACTTTATGGAGCAAATGGTAGCGGCAAAAGCACCCTTTTAGCTCTTTTAATGGGACTGTTAACTCCTCAACAGGGAAATATCACCTTGAATGATATTTCCGTTCAGGAATTGACTCCAGATAGGTACAATGAAGTTTTATATTCCAGGCAAAATGCCAGAATGGACCTCTTTGGTTTAGTTCCTCGTAATGACTGGGAACTATGGCATCTGGCTTTACCAGACATATTTACCGAGCAAAGTCTTTTTTTCGTAGACTCCGATTTAATTGCTAAATATGACACACCTTATGCTCGCCTTTCTGGTGGTGAATTAAGAGCTTTTTCACTCTTATGGTTGCCTTTATTACAGGATAGATTCTGGCTACTGGATGAACCTACTGCAGGTTTAGATGCAAAACATAAAAAAGATTTTGTAGAACGCTGCTTGAACAAAAATGAAAGAGGATATCTCATTGTGAGTCACGACCCGGTTCTAACTGAAAATCTTTTTAATCGCATTATTCTTCTGGAAAAAGGAAGATTAACCCAGATAAAATGAATAAACTCCATCCTCTAAGTTTTATTATCGCTGCTCTGTGGTTCAGTACCGCTGCTATTTTTGTCCCTCAATTACCTTGGTTAACTCTTGCTTTTTTACTTTGTGCTATTTTCCGGGGATTACTTACTGGTTTTAATTTTCGGCTCTGGTGGAAGCAAGTAAGAAAAATGATTCCCCTTTTCCTCGCTATTCTGGTAATACAATTGCTCTTTACTAAAAAAGGAGAGTTACTCTGGGGAAAATCCTGGTATGCTATATACTCTGTAGGTCTACATCGTGGTATTGCGGTAAATCTTCGGTTACTGATTCTATTTTTCTCCGCTCAGATACTTTTGCGTTTGACTTATGAAGATTTTGATATTGCCTTTAACACTCTTCATCTTCCCGAAGAATTTGCCTTTATGATTTTTTATACTATTCATATTATCCCTTCTGCTGGAGAACATATTCAGCATTCTTTACAACTGGTTAAGTTCAGAGGAATAAATTTGAGGAAACTACCATTGAAATCACAACTAACCATATATCGTTATATATCTCTCAGTGTTCTGGCGGATGTGCTTTCACGCAGCGAAATTCAGGCTATTGCATTAGACTTGAGAGGATTTCGCTCTACTAGAAAACATACTCATCTACTGCAGAATAATTTCTCTCTCTATGACTTTATGCTTTACCTATCTATTATTATCATCACACTTGTATATCTATTTTCAATATTAGCTTGAAACACTATTTTATATAGCTTATCCGTCTGGTTATAATTCTATCGGATTGTTTCAACCTCAGTATATATATTCCCGAAGGAAGCACTTTCCCATTATCATCTTTTCCGTCAAAATTAAAAGTATAATCTCCTTTCATCTTTGCTTCCTGGAAGAAGGTTTTAACTTTTTGACCCTTAAGATTATAGAGCGAAAGACTTGCTAATCCCTTATCCGCTAAGGAAATCTGGATATGGCAATCTTTATGGAAAGGATTGGGATAAATTTTCATTGAAGCTACCACTGAAGGAATAGTGGAATCTATTACTGGTGTGTTAATCAATTCAGGGATGATTAGTTGTAAAAAATCTCGTACTCCTTCTGCTTGCATATAATAAAGAGGAAAACCCAGTAATATCAATTCGCCATTATTACAGCTATGTCGTAAAGCCAGACAATTTCCATTATGAGGAATAGCTGGATTCATATTAGCAATATAAATTATCTGTTCAGCCTCAGGAAAAGTGCAAATATAAGGCAGCATCCCATTCCAAGCAGGAATGAGCTTATTTGAATCTACCCAAAGTTCTGGATAGATACTGGATTGTGCACTGATCAGACAGGGAACATTATCATAAACAATCTGAGGAATACCAGCAAATCTTTGAAGAAAAGTTTCGGTCAAAACTATGGCTGTTTTCCAGCCTGATATCAAAACTTTCCCTCCCCCTAATATATAACTTCCCAGAATACTTTGATGCTCAACCAGTAAGTTTTCTGCCAAATCATCAGCGTGCCAGAGAACTACTTTATATCCACCCAGAGTTGCTAAATTTGGTAAACCTTCACTTGCTACATCCCAAGAATCATATTCTATGGGAATTAAAGCTGTATTATAAAAATTATCCACCATCGCATCATCAGGACTGATATTGCTCCCATTACCATCTCGGGTCTCATCCACTACCAAAAAATCCTGAGCAAAAGAAAATAGAACGGGCACTGCACTCATTATATTAGATTGTAAACTGCTCCAACCCTCACTATCTATAGCAGATATAGCATATTGGTATAAAGTTCCATTAATAGCGGTATTATCAATAAAACTTAAGCTGTATAGCGGTTCTGAATTTAAAGCTATCCACTCACTGCCATTATCTACATTACGACGATAAATCCGGTAGCCCAAATCTGGACTACCTGGAAAACTTTCCCAAGAAAGAAACACAGAATTATTGGTAGGCAAACATTCCACCAGAACCGGTCTTTTTTCTGTGATTGAACGAAGAAGAGTCCAATTATGATAGTTAGGATTGAATACTGATCCTGCCCCGAGTGTTATATTAAAATAATTGTTAAAACCTTCAGGTGAAGCTTGCACAAACAAAGAATCTGAAATTCCTGCTTGAGTTAGACGGAATGGTACCTCAAGATAAAAAGGAGTGCTCGTATTAGAAATCGTTTTTGCAACTATCTTTAAGGGTGAATTACTCTCATTATTGAACCAGACACTATATTCCACGGATGGTATTCCAGGGCTATATATCCATTGCTGGAAGAATTGGTCTAAATCCTGTCCACTTATTTGTTCTGCCATAGCTTGAAATTCTGAGGTTATTGTATTCCCATAACAATAGGTGTTATACCAGTTCTGGAGCAAGGAAAAGAAATTTGCATCTCCAATCGTTAATCTCAACATATGCAGCACGGATGCTGCTTTTTCATAGGAGGGTGGAGCAAAATAGGAATTAAAGTTCGGATTATAAATAGTGTGAGGTCCCTCTGTATTTTCCCAATTTATATAATAATTATGAAATTCTGTTCTTATGTAGTTACAGGCAGATTCCCAACCCTCTGTTTTGTCTTTCCAGAGATGTTCTGAATAGGTAGCAAAACCTTCAGAAAGCCATACATCCTTGAAAGTAAGAAAGGAAACTGCATCTCCGTACCATTGATGTGCCAGTTCATGAGCTATGGTCGTTTCATAGGCAAGAGTCCCATTAATAATATAATTCCCCAGAGTAGTCATTGTTTGATGTTCCATAGCACCGTAAGTGCTCATATTGACTACCGCATGACCATACTTCTCAAAGGGATAAGGTCCAAAAAGCTGAGAAAAATAGTCTATCATCATCGGAACCCGGGATAATGTTATTAAAGCATTGTTATACTGACTGGGTAATACAAAATTAATAATAGGAAGTTCTTCCATTGATTGATCAAATTCCACATAGGGTCCGCAGGTTACACAAACCAGATAGGTGGTCATAGGATATTGACCTATCCAGTAGGTAGTAGAAGTTCCATCTCCATTATCTAATATATTAGTCCTCAATCCATTGGCGGCAACTTTCCAGTCACTCCTGATAGTAATAGTTAGATTAATTATAGCTTTATCCCAGGGATGGTCATAACAGGGCCACCAGTAACGAGCTGCATCTGGATCTGAAATGGTAAAAACCGAGTTCGCAGTAAATATCATACCAATATGATAAATATCAGAACTCAATTGCGGAATGCCTGAATAAAATACCTGCGTGGTAAAAGTAGAACCAGCTGAAATATTCAGGTTTATATGAATAATGCCATTACTATGAGTGTAATCAGCAGGAATATTATTCACCAGAACACTATTAACCGTCAAGCCTACCAGATTATATTCAATATAGCTCAGATTTTCTTCCGCCAGAACCGTTGCTAAAACATTTCCATTGATATAATGCGTTTGTTCATTTATGGAAAGAGTGAGCTCATACATTTGCACATCAAAACCAGTTAAAGAATCAGCTTTATCCGATTCTGACCAGATATGATTAACACTATAAGGTTTAGTAATATTACCATAGAGTATTGATCCTATCATTAAAAGGCTCAGTAAAATCAAGAATCTTGTTATTTTTCTATTTTTCTTCATTACTCTTTTCTCCGAACATAAAATGTATAATGTTATAGATATTGAAGCAATTATGCTTCCAAATATTAGTATATTTAGATGGTTTGAATAAGATTTACCTTTTGAAAAAATGAAAGTTTGCTCTCACCTACAAAAGATAGTTTAACTATCACCAATTTGAGGTTTGGAAACTGCTACTTTTTATCCTTCTCTTGTCTAAGTTTTATCCACCACTGAATTCTTTTCGCTATCTCTTTTTCAAATCCAAACTCTCCAGGGATATAATAGGTTTTCTCTTCCATCTGCTCGGGAAAATACTTTTGATATGCATATTTATTGTCAAAATCGTGGTCATACTTATAACCTGCTCCATAGCCAAGGTCTTTCATAAGTTTAGTGGGAGCATTACGAATATGGAAAGGAACTCCATAATGACTGGTTTTTCTGGCATCTTCAGCAGCAGCTTCATAAGCGGTGTAGAGAGAATTACTTTTGGGAGCAGTGGCAAGATAGACTACCAATTGAGCCAGAGCAGTGCTCGCTTCAGGCATTCCAATAAAAAGAACCGCTTCCTTTACAGCAATAGCTTGAACCAGCGCTTGAGGATCCGCTAATCCCACATCTTCTGAGGCAAAGCGAATCAATCTTCGCACTATATAGCGAGGATCTTCTCCCGCTTCCAGCATTCTTGCCAACCAGTAAAGTCCTGCTTGAGGGTCTGATCCTCTAAGTGATTTATGTAAAGCAGAAATAAGGTTATAGTGTTCTTCCCGGTCCTTATCATAGTAAAGAGTCTTCTTTTCCAGGATAGTTGCCAGTTGTTTTATCTCTTTATGTGGTTCTTTTTTTAGATAAGGTGCCAGAAGTTCCAGCTGATTAAGTGCTCTACGAGCATCACCCGAACTTTGTTGAGCCAGCCATCCTATTATATCTTCATCTTCTTCCAATCCTAAACTCTCATATCCTTTGCGAATGATAGTTTTTAAGTCCTCCTCTGAAAGCATCTGAAGCACAAAGGTATGACACCGCGAAAGAAGAGCCGGAATCACTTCAAAAGAAGGATTCTCTGTGGTGGCACCTATAAGTACTATAGCACCAGATTCTACATAAGGAAGAAATGCATCCTGTTGAGCTTTGTTAAAACGATGTATCTCATCAATAAAGACTATGGTAGTCTGATTTTGATGACGATGCATATAATCAGCATCTTTCATTACTGCTTTGACATCTGTTATACTGGAAAGGACAGCACTAAATCTAACAAAGCGGTGTTTTGTGCTGTTTTCAATGATTCTGGCAATGGTTGTTTTTCCACTGCCAGGTGGACCCCATAAAATGAAAGATTGATATTCATCACTTTCTATCATCTTACGCAGTGGAGAATCAGGAGCAGTTAGAGCAGGTTGTCCTAAAACTTCATCCAGAGAACGAGGACGAAGTTTCTCTGCTAAAGGGACATTTCTATCCGTAATTTCTTTTTCTTCCAGAAAATCCGTCTGATCAGAATTCATTGGTTAAAAATCCATAAAACCATCCAGCTCGCTGGGATCAAACCATTCCAGTGCACCAAGTATCCTTTGCATTTCGGTCAGAAGCAAGGTCTTGTGTTGTTCTTCTTCTTTAGCTAAATGAAGCAAAAGTTCCTTAATGTCCACTGGTTCAGTTTGTTCTGCAAAAGAATAATAATTCTTAGCTGCCTCTTCCTCACGAGTTATAGCAAACTGGAGAAGTTGAGCGGGATCTTTTAAATCCACAGATGGAATCTCTTTTATCTCCTGAGTTTCAGGTTCAGGCTCTTCACCAGGGAATTCCTGGCTAAAAGCACTTCTCAATTTGAGTTCATGCTCTTTTTCTAAACCGACCAATTCCGTGAAAAAGGCATTGGTTTCAGGCTCGCCAAAGCTTCTGGCTAAGCCCTGATAAAGCCTTTGAGAGCGTTGTTCCTGGGCTATGGCAAAATTGTAAAGTTCCTTTCTATCCATCTTTTTTATTCCTTTATGCCGTCTGGCGTATTAATTCTACTGGATTTACATTCTTTAATTTTCTTAAAGGTAAAATAACACTTAAAAAAGTGACCACATACGAAAATATAATTACCATAAGATAATCTGAAGTGGCAAATTTCACGGGCAAAGCAGATAAACCAGCCGTTCCTAAATCCATACTTATGATACCATATTGCTGCTGAATTAACAAGAGAACAGTAGCAATGATTAATCCCAGCGCAATTCCGAGAGTGGCTAAAAACAAAGCCTGATATAGAAAAAGGGTGCCCAATTCACTTTCCTTATAGCCAAAAGCCTTCAGTAATCCCAATTCTTTCTTCTTGCGAGTGATGGTCTTCCATAAATTACCTATCAAATTAAAACTGGCTATAATATACATAAATAGCATAATCAAGAACATAAGATTTTTCTCAAATCTGATAGAACTGTATAAACTGGGATCATAGGCACTCCAATCCTCCACTTCAAACTCTGGAAATAAAGCTTTTATTTTCCTGGTAGCGCGTTGAGGATTAGAAAAAGCACCGGTTTTGACCTCTATATAATCAATCTCACTGGTGTAACCACTGAAAAATTGAGCTATAGATAAAGGGATAAAACTATAGGTTTCATCGTATTCTGGCATCCCAGTGGTAAAAATAGCAGTAACCTTTAATTTCCTGACTCGCGGTAACATCCCAAAAGCAGAAGGCACATTAAAAACCGGAGATAAAAGCTCTATCTCATCACCAATGCGAACATCCATACTTGCTGCCAAGCCAATTCCCATAGCTATGCCACCATCTGTAAACTCATTACTCTGAATATTTCCGGCTAATAATCCCTGAAATCCAGCAGAATTATCCATTTCTTTGGGCTGGAACACAGAACTGATTTTAGAATGTCTATTCGGGTCTATTCCCAGAGAAAGTGTTGGAGAAAGCTTTCCTTCTTTTATTATCACCAATTCATTTCGCACCACTGGGGCAGATAAAAAACCTTCTTGACTCAACTTATCTACCATCTTATCATATTCTGAAAAAGGTGCTCCATCTGGTCTGGAAATCTTAATTTCACTTAAAGTTCCAGTTATTCTCTCCTGTATATCCGTTCTTAATCCATTCATCACACTACTCACACACAGGAGACCCGTTACTCCAAGGGTTAAACCTATCAAAGTTAGAAAATGAGACCTATTTATGAAAAAAGCACTTTGCCCTCTAAGATATCTCTTAGCCAGCCAAATTATACTTCTATTTTTCTGTTTCATAAACTCTATTTTAATTTCCCTGATACAAAAGTCAAGAGCTTTCAATATTTTAAATATTTTGCTTTACTTTAGAACCTATCCTTCTTGATGGTTAATGACCTCCTTTTTCATCTCTTCATCATATCCAAATAAACTCTATTTCATTCCTATTTTCTTTTTTATCCCCTCATCTCTAAATTATATCCGATAATTAACTAACTTTTATGGAGCTTATGTCCAATTTTGGACATAAGCTGGACATAAGCTGGACATATGCTGGACATAAATTGTTCATAATCTCACCATAAAAAGGTAGAAAGAATGAAAAAATGTAGAGTCTTCATAATTTTAGCAAGGTGAAACGAGTATGGTGGAAAGAGGACGTCCTCGTTTCAAGCTTTGCAGAAGCTTTCTGTTTTGGGGTCATAAACGTCCTCGTTTATGAAGCTCCGAAGGAGCTTGTTGTTAATAATGTATTAAAAATTAAGATTTATATTCTTTGTCTATATAACAATTAAAGAAGGAAAAACCTTACGGCTTTGCGATTTCTCCCTTTTTAAGTCTTAATTTATATTGACAAAAATCCTAAACTTTCAGCAAATGGATTCTATAAATGGGTGATTAGCTCAGTTTGGTTAGAGTGCTACGTTGACATCGTAGAGGTCACTGGTTCAACTCCAGTATCACCCACCATTAATTTAATAGGGTGATTAGCTCAGTTGGTTAGAGCGCTACGTTCACATCGTAGAGGCCACTGGTTCGAGTCCAGTATCACCCACCATAATCGTTTCAATTCATTCCCTATCTATCAAAAAGTAAAATAGCAGAAAAAAGCATTTGACAATAAAGCCAATTTTTTGGTATTGAATTCCAACTCGTTTTTTAGATATCCTGTCGTTTAGGAGTTTGAATATGAAATTGAAATATTATGCCAGTAGCTTGTTGTTGCTCTTTTTAATTTTCTTTGGCTGTAGCAGTCAAAAGAAAGCAGATAATTCCAATACTGGTAATTTCCCGGTGGAAAATTTGCAGATTGGAGATATTCCAAATGATGGTGGCGATGGCTTGTTTCTAAGCTGGAAACCCTTACCTAAAGAAAAGCGAGTGCAGGAATATCGCGTTTATCGCGGAATCCATCCCGACACTCTTTTCTTTCTTGCTTCAGTCCAGGTAAATGTGAAAACAGGAGTGGCAGCAGATACTATGTTCTTTTATGATAGTGGCACAAGTGATTTCCTTTCTATCGAATCTCCCAAAAAATTAAAATATGAAAAAGGTGCCAAGGGTTCAAATCTTTATAGAGGTATACCCAGAGACCCTGAAATTGCTGCCCGTTTAAGCGAAAGCTTTGACCTTATAAGTATTATGGATGATAGTGATTATTACTATCATTCCAAAAAAAGCTATTCTGCTGATGAAAAAGATAAGGATAAGGATAAGGATGTCTATGCCGGTGTACGATTAGACCAGCAAAGAATTGTAGCTGCCTTAAAAAGCACACCCTTAGGGCAAACTCCTCAGTATAAATATTATTACACCGTTGTTCCAGTGGATGAACGTAATCAAATTCTCGGTATTGCCGAACCTGTCTCTGCTTCTCCTATAGATGATATTCCTCAAACTTCTCCTGCATTATATAGTGTAGCCGTTCAAGATAAAAAAGAAATGCAATTTGAATGGGACTATCCTATCAATAGTGATGACCTGATGATGTACTTGATTTATGCTGTTCCTGGAATAACTAAAGATTTGTGGAAAACTCTTACCCCACAGGAAAAAGAGCAAATAACTTCTACCAGAGGCATTTTAGTGGCACAAGGTCTAGTGGGTGGTGGTGCTTTAAAAAATAATTGTATAATCAAAGAAGCAGATTTTAAGGCTGCAGGTTTAAATTGGGAACAAGCTTATCAAACCCTTTATACTTTAAAATTTGTGGATGGCTCTAATAATATTTCTCCCGTAAGTGAAGCTTCTCTTCCCAAAGTCATTAATAGTTCCCAACTTCCTTCTGCTCCTAAATATAGAGTGGAAGACAAACCTATGGATAAAGGTGACCGTCTCACCCTTACTTGGCAAGAACCTATTGTATTTCTCACTCGTACTACTTCCCATAAAAAAGATGGCTCTCGCCTCAAAGTTAATTATCAGATAAATAAGACTGATGCTCAGGATATCCAGAACATTTATTTTGACTTCTATGAACCAGGTTCGGATATTCCCTTTGCTCAAATAAATGAATTTCACCAGGATAATATTATCTATGTAGACATTCCCCAAAAATATTCCTTGCGAAACGGAGGCAAATTACCCACAGACAGCCTTAAAGTAGAGATTACCATTAATAGTAGACCTTATAGCATTGATCCCAAAACAGGAAGAATACTTCATGATAAAGCCCGAATTATTCCTGACTATAAAATTATTCAATACCTGAAACCTGATCCTGCAATGCTGGCTTATATGCCTACAAATTCTTTTATAGTTAATGGACATAATGTATCCACCATCAAAAATGTGGTCTATAGAAAAGGTTATCGTAGCTCTAATTTTACCAAAATTAAATCTAATACCTGCTATGAAAATTTTCTGGATGTCTCTGTCGGATATATTTCCTCCATTACTAAGCCTATCCTCGGGTTTAATTTTGTTAAAGATGGCAAATTATATACCTATATAGATGGAAAACGATATGTACGGAATCTCCAGCCAGGAGAAAAAGCTTCCAGTCTGGCTTTACTTCCTTCTACTATAGATTTCACTTATGATCCGGTAAACAAAACCACACTTAATATCAGCATCTACCTGGATGAAGCCCAGAAAAAACTTACTCAACTTTCAGATGATATAAAAGAATCCCAACAAAAACTCGCTGCTTATAAAGATTCTCTGACAGCTGCTACTCCTGCTATGGCAATTCTTTACCAAGAAAATATAAACAGACTGGAACAAGAGATTAATACGAAAGAATCGCAACTGAAGATTTATCAGGATAATCCTTACTTTCAAGAAGCTCTGAAAGCAAGAAATAGTCATCAAATGATGCGCTATGTCGCTTCTATCCGTGAACCAGAATTAAGAAAATATACCTATTCCATAGTGCGAACTAATGAAAAAGGATTTTTTGCCGAAACTCCTCCTGATGTTAATAAGGAAGGTGAATTTAACTATTATACACCAATCTCAAATTGGTTTGATTGGACCAAACTGGTTACTTTGATAGCGGTATTTCTCTTTGGTATAGATGTGGTTATATTTATCAATCTTGCCAAACGAGGTAAAAATCTTTATCTTCGTCCTTTAGCTGGTTTGCAAGAAATTGATAATGCTGTCGGAAGAGCTACTGAAATGGGAAGACCTATCCTCTACTGTATGGGAATTGGTGGTTTATCGGATGTGGCAACTATTGCTTCTATGGGAATCTTAAGTCAGGTGGCAAAAAAGGCGGCTGAATATGACACTCGCTTAATTGTCCCCTGCTATGACTATCTGGTTATGCCTATTGCCCAAGAAATAGTTCAGGAAGCTCACTATGAAGTAGGTCGTCCTGATAGTTATGATAAAAATGATGTGTTCTACCTCACTTCGGTTCAATTTGCTTATGTGGCAGGTGTTAATGGCATTATGACTCGTGAAAGAGTAGCCACCAACTTCTTTATGGGATACTTTGCCGCAGAAGCTTTGCTAATGACGGAAACCGGCAATACTATAGGTGCTGTCCAGATTGCAGGTTCTGATGCCATCACGCAGATACCTTTCTTCATCACCACCTGTGACTATACTCTTATTGGTGAGGAACTCTATGCGGCATCTGCCTATCTCAATCGTGAGCCAATGCTTCTTGGCACTTTAAAAGCTCAAGATTATTTCAAGTTTGTCATTTTAATATTTATTATCGCTGGTGCTCTTCTGGGCACTTTCCAGCTTACTGGTTTAATGCAAATTTTCCCTGTTAAATAAAAAGAGGTCTTATCTATGAAGAAGACAATACCATTATTAATCGTCATTATCGGTGGAGTAATCTGGCTTGCCTGGGTTTTCGTTCCCCACCGTCTCATCCAGGATGTTTTCTATGGAGAATTTTATTTACCCTGGGCTCGTGCCATGGCACCTTTTGCTATGCTATTAGGTGTTATCAGCTTGTCTATGATGCACTATGGCAAAATTAAACGCAAGGCACCTAAATGGCAATACAGCTTTTTCTTCTTTGCAGGATTCATAGTTACATCCCTGGCAGGTTTTATTGGAGGCACACAAAAAGGTGGCTTGTATATGTGGATATTTGAAAATATGCAAATGCCTATGAGTGCAACGATGTTCTCTCTTTTAGCATTCTATATGGCATCAGCAGCCTACAAAGCATTCCGAGCACGATCTCCTGAAGCCACAGTACTTTTAATTGCAGCCATAGTCGTAATGCTTGCTCAGGTACCTTTTGGTGTTAAAATTAGCAAATATATCCCCGATATTTCTCAGTGGATACTGGATGTGCCAAATCTTGCTTCTAAAAGAGGTATCCTCCTGGGGGTAGGGTTAGGAAGTGTTGCTACTGCTCTAAAGATAATGCTGGGAATTGAACGCTCCTATTTGGGAGGTGATTGAAATGGCTGAGAAAAAAAGTTTCTTTGAATGGATGCAAAACTTAGACCGTAGATGGATTTATCTCATAGTTGCTCTCGCTATCATTATCCCTTTGCTTATTCCTTATAATTCTGATAATGTGACCACACCTCCAACAGAAAATGTCTATCAAATGATAGATTCATTTGCGGGAAGAGAAGATAGAGCTGTTCTATTAAGCTTCTATCATGATTCCTCGGTTATGCCAGAACTTTATCCTATGGAAATAGCAATAATGCGACATTGCTTTGAACGGAATATTAAGGTGTTTTGCCTTTCTTTCCTACCTACTGGTGCTCCTATCATTGATATGGCAATCAATACGGTCAAAGAAGATTATCCTAATATTAAATCGGGAGTTGATTATTGCAACTTTGGTTATATTCCTGCTGCCTTAATTCTCCCTACTGTGATAGGAATGGGAGATAATATCGCAACTGCAGTTCCAACCGATGCGGAAGGAAGAAAAACTGAAAATCTTCCCATAATGAAGGGCATAACCAATTATAATGAGATGAATTTAGTCGTTGAATTTTCTGGCTCTACTGCTGGAGCTTACTGGCTTGTTTATGCTCGCCCTAAATTTGGCACTAATATCGCTGTCGGAGTTACCGCAGTTATGGCAGCTGATGAATATCCCTATCTCCAGACAGGGCAATTTATTGGTTTACTCTGCGGACTAAAAGGTGCGGCAGAATATGAAAAATTGGTTGATGTTTTTGCCGCTTACCGTGCTCCTGGTGAACCCTTAGAACCATATTTTGATGAGGAAGGAAATAAAATTGTCCCTGGCCGCTCTTTTAGTAAAGATATTCTCAATCAACCTGAAATTAAAGATTTGATTAAAATCACTCCTCAAACAGAAGCTAAATTTTCCCCGGAGGAATTTGAACTTTTCCTGCAAACCTGTCCCGAAAAAGACCAACAGCTTTTGCATCAAGTTAAGCAAAGCGTAGATGGAAAAATCGTGATAGATATTGAAAAACTTGATAAAAATCAGTTCTCATCCCTAACCTGGGAAGGGCTTAATCGTATGACTCATAACACACCATATAAATTTAAAGTAGCTCGAGTTGGTATGAACGCACAATCCGTAGCTCATATTATGATAATTGTATTTATCATCTTAGGAAATATAGGTTATTTCCTTCAGAAAGCACAAACTGGTAAGAAATAAGGGAGTATATTATGACTTTCGATTTATTTAGTAATCTGGTAGCAGCTTTTTTCACTCTGTGTATATTCTCTTTCCTGTATAAGGATAATCCATTTTATCAGATGTCCGAACAACTCTTAGTCGGAGTCTCTCTTGGTTATTCATTAGTTTTAACTTACGAACGGGTGTTTATCCCCTATTTCTATCAACCTATTTTCTTGAAACATGAATGGATTCTTATCATCCCAAGTATTATTGGTATCTTCTATCTGTTTCGTTTTTCACCTAAACTCAGCTGGCTTTCCCGTTATCCTATTGCTTTTTCTATGATGAGCGTTGGAGCCTCTGTTGCTCTGGCTATGCATACCAGTATTCTGGTACAAATGCGTCAGGCTATGGTCCCCATAGAAAATATCAATCTGGCACTTATCTTTATTGGAACAATTACAGTATTACTCTATTTCTTCTTTTCTAAGGCTCACACAGGGATATATGGACAATTCGTTAATGTGGGAAAATGGTTTATGATGATTGGATTCGGAGCCTCTTTTGGTCTTACTGTTATGGCACGTATTTCTCTGCTAATAGGTAGAATCCAGTTCCTGGTTAATGATGTCTTTCTGGCTCTAAAACAAGCCCTATTCGGCTAAATGCTATTATAGCCTGAATATTAGTTAAAGCTCTCCTCCGTATTATCCTTCTCCCAATGCGGATAACTGAAGCTTTGCTAAAGGGTTCTAAAATGAAAAAGATATATTTCTATTTAATCTTTATCTTAATTACAATGATGTTCTTTTTTGGGGGTTGTGCCAAAGAAACCCTTTCGGAAGAAGACCACATTCAGGATTTTACGGTCTCTGATGTTCCCAATGATGATGGCACTGGTCTGGTTCTTCAATGGCATCCCCTGGATAAAAGTAATCGTATTATTAAATACAATATTTACAGAGGGCACCGTCCAGATAGTCTTTTTCTCCTGGAATCCCTGGAAGTTGATCCTAAAGTTAGCCAACCTGAGAGCTGGCTAAATTATACTGACAAAGACTATAATGCTACTTTAATCTCTTTTGAGACTGCTCCCAGAAAACTGAAAAAAGAAAAACAACAGGTCTCCTCCGGTACCCTTTATGGTAATGTGCCCAGAGACCCGAAAGTTTTGGCTGCACTTTTACCTCATTATGATGTTTTAGCACTTATCAATACCCCAAAATATTACAAGCCTTCTAAGCGAATTGAACTAAATGAAGGCGAAACGAAAAATGTATATGCAGGTTATAATCTAAATCAATTTGAAACTATTTTTGCCAATCCTAAAGCAGAACATAGCTATTATTATTGTGTTGTCCCAGTCAATGAAACTGGTCGTTTTCTTCCTGCAACTCCCATTCTATCTGCTATACCTTATAATAATCGCCCGGATACCACTGCGATTTTTTATGCAAATTATATAAAAGATACTGGAGAATTTCGCTTTGAATGGTCTCCTCCCTCTGGAGCTTCAAATATTGTCTCCTGGGAAGCCTGGCTAATGCCCAGGTATCTTTTACCTCAATATTATGCAGATCAAAAGGCTAATGCCCAATCTCCTGACAGTATTTTTAATGCTAACTGGCAAAAAGGTTCTATCTTTCTTAAAGAAATGCAACCAGAATACTGGGGACAAAATTTTTATGATAAGACTTCTCCTGAAGAAATAAAAGGGAAATTATCACCAGATATTCAACTTTCCTCCTATATACCTGTTCTTTCCTACACCAGTTACTGGTCCTCGGAAGATGGTTCACGAGTTGAAACTTTTCAATCTGCTTCTCTGGGAAAATCAATTCAGATTCGTAACTCTAAGGACTTACCAGAAGTTCCTAAATATCAAGTTCTGGATAAACCCAATGATAAGGGTGATAATATCGTCTTATCTTTAGGCAGACCTTTTGCCTATGTAACTCAAGCTACTTTTATAGATAAAGAACATACTAAATTTCGTGTTAATTACGAGATTTCCACAAATAGCGTCAATGATATATCCAAACTACTATTTCGCTTTTTGGATTCTCAAGGTAGAGTGCTGGACGAAGTAAAAGAAGGATATACCGATAAGATTATATATGCGCATTTTCCCAAAAATCGTAACTGGAAAGAAGATATCACGGTCCAGATTTATTCACAATTATCTAACGAAAAAGAGTTTTCCTCACATTTAATTACTCAAAAAATAAACTACGACTCCAAATCCCTCCGTTTTTCTGGAGGAGATATATATGACGGTTCGCAAAATTTAAGTATTCTTTTCTATGATATTTTTCGTCGCACTCCTCTGGATTCTTCTTTTTATCCGGGTATGAGATTTCGTGCTATATCACGAAGTTATGACCAAACTGTGCCCTATCCTGAAACTGAAACTGTTAGACTTTTAAAAGTTGATTTAGCTTCTCAATTAGTTTTGCTGGATCCGCATTTTACCGTGGCTCTGGATGAAAAAACAGGTGCTACTTTTAGACCCTCTCTTTTTAAACAAGATACCATTGAATATATGAAAGCGCTATCTGCTCAGATTGATAGCCTTTCTCGCCAGATTTCTTCCGAAGATACACTATCCGAAACTGCTAAAAATCTTGCTGCTCTTCAGGATGAAAAAAACTTTATAACCTCCCTTTCTTCTTATCAACAGGGGATCAAAGCCAAAAATGATAAAGAATGGCGCAAGATCCTGCGTAAAGAACTGGATTTAAACACTCGATCTTATGAATTTAGGCTACTTTTAACCAATTCACGCGGTCTCTGGGCTAATGAAGACGATCTACCTCCAGCTCAAAAACCTCAAGCTAATATTAAGGGAAGAACGGTTTTCCTGCATCCCGAAGGAGAATGGTTTGACACGACTAAGTATGCAACTTTGATTGCTACCATTTTAATGGGTATTTTTGTCGTCATTGCCTTAAATCAAGCCCGGCATAAAGATCTCTATATCAGACCTATTGCTGGCTTGGAAGAATTGGACAATGCAGTCGGTCGTGCCACCGAAATGGGACGTCCTGTATTATTCGTTCCAGGATGGGGCAGTCTGGGTGATCCCGATACTGTTGCCACTATGATGATTCTTAATCGTATCGCGAGAAAAACTGCTGAATATGACATTCGTTTAATATCTCCCCAGGTGGATTATCTGGTTCTGCCTCTCGCTCAAGAAATGGTCAAAAATGCTTATGATGAAGTAGGACGTCCTGATGCCTATAACCAGGATGATATCTTCTTTGTTTCGGATGTCCAATTCGCCTTTAGTGCCGCTGTCAATGGCATTATTGTACGAGAAAAAGTAGCTACTGTCTTCTATATGGGTTACTTCTTTGCTGAAGCTTTATTAATGACTGAAACGGGAAATCAAGCAGGTGCGGTTCAAATTGCTGGAACTGATGCTATCACTCAAATTCCTTTCTTCATCACTACCTGCGACTATACTTTAATTGGTGAAGAATTTTATGCTACCTCTGCCTATCTCTCTCGCAATCCAGATTTAGTAGGTATGCTAAAATCGGAAGACTACTTCAAGATTATCCTGGTTATCCTTGCTATAATTGGAGTCGTTTTGTCCTCCCTCGGAATCAATACTTTGCTACAATTCCTGCCTATTGAGTAATATATTTACCTTTTTAATGACCGGAATCGCAGAAGAATAATCGCTTATAACTTAAATAAAAAAACCGGTATTCATATACTGGTACTGGTTTATTTACCTTTATTAAAACATGGTATTATATCATTAAAACAACTTTTTCTGCAGTAAAAAGTATAAGATATTGATATTTTCACGGAAGTATTATATCGTTAAAACAACTTTTTCTGCAGTAAAGTAAAAAATACATACTTATAATTCAACACTGGCCTATGGAATGGTATGTTAATGCCTATGATGAGTGTGATAAGTATTGGTGTGCAGGTGTAAATGGTGTGCAGATGTCCTCATCTGCACCAAGCAGAACCAGTTTTACACATATCCGAAATAAATTAAAAGCCTGATAAGTTATGGTGTGCAGATATAAATGTCCTCATCTGCACCAAGAAGAACCAGCTAAAACCATATCTTATTCAAAGGAGGACCTTTGCATACCATTATTATTTTTTAAACCCTTACAAATTACTTTATACAAACTATGTATTTATCCGGAAAAAAGAAATACACCCTTAAGATATATAACAACCTTACAAACTATACATTTATCCGTAAAAAACAAGAACTATCCCCTTAAGATGGTTTACTTCCTTCGAAACTACTTTCTATGAACTAAGCTTTTTTACCATTTACAAATATTTATACCTTATAAAAGACCCCCCACTTTTAATCGGTGGGGGGTCTAATTTATGCGCTAAAAACGCACTTATTTATTGAGGTTAGATTTGGTTGGCATTATAGATTGATTTGCCAAACCCTTATCATAGCGAGGTTGTCTGTTTAGATTACCTTTGTGCTGGATAGGTTGACTATATCTGATTTCCTGACGATTTGCATTACGAATTCCACCCACTGCTGTGACTTTATAGAAAGCCTTGGCATTAGTGGTGAATTCCGGATCAGTCCAGGAAGTTCCGTATACATCAGCATACCAGCTGAAGGTACCATAGGGATCTGTTGCTTTATAGATGGAGTATTTAATAGCTCCATTTACAGGTGCCCAACTAATTGTACCATCATTAGCTATGGTCACCTGAGGAACGCTGATCAAACCATAAGGTATAGCAAAAGCTGTTACTTCTGCATTACCAGGGAAATCACCTACCTTGTAGGCTCCACCATACATTGTATCAATCCAGTATAGAGCACCACCTGCGGCATATCCAGCCAGGAAGAGCAATCCATTATCCTGATCAAAAGCAGCATCCTGAGCATAGTTGATGTCTATACCAAGGAATCCGATGAGAGTCAGCTCCCGAGTGGAAGTATTAATTTCCCACAGACAGTCATAGGCAAGATCTATGCCATAAAGCGTATTGGTATAATTATCATAAGCAATATCTATTAATAATCCATTCATACTTGCTAAATCAGTGGGAGTTCCGTTTAAATTATACCAAAGAGCTCCTACAAGTGTAGCAGCACCAGTATTAACATTCATAGTGTAGAGATTTACTCCATTTGTTCCATAGAGAATATTATTGTTATCATCATAGGCAATTCCCATTATGGCAAAGCCCATCTCACCTAAGAGAGTAGAAGCTCCTGTCATTGGATTGATTTCCCAGAAGTTATCTGTAACAAGGGTTCCATCATCATATTCACAACCTAACCATTTGCCATTTGCCCAATCTGCTCCTGCTATAAAGTTGGTTACTGTAGGAGGATTAGGTAAATTATACATTGTCCCAGGTGTAGAAAGATTGAACTGGACAAATTGGTCAGTAAATACATTCTCTGCCAAGCCTTCCGTATCAAGGGGTAGGCAAATCAATACATCGTACAGAGTATCGTTTTCTGCCACTTCATCCGTGAGTAGATTAGTTTTAACTGTTACTAATGAAGCAGTCCATAATGCTGGAGTGAGAGGAGAGAATGTAACCTGTTGAGTCATTCCCATAGCCAGACCACTCACAGTTTGGGTATTGGTATAGGTATTTCCTATGGTGCAGGTGACCGTGAAGGTCTCTGTATTTATACCATTGTTAATTACGGTTGCCTTCGGTGTTACTAAGGTATTTTCACCTACTACCTGAGGTAAACCCCAGCTTACAGGTGCTACATCATGATTGGGTGGTTGACTGAAGGTTACATCATCAATATACCAGTAATCAAATTGCCAATGATCCCCATCCAGAGTCCAAGCAATATAGGTAGTGGGTGAATTCAGACCAGTGAGTAAAACACTCATTAATCCACTTACATCACCACCACCACTCACTATGGACCAGGGAGAATCATACCAGGTGGTTAAATCGTGACTGTATTGCACTTTTGCCGTAATTCCTACACTATAATCATTATAGTAGGTACGGAATCTTATACTCATATTAGAAACACCAGAAGTATTGATTGGAGGAGAAATCAGACGAGATACACCAATCGCGTTTATATAGGTTGCCATCATTTCATATGGTGTTCCACCTGCATTACTGGTATTGCTCAAGGACCAACGATTGGAAGTTACACCACCAGAATAGGTCTGAGTCCAGTTAAGGGGCCAGGTGCCATCAGTCCCAAAATCCTGAGTGTAAGGTAGTGGAACACGAGGATCTGCCTCAATTATAAACCAGTAGGGTGGCTCTACTACTGCATTACCATCACCATTAACTGCTTCTACAGTCCAGTACCAGCGATCCAGATAGTTGAAAGTAATTCCACCCTGGGTTACAGGATTGAAACTGGTATTTGTGGTCTCCCAATAGTAATCATCATATATAGTTTCATCACTCTGCGACATATAGACCGCATAATAATCAGGGACTCCACCAGTTGTAGCGGGTGTCCAAGTAAGATTGAAACCAACCTGAGGCAAACCTGTAGCTCCATTAGCAGGATAAGTAAGGGTTACTGGATCAGGTGGACCTGAAGGCACATAGATATCAGGACCAGCAACATCATCAATGATTCTATAGTTTCCGCCAGTATGAACACTCTTGAAGGCTATGACTACATTTTGACCATTATAAGCACTTAAGTCAATAGATGCCATCTGCCAGGTGGTAGTGAAGGTTAGATAATCACCCGTCCACAAAGTGGTAGTAAAGTCCTCTGGAGCATTACCCGTGGTGGAAAGCATTACATAAGTATATTCATCAACATAATCCCAACCTGTGCTTTCGCTATAATCGCGATACCAGAAGGTTAGAATATTAGCTCCTTCATGTATGGAAAGAGTAGGAGTCATCAACCACCAGGTTCCTGTTGTATAACCAGATTTTACCGATTTAGTTCCAGTATGAGCATAGGTAGTATAGATTTCCCAGGGAATAGTAGCAGTAGCCCAACCTGCAGGTGGAAAAGTTGCTCCCTCAAAACTCTCGTAAAGAGCATGCTCACCTAATGCATTTCCAGACAAGGCAACATCATAGTTCACACTATCATAGACCATTCGTAAAGTAGCTGTATGGCTCCCTATAGCTGTAGGATTATAACGCACAGGAATGATTACCGATTGACCACTACTTAATGCTGCAGGCAAATTTGAAGTATTAACATTAAACATAGAGGCATTAGTTCCGATTATACTTACATCCGCTACCGCAAGATTAAGCACTCCTGCACCCGTATTGGTTACAATAACATTTTGATAATCTGTTGGAGTATTAACAAAAGTAGTACCAAAAGCTATGGAAGTAGGACTATAATTAAATATTGGTACTTGAGGTATCTCACCAAATTTTAACATAACATTAGGATATCCCATAACTAGGGTGCCCTCAGGAGGATTAGCAGGATCAGGATTAGTAGAATCATTATAATAACGGAGACTACGATTGGTAGCGGCTGAAGTACAATAGAAGAAATAAGAAGAACTGTCCCAACTCGGTGCATTTTCATCTACCGCAATAACTAAATTATTTACATTGTCATAGATAAATGGGTTATTAAGAACTATTTCTATCCATCCTGCAACAGCGGGAAGTGTGACAGTTCCAGAGAACACCTGGGTTAGATTAGATAAGGGTATCCATTCACTTATAGAA
This sequence comes from Candidatus Syntrophosphaera thermopropionivorans, assembly GCF_004353895.1. Classification (GTDB taxonomy): domain Bacteria; phylum Cloacimonadota; class Cloacimonadia; order Cloacimonadales; family Cloacimonadaceae; genus Syntrophosphaera; species Syntrophosphaera thermopropionivorans. The sequence continues at coordinate 2,176 of NZ_SMOG01000017.1, read as the reverse complement.
GTAAAACTGGCATTGGGAGTATGTCCCATATAAACGGTCCAGTTATTACTATTAACCGCAGCACCGACACCATTCCAATAATAATATATCTTTTCAATCCGTTGGTTCTCTATATTCAACTCGCTCTGCAGATAAATGCTCTGAGAATAAGTATATCCATAGTAAGGATTAACCGGCATATCAAGATCAGCTGTTCCCGTTCCTATGATTACATAACCTTGCTCCACAGTAGTAAAACTAAAGGGAGGAGGAGTAGTAGATCCTCCGGCAGCATTATACGCTTTAACAGTCCAATAGTATTGTGTATTATTAAGTAAGGGGACTGCGGCAGTATAAGTTAAGCCGGGTACATCAGCAATCTCTGTAGTAGGAGGATTATTGGTATCACAATAGACCTTATATCCAGTGGGAACGCCACCAGTAGTGGGAGCAGTCCAGGTAAAAGTAGGTTGGATACTTACCATTGTCGCTCCATTAGGTGGTGAGGTAAGAGTTACTGGACCTGGAGCTTCGGGAGTGATTTCTGGTCCTATTACAGAATCAACATAGTAACTTGCTGCTTGCAAACCAGTTCTAATACCAAGATAGTAATTATTTCCAGCTAAGCCACTCAGGTCAATTACATAATGATACCAGGTATTAGTAGCACCAAGGTCAAAGCTTATACTACCTATTTGAGTCCAGGTGATCCTATCTGGTGAATAAACAATCTGTAAAGTGCCTGTTGTGAGAGAACAAAGTGCCCAGAAATCTAAAGTACTGGTTGAAGTTATAGTAACTTTAGGGGTTGAAAGTATATACTGGGTGGTTGCACCGCCATATTTATAAGCAGAAGCAGTTCCATGTTTTGCATAGGTTGTACTGCGAGTCCAGCTTCCTGGATTAACCCAACCTGCAGGGGGGAAGGTTGTATTTTCAAAACTCTCTGCTAATTGAGTTGTTGTTGGTGTCTTGAAACTCCAGATATCTGAAGGAGGAGAATCACCAAATTCATTACGTGCAACCACCTTCCAATAGTAAATATTTCCAGCTACTAAAGTAGGAGCATAAGTGGTTGCTGTTTGATTGCTACTCACTAAGTTTAGATTGTTTGAAGATGTGCCAAAATATACATCATAAGCAGTTGGATCTCCTCCACCCAGGGTTGGAGTCCAGGATAAAATATCATTAGTAAATGCCCAGCTACCATTTGCTGGAGCTAATAAAGTGGGTGCTAAGGGTGCAGAAGTATTGGGGAAAGCTAGTTGAATACGATTTATAGAACTTGTTCTGCTACTCGCCGTAGGAGGATTTGCTGGATCTGGATTAATACTATCACTATAATAATATATTCCCGTATTAGTGCCACTGGTAAAGGCACCCCAGCTCATAGAAGCATAACCGGAAGTATTCTCATCTATAGCAATAACCAGATTATCTGTGTTATTATAATTAAAAGGTGTAGTTAAGGGAATCTCCATCCAGTTATTAGCTGGTGGAAGATAACTGGAAACATCACCAGCAAAAACCTGAGTTAGATTAGTTAAAGGCACCCAATCTGTAGTAGAAGAAAATGTGGTCTTGGTGGTATGTCCCATATAAATAACCCAATCTTTGGAATTTGTTATATCACCAGAGACATAGAAGAATCTGAGCTTGGTAATTTCCCCGCTCTTATTTATCTGGGTTTGAAGATAGATTTGTTGAGTATAGTTATATCCATATAAACCGTAAATAGGTAAATATGAAGTAGTAGCTGTTCCTGTACCTATTGGTACCGTATCAGCAAATCCCAGAGTAGTTAATGACAATATCGCTATTAGCGATAATAGTAAGATTAATTTTTTCATAACTAAAACTCCTTTTTTAAGTTTAATCTTATGAATTTGGTTAAGGGTTTAAATTATGTTTATTTGCTATAGGTTTGCTCCTTGGGGCAGGAAATTAGATGCCAGAGAAGCAAAACCTGCCTGATGGCGAAAGTTAAGTTTACCTGAAGTTATCCCTGCATCTACTCTTTTGGCTTTATGTGAGTGTAATAGCGATGATATTTTTACATAATTGCTTAAAGAGTAACAGAGGGTTAATTTATTTTTCCGAAGATTGCTTAAAAAATTGGTGTTGGGAAGAAGAAAATGGATGCAAGTATAGCACCTGTCCTTATTGAACTTGGAGACATATGAATTCGCAAGTTCCA
>NZ_SMOG01000016.1 GCF_004353895.1 Candidatus Syntrophosphaera thermopropionivorans | reverse complement strand
GATTTTTCTCACTCACCTCAATCATTTTTTCTAAATTCTTAATTAAACTTTGAATATTATTTGTCAAGTTATTTTTTATTTTTTATTTTAAATTTTTTTAAAATGAACTGGGTTGATTTATTTAAAAGGATTAGAAGATATCTTTAAATTAGGAGTTATTCAAATAATTGAGTCTTCTTTTGGACCCGATTATCTGTACACTCCCATATTTAATTTATAAAGTTATGAAGGTGTTATTTTACTACCGAATAATTAATCTCTTTTAAGATTGCATTTAAGAAACCATTCCTTCCTTTCACGCAGTAATCCTTTAAATCAGAAATTTATCTTGACGCACAAAGCTATAATAAAAGGTTGCTTTATATAAAAGAAATAAAATTATCAAAAGGAGAAAAGTAATGAAACGCAGAGTAGTGATAATGGGTGCAGCCGGAAGAGACTTTCACAATTTTAATGTCTTTTTCCGGGATAATGAGGAATATGAAGTTGTAGCTTTTACTGCTACCCAGATTCCTGGAATTGACGATAAGAAATATCCTGCAGAGCTTGCAGGAAGATTGTATCCTGATGGGATAAAGATTTATTCTGAAACAGAATTACCAGAACTCATTAAGAATCTTAATGTTGATTTAGTGGTATTTGCCTATAGTGACCAGGCTCATGAAGTTGTGATGCATAAGGCTTCTCTGGTAAATGCTTGTGGAGCAGATTTTATGCTGATGGGGACGAAAAATACAATGATTAAGACCAGCAAACCCTTAATAACGGTGTGTGCTGTTCGTACTGGTTGCGGAAAATCTCAGACCACTCGTGCCATCGTCAAAGCTTTAAAAGCGAAAGGTAGAAATGTGGTATCTATTCGTCATCCTATGCCTTATGGTGATTTGGGGAAACAGAAAGTGCAGCGTTTTGCTAAGATGGAAGATCTGGATTTCCATCATTGCACTATTGAAGAACGAGAAGAATATGAACCTCATATCAAGATGAATAGCATTATATATGCTGGAGTAGATTATGAAGCTATTCTGCATGAAGCAGAAAAAGAAGCAGATATAATTGTCTGGGACGGCGGAAATAATGATTTTCCTTTCTATTATTCTGATAAACAGCTTAATATAGTAGTAGTTGATCCACATCGTCCTGGTGATGAAATCTCCTATCATCCTGGTGAGACCAATCTATATAGGGCAGATGTAGTGATAATCAATAAGATTGATAGTGCAGATCTGGACGATATTAATGAAGTAAGAGCAAATGTTCGGGCTATCAATCCCCGGGCTAAGATTATAGAAGCAGCTTCTCCTTTAATGGTAGACCATCCTGAATTGATTACTGGTAAGAGAGTTCTCGTGGTTGAAGATGGTCCAACTCTCACTCATGGTGAAATGACTTATGGAGCAGGAGTTGTTGCTGCTGATAAGTATGGATGTGAAGATTTGGTTGACCCGAGAGAATGGGCAGTGGGTGAAATTGCCGAAACTTATGAAAAGTATCCTGGTATAGGCATTCTTCTACCTGCAATGGGTTATAGTGACCGTCAAATTAAAGACCTGGAGAAGACCATTAATGATGCAGAATGCGATAGCGTTGTTATCGCCACCCCTATTGATTTGAGACGTATCATCAATATTAAACATCCTGCCTGTCAGGTAACCTATGAATTGCAAGAGATAGGTAGACCCAATCTGGAAGATGTTCTCCAGGATTATTAATATTTAGATAAAGCTTAAGATATAATTAATTAAATGGGAGCAGAATCTGAAATCTGCTCCCCTTAATTCTAAATGAGGATATTATGGATAAAATTGCCTTACTTGCCTTAGGAGGTAATGCCATCATTAAAGCAGGAGAAAGGGGAACTATTACTGAACAGTTTGCAAATACTCGTGCTTCTTTAGGTGGTGTGGTAGAACTTATTCGTCAAGGTTATAGACTTGCTATAACCCATGGCAATGGACCACAAGTGGGAAATTTACTTCGTCAACAGGAACTGGGAGAAAAGGAAGGAATTCCACCGCTTCCTTTAGGTGTACTTAATGCAGCCACAGAAGGCACTATGGGTTATATGATAGAACAGAGTTTGCAGAATAGACTTCTCTTATCGGGAATTGAGAGAGATGTTATCACCATCATTTCTCAGGTTATTGTAGATAAAAATGACCCCAGTATGCTTAATCCTACCAAGTTTGTAGGAAGCACCTATTATACTCAAGAAGAAGCTAAAGAACTGGAGCAGAAATTAGGTTGGAAACTTAGAGAAGATTCAGGTAAAGGTTATCGTCGCGTGGTACCTTCTCCGCTTCCGCAGAGAATAATTCCAGCTGAGACTATTAAAGAAATGGTGCATGAAGGTAAGATAGTAATTGCTGTAGGTGGAGGTGGAATTCCAGTCTATATAGAAGAAGATGGCACTTATGAAGGTGTAGATGCCGTAATTGACAAAGATTTTGCCAGTTCTCTTCTGGCTTTAAATATAGAGGCAAATTTATTTGTCATTTTGACGGGAGTAGAGAAAGTTGCTATCAATTTTGGCAAACCAGACCAGAAAGACCTGGATTATTTAACCATTAAAGAAGCCCAGCGATATTATAATGAAAATCAATTTCCCGCAGGTAGTATGGGTCCAAAAATAAAAGCAGCTATTGATTTTCTTGAACGAGGTGGGCAAGAGGTGCTCATCACTTCCATTGAAAAAATTGTTCCCGCCTTCTCAGGGAAAACGGGAACAAGAATAATACATTAAAAAGAGGGTCATTCAACCCTCTTTTATTTATCAGCTGAATTAATCCACTCATCAATCAGGCGAGGCAAAATCTCTCCTGCCTTGCCCTGATAAAATTCATCTATAAACTCACTATTTTCCATCGGGTTAAGATTTACTGCTATGGTATGTGCTCCAAAATAACGAGCTGTCATCACAAATCCTGCCGCAGGATAGACCACACCACTGGTTCCGACTACCATAAAAACATCACAATTATGTAATAGTGCATCAATCTTATCCAGATGATAAGGAACCTCACCAAACCAAACAACATCCGGTCTCAGCATTCCTTTACATTTAGGGCATAAAGGAATATCTTCCTCTAAATTGATATCTTTCATAGGAAAACGAGTATGGCAGCGGGTGCAAAAACAGGTATGTAACGAACCATGCATCTCAATAACTCGTTTATTTCCTGCTGCGGTATGAAGTCCATCCACATTCTGAGTTATGAGATGAAAGTTATCTTGAAGCCAATTTTCAAGTTTAGCAAGAGCAAGATGACCAGGGTTAGGTTTAGCCTGAAGAGCTTGTTGCCAGCGTTCTTTATAGAAGTTCCAGACCATTACTGGTGCTCTTCTGAATGCTTCAGGGGTTGCCACATCTTCAACTCTATGATTTTCCCACAAACCTCCCGCATCACGGAAAGTCTTAAGACCTGATTCAGCACTAATGCCTGCACCAGTTAAAACAAGGACACGGGTATCTTTGGTAACCTTCATTATTTCATCAACATCATTTTACGAGAAAGGATTTGTTCTCCATTGCTTAAACGATAGAAATAAACTCCGCTTGCTACGGGTTTTCCATTATTATCCAGACCATTCCAGACAATATTATGTTTCCCAGCTTTTAATTCACTATTTATTAGAGTGCGAACTTTTTGTCCTTTCAAATTGAATATCTCAAGATTAACGGGAGCATTTTTAGGCAGGTTAAACGATATAGTAGTAGTGGGATTGAAGGGATTGGGATAGTTTTCATATAATTCAAAATGGATAGTTTCAACCAAGTCACTATTGGGGACTTCGTTTTCCATATACAAATCATCTATATACCAACCTTCTTTAGTTACTGCTCCATCGGAACCAAATATAAATCTGAATTTAGCTGTTCCAGTATATCCAGAGAGGTCAAATACAGCTTCAGTCCAGTCAAAGGTTCCAGAATAGACTCTTGTTTCTGCGGGAAAGGGTGAAGCTACATTGCTATATATCTTATAAGGATAGCCTCCTATAGGTGTAATTTGAGTCCATTCTCCACCATTTAAAGACATTTGAACTAATCCGCCATCCCAAGCATACTGTGGATTGGTAGTATGATTTTCAGCATCCATCCAGTGAAAGAAATGGAGTTGAGCATTTAGAACTAAAGGTAATTCTGGACTTTCCAGGACACCATAAGCACTATTAGCATAGTTAAGATTTCCAATGCCACCAAATTTCATAGACCAGCTTCCATTAGTGGTATGATTTCTAAAATTTTCCCGGTGCCATTGATTGATAAAGTTAGGAAGCGGTGCCAACACATCCCATCCTGTAAAATCATTTTCATAAGTATAATGCTGATTGCCTACATATAAAACAAAATTACCTTCTATAGTATTTCCATTTTCAGCAGAAAGCATATAACCTATATTTATTACGGTTCCTGCACTGATGGCATCAGAGATATAAACACTGAATATATTTTCACAAAATACAGAATTACCCGCACTGATAGGAGGTAGGAAGGCTTCACTTTCAGAAAGAATTATATTGGGATTATCACTAAATAGGATTAACATTGGTGTATAAGCGTTTCCTGAACCACTATTGCTAACCAACATATTAAGATAAGGTTGGTCTCCAGGCATTATTAAAGGACAGTCATTTACAAAGTTATATGAATCTATATTAAGTTCAGGTGTATTTAAGGTAATTATAAATGGAGTCGTAACCGAATAATCATCAAAGGTAGTGAGGAAATTGAGGTTTGCTATCTGATGGTCAGGAAAATAACCTTGAATCCTGATTCTGAAAATCCCTGCAATTACGGTGGAATCAGCAACAGCCAGTGGATTGAACTGAGCACTACCATTAAGCACTAAGACATTGCTGGAATTACTTAATAGAGTGATTGTTCCCTGTCCCATTTGATCCATCAAACCTACATTTTTAATAGTTGCATTTATATTTATTTCTTCTCCAGTATGATATAAACCATCATCATCTATTAATGCAATTGTAGTAGGAACTATGTAGGGCATATTACTGGCTTCTACGACTACTTGTTGATGGAATGGTAAAAAGTTAGGTGCAATAATATATACATCTATAGTACCGGGAGTGAGATTACCTAAAAATGTAATCGTTATCATCCCAGAAGCATCTGCCGTGGTTTCACAAATTAAATTTTCTCCATTCTTTATACGGAAGAGAGCATTAGGCGCATTAGTTTGAATCTGATAATAGTTTAATCCAACAATCCAGTAAGAGGGGAGTTCAGCAATAATCTGTTGAGGAGTATCAGTCCAAGCCATCAAAGCTGGATCTCCAATAACATTGGTTTCATAAGTTACCCAATACATTACAGGAGTGTTTGTTATCCAGGGGATATTATCAATTTTACTGTCATCAAGAGCTTTGCCCAATGGATAAATTCCCTCTCCAAAAATAGCATCTATAAATTGACGGTGAATATGCTGAGAAGCTCCATCTGTTGAACCTACTACACCCCAACCATAACGAGAATGTGCTATCATTGCAACTGCTGCTGTGGATATGCTGGTAAATTTCTCTGTAATAGAATCAACTGTGTAGGAGCCAACATTTGTTTCTCTATTGTCAAAGGCTCCCGCATAACAACCTTGAGTGAATATAATAGAAAAATTATGATTTACTCCATTATTAGTTATTGTAGTAGGAGTGACTTGATTTACAGCTAGTCGCATAGCATAGGTAGTATTAGAATGACCGAGGTGATTAACGAAATTTGGTCCTTGACTGAGTAAGGGACGAATTTGGGAAGCACCCCAGGAATTAGAAGATCCGTAAGTTCTATCATAAAGCGTAGTTATATTCCAATTAACCGGAATTCCCACAGTGGTATAACCATTAGCACTACTTCCACCTATCATTTCATCCATATAATCACCACCCCAGGTAGGACCTTCCCAAAGATATTCTCCTACATAAAATGCGGATTTTATCTCAGGAATTACTGGATTATTGAGATACATACTTGTCTTATTGATAAAATTGGCTATCTCATCATCTGAATTATAGCAAAAACGTCCTATAGATAATTCTGGAACTAAATCCGATTCCATAGGTTCACCCCAATAATTATCATTATCTGTATTCCAATTTCCATCAAGACAGCTATAATACATATCGGCTGGAATATCTGCATCAACTTCACCTCCGCTTCCCATATTTACATAAAAACCACGATGAGGAATAACATCTGTATCGCCTGCAAGTAGAACATATTTTAAGGGCTGCTGGGAATAAAAGCTAATGATATAGTTACGGATTTTTTCCTGAGTATCAATTCCAGCATTTTGTGCTATAATCTCTTGAATAGGTTTCATATAAACATTTAAACCACGATCTTCATAAAGAGATTTGAAGGGTAACCACTGAGTCTGTTTTGCCTGGTCATAAATAATTAAATAATCGTATCCTACTAAGCGTTCTTCATATCGCGGAATAGCTTGGGAATTATCAATTATTTTTTTAAGTCTATCTGCAGTATCCACATCCTGCTTTAAAAGTGTCTTTGCTTCAACGGCTTTTGAAGAAGGACTGGTTATAATAGTGATTGTTATCTGATGGTAAAAGGTTAGCTTATTTTCAACCGGATTATAATCAAAAGGACAGATAGCAGTAAAGTTTATAGGATGACCAGCAAAATATTGAGTATTACTTCCATTATGTTTTTGTTCTGGATAAGCAATTGACCTATCGTAAATTGCTGGATCAGGGTCTATTCTTTGTGCAACTGCAACTTCTGATAGTTTTATGGGAGGTTGGATAGGAGCTATTTTTTTGTCTAAAACTATATCTTTAGCACCTGATAAATTTATCTGAATGTCAACTGCTTCTTCTCCCATAGGTAAAAGAAGTTTACTGCCAATCCAGGGTAAATCTGGTGCTCCAGCATTACCATAGCTTTGTGCTCCAGTTAATTTTACCTTTATATAATTCCCTTCAGTTTCAATCTCTGGAGCTGCTAAGTTATAAGTATAAATCACATTGGCTGATAGATAAATAATGCCAGCCAAAAGGGTAAGAACTAAGATAAGTTTTTTCATAATTTCCAACTTTATTTCTATTTAGTTTAATTTTAATTAAAGCAAATTATATTCCAATAACCAACTTTTATGATATAATGTCTTTATTAAGTTCATTATTCTAAAGGCACATTTTAGTCCAGTCTTTTTTACTTATATATCTAAAAAATTTCACATCCCAAAACAAACAGCAGAACCGATAAGACTTTTAATATAAATAACTGTATTTTAGAGCTCAAATTCCCCTCTTGGGAAAGTGAGTCCAGAAGGGATGAGGTGTTATTGGAACTCTCTTTTGCCTATACTCAGAAAAATGAGAAGGAAATTTATGAAATCCAGGGAAAAAATTTGAGCGTTCTTTCTATACATGCAATATATGAATAAGTGAAGAATTTTAATTTATTTCTAACCCGTTATATTGCTAAATTAAATCTTGACGAAATAAGGGAATGTAAAGAGATGGCGTATAATAAAGCTATTAGATAGCTAATAATAGAATTAGGGAGCTAAAGTTATGAGAAAGTACTCGTGGTTGACTCCTGTATCCATTTTAATATTCGTTTTGGGTACTTTGATTTTCCTGTCTCCGTTATTTGTGCCAGAGGATGTGAATTGGCCTATAAAACAGAAGCTCAAATTAGGTCTTGACCTTCGTGGTGGCACTCAAATTGTTCTAACCGTGGTGACTAAAGATTTGCCTGAGGCAGATAAAGCAGCTGCGGTGGAAAATAATATCAGGATAATCAGGAATCGTATTGACCAATTTGGCATAGCTGAACCCACCATTCAAAAGATGGGGGAAAGCGATATCCTGGTTCAATTACCTGGAGTTAAAGATCCTATAGCAGCAGAAAACTTGATTATGAAATCTGCTGTGCTGGAATTTAAACTGGTAGCAGAACCCGAGATTGCGGAAAAATTTATCAATCAAATTGATGCCATAATACAGGAGAATCTGTATAAATTCCCTGTTTTGGCTAAACTGGCTGAAGAGGATAAAGCTTTAGCTAAAGCAGGAGCAGATACTGTTAAAGCTGGTGAGGGTATCTTTAAATCTTTGATAACCACCACAGAAAGGGATTTTGCTGTTCGCTATGAAGATTTAGATATTGTGCGTTCCCTGCTTCAAGATAGTACTTTTGTCAATTTAAAACCCAAAGGTTATGATTTAGTGTTAGAAAGTGTTGATGAGAAAAAGAAAGCAAGCAGAGAACCTGTAGTGCTGTATGTGCTGGAATCTACACCTCAATTAAAAGGAACGGATGTGGATAGAGCCAGTATGGAAATTGGACCATCTGATAGTCCCAATCCTCAGATTGCTAACAAACCATATATTTCTTTAACTTTCACTCGCACAGGTGCAAGAAAATTTGCTAATTGCACTGGAGATAATATAGGTAGAAGACTGGCAATTGTATTGGATAACACAGTTTATTCTGCTCCGGTGATACAGGACCGTATTCCAGATGGTAAGGCTATGATAACAGGACAATTTACTGAGCAGGAAGCCAAATCTCTTGCCATCCTTTTGAATAATGAAAGCTTATCTGCACCCATAGAACCCAAATATAGCACTCAAGTTTCTGCCACTCTGGGTGAAGATAGCATAAAAAGTGGATTTAGAGCTGGATTAATTGGCATTTTGGCTGTAATCATTTTTATGGCTCTGTATTATAAAGGAGCTGGATTAATAGCCGATTTCGTACTCATCTTCAATGTGGGATTCATTCTTGCTGCAATGACCATTTTTGGTGGCACCTTAACGATGCCTGGTATTGCAGGTATCATTTTAACCATAGGTATGTCTGTAGATGCGAATGTTTTGATATTTGAGAGAATCAGAGAAGAACTGGATGCTGGTAGAACTCCAAGTGCAGCTTTAAATGCTGGCTTCAAAAGAGCCACAGTCACTATTATGGATTCCAATTTAACCACTCTAATTGCTGCTATTGTTCTTTATCAATTTGGGACAGGACCAGTTAAAGGTTTTGCGGTTACACTATCTATTGGTATTGTAGGTTCTATGTTCTGTGCCATAGTCTTTGCTCGTTATATTATGGAAAAGACAATGATTAAGCCCGGCAAAACTACGATGAGTATCTGAGGAGTGTAAAATGAGACTATTTCAAAATGCCAATTATCCATTCGTTGAAAAGCGCTATATATTCTTCGTTATATCTGCAGTTCTGATTGTAGCCTCAATTTTAGGCATAATTATCAAAGGTATAAATTGGAGTACTGATTTTACAGGTGGCGTTTCCATTGTTATTAATATGCAACCTAAAGATAAGCAAGTACCTCCCTTAGAAATAGAGCATCTTCGTGAAGTCATTAATGATGCAGGATTTAAAGAAGCAGAAATTCAGTTCATAGGAGATCCATCTAATGCCACTTTTCAGATAAAAGTTGGTGGTGAGGATGTTAATAAGATTAGGGACCAGATTACAGAAGTTTTAACTACTAAACTACCAGAATATGTCCAGGGTAGAGACCTGCAAACTGATGTGATTCGTCAAGTTGATGTTGTAGGTGCTAAAGCTGGTATGGAAATGCGGAATAATGCCATAATGGCAGTTTTAATTTCTATGGTATTTATGATTATCTATATCTGGGTTCGTTATGAGTTTACCTTTGGTTTAATGGGTATTGTTGCCTTATTCCATGATGTTATAATCCTGGTAGGAGTATTTGCTTTTACTCAAAAAGAATTTACTATGACCATTCTAGCAGCCATATTGACCCTGGTTGGTTATTCTATTAATGATACCATAGTTATTTATGACCGTATCCGTGAAGACCTTAAGATTTATAGAAAAGATTCGGTTCCAATCATCTTTAATCGTGCAATTAATAAGACTCTTGGCAGAACAGTTATTACCGGAAGCACTACTTTTGCTACCGCTATTGCTTTGTATTTTTTTGGCGGTCCCGTGATACATGATTTTGCTCTAGCGATGAGTCTAGGTATTATTATCGGAACTTATTCTTCTATCTTTATAGCCAGTAACCTTGTTTTAGAGACTTTTGTCCATACTCGCACAGAGAAACAAGCTATTAAACATCTAACTAAAAAGAAATAGAGATAAATCTTAGGACAGATAAAAAAGCCGCTTTTTTAGGCGGCTTTTTTATAGAGGGATAAGAAGAGTAGCAAAGGAACTTTTGCATTGACATCAATAGCTGATTTCTGGAATAAGGTTTATACAAAATATTATGGTTAAAGAGTTATGAGAAAAAAGATATTATGCTTGCTTAGCCTATTCTTTATCTTTTCTTTGTTAATGGGAGATGAAATAAGCGACACTCAGAAAAGACTGGAAAAGATTCAAAAAGACCTTCAAGAAATGGAGAAGAAAGCAACTCAAACTTCTCAGAAGAAAAAAACTACGGATGTTCAGCTTCAAACTACCTTAAAAGAAAAGCAAAAAGTTGAATTAGAAAAAAAGAAAACAGAAGAAATATTTAAACAAAAACAACAAGAACTGACTAAGGTAAGCACGGAATTAAAATCGGTTGATGAGCAAGTGCGTGAACTAAAAACTTTACAAAACAATCAGTTAAATTTACTCTTGCGACTCCGAATTAATAGCTCAACAACTAAGATTAAACCCAAAGAAGAACATTGTTTAACTGCTATGACTGCCCAGACCAGAGAAAAACTTAACCAATTGGGTGATGTTCAAGTTGTTCTTTCCGAGGAAAAGAAGGAAGTAGGAAAGGAAGTTACCGTCGTTAAAAGTGACCTGTATGCTAAGACCAATTTAAGTAAAAAACTGAATACCACAGTAAAAACTCTAGAAACGCAGAAAAAACAATTAACTAAAGAAGAGCAAAAACTACAGAATCAGATTACGCAGTTGAGGAAAGATGCTGCCCAATTAGAAGCTTTGATAGCTTCATTAACTGCTAAATCTAAAGCTTCTGGAGAAATATCAGAAGCGTATAAAAATAGCTTTAAATCTATTGCCTGGCCTCTTAGAGGCAAGATTATCCGTAATTTTGGTCAAGAAACCAGGTCCTATGGAACCTCAGTTATCAGCAATGGAATTGATATAGCTGTTCCAGAATGGACTACGGTAGTAGCTTCAGATGATGGGGAAGTGGTGTTTTCAGGTCCTTATGGGGGACAGGGAAAACTTATAATTATTGACCATAAAAATGGATTCTTTACAGTTTATTCTTATAATAATGAACTTCTGGTTTCCAGGGGAGCTCAGGTAAAAAAAGGTCAACCTATAGCTAAATCAGGAATGACTGGTTCTGCTTCTGAACCCTGTTTACATTTTGAAGTTCGCAAAGATGGCAAGGCAGTAAATCCTTTAGCTTATCTGGAATAAATACAAGGTACGAAGTTTGGTTATTTTAATTAGACCATCCCTCCGTAAGCTGGAAAAACTTGCTTCTACAGGTGCTTTTGATAACAAAACCATTCTTCATTATACTGGAGATATGTTTGGCATTGGGTGTAAGGTCTCTTCTTATGAAGCTATTGAAAGAATCCAGAAACTAAAAGGAAGATCAAATAAACATAGCTTTATCCTATTAGTTTCTTCGCTTCAATGGTTTGAAAAAGAAGGAATCTTTATTCCTGATAGGCTTATTTCACTTTTAGAACAATATTGGCCTGGAAATTTAACAGTAATTTTTAAATGTGAGGATAAAAGATTTGCTCATATTGCTGTAGATGGTAAAGTAGCCTTTAGGGTGCCTGATGATGAATTACTCAGGGAATTTATAGATATTTTGAAAGAACCTATCACAAGTACCAGTGTAAACATTTCTTCTTTACCACCAGAATCTGACTTAAAACGCTTAACCACTTTTTATTCTGAATGGTTTGATTATGCTATCCTTCCTCAAAATAAAAACTATCCTTATAATTCTCAACCTTCAACTATAGTGGAATATATCAGCAGTAGAGAAGAGAAAAATCAATCCGGTTTTGATGAATTGAAATGCATTAGAGAAGGTTCTATTCCTTTCTATGTGGTAAAAAATTCCTTTGAAAAACCCACTATTCTCTTTGTCTGTACTGCAAATATCTGTCGCAGTCCTATAGCAGAGAAACTTTTTAATCATTACGCCTTGAAAATAAATTTACCTTATTCAGCTGATTCCGCTGGTCTTTTACCTGGAGGACAACCTATATCAACGGCTTCTATGCAATTACTTTTAGAAAATGGTATTATGGAGGCAAAAGACTATATTGCAAAACAGATAACTCCTGAAATGATACAGGGTAGTTACCTGGTGTTGACTATGGAAGAACGGCAAAGAGATTTTCTCCGAATGCAAGAACCTAAACTGGCTCGTAAAATATTTACTCTAAATGAATATGTAGGCGAAGCAGGCGATATTGCAGACCCTTATGGTGCAGATCTGGATACATATCGGGAAACTTATAAAATTATTGACGACCGCATTCTAAGGTTAATTGAAAAGTTAAAGGATTCTAATCCTACATTAAAGGACGAAAGTTAAATTATGGAACCTGAGATTACTAAAGAGTTAATTGCTTCTCACGGTATTCTGGATTCGGAATATCAATACATTCTGGATATATTGAAACGACCTCCAACTTATCTAGAATTAGGAATATTCAGCGTAATGTGGAGTGAGCATGCCAGTTATAAGAATTCTATAAATTTAATTAAGACCCTTCCTCGCGAAGGAAAATATCTTCTGGCTAAAGCAGGAGAAGAAAATGCCGGTGTTGTAGACATCGGTGATGGTCTGGCTATTTGTTTTAAGATTGAAAGTCATAATCATCCTTCTGCTCTGGAACCCTATCATGGAGCTGCTACAGGTGTAGGTGGTATTCTAAGAGATATATTTACGATGGGTGCAAGACCTGTAGCTGTTCTGGATTCTTTAAGATTTGGAAATCCAGAAAATCCTAAGGTGATACATCTTTTAAAAGAAGTAGTGCATGGTATTTCCGACTATGGAAATTGTTTTGGAGTTCCAACGGTAGGGGGTGAGGTCTTCTTTGATGAAGCTTATGAAGGAAATCCACTGGTTAATGTTATGGCTGTAGGAGTGGCAAAACAGGAACATCTTGCTAAATCTTCTGCCCAGGGTATAGGTAATTTTGTAGTCTATGTAGGTGCTAAAACCGGCAGAGATGGAATACATGGTGCAACTTTTGCCTCTGTTGAATTGAGTGACCAATCTGCAACCCAGAGAACTGCTGTCCAGGTTGGAGACCCTTTTTATGAAAAACTACTTTTAGAAGCAACTCTGGAGGTTATTCAAGCAGGTTTAGTGGTCGCTATTCAGGATATGGGTGCTGCCGGTTTAACCTGTTCCAGTTCCGAAATGGCAGGAAAGGGTGGAGTGGGTATAGAACTTGATCTGGAGAAAGTGCCTGTCCGGGAGAAAGGTATGACTCCTTATGAGATTATGCTTTCTGAATCTCAGGAACGAATGCTGATGATTGTGGAACCGAAGAACCTGGAAGAGGTGCAAAAGGTCTTTCAAAAATGGGACCTTGATGCTGTGGTTATTGGAATGGTTACAAGTGATAAAATGCTTAGAGTGAAGTTTAACGGGAAAATCCTGGCTGAAATTCCCGCTGAATATTTGATTCTGGGTGGCAAAGCTCCGGTTTATACTCGTGAAGCTAAAAAGCCATCCTATATTAAGGAAAAACAAAGTTTTAATATAGATTCTTTACCCGAACCAGAAAACTATATTTCTGCTTTGTATCGTATTCTAAGTGAGCCGAGTATAGCTTCCAAAAAGCCTATCTTTTCTCAATATGATTATATGGTGCAGATTGCTACAAAGGTTGAACCTGGTAGTGATGCAGCGGTGGTAGTTATTAAAGGGACAGATAAGGCTATAGCTTTAAGTACGGATTGTAATGCACGGTTTTGTTATTTAGATCCCTATGAAGGAGCTAAAGCTGCAGTAGTTGAGGCTGCTTTAAATGTTGCCTGTAGCGGTGGAAAACCGATTGCTATTACTAATTGTCTAAATTTTGGTAATCCATATAAACCTCAGGTCTTCTGGACTTTTTCCGAATCTATTCGGGGTATGAAAGATGCTTGTATAGCATTAGAAACTCCAGTTACCGGAGGAAATGTATCTTTCTATAATGAAAATCCAGATGGAGCAATTTATCCAACTCCTGTAATTGGTATGCTGGGCTTACTGGAAGATTATAAAAAAGCTACTACCCAGTGGTTCAAACATTCTGGAGATATCATTGCTCTTTTAGGGAATCCAGGTAATGAGTTAGGAGCTTCGCAATATCTCAAAACTATCTTTGGAACTGTTGCAGGGAAAGTTCCTCCACTTGACCTAAAATTTGTTAAAAAAATTATAGATTTATTACTAAATCTGATTGAAGAAGATGTTATTTCTTCAGCTCATAATATTTCCGAAGGAGGTCTTTTGGTCTGTGTAGCTGAATGTTGTTTTCAGCCAGAAGATTTAATAGGAGCAGATTTAAATTTTCCTTTGACATTTAACAAAAGTGTAGAATATTTTGGTGAATCTTTAGATAGAGTAATTATAAGCTTTAATTCTGAAAATTTACATCAAATAAAAAGCTTATGTGATAAATATGCTATTCCTCTGAAATTGATTGGAACAGTTTCTGATAAGCCAATGTTCAGGGTAAATCAGGATATAAATGTTTCTACCGAAGCATTATATAAAGCCTACCAATCAGGAATAAAAATAAATTAGGGAGAAGGAGATGAAGATGAACATCCTTTTTGGACATTTGTTCTGGGGAATTCTGGTGATTTTAATTGGTATCTCTTTAATACTCAAAGGTTTTAATATCAGTTTCCCTCTATTCAAGATTTTTATTGCTATAATAATTATCCTTCTGGGTGTAAAATTGCTTATTGGTGGTTGGGGAAACACTAAAAAGAAAGAGGCACAAACTCGTTTTTATAGCACTACTGAAAATGAATATAATGCCATATTTGCATCTCAAAAATTGGATTTAACCAGCATAGAACCAGATGCATCTCCTATTGAAATCAATGCAGTTTTCGCTTCTTTTGTTGTGGAAATACCAGATGATATTAATTTTGATTTTTCTACTACTGCCTTTTGTGGGTCTATAGACCTTCCGGAAGATGAACCGAAAGATAAAACTAAAGTAAGAGGCACAGTCAAAATTGAAGCAAATGCTGTTTTTGGTAAAATAACCTTTATTATCAAACCCCATCAGTCTTCATCAGAACAAGAAATATAACTTATTGATAGTGTTTATGTTTAAAAACAAGGTTAGCTACATACTACTTATCTTACTTGTAAGCTTTGCTGCTAAATCGCTTGAGGCAAAAAGTCTCGGTTATGCCTTGAGTGGTGGTGGTGCAAGAGGTTATGCTCATATAGGAATGCTCAAAGTGCTCGCTGAAGAAGGAATTTATCCTGAATATATTACTGGCACAAGTTTTGGAGCTTTAGTGGGAAGTTTGTATGCAATGGGTTATGAGCCAACAGAAATAGAATCCTTAACCACAAGCTGGGATGTTCTGGAATTATTTGATGAGCATTATAGACGAGAAGACCTTTATATTGGACAAAAGCGTTGGCCCAGTTATGGCAATTTTCGGCTTAGAATAAAGGAAAATGGTCAACCTGATTTTCCAACTGGTTTAATTACTGGTGTAAAACTAAATCAAGCACTGGCACAGGTTTATATGCCTGCTTCCAATTTCCAGGATTTTTCTAAACTACCAATAAGTTTTGCCGGACTTTATATAGATTTAGATACTGGTGAATTAATTGTTTCAACCAGCGGTTCTCTGATGCATACTATTAGAGCAGCAATTTCTATGCCAAGTTTGTTTACTCCTTTTGAGCTGAATGGACATCGTTATGTGGATGCAGGTTTACTGCAAAATATACCAGTCCCTCAAGTTAGGCGACTAGGTGCTGATAAAGTTATAACTTTAAAAGTTAATGCCGACCTTGCTGAAAAAAATCCAGATAATTTAATTGATATTCTAAGTCATACCATTGACATTGCAATGCATCAGAGTTATGAAAGCTCTTTGGCTTTAAGTGATTTAGTGTTAGAGCCAGATTTAAGTGAATTTGCCAATATGTCCTATGAAAAAGCTAAAGAGATAATTGATGCGGGAGAGCGTTATGCCCGAAATCATATTGACGAGATAAGAGCTTTTCGTGATTCACTTTTAGCCGAAGGTTATGAATTTAAAAAACCCAAAAAAATTCCTATCCCGGAAAAATATCCTATCCTGACTCAAGATTGTCGGGGTAATGTGTATGTTAGTAAGGCTAAAATTAAGGAATATTCAAGACTGGAAACACCCAAAAAATACTCTGCTGAAGAAATTGTAGCTGCTTCTAAAAGAATATGGAACTCGCAATATTTTAAAATGGTTTATCCTATTCTGGAACCAATAGAACATGGTTACAAACTCATCTTTTATGTTCAGGAATATGAAAGAAGAAATGTTATATTTAATATGAGTTATACCAGTGAGGAAGATCTTAACATAAGCGGGGCTATGGAACTTAATAACCTGTTATTAAAAAATTCTAAGTTACTAGCAGGTTTTACTCTTGGCGGAAGGTCAGAACTTAGTTTGGATTATGTTAAAAACTTCGGTGAGTTCTGGGGTTCTTATTTTCGTATTTTCCCCTATATCAGTGAAAAAAGATTGTATCTATATGATGAAGATTTTTATAAAATATCAAGCGTTAAATCTCTGGAGTATGGCATTACTCCAGGAGTGGGATTCTTTGCTAATAATGTCGCTATTGCTGAGGGATTCTTCTACAGTTATAGGACACGACTCTATCGTGATGTTTCGGCTGTCGCCCCCGTAGATTCTCTCTATTTAATCTCTGGTCTGGGTATTAAAGTTTATCATGAAAGTCTGGATGATGACATTTTCCCACTATCAGGTGTACGAGTTTTTTCCAAATTTAATTTCGCACCCTGGAATCAGATTAGTGATAGATTGTATAATAAAGCAGTATTGGAAATAGAAGCATATGCACCAATCGCCAGAAAGATTTCTTTGTACGGGAGCTATAATTTTGGAACCTATTTTGGTGCGCACGAGGAAAGCTCTCTTGATCCATTCTATTTTACAGGCTCTCAAGGTTATAGAGCTTATCCACGATATGCTATCAGTTCACCGCAATATTGTTATTACACAATTGCATCTATCATCAATCCGAAAAATAATGTATTTCTGGAAACTGGAGTGCAAGCTCTAAACTATACTAATGAAAACCTCTGGGATGTAAACCAGAAACTTGAATGGAGCTTTTATGCCGATATTGGATACAGAACTTATCTAGGACCTATTCATATTAGTGCCGCTTTAAGCAGAGAACATTCGCCCAGCTTTTATCTAAATGTTGGATACAATAATGATTTATTCTGGTTCTCCAGAAAATAAAAGCTTTACGAAAATATCTATTACTTTCTGTATCTCCTTCCTATAACATAACTTACAAGATTATTTTTACATTTATCTATCTAATTTATTACATTCTCCGCCCTTTATAGTTTCTTCCTTAACTCCTTCCTGTTCCTTTCTTAGCTAAAGAGCTAAGAGAGAAGTAAGTAGGAGTCAAGATGAAAACAATTTGAAATAGTTACAATAATTAGCTATAAGTTATGAATAAATAAGCTGGAAGATAGAGCTAAATAATATATAACCAATTGGCAATAAAGGCAATTATAAATAATAGTAGAATTCTTTGTTGTTGTTTTTTAGTAGTTATTAAGATTATTTTAATCTTGAAAAAAGTTGTACAAATTAATTGTATTATGAGGAAAATAGTCAAGAATAACATCAAAGGATTGTAGGATATAGCAGTAATAATATGACCCTGTAGGAGTGCAGTAAAGGCACGATATAAACCACAGGTAGGACAATTTATATGGGTAATACTTTTAAACCAGCATAAAGGTATCTTATAAGGAAGAAAAAGATATATTGAAAAATAGACTACCAGAAGGAAAAAGAAGAGTACAATAGGTATTATTCCGTAGGGGAAACGAGTATCAAGTTTTTCAACACGCAAGCGCATTGTTTTGGTCAGAGCTAAAATCTAAACGCTAAATATGGAATATTCCATTAGAAGCAGATGCAGCAACTCCCATAACGAAAAACATATAGGCTAAAATCATAACCAAGCCTAAAACGGTTAGAGATACGGAGATTATTCCCAGAATTCTTCCTGCATTGGTGAGGTCTCTACCTGATGGGTCCATAATACCGAGGTCCATTTTTTTGAGGTCTTCATTTCCAAATATCCAGGCTAGTAATCCAAAAATAGCACAGGTGAAAAGTCCTAATAATCCAAAGATCAATATTAACACTCCTCTATGTGGTTGCATAGAAGAATATCGCCAATATTGGTATTGTTGTCCTGGTGGCACTTGATTTTGTCCTTGAAATTCCATAAAATCCTCTTAATATTTAAGGTAGAACAGGGAAACATAATTTCCCTGTTCTAACCTTAAGTTGGTACAATTTTTTAAAGAGGTAATGCTGCGCTGATAAGGAAACAAGCAGCAAAAGAAATAATGGCATAAAGTTCAGGATACACGGCTAAAATTAGGGTGTTGGAAAAGACATTATGACCATTACCAATGCTTTCAATACCTGTAGCTACAACTCTTGCTTGAAAATATGCTGAGATAAGGTTAACTAACCCAGAAATTAATCCAGCGCCAAAAATAGCAGCTGCAGTAATCATATTAATATCTGCAACGACAAAACCTTTCAAAATAAAGAAAGCACCGAATCCATATAATCCTTGAGTTCCAGGTAGCGCAGATAAAATCATACAATTAGCAAAAACATCATCTCTTTTTTTCATAGCGGCAATAGTAGCACTTCCACCAATAACTGTTCCCCAGGCAGAACCTATTCCAGATAGTGCTACCATTAAAAAGAGACCTATCCAGGCTAAAATATAGGCAGTAGAGTGTCCAGAGTTAGCTAGAGCTTGTGTTGCTGAATTTCCTGCTTGTAAAAGAATGTAAGGCATTTAACCTCCAGTTTATATTTTTATCATTTTTTTATGTCCAAAGGGCTGATATGGAATACCAGGTCCCTGGAATCCTGCATTTTTATAAAATTCTACAAAGGTAAGACGTAAAGGATGCACAAAACCGCTTAATGCTCCTAAGGCAATATTTAGAGTATGACCTGCTACCATAAATATAAAGAAGATAATAGGTCCCACAAATTTAATGTTTAAAAATTGTAATCCAATAGAATTAATCACCATACCCAGAATAGCACTGGAAACACCTAAAGCAAATAGACGGATATAGGATAGAATATCACCAAAAAAGCCAGTTACAACATTGTATAATAACCATAAGCCACTGAGTATATTCACCAGTGGATTCTTAGCGGGATTATTGAAAAGTAGCATCAAAGCCAAACCGATCCATAAAAGGTATTTGGTATAAGGTGTGATAGAACTATTATCTACCCCTAAAAGTCCAGCACCTAACACGGTTAAAGATAATAAGAATAAGAAGGTTCCCAGAGGTGCCAGGAAATATTTTATACCACTTTGCTTTGCTTGTTTAACACCGTTAATAATAGTTCCAAATAAAATCTGAATGGCACCCAGTAAAAGCGAAAGATTAAATATCTGGCTGTTATCCCGAATAAGAATATATGGGTCTAAGGCAGTATTCTTTAAATCAAAGCCCAGAGCTGAGCCCATTAGAAATCCCATTATCATAGAAGATGTGCCAAAAATAACACCTAATAATCCTATGCTTTTGATGGCTGGATTCTTTACTTTACGATAGATTAATAAACTAAGAAGAATGAAGACTATCCCATAAACGATATCAGCATTACAAAATCCGAAGAAAAGCATAAAGAAAGGTGCAAAAAATGGGGTAAGGTCAAACTCATTATAATAAGGTAGCATATACATTTTGCTAATAGGTTCAAATAACCGAGCAAACCAATTATTGGTGAGGCTAACAGGAGGATTATCCTCTACGGTGGCATCAGCAGCAAAATATATCACATTCTCACTTTCCAGGAATTGTACGAGTTCCTTTTCCAATCTTTGAGGGATAAAGCCTTGCAAAATTTTAATTTTACCCTCTGCTTCATCAATTCCCTGTAAAACAGCTTCTTCATATTCACAGGTCTTACTGAGGTCTTCAATTTTGTTACTGAATATCTCAATTGCCGTAGGAGCAATGTTGTATAGATATTCATCTATATCTTTAATCTGATTTTCTATATTTTTAAGCTGGGATTCCAACTCCATTAATGTATGTTGATGGAAACTAAAGGGTTCAGCTTCAATATCAGGTTTTTCATCCGTGTATAAAACTACAAAATAAAGTATCCCATTAACTTCATTTATAATCTGAACAGCATATTCTTCTGACCATTGAGGTTTGAAATGGTTCTTAAGACAGGTGTAAAACGCAACCTTAATCCCAGATTGCTGAAGCTTTTTAACCAGATCATAATCAAAATGACCCCAGGGTGCCAATTCCCGGATTTGTTTGCGTAAAGTTTCTGCAAGACGCTCCAACTTTTCTTTTTCTTCTCTTGCCTGTTGAATTTTCTGTAGCAATACTTGAGATGGATAGGAGATAGAAGTTTTCTCAGAAGTAGAGCCAAGCTTTTTTAAAAACCTAAGCTGCTCCGCATATTCTTCCAGCTGTTCCATATTTTTCATTAATGTCTCAGTCTTTTCTTCTGTATTCTGAACCAGATGAACCACACCGAGTTTTTGTAAATCAGCCAGGAATTTAGGATAATCCTGATGATAGAGCACGAAGGTATATTTCCGCATTTTTTCTATCATACTGCAGCCTCCTGGCTAATACGAGTTTTCAGAATTTTTTGAGAAGCTTTGGAAAGATTTTCTTCATCTTCCAGGAAACGCTTAATTTTTCTGATGGCATCCTCATAGATAGGAATTTGGACTTTTTCATAGAGATTAACTTTTTGAGTGGTCTTTTTTCGCACCTGTTCTAAGATAAGCATTTTTCTCCAGAAGAACTCTCGTTCAATTCTCATTGCAGCTATTTCTTTTATCATTTCTATACCATCAAGATACCAGGAAGGTGTACTAAAAAGGTCATATTCACTAATCTCAAACTGTATATTTCCCAGAATAGGAACAGGTACTCCGGCAATTTTACGAGCAAGAAACTCCACATTTTCAACTTTAATGAGGCTGGGATCAAATTCTGCCCAGAGTTTCATAATAGGTTCCAGTTCATTTATTCTGGATTTAATCTTTCCGTCCAATTCCAAAGCACTGTCTCGAGCACGTTTCACTTCCATACGAAGAGCAGATTCCTTATTCTTTAGAGTAGGAAGTGCTTTTTGTCTGATTTTAAGCTGCTTCTCCAGCTGGAGTTGAGCAATCTTATTATATTGAAACTTGAGATTCATTCCTTATTCCAGTAAAGCTTCATAAATTCGTCTTTAATACCCACTTCTTCAGGTGTGAAATACTTACGGAAAAGTGCCCAGGTCTTATCCAGCATTTCTTCTGTATCAATATTCACATCAATAGCCAGAATCTGTTCTGCATAATCCCTGGCAAATTGCAATGCACGCTGATCGTAATCAGTTAAGTCAAAGCCATTCTCCAATTTAGTTCTTGCATTCATTGCATCTGCATTTAAACGAACGGAAGCACTCATCACTTGAGGATGATCTGCTCTAGTGCGTTTTCCAATAACTTTGTTTCTCAAACGAGAAAGAGATCTGGCTGGGTCTATGATAACCTTACCTATATCCGTATCCCTTCTTAAATAAAGCTGTCCTTCAGTGATATATCCGGTATTATCAGGAATAGCATGAGTGATATCACCACCAGAAATAGTTGTCACGGCAATAATAGTTATGGAACCGCCAGTTGGAAATTGCACCGCTTTTTCATAAATTTTGGCTAAATCTGAATAAAGTGAACCTGGCATTGAATCCTTGGAAGGAATCTGGTCCATACGATTACTCACAATAGAAAGAGCATCACAATAAAGAGTCATATCAGTTAAAAGGACCAGCACTGCTTCATTTTTCTGGATAGCAAAATATTCAGCAGCAGTTAAAGCCATATCAGGAACCAGCAATCTTTCCACCGGTGGATTATCCGTTGTATTGATAAAGGCAATAATCTTATCAATCACTCCTGCATTTTCAAAGGAATTTTTGTAATACAGATAATCATCATTAGACAAGCCCATTCCGCCAAGAATGATTTTATCTGCCTTAGTTCTTAAAGCCACTGTTGCCATAACTTGATTATAAGGTTGATCAGGGTCAGCAAAGAAAGGTATCTTTTGTCCCGTAACTAAAGTATTATTTAAGTCAATTCCAGCAATACCAGTAGCAATTAGTTCAGAAGGGTCCTTACGACGGACAGGATTAACGGAAGGTCCACCAATTTCTACTTCATCACCTTCAATCTCAGGTCCACCATCTATGGGTTCTCCATAAGCATTAAAGAATCTACCTGCTAATTGGTCACTAACTTTTAGCGTTGGTGGTTTTCCGAAAAAGATGACTTCTGCATCCGTTCCAATACCTTCAGTTCCTTCAAAAATCTGCAAGGTAACTTGATTATCTATAATTTTAACTACTTGAGCTAACCTTCCACCTACGGTTGCCAGCTCTTCATTTCCCACTCCTGTAGCTTGAACTGTGCAAGTAGCTTTAGTGATTTGAGTTAGTTTAGTGTATATTTTTTGAAATGCAGTTCCAGCCATTATTTCACTCTCCTTTCTGCAAGGATAGATTCCAGTTGAGCTTCATATTCTTTGAATTTATCACCTTGAAATGGTTGATAGTTCATCTGTATAAGAACATTTATTACGCGAGAATAAAAGGGTTGTAATTCCTCGTAGCTCTCAAAATCAAAGTTGGTATCACATATATTGAGTAAAAGATTCAGCATATAAGCCTGACGCTTCATTGGAGTAGATTTATCAATAGAGTCAAAGCTATCCTGCACCAGAATAATTCTGTCAATCAATTCACTTTTCCAGAAACGAGAATGATAATCCAGCGGAACACCATCATCACCAAGAATATTAATCTGGTCTTTAGCCTCTTTTCCTCTAAGGAGGATATCCTTTGCTTTGTATACTTTATCCACCCAGCCAGGAGCAATATTCTGGTTCAAGAATTCCTGGATTTCATCATATTCAAGATATTTGGAATAGGAATCAATAGGGTCTACAGCAGGATAACGTTTGCTATCTGCTCTATCTTGAGAAAGTGAATAGAAACAACGAGCTGCTTTCTTGGTTGATTCTGTGACTGGTTCCTTTAGATTACCACCTGCAGGAGAAACTGCTCCAATAAAAGTGATAGAACCTGTTTGACCATTATTCAGATAAACATATCCAGCTCGGGCATAAAAGTTTGAAATGATGGCAGGTAAATCCATAGGATAGGCATCTGGACCAGGCAGCTCTTCCATACGATTGCTCATTTCTCTCAAAGCTTGTGCCCAACGGGAAGTGGAATCTGCCAGAAGCAAAACTTTTAATCCCATAGAACGATAGTATTCACAAATAGACATCGCCGTATAGACTGATGCTTCTCTTGCTGCCACTGGCATATTGGAAGTGTTACATATAATAATAGTGCGCTCAATTAATTTTCTTCCCGTACGAGGGTCATCCAATTCAGGAAACTCGGTGAAAAGTTCAACCACTTCATTAGCTCTTTCTCCACAGGCAGCTACAACAATCAAGTCTGCTTCTGCATTTTGAGAGATACTGTGTTGTAACACAGTTTTACCTGTTCCAAAAGGACCTGGTGTAAAACCAGTTCCACCTTCCGCTATAGGATTTAGAGTATCAATAGTACGAATACCAGTTTCCAGAGTTTTGAAAGGGCGTGGTTTGGATTGATATGCCTTAATAGGAAGTTTTACTGGCCAATACTGTACCATTGTTAAAGGATATTCTTTCCCTTCTTTATCTACTACTACGGCAATGGTATCGGTTATCTTATAATCCCCTTCTAAAACAATAGATTTCACCTGATATTTCCCTTCCATTAAGAAAGGAACCATTATCTTGTGGTCAATCCAGTTTTCTGGAACAGAACCCAGCCAATCACCTGCTTCTACAGTATCATTAACTTTAGCTATAGGAGTAAAATGCCAGATACTATCTTCATCCAGAGGATCAGTATATTCACCTCGTGTGAGATACATACCTTCCATCTTATTAAGATCATCCTGAAGGCCATCATAATTTTTAGATAGCATACCAGGACCGAGTTTTACCTGTAGCATTTTATCCGTGAATTCAACTGTGTTTCCAGGTTTTAAACCGCGGGTACTTTCAAAAACCTGAGTGTAAGCAATATTTCCTGCTACTTTAATTACTTCAGCCATTAGTTTAACTCCATAGAGGTCTATATAACAAATCTCATTTTGTGAGACAGGACCATCCACTTCCACATAAACTAAGTTGCTGATAATTCCCTTAACCGTGCCTTTGGTCATAAACTTAACCTTCTATTTTTTGCTAATTGATTTAACTTTAAATTGTTCTGGGAAGGAGAAACTTTTAATTAGCGTATCTATAGTGCTTTCAAACACTTCTTTCCCTTTTACCGGCTCAAGCTTGATCCAGCGATTCAACATACGCAATTGTGCATCAAAGCCCAGGATGCGTTCTATATTAAAGTAATTGAAGAAATTAAAATCATCAATCCATTTCCATCTAAGTATATCGTAATGTTTTTCCCGATAGAGGATATTATTCTGTTCATAGATGCGAGAGATATTCTCAAAAAGTTCATTATCCTTTCCCAAACCAAAATCCATAGTGTGAACTTTAGCCAGTTTTTCCACCAGATCTCCTTCTCCAATTAGATAGGGAACATAATCAATATTGTGAGCTCTACCGTTGATAGCAATAATGATGTTTTGCATATCACGATTGAAATTGAACCACTGATTCAAAAAATCGTCTGTAGATTTACAACAAAATTCATAAGTGGCTTCCAGCAATTTATGTTTGATTTTTTGATAGGGTGGCAATTCTTCTTCCATATAAAGTTCTGTTAAAATTTTATGCAGGAAATCTGGAAAGATTTTAAACTCTTTTCTGACTGGTAAGGTTGGCTCACCTGCCCGTTCTTTCAGATGTTCTTTATATTCATTGTAAAACTTTATGCTTTCTTCATCAACCGGATGTAGCATATCATTTTTATTATAGATTACATTTAGCAATTCCATCACTTTTTCAGGCAAACGCAACCATCGTAAGAGCTGAAAATCAGAGGTAGTAATATGCTCTTGTGCATCCTGCAAAAACTCATCTGGAGAAAAGGGAAGCTTGCTATCTTCAATTGTTATAACCGGTAACCCAGTTACAAAATAGTAATATTGAGTGTGCATCAATAACCTATGATTTGAAAAGTATCTTATTGCTACGCGGTCTTAGATAGGATTTAAATAGGTTAGCGAAATCCTCGTCAGTGAAACTTAATTTGTAGCTTCCATCACTCGGAGTGAGTGCAAAACCAGTTTTCATTTGAGGTGAAAATTCTACTTTCAATCCCTTAGAAGCTCTTTCTGAAAGGGATTGTAAAAAGAATTTATCTAATTTATCTTCCATATTTTGACTGATGATTATCTTGCCTTCTGATTCTTTCCAGGCAGAAACTGTTTCCAGAATCATTTTTTGGAGGAATTGGGGGTCGGAAAAAACTTCTTGCAATTTTGTATTAAAAGCTTCATCCAGAAAGATATCAGTAAGCTTTTGTTTGACAGCATTGAGGGTATGTTGAGCTGCCATCTGAAGGTCAGATTCAGTGTTCTTCTTGAGGTCTTCTGCTTGTTTTCGTGCATCCGAAATAATTCTATCGGCTTCTGCTTGAGCTTTCTGAACAATATTTGCTGCTTCAGCTTTAGCTTTATCTAAAATCTGGTCAGCTTCTGCTTTGGCTTTATTAACGCCTTCTTCATATACACGCTGGAGCAATTCCTGTAACTGGTCGCTCATCATTTCTCCATTATAAAATTATTCTTCATTCAATTATTTTAGATAGTTTTATTTTGTCAATGAAAAAGTGTCTTCATTTATGTGTTTTAATCAGCTATTAGGATAAGATATGTGATTAAATAGATTAATCCATAACCTTCCTTTGAAAGAAATCTGTAAATGGCTATCTGTATCAGCTATATAATCATAAATCCTATTTCAGCAGTAGCATCTTTTTAATTTGATTGATACCATTTATTTCCAGCTTATACAGATACAAGCCTGAACTAACAGATTTACCCTTATCATCATTCCCATCCCAATCTATACTATAATTTCCACTGCAAATATTATCATTTAATAAAGTGCGAATAAGCTCTCCTCTGGAATTGTATACAGAAAGTTTAGCATATCCACTTTTGGCTACGGAGAAAGAAATGGTAGTTCTTGGATTAAATGGATTAGGATAGTTTTGAGCCAGTTGAAATGGAATCTGTAAAGCATCATTATTTCCCGTATAGGGGTCAGGAGGAATGGTGGTAAATTTAATGGCTAACCCAGGTTGTAAAGTATGAGCTGTGGGAGGATAAGTATTAGCATGAGTATAGGTTAATCCAACTGTCTGAAGATGATTTTCAATTCCCACTGTGCAATAATTTGTTGTAACACCTGGATTATCAACAGTATGATATTGAATGACAATATCTCCATCACGATCTGTTTGAGGATAAAGAATAATCTGGAATTTTTCCAGAGAAGCATTTTCCATTAGGTCTATATTGTATTGATTATAGGCATCATTCCATTGGATAATAAATCTATTGTTGGCAGTATCATACCACCAGGAAAGACGCATATTATTAAAAATACCATTACCTTGTTCATCAGTCCCAATTTTCATTCCTTTCAGGTCATCCCAGTAGCCAGCAACCATAGTGTAAGGTCCAAGGGCAGCAGGAATATAACAGTTATAAAAATCATGCATTTGAGTAGGTATAAAAGAAATCCAGCCATTGGAGCACATTGTTAACTGATTGTAGTCTCTGCCATAAAAGCGGAAAGTGAATGGCAAATCTATTGTATGTGAACCATCATCCCGAACTTCCCAGATGGTTCCTTGACCTCCAAGTAGGGGGTCTGTTTCTATCCAGTTGTAGGTGGGAGCTTCATCAAATCCGATATCAAAATTGTCATATGCAAAATAACCATATTCATCTGGGCCGGTGGGGGAATTAGGTTCTGGAGTTCCAACGGTAACTGCATAATAGACTGTGGTGCTATAACCATTATCAGTTAAGACCATCTTCAGAGGAATATTTCTTCCATTCCAGGTTTCAGCACCTGTCTGGATAGTGGTATTGATGATAATAGGTTCATTCACAGCTATGTTTCCAATATGCTGAATTGGATTGGGGAAATCAGCTGCGTCAGTTAAAGAAATAATTTCAATGCTGGCATTTATCATAGGAGCAGTGCCAATATTTTGAATCTGAAAACTAACTGGACTGATATTACCGATTGCTATAAAGCCACTACTATTCAGAACGGTAAATTCTGCACCTCCTCCAAGTATTTGAAATTGGTGAAGTATATTATGTTCTGGTAGACTAAGGCTAAATGTAATAGGTTTACGAGGACGGATTGAAGGATTACCAATAATGTTAAAGCTTATATTATGAGTTTCATTAGGATTTAAGGTAAAAGGTTGGATGTTATAATCTACTGTGGCATCGTCTGTAGAGGTAATAGATAAAGAATTAACTGTATAAACGGAATTAGAATAGTTTTTCAAAGTGATTTGAGCAGTGATTTCAGTGTTAGGATTGAGGATGGAACCTTCTACACTATTATCTTCTATTCCAATTCGAGCAGGTTCAGAACAAGTTAAAGTGCGAACTAAAGGGACATAATTATCTTTAGTTATAGTAATAGTCAAATTGCCAGTAACTTCAGAGTCAATGGGTAAGATTGCAAATCCATCTATTACCTGGCTATATGTGAAATCAGTTCCATTTTTTGTGCCTGTGACTATTGCACCATTTAGATGAGGAGCATTAATTCGGATATGAGAATCACTTTGAGCAAAGGTTAATCCTCCTTCAATAACGCTTTCAGATATAGTATCAGGAACCAGAACCCACATCTTTAAACTGGGATCAGCCTGAATATTATAAACATGGAAGTAGAAAGCTACATATTGATTATCTCCTATATCATTAGGGAAATTCTTATATAGTTCTATCTTTCCTATAAGGACACTGGTGGCAAAACAACGGAC
Source organism: Candidatus Syntrophosphaera thermopropionivorans (assembly GCF_004353895.1). Lineage (GTDB taxonomy): Bacteria > Cloacimonadota > Cloacimonadia > Cloacimonadales > Cloacimonadaceae > Syntrophosphaera > Syntrophosphaera thermopropionivorans. Next base: position 6,619 of record NZ_SMOG01000016.1, on the reverse strand, counting down.
ACCATAATCAAAGATACTACGAAAAGCACCACTGGCTATGGAATTATTTAGTCTGGTCTTGGTATGTAAATCTGAAGGACCAACAAATGCCACGCATCCATTAGGCTGAGCTACACTTCCCATGCGCATCCATTTTTCCCCAAAACTGGGATTAACTGGATTGGCAAAGTCACCTGTATTACAAACTATGGAAAAGACCACAGGCATACGAGGACCATTTTGAGTGGTGGCAAGGTCTGGTATATGAAAAGCTGGATAATGCCACCCATTAGCATCACCCCAACCTCTATAACTCACAAATTGCACTCCCTGATTAATGGAAGTTATAATATTTGATGTTCCTGGATAGGTTGGAGGATAGAAAACTGTATCTACAGCCGTATAACCAAAATTTAACATCTTATCTCTTAGCCAGCGAGACATTTCTATAGGAGTAGTTGGACGGAGACCACCTTCTGCATAGTTTCCTGCTACGGCTAATCCTCTTGTCATCCAGCTGGTATTGGACATATAGGGTGTTTTTTCATAGCTTACGGATTTATTAACCATTGACATAAATTCTGCTATATCATTAAAAGAAAAGCGTCCTACTAACATTTCTGGGAAATAATCATTTCCTTCAATAAAGGTATATTGATTGTCATCCGCATCGTTTTCTTGATATTCAGGAGAGGGGAAAAAGGCAGTTGGAATGCTATAAGTACCCTGATTGGTAACATCTCCTAAAAGCAGCAAATGGTCGCAATGGTATTGATTATAGTGGTTCTGGATGAATTGTTTGAAATCGTTAACTGTGTTACCTATATCGGATTTATAAGCAACATAAACTTCAAAACCCTGTGATTTCTTCCATTTGATAAATTCAGTCTGATAATTTGCCAGGTTAGTGTGGCTGATGATGAGCATTTTAGGACGCGAAAGAGGCAAATCACGAAGATAGGAAGTTTGAAAATTGTCTGCTAAAGATTTATAAGCATCAATAAAAGATGGAGAGACATTTTCTGGTATTTCTATAGGTTCTGAGCCAGTAAGAGAAAAATCTGCCGAAGCAAGGGTACGGATAGTTTCATCTCTATTAATTTGTGTTTCAATCAAGATAGTATAGCCTCTCATTTCCCGGAAAGTAAAGCTGTTTCCAATTCTCAAAACATCCTGTTCTATTAATTGTTCCTGGTAAAGAAAATTACCTGAACTATCAAAAACATTCCATTGAAGATTTTGCACCTGCAAATCTATAGAATTATAAGGTAAAGCAAAAGTTTTAGAAATGAGAGTGGTCTCAGGAAATTCTTCAGTTTCTTTAGGCTGCTCTAAAACTGGAGCTACACGAACATTTTCCAGATGAGCAATCAGTCCTGTAGTTGTGGTAGTGTAGTTTTCATTCATAGCTGTGGCTAAACAGCATACTGCAAGCATTATAGCTATCCATAAATATCGCTTCATCAATAATCCTCCAGAAGTAATACTTTTATAATATGCAAAAAACATTCCGTAAAGAAGTAAGATATCTATAAAAATAATCCTTTACAATTTGGCAAGCTTTATGCTTAATATTATTATTTCTTAAAAGACCTATAATTAAGGATAGAAAATGAGGTATATTAAAAAATTAACCCTGTTATTAATGTTAACGATATTCCTATTGTTCAGTTGTGGAACTAATCATAAACTGACTCCTCCGGAAAATGTGAATATACTTGAATTTGGCACTGAATCTACTCTGGAAGTGGTCACTTGGAATCTTAAAACCTTTCCTGTAAATAATAATACAGTTCAGACCATATCTCAGATAATACCACAATTTAAAGTTGATATTATTGCCTGTCAGGAGGTAATGGACCAAAATGCTTTTTATCAACTGGCAAGTGCTATTCCGCAGTATGAAGCTTTAGTATCTAATGCCACCAGTAGCTATAGACTTGCCTATTTATATAATAAAGAAACGGTTCAGGTTAATGAGGTCTATCCCATATTTGTAGGGGAGAGTAACCCATTTCCCAGACCACCTTATGTCCTTGATTTTAATTATAAAGGCTTAAATTTTATATGTATCAACAATCATCTTAAAGCTCTGGGAGATGATTATATAGATGAAAGTGATGCCTGGGACGAAGAAGTGCGAAGAAGACTTGCCTGTCAAAAACTTGACCAGTATATCACTGAACATTTTCCTGATAGTAGAGTGATAGTGGTAGGAGATATGAATGATCAGATTGCCGAGCCTCCTTCCACTAATGTCTTTCAGGTTTTTCTGGATAAACCAGATGAATATTACTTTGCTGATTATCCTATAGCTCTAAATCCTTCATATGATAATGTCTCTTACCCTCATTATAGTCCACCTTCACATTTAGACCATATTCTAATCACCAACGAACTATTTGATGCTTTTGCTCAAGCAGATAGTATATGTCGGGTAATCAAGGTAGAAGAGTATATGGGTTCCTGGAGTACTTATTCTTCTATCATTTCTGATCACAGACCTTTAGGTGTGAGACTTTATTTTTCCAGGTAATTAAAGTTTCAGGATTCAGCTGGTTTTTCTAATTCAGCAATAGTGTCACGTAATTCTGCTGCTCTTTCAAAATCCAGTTTGGCTGCAGCTTGTTTCATTTCCTTTTTCAGAATCTGGAGTAATTTTTCTTTATTATCCAGTTCCAGATATTCGTAAAAATCCTCTTTTCGGAAATGATTTGATTTAGCTTTCTTTTCCATAGCATCATAGCCTTCAGCAATAGCAGTAGATTCCATAATCTGCTGAATAGTTTTGCTGATACTTTGAGGAGTTATACCGTGTTTTTGATTATATGCCAGTTGCTTAGCTCTACGACGATTAGTTTCTTCCAGAGTCTTCTTGATGGCATCAGTGATTTCATCTGCATATAAGACCACTTTACCATCCACATTTCTTGCTGCTCTTCCAGAAATTTGGATCAAAGAACGAGTAGAACGAAGAAATCCTGTTTTATCAGCATCCAGAATAGCAACCAGGGATACTTCCGGTAAATCCAGACCTTCACGCAATAAATTGACACCTACTATTACATCAAATTCACCTAATCTGAGACTTCTGATAATCTGAGCTCGTTCTATAGAATCAATTTCACTGTGCAGATATTTACTTTTTATTCCCGCTTTTTGCAGATATTGACTGAGGTCTTCACTCATTCTTTTTGTTAGTGTCATCACTAAAACTTTCTGATTTTTTTCCACTCTTTCCCTTATTTGATGGATGAGATCATCCACCTGATTACGGATAGGTTTTATTTCTATTTCCGGGTCCAGTAAACCTGTTGGTCTAATAACTTGTTCAACCACTTCTCCATTAGTGAGACTGAGTTCATAATCAGCTGGGGTTGCAGAGACAAAGATGACATTATGCATATAATTCTGAAATTCATCAAAACGGAGAGGTCTATTATCAAAAGCGGAAGGTAGACGGAATCCGTATTCCACAAGATTTTTCTTTCGCGTATAATCTCCTGCATACATTCCCTGGATTTGGGGAATAGTCACATGAGATTCATCTATCACCATCAGGAAATCTTCAGGAAAATAATCCAGGAGGCATTTAGGAGGTTCGCCAGGTTTTGCTCCAGCCAGATGACGAGAATAATTTTCTATTCCAGAACAATAGCCTAATTCTGTCAGCATCTCCAGATCAAATTTAGTGCGGCTCTGCAATCTTTCTGCTTCCAGATATTTTTGCTGGGAAAGAAAATAGGCTACTCTTTCATCTAATTCTGCTTCAATAGAGGCGATGGCTCTTTTTAAACGATCAGGATTGGTTAAGAAATGGATAGCTGGATAAACTGAATATTCTGCCACTTCTTCCAGACTTTGGTAGGTAACAGGATGGAACTTTTCTATTCTAACAATTTCATCCGCAAAGAATTCCACCCGTACAAAATGCTCTTGATATGCAGGATAAATATCTACAATATCCCCTCTAACCCGGAAAGTCCCTCTCTCAAAGGCAATGTCATTACGACTATAGTGAGCTGTTATGAGCTTTTCTAAAAGTTCATCTCGTTCTATTTGCATTCCTGTTTCCAGGTGTATTAAAGCTTCTCTATAATCTTCTGGAACACCTAAACCATATATACAGGAAACGGAGGCTACGATGATCACATCTCTTCTTTCCATTAAACTCATCGTTGCTCTAAGTCTCAATTTATCTATCTGTTCATTAATATCTGCATCTTTTTCAATGTAGATATCCTTACCAGGAATATAAGCTTCAGGTTGATAATAATCATAATAACTGATGAAGTATTCTACCGCATTTTCAGGGAATAGTTGTTTAAATTCTCCATAAAGTTGTGCTGCCAGAGTTTTATTATGTGATAGAACCAGTACTGGTCTATCAAATTGAGCAATCACATTGGCTATAGTAAAAGTTTTCCCACTTCCGGTAACCCCAAGAAGAACTTGATAGCGTTTGTTTTGACGCAGACCTTCAGTTAAAGCAGCGATTGCTTCAGGTTGGTCACCGCGGGGAAGGTAATCACTATGTAATTTGAAGATACCCATATTTTGTTTTACATCTCCTTCATTTTTGCTGGATAAATAACCAGCTCCTCCATCTTATTCTCCTTAGTATATAAAACAGGAGGCAAAAAGTTCCATTTTAGTTTTTGCTTGACTTTTACCATTTCTGTCAAATTATGGATACATAATTGCAGAGTTCCTGCTTTTTGTCGAGAAATTTATAGGGAGTTAGAAAATGCCAAATATGGAAGATTTTCAAGTTAATTATGATAATTTACTGAAGCTTGGGTATGCTGTCATTGATGTGCGTTACAAAGAATATGATGTCTGTTTTGATAGCTATAAACTGGTTATCGGAAGAGTAGATTCTGATAGAGATAGCTTCTACACTGAAATGCTTAAAATGTATACAACTATAGATTTCAAGCCCAATGAAATTTACGATATCTGGACTGAAATTCTGATGCATAAAATTAAAATGTGTCAGGTGTTAAACCGTGATATTGCTATAAAAGTTGCTGCTCTGGATTATATAGAAACTGTCTACAAAGCCAGATGATTGAGCAAAGCCTGCTAATTATTAAACCTAATGCTGTGGTACATCATCATATAGGGCATATCATTGCTATGGTTGAGCAGGCTGGTTTTAATCTCAAATATATTAATATTATCCGATTTACTCCAGAATTAGCCAGTGTTTTTTATGAAATGCATAAAGGGAAAAGCTTTTATGACCGGCTGGTTAATCTTATGTGTTCTGCACCCTGTGTGGGAATAATCGTGGAAAAGGAAAATGCCATTGAAGATTTGAGAGGTTTAATAGGTGATGTTAATCCAGAAAAAAGGAAAGTAGGCACTATCCGGGATTTTTTTGCAGAAGGAATAACGGAAAATGCAGTTCATGCCTCAGATAGCAAAGAAAGTGCAGAACGAGAAATCAACATCATTTTCCCTCAATTTGGCACCTAATTTATTTTACTTTATTCCCAACCATATATAAACAGTATCCATTTATATTTTATTAACTAAGTATTTTCAATAAGTTCTTTCTTGCCTCTATCCTGTGTCTCTCTTAGCTTTTTCTTGATTCCGCAGGTAAGCAAGAGCTAAGAGAGAGCTAAGGGAGTGATAATAATATTGATATATAAAAATAATTGAGCAAATAATATAAGTATCACAAAAAGAAATAACTCTACTAAAATTTCAGTCCTTCACAACTTTTAATCAATTCCTTAATTTGTTCCGCACTTACAGCGTGATTAATAGCCTGTCTTAATTCTGCTCCACCGATAATACCTTTAGTGTAAAAACAGAGCTGAGATCTTAACTCTTTAACTGCCACAGATTCAGGTTTAAAATGAGTCGCCATGTCAATATGACGCAACATAGTTTCAAGGATTAATTGACGACTTGCAGGAGTGTAATCATTGTTTTTTTCCAGTTGATGTATTTGCTGAAAAATCCAGGGTTTACCCAGAGCACCTCTACCAATCATAACAGAATCACATTTTGTCTCTTCATACATTCGCAGCGCATCTTCTGGAGTTTGAATATCTCCATTGCCTATTAGTGGGATAGAAAGTTGCTTTTTCAGTTCAGCAATATGTGTCCAATTAGCAGTTCCAGAAAACATTTGTGATTGAGTTCTGGGATGTAAACACAGGAAATCGGCTCCAGCATCTTGTAACCTCAAGCCAAAATCCAGATAATTTATAGATTTAAAGTCCCAGCCACTGCGGAATTTAGCACTTAAAAAACATCCTTTATCAAGAACTGCTTTCATTTCACGCACTATTTCTGCAGCCAGAACAGGATTTTTCATTAAAGCTGCTCCTGCACCTTTACGAACCACTTTCTTAGCTGGACAACCCATATTCAAATCAATAAAATCTGGATTCCAGGCTAAGCATAGTTCTGCTGCTTTAGCCAGAATATATGGTTCTGAACCAAAGATTTGGATACCGAAAGGGCGTTCCAGTCCATCAAATAAGATATAGGGAAGGGTCTTTTTTGTGTTTCGGACAAGTCCATCAGCACTAACCATTTCACTAACCATAACATCTGCACCGTATTCTTTACAAAGATGACGGAAAGCTCTATCGGTGTATCCAGCCATTGGAGCTAACCA